>DASTDE010000001.1:0-611543 GCA_035710515.1 Candidatus Rubrimentiphilum sp. | reverse complement strand
CTGCGACGCGGTGGTTCACCTGGCCGGCTATTCCGACGTGCTCGCCACGTGGGAAAATGTCGCCGCCGTGAATATCGCGGGGACGTATAATGCTTTCGAGGCGGCACGAAAGGCGGGCGTCAAACACGTGATCTTTGCCAGCTCCAATCACGCCGTCGGGATGCACGAAATGGCCGGCGGGCGAGAGTTGTACGAGCCGGGCGCCGGCGTAGTTATTCGCAACGACGAGCCCTTTCGCGCCGACAGTCTGTACGGCGTCGCTAAAGCGTTCGGAGAAGTACTCGGAAAATATTACAGCGAGGCGTTCGGCCTCCATGTTGCCTGCGTGCGCATCGGATCGATTCTCGAAGTGGACTCGCCCACGGATCCGTCGCTCGGCGTTCCGCCCTTCCTGCCGAAACTCAAACCCAGCGACGCGCACGCGCGCTATGCCGCCACGTGGATGTCGAAACGCGATTTTGCGCGGCTGGTACGCGCGATTCTCGACCGCGACGTTCCGTTCGGTGTCGTGTACGGCGTCGGCGACAATCTCACGCGCTTCTGGGATCTCGAACCAGGTCGCGCGCTGTATGGATTTTGGCCGCTCGACGGCGTTCGTTGAAGCGGGTCACGGAAGAATGTAAGCCGTTTTGACAATCGAGTAAAATTCGCGTGCGTAGCTGCCCTGCTCGCGCGGCCCATAGCTCGAACCCTTGCGCCCGCCAAAAGGAACGTGATAGTCAACGCCGGCCGTCGGTAGATTTACCATGACCATGCCGGTTTCCGAATCACGCTTGAAGCGCGCGGCATTCCGCAGCGACGTCGTACAGATTCCGGCGCATAGTCCGAACTCTGTGTCGTTGGCGATGGCGATCGCGTCGTCGTAATCCTTCACGCGAATCACCGCAGCCGCCGGACCGAATATCTCCTCGCGGTTGATGCGCATCTCCGGAGTAGTTTCCGTCCAAAGAACCGGCGAAAGATAGTAGCCCTCGGTGCCGCAGGCGACACGCTCGCCGCCATGAGCGCGGCGGGCGCCTTCGCTTTCCGCGATTTCGAGATACGACACGTCCTGCGCAAGTTGACGCTCGTCTACCACGGGGCCAATATGCGTTCCGGGCTTGAGCGCGTCGTCGACCACGAGCGTCTTCATCTTCTCAATCATCGCCGCCACAAACCGGTCGTGGATCTCTTGCGTCACGATCAGACGGCTGCTCGCCGTGCAGCGCTGGCCCGTAGAATAATACGCACCTTGAACAGCGCAATTCACGGCAACGTCGAGATCCGCATCGTCGAGAACGATGAGCGGATTCTTACCGCCCATCTCCAGCTGAATGCGCAAGAAACGATCTGCGGCCTTGACCGCCAACGACTTGCCCACGGCAACCGACCCGGTAAAACTCAGCGCGTCCACACCCGCCGAGGTTACCAACGCGTCGCCAACCCTCGAGCCGCTGCCCATCACGAGGTTAAACGCTCCCGCGGCCGAGGCGCCGTAGATCTCCGCCAAATTGCGAACGATGATTTCGCTGAGCGCCCAGGCGCAGGCCGGCACGAGCTCGGCGGGTTTAAAAACAACGCAATTGCCATACGCTAGCGCCGGTGCGATTTTCCAAGCGGGAATCGCCAGCGGAAAGTTCCACGGTGTGATCAGTGCCGCGACGCCGGCCGGCTCGCGGGTTATCTCGACGCCGATTCCCGGACGCATCGACGGCACGAGCTCGCCGCTCAGTCGCAAGACTTCGCCCGCAAAGAACTTGAAGATATGGCCGGCCCGCGTCGCTTCGCCGACGCCCTCGGGAAGTGTCTTCCCCTCCTCGCGCGACAGAAGCGTTCCGAGCTCTTGCGCACGCGAGAGAATCTCGCTGCCGATGCGATCGAGCAGATCGAAACGCTGCTGAAGATTGGAGCGCGACCACGCCGGAGATGCGGCTCGCGCCGCCTCTATCGCTTTCTTCGCGTCGTCGCGATCGCCGCGTGTATATTCGCCGACGACGTCGGAAGTATTGGACGGATTGACGCTGCGATACGTCTCAGCGCCGTCGCGCCATTCGCCCCCGATATAATTTCCATGCACGGCCGTCGCGACGCTCATCGTAGTTGTTCTTTGGTGAGTTCGCCCGATGCCGCCAACAAACGCCGGCTAGCCGCGCTGATGTGTTCTTTCATAAACCGGCGCGCGTCGGCAGGATCGTGCCGCGCAAGCGCGTCGTAGACTGCCGTGTGCTCGTCGAGCGAAACGGGCTCGCCGTTCGCGTCGCGCAATATTCGCCTGATCCAGGCTCGCACGACGTGCTGCAGCATCTCGAGCGCGTAATACAAGATGTCGTTGCGGGCAGCGCTAGCGATCGCCAAATGAAAGGTGATGTCGGCGGCGAGATATCGCTCGGTATCGCTGGCAGCGGAGCGCATCTCCACAATACAGCGGCGCAACTCTTCGAGTTCCTCGTCGGTGACGCGCTCCGCGGCCAGCGCAGCAAGTTCGACCTCGATCAATTCGCGCGCTTCAATCGCTTGCCGAATGCTTGACGAGTTCAGAAAGACGGCCCACGAGAGCGGCCGCGAAACAGCTTTCGATCCGCCGCGTCCGACGTACATGCCTCCGCCGGCGACCACTTCGATCGCGCCGACCGCGCACAATGCCTTAATGGCTTCGCGCAGTGATGAACGCCCGACGCGCAACGATTCCATCAACTCGCGCTCCGGCGGAAGCTTTTCGCCGGGCTGCAAGCCGTGCTGCACGATGTACTCGCCTAGGCTCGTGACGAGCTCGTCTACGACGGAACGCCGTTCGATCGGCTCGAGGCCTGTCCGGACCAATCGCTTCAATTGACCACCTTGGGCCTTAGGTCCCATGTAATAGCATTCTATGCCAGCAGGTGATGGATAGGTTGGTTTCTAACCGTCATCTCATCATCCTGTCTGACAAGCAGACAGATTAAGGGGTTGCAGCCTATTCGCATCGTCGCTATGACGGTTACGCCGATCGCCTTTGCCGACCCGCCTCTGCGCAGCTCGTACGGGCTCCACGCCCCTTATGCGCTTCGTTCCATCATTGAACTCCGCAGCGAGGACGGCATCGTCGGCATCGCCGAGACCCACGGAGGCGAGCAAGCCCTCGCCGGTTTCGAGGGAATCCGGGAAACCGTTGTGGGGTCCGACGCCTACGACCTGACGGGGCTCTCCCAGCGGGTCGGCCGCAAGCTGGCCGGGCTGGTCCCGCTCTCGATAAACGGGCCGGTCGACCGCAGCCAAACCTACCATGTCCCGGGCGAAAACCGCCACGACGCGGAGTTGCGAATCTATGCGGCGCTCGAAGTTGCGGCGCTGGACTTAATCGGCAAATCTATCGGGCGGCCGATGTGCGATTTACTCGGCGGGCGCGTACGGGACTCGATTCCGTTCAGCGCCTATCTCTTTTATAAGCATGCCGGCGGCGGCGGCGAGGGCAGCGACGCGCGCGACGATCGGTTCGGCGAATGTATGGCGCCCGGCGACATCGTCGAGCAGGCTAGAACGCTAACCAAGCTCCACGGCTTTCGCACGTACAAACTCAAAGCCGGCGTCTTACCGCCCGACATCGAGATCGAAACCATTCTCCAATTGCGCGATGCGTTTCCGCGCGCGCCGCTGCGCATCGATCCCAACGCCGCGTGGTCCATTCCAACGGCGCTGCAGGTCGCCGGACGGCTGGCGGGCATTCTGGAGTATCTCGAAGATCCGGTTCCCGGAATACCGGGGATGGGTTCCCTGCAGTCGGAGATGCGCGCGGCTAACTGCTCGATTCCGCTGGCGAGCAATGTTGCGATCACAAGTTTTGCGGATATTCCCGCCGCACTGCAGTGCGACGCCGCGCAGATCATCTTGGGCGATCATCATTACTGGGGCGGCCCGCGAGCGATAACACAGCTCGGGCGCATTTGCCAAACGTTCGGGCTCGGATTGTCCATGCATTCGAACAGTCATTTGGGTGTCTCGCTGCTCGCCATGGCTCATACGGCAGCCGCGACGCCGCAGCTAACGTATGCCTGCGACACGCATTATCCGTGGCAAAGCGCAGACGATGAAATCATTGTTGGCGGCCGCGTCCCTATTGTGGACGGTGCCGTTCGCGTACCGGACGCGCCGGGAATCGGCGCTACGCTCGATTACGACCAGCTCGCGCGCGCACGCGAGCGCTATGAAAAGACCCCATACCGCAGGCGCAACGATGCGGATGAAATGCGCAAACACGTCGATCCACAATGGGAGAGAATCGTACCGGCGTGGTGAGTCTTGCACTTCGTACTGGAATTCGCTTATGGTGAAAGGAACCGCTCGTTATGACTAGGTTGGTGACGTTACTGCTCGCGGCAGTGTTTGTATTTACCTCGATTGCTCCGGTGCTTGCTCAGACGAGCACGGCCGGAACGGTCACCGGCGTTGTCAGCAACAGCGACACCGGCGCGCCCATCAGCGGCGCGGCGGTTTCGTTGTCGGGAGTAAGTTCCTATAAGACGACGACCGACGCTCGCGGCTCCTTTACCATCGGCAACGTCGCGCCTGGCGTCTATACACTAGTCGCCACGGCGAACGGGTTCGTCACGCAGCGGATTACGGACTACGTCGTGTTGGCGGGATCGTCATACACTGCGACGGTCGGCTTGCAGCCCGTCACGCTGAACTCTCTCCGCACGATCGCGCAAGTCACCTCCAGCGCGCGCGGTGGACGCGGCAGTTTCAACAATACGGCGGCGTCACAGGTCAGCGTCGGAGCCGATGTTTTCGCGCAGCAGGGCCAAGCGCAGGTCATGCAGGTACTCGACCAACTTCCGGGTTTCTCAACCGCGCACGAGTCGGCGAATAACAACCCTGCTGCGCCGGGCGCAGCTTCGTATCCAAACATTCGCGGAGCACAAACCTACGAAACCGCCTCGATGATCGACGGCCACGCCGTCGCACGCGTGGGCGGCGGATTCCGGTCACAATATCTCAATCCGGCACTCTTCCAGAACGTCGAAATTGTTAAGGGGCCGGGAGCCACGACGCCTTCGATCAATTACGCGATCGCCGGAACCGTGAACTATGTCACGCTCGAACCAACGCTGAAACCCGTAACGACGCTGCGTTTCGGCATCGACACCTGGGGCAGCCAAACATTCAGCATGCGCTCTACCGGTACGGTCGGCCGCCTCTCATATGCAGCCGTCTACGCGAGCAACGGCCAGAACGGCTATCTGCAGAACTTCCGCACGGCGTATCCGCTTGGACAATGGGTGAATGTCGGAACCGCGGGCGCGCGCCAATCAACGGGCGCTGCACCGACCGGCGCTTTCGCGTACGTCGACAACAACGTGAGTCCGGTCGCTCCGCCGGCACCGACTGCAGCCAACCATGGTTTGAACATTCTCAATCCGCTGACGGTCAACCAAAACAACTACGGTGAAACAGGATTGTACGCGTGTTGCGGAACCCCGTCGACGTTCAATAACGAGACGGCGCAACTCCTAAAACTGCGTTACAAACTCTCGGACGCGACATCGCTGACGTATACGTACATGGCGACGCACGGACAAACCGACGAAAACGGCAACCACCTTTGGCAGGCCAACACATTCTTCAACCCCGTGTTGAACATGAACAACGCAACGGCGGCCCAGATCTCGGCCGTGCAGGGTGCTTCGTACAACGTGCCCGTCGGCGGACAGTTCGTGTACGACGACAACTTCCTTATCCCGCAACAGCTCCGCCATCAGGACGAACCGATCAACCAGCTCGATCTGCGCACCTCCATCGGCAAGAATATCACATTCCTTGGGCGAGCCTTCTCGGCCGTCACGACGAATATCGCCGGCAATACGGTCGACTCGCCCGATGGCACGACCACGACATATGCGCAGGTCTATGGATCGTTCGTTCCATGTTATGGCGCTACCGGGATAACCGGGCTGAACGCAGCTTACGGCAATAACTATTCGGCCAGCTGCGGCGGGTCCGGAACAAACAAAGCCAATCCCATCATCTACAACGGTCAGTTGGAACCGATCACGTACGGTCCGGGCCCGCAACAAAGCCCCTACTGTTTGAACCCGAACTTCAATCCGGCCAACCCGTCGGCAAATGGCTACTACATGTCAGCAACGGGAACCGGAGCCACCGGCCTCAACGCTGCCGGGAGGCAAACCGGCGTGGCCTCGTCCACCGTGCTGGGCCTGGCGTGCAATGTCGGCTCGCCCGGGTACGTCGGACTCAAACAGACGGGCATCAGCGGTTGCAACAACTACACCGGCGTACCGAACTGCGCGTACTTCGCCTCCAACGAAAAAGACCGCATCCTCGGCGGAACCCTCGAGTTCTTCTTGACCGCCGGTCCGAACGTGTACACGTTCTCTTACGACTCGAACGAAACGAAAGTTCAGCAGTTTTACTACCAAAATATGCCGGACATTATGCCTGTCCCGCCGGGGGACAAGCAATCCTTCATCTCCTATATGGAGCGTGGGAACTTCCAGCTCTCTCCGAAGTTCAACGCGATTGTAAGCCTATACCAGAACAGATACCTATTCCACATCTCGCTCGACAACGGATTCAGCTTTCAGGACACGGCGAGTTCGCACTTCGATGGACGGATCGGGCTGACGTACCAGCCCAACTCGAGGATGTCGCTGCGGTTCTCGGCCGGCAGTTCGATCGCGCCGCCGTACATCTTCGGCATTCTCAGCAGCGGCTCGCATATTCCGGGAGCCGCGGTTCTGCCTACGTTCGTCAATCAAGGCGCGAACAGTTTCTATACGCAAACCGAAGCTTCACCAAATCTGCAGCCCGAAACGTCGTTCGGATACGACGTCGGCGGAGACTTCCGGCTCTTTGACGGCGGCACAGTGCTCTCGGTCGATGGGTATCTGCAAAACATCTTCAATCAATATCTGATCGGCGCAGGCGGCGGCGGCTTCCTCAACGGAACCGCCGACGACGGCACCAACGGCACATGGCCGCTCTTTATCACAGGTCCGACGAACGTCGCCAAGGCGAAGATGATGGGCGTTGAGTTCTCGCTCGTCCGCGCTCCGTCGCGAGGATGGGGTTACCTACTCAGCGGAGCGCTGCAGCGGTCGTATCCGTATGACATCCCATGCTACGTCTACGGCTTGCCGACGACGACGGCGGGATGCATCAACCCGAGTGGCAACCTGGCGGAGATTCCCGGAGTTAACTACCTGGTTCCCGGTGGCGGAACCGGCGTCAACACCTCGCAAGGCAACGTCACCGGTACGGCGCGCAATGCCATTCCTTACTCGCAGGCGTATGCCGAGTTGAGTTTTACGTCCAGCAACGGCACCAAGTACTGGTTCGGCGATCAATACTACGGCAACAACAACACGTACAACCGTCCGGCATTTTTGGTAGCCAGCGCCGGTCTGACCTATCCCCTGCGAGGCGGCCTACGCGAAGGCTCAATTCAGTTTGCCGCATATAACCTCTTCAACGCCTATCCCAAGGGCTATACCGAACAAGACTTGGGCATCTTGATACCAACCATCGCAGGACAGAATCCGGCACGGCCCACGCTGGCCGGATTGACCAACGGATTAAACATCGGTCCGACGCGATTCGTCATCCAATTCACCAGGAGAATCGGAAACTGAATGCAGACAACGATCCCCGATGTAACGCCGGCACCGGGGATCGTTCTTCTCTCATCTATCTTCGGCGTTGACGACGACATCCGCGAGTTTGCGCGGCGCTATGCGCAGCGCGGCTACGTGGTCGTCGCGCCGGATCTCTTTGCCCGAATACTGCCCGGCGCGCTAAAACGCACGGGCGACGACTACAGCAAAGCGGTCGACCGCAAGAAAAAGGTGGACGTGGATCAACTGCGCCGCGACGTGAAAACCACGATCGCGGAGCTGCGCGCCATGCCTGAGTGCAACGGGAAGGTCGCCGCGCTCGGGATCTGCTTCGGCGGACGCTACGCGCTGCTGGCGGCAATCGACGGTGACGTGGATGCGGCCGGCGCATATCACGCCTCCGAAGCGGGCCAGCACATCGCTGAACTCGAGCACGCTGACGCGCCCATCAGTTTACACTACGGCGACAGCGATTCGGTCGCGCCGATGAGCGAAGTGAACGCAGTGAAACGCGCGCTGCAGAACGACCCGCAGGCCGAAGTCTTCGTCTATCCGGGCGCCGGGCATAATTTTTCCATTCCCACGCATCCGGCGTACGATGCCGTCGCCGCACAAGCGGCGGAGACGAGAGTCTTTTCGATGTTCGACCGCCTGAAGTAAGCGATGGCCACCACAAAACGTCGCACGGTCGGCATCGCCATGAACGGCGTTACCGGCCGCATGGGCCGCAACCAGCATCTGATTCGTTCGATCGTTGCGATTCGTCAAGACGGCGGCGTCGCGTTGCCGGACGGCAGCATCCTGTGGCCCGAGCCAGTGCTGGTGGGACGCAATGAAGCAAAACTGCGCAAACTCGCAGACGATTGCGGCATCGCGCGCGTGAGCACGGATCTCGATGCCGTGCTGGCGGATCCCGATGTCGAGGTGTACTTTGACGCGCTCGTCACGGCGGAGCGTCCGCAGGCAATTCGCGCCGCCATCAAAGCCGGTAAGCACGTCTACAGCGAAAAGCCGATTGCACCGGATCTGGCAACCGCAATGGGGTTAGTGCGCGAAGCCAAGATTGCCGGCATCAAGAACGGCGTCGTTCACGACAAACTGTTTTTACCGGGCTTGATCAAACTGCGGCGTCTTATCGACGCCGGTTTCTTTGGCCGCACACTTTCCGTTCGCGGCGAGTTCGGCTACTGGGTCTTCGAAGGCGACGATCAAACCCCGCAGCGTCCATCGTGGAATTACCGCAAGGAAGACGGCGGGGGCATCATGGTCGACATGTTCTGCCACTGGCGGTATGTGCTCGACAATCTCTTCGGCGAGGTTCGCGCGCTCTCGGCCTACGGCGTGACGCACATTCCTAAGCGCTGGGACGAAGACGGAAAACCATACCCGGCTACGGCCGACGACGAAGCCTTCGGAACGTTCGAACTTGAGGGCGGGGTGGTCGCGCAGATCAATTCGTCGTGGTGCGTGCGCGTCCATCGCGACGAACTGCTAGAGTTTCAGATCGACGGTACTCAGGCTAGCGCAGTTGTAGGCTTGCGCGACGTGGTGGTACAGACGCGCGGCAACACTCCGCGGCCGGTTTGGAATCCCGACGAGCCGAACACGATTCCGTTTCGCGAGGGCTGGCTGCCGGTGTCCGACAAGGAAACCTTTGCCAATGCCTTCCGCGTTCAGTGGGAACTCTTCCTCAAACACATCGCGCTCGACACACCTTTTCCGTGGGACTTTCTCGCCGGCGCCAAAGGCGTACAGCTTGCGGAGATCGCATTGCAGTCTTGGTCGGAACGCCGCTGGCTCGACGTTCCGAAGTTAACAGCGTGAACGCAACCACCCTCGCCGTTAGATTGCCCGACGCCAACGGCACTATAACGAGTTATCGCTTGAGCGGGCGATCGTCTTCCGAGTTTGCGACAGCTCGCAAACTCAAAACGCGTGTTGCATTTGCAGCCGCGCACGTGGTGGCCGATCCGCTGGCGGGCGATCCGCTCGTTGATCCGCGACTCGATTGGGAGCGCACGCTGGCCTTCCGGCATTATCTTTGGTCATTGGGACTCGGCGTCGCCGAAGCGATGGACACCGCGCAACGCGGTATGGGATTGAGCTGGCCGCTCACGCAAGAACTCGTCGATCGTTCGCTGCGTGAAGCGAAAACCGTAGGCGGCCTAATCACGTGCGGCGCCGGCACAGACCAGTTGAATTGTCATCGTGAGGCATCCGGTTGTCATCCTGAGGTATCGAGGGGACTCACACTCGATCGCATTATCGAAGCGTATCTCGAGCAGCTCGACTTCATTGAGTCGCGCGGCGGAAGCGTGATTCTCATGTGCAGCCGCGCGCTGTGCAAAACGGCACAGTCGTCCGAAGACTACGAGATCGTGTACGATCGCGTCATCGCGGCGGCGAAGCGCCCGGTCATTCTGCACTGGCTCGGCGCGATGTTCGATCCGCAGCTCGAGGGGTATTGGGGCTCGCGCGACCTGACGGCCGCAGCTGAGACAGTCAAACGCATTATCGCTCGCCACGCGCCCAAGATCGACGGGATAAAAATCTCTCTGCTCGACGCCTCGTTCGAGGTTGCGTTCCGGCGTGAGATTCCAAAACCCGTACGCGTTTATACGGGCGACGATTTCAATTACCCGGAACTGATCGCGGGTGACGAGCAGGGGCACAGTGACGCATTACTCGGCGTGTTTGCGGCGATCGCACCGGCAGCGAGTGCAGCCCTGGCGGCGCGCGATCGCGGCGACCGAGCCGCATACGACCTCATCTTCGCCCCCACGGTGCCGCTCGCACGCGCCATTTTCGAAGCGCCCACCTACGCCTACAAAGCCGGCATCGTCTTTCTGGCGTATCTCAACGGCCATCAAAATCACTTTCGTATGGTCGGCGGTTTGGAAAGCGCGCGCTCCATCGAACATCTGGCGCGCGTTTTTCAGCTCGCCGATGCGGCCGCGCTTTTGGCGGATCCCGAACGTGCGGTAGCGCGCATGAAGCCCGTGCTCGAACTGGCAGGCTGCCCGTGAGCCTCGAGCGCGCAAGCCTCAACCAGTACACGGTCAAGCCGCTCTCGCTGATCGAAGCGGCCGACGCTTGCGTTCGTCACCACATACCATCGATTGCACTCTGGCGCGACAAGATAGCCGAGACCGGCGCAAAACGCGCGGCCGAGGAGATCGTGGCGCGCGGCTTGCGTGTTTCGAGCATTTGCCGCGGCGGCTTTTTCCCCACCGGCAGCGCCGACGAAAAGAAAGCGCGCTATGACGACAACCTTCGCGCGATCGATGAAGCCGCGATCCTCGCCGCCGACGTGCTGGTGCTGGTGTGCGGTCCGCCGATCGGGCGCGATCTGTCCGGCGCCCGCGCCCAGATCGAGGACGGCATCGCTTCGCTCGTTCCTTATGCGCGCACCGCAAACGTTAAACTCGGCATCGAACCGCTCCATCCCATGCTGCTTGCGAAGCGCAGCGCGATCACGACGTTAAGCGAGGCGAATGATCTAGTCGATGCACTCGGAGCCAAGGACGTCGTTGGCGTCGTCGTTGACGCGTACTGCGTCTTCTGGGATGCACAAGTCGAGCGCGAAATTGCGCGAGCCGGCGAGACGATCTTCAGTTATCAGGTCGCCGACTGGGTAACGCCCGACGGCTATGAAGATGTGGCTGCCGGGCGCGCCATGATGGGCGACGGCTGCATCGACTTCGCGCGCCTGGGCTCAAGTATCGAATCCGCGAGTTACACAGGGCCTATTGAGATCGAGGTTCTTAATTCGCGTCTCTGGACGGAAAATCAAGATAACGTCGTCCGGCTTGCAGTGGAACGCTACAACCAATTCGTTGCGGAGGCGTGCGTATGAAGTCAACGCTGGCGAGCTTGAACCGCCACCGCTGGACGATCTGCGCACTGCTCTTCGTCGCGATGATCATCAACTACATGGATCGCCAGTCGCTGGCGCTCCTCAAGCCGACTTTGACGCAACTGTTTCACTGGAACGACATCGACTATTCCAACATCGTGTTCGCGTTTACGCTCGCCTACGGTTTCGGCGCGATCGCCATGGGGCGCGTGATGGATTACCTCGGCACCAAACGCGGCTTCTCGCTCTCGATCGCCGTTTGGAGTCTGGCCGAGATGGCGCATGCCGCTGTCTCGACCGTCGCCGGTTTCATGGGCGTGAGGGTCGTGCTGGGCATCGGCGAGTCGGCGTCCTTTCCGGCTGCTATTAAAGCCGCCGCCGAATGGTTTCCGGCTCGCGAGCGCGCGTTTGCAACGGGCCTCTTCAACTCCGGAACGGCAATCGGCGCGATCATTACTCCGCTTCTCTTGCCGATCGTCGTGCTGAATTTCGGGTGGCGCGCGGGCTTCATCGGCACTGGACTGCTCGGGTTCATTTGGCTTGCGTTTTGGCTATTTCTGCACCGCAAGCCCGAACGGGAAAAAGCTATTCCGCTCATCCCGACCAAACAAGAGCGCTCGAAGTGGATCGACGTCTTTCCTCACCGCGCGACGTGGGGATTCGCGATCGCGAAGCTCCTGACGGATCCCGTTTGGACGACAATCTATCTGTTTTGGCTGCCGGACTTCTTCAGCCGGACGCGTCAGCTGGATTTGAAGAGCTTCGGCTTGCCGCTGGCGATGATCTACGTCTGCGCGGCTTTGGGCAGCGTCGCGGGAGGCTGGCTTTCGTCAACGCTCATAAAAAATGGCTGGAGCGCGAACCGCGCACGCAAACTAACCATGTTGATCTGCGCGCTCTGCGTACTGCCGATCGCCTTTGCCACGCACATTGCCTCGCTGTGGCTCGTCGTGGGCGTCATCGGTTTGGCAGCCGGCGCGCATCAGGGATTCTCCGCGAATCTGTTCACGCTCACGTCCGATACGTTCGAGACTAAAACCGTCGGCTCGGTCGTCGGCATCGGCCAGCTGGCGGGCTCGCTTGGCGGCCTGCTCGCCGCCAAAGGGATGGGCTTCGTTCTCTTCTATACGAACAGCTACGCGTTTGTCTTTCTATTTCCGGCCGTTGCGTATCTGCTCGCGCTCGGCGTGATTCAAGTCCTGATGCCACGGCTGGACAAAGTGAAGTTAGGAGCGTCGTAATGTTCAACGGTGCCATCGCTTTCCCGGTTACGCCGTTCCAATCCGACGGCAGCGTGGATATTGCCGGCGTTCGATCGAATTTAGAGATGATCGCGTCCAGCGGTGTCGCGTCAATCGTCGCTCCGAGCGGAACGGGCGAATTGTTTTCGCTCACGGAAGCCGAGTGCTCCGCAATTACGAAAGCCTCGGTCGAGGCCGCTAACAAACGCAAGCCCGTGATCGCCTCCGTTGGATTCGGGCCGCGCGCGGCGTCGGAACTCGCCAGGAGTGCCGAGGCGAACGGAGCCGACGGCATACTTGTCCTACCGCCGTACTACCAAAACCCCGATGCAGATGGCCTCTTCAATTATTACATGCAGATTGCACGTTCCACGCCGCTGCCGTTCGCAGTGTATGCGCGCGACGCCGCGTACTTTACGCCCGACCTCGTCGAGCGTCTTGCCAAAGATGCGCCGACCTTCGCTGCCTTCAAGGACGGCCGCGGCGATATCCGCACATTCATGCGCATCCGCGAATATGTCATCGACCGGTTAGGCCCCGGTCGCCTGGCGTGGCTGGGAGGCGTCGGTGACGATTTGCTCGCGCCGTACGCGGCAGCCGGCGCCGAGGGCTTCACATCGTCGATGGCGTGTTTCTGGCCGGAGATCGCGGCCGAGCTGTGGTCGACCGTGAAGAATGACCGCGCGCGCTTTCAAGAAATACATCGAACGGCAATCCGGCCGTTTTACGAGTTGCGCGCGCGCAAGCGCGGCTATGAAGTCTCCGTAATGAAGGCAGCAACGGAGATCCTAGGGTACGCGGCCGGACCGCCGCGTCCGCCCATCACGGCCGTATCACGTTCGGAGTACGAAGAGATCCGCGATCTGCTGAAAAAACTCAACGTCCCTACGATGAAGTCTCGCGGCGCGCTCGCTTGAGCGGAGGCGAACCACTCTCGACCTTCGGCCTGACGATGGCGACGGTCGGAGCCATCGGAAACGTCACCGGCGAGGTCTTCCGCAAGCAGATGATGCTGCGGTACAGCGCAACGGCCGTCACCTTCGCCTACAGGACCATCTCGACGATCCTGATCGCGTTAGTCGGCTGGTGGTTTTTTACGCACGGACATCCCGAGCACATCACCAACATCGGTGTGTTCGCAGCTTATATCCTCGTGCTCACCGCATTTCTAGGCTACGCGTCGTGGGCGCACCTCAAAGCGTTCCAGTTATCGGCCATGTCGACAACCGCACCATTGCTCTCATTCATCCCGGTCTTCACGCTGTTCGTCGCTTGGTTCACGCTGCACGAAGTCCCAATGTACACCAGCCTAATCGGCATCATTCTGGTGGTGGCCGGCACGTTTGCCATTCACGTCGACCTGGTCTCAAGAGGTTGGCTGGAGCCGCTCAAGGCTGTCGTCAAAGATCCGGGAAGCCGCTACATGATGTCGGTCGCGTTGCTGTACGGCATCTCCGGACCAATCGAAAAGAAAATCGTGCTGATGAGCGGACCGTTCACCGAAGGCACCTGGTACGCGTTTGGAACAGCGCTGCTCTTCCTTATTATAGCGCTCGCGCGTAAGGACAATCCGCTGACTCCGTACGTTAAGGCGCCCCTCACGACACTCTGGCTCTCACTCTCAGACTCGATCGTGCTCGTTTCACAATATGCGGCCTATGCCGTCATGCCGGTCGTGATAAACGCGGCGCTGCGCCGAACCGGCACGCTGATCGTCGTGTTGCTGGGATGGCTGGTCTTCAAAGAGCGCGGCGTCGGCCGCAAGCTGCTCGGAAGCGCGATCATGGCGGTCGGCGCCCTCATCATTTATTTGAAAAACCTTTCGATCGAACAGGCGTTGGTGATTGCGTTTGTGGGGCTGGGCATACTCGTGCCGGTCGCGATCCGTATGCGCAACGTTACGCCGCCGCCGGAGGAGATGGCCGGAGCGTGAGCGCATCGCGACGCCCAAAAACACTGCTCGCCTTCTCGCCGGCGCGTAACCCGGACACGATCGCGCCCGAACAGCGCGCTCGCCTCGAATCGCTCGTCACCCTGCAGTTGCCGGATCCGGTCGAGCACTTCGATGACGCGCGCGCCGTGCTAGCGCAAACCGAGGTGCTGATCACCGGCTGGGGCGCGCCGCGCGTCGATCGCGCGACGCTTGAGCGCATGCCGGCGCTGCGCTTGATCGCGCATCTGGCCGGAAGCGTCAAGAACATTCTCGACGCCGCGGTTTGGCAGCGCGGCATTCTCGTGACGAGCGCAGCCGAAGCCAACGCCGATCCGGTCGCCGAGTACACGCTCGCAGCGATCATCTTGATGAACAAGCGGGCGCTCAAACTGCGCGACGCGTATCGCGAGTCTCACGTGTGGCCGCGGCCTTTGCGCGATCATGCGCCGGGCCTCGGAAACTACCGCAAGACAATCGGCATTATCGGCGCGTCGCGCGTGGGGCGCAAAGTGATCGCGTTGCTCAAACAGTTTGCGTTCGATATTCTCTTATACGACCCATACGTAGACAAGGCCGAAGCGGAACGCCTGGGAGCACGCAAGGTAGAGCTGGACGCACTGCTTGCCAAGTCTGATGTCGTTTCAATTCACGCACCGGAAACACACGAGACGTACCGGATGATCGACGCCCGCGGCTTGGCCTCGATGAAATCGGGCGCGATCTTGATCAATACGGCGCGGGGGTCGCTCGTGGATACGGAAGCGCTTGCTGCAGTCCTTTCGCAAGGCCGCATCGATGCGGTGCTCGACGTAACGGATCCCGAACCGCTGCCCGGCGATTCGCCGCTCTACTCGCTGCCGAACGTTTTGCTTACACCGCATATCGCCGGCGCGGCCGGGGCCGAGACCCACCGGCTAACGGAAACGATTCTCGAGGAGATCGATCGCTACGCGCACGGACTGCCGCTCGCACACGGCATTGATGCCGCCGCGCTAGAGCACCTCGCATAATGGCCCTGGAGCTGGGGCTCTGTTCCGTCACGTTCCGCAAACTTGATTATGCGAACGTTCTCGAACTTGCAACCAGCGCCCGCGTGCGCGGCATCGAGTGGGGCGCCGACATTCACGTGCCGGCCGGCGATGCAGAACGCGCGAAAGCAGTTAAAGCTGAAAGCGCCGCCTGCGGAATCACCGTTGCTTCGTATGGGAGCTACGTCGAAGCCGGGGTCACTTCGAACGAAGCGTTCGCGGATGTCCTCGCAACCGCGTCGGCGCTCGGCGCGCCAAACATTCGTATTTGGGCCGGCCGCCGCGGCATTGCTTCCACCGACGTCACTGCCCGAGATCGCGCGAAGTGCGTCGCGGCCTTGCGCGCATTCGCGTTCGCGGCCGCAAAAGCAAGCGTAACGCTTTCGCTCGAGTTTCATCGCGAAACACTCACCGATTCACTCGATTCAACGTTACGGCTGCTGGACGAAACGGCCGATCCGAACGTCTTTACCTATTGGCAGCCCGCTTATTGGCAACCCGAGAGGAACAACACCGCAGCTGCAATTGCGGAGCTCGAAGCGCTTCGGCCGCGCCTTTCGCATCTGCACATCTTCAACTGGGGTCCCGAACGCGAACGCCTGCCGCTACAAGCCGCGGAGACTTTTTGGCAACCGGTGCTCGACCGGGTTTGCGCCTGGAACGACAGTTCCCGATATGCGTTCCTTGAGTTCGTACGAGAGGACGATCCAGCCGCTTTCATTGAAGACGCGGCTACTTTGCGCAACTGGCTCGAATAGTGCAACACTGGGATGAGATATTTCCAGCGATCTTCTTCTTCGCCGGACTTGGTGTTTGCGCTTGGTTCGCGCTTTTTACGTCAAATGCACTGGATGTACTCAGCAGGCAGAAGTGGCCCAGTTACATGTGGCCGGTGGAAAAAGACCGATTCAATTGGTGGTTTTACTTCATCTCGGGCGTACTAGGGATGGGATTCTTCGGTTTCGGCGCTGTCAGCCTGATGATGGACATAATCCTCGCAAAGCCATCCAGACCCGCGGTACCGCAATCATTCACGCGCATGTACGTCGCGCAATGTTTCTCCAATAAAATCTTCATTCTTACGCCACCGTTTAAGCCATCGCAGTCTGCAACCGCTGCGATCGCGCAGCCCTGCAGTAATTCCATTGCGTTCGATGCATCAACGGGCAAACTGGCAGTTGCGTCGGGCGCAGTCTTCGGAAAGCTGTCGATCAGCATCTACAATCCGCCGTTCTCAAGCGCGTCGGCCCCGGCGATAGCGTTCATGCCGCCCGGGCTTCGCCACCCGCGGCAGATCGCGTGGGACGACCTTGGGGACCTTTGGATCACGGACGATCTCGCGGCGAAGGTTTATGAGTTCCGTGCGCCGTTTTCCGGCTCGAGCAAAGCCATTGCTGAAAACACGCATGCTACGCAGCCGGTGGGACTCGCATTCGATATCGTTAACCGCATTATGTTCATCGCCGATGCGGGCGGTGCGCGGAGCTGTGCAGCGACGTTGTGTTACGTAGATGTCGTTCCCGCTCCTTACACTGGGGCGCCGGTTGCGCGAATTGCACTTGGGAAAAACGCACCGACCGCATTGGCGGTAGACCAGCGCAGCCGCCTGTACGTCGGATTCGAACATGGAGCGCTCAAGGGTCAAATCGGGGTCTATCTGCCGCCATTCTTTGCCGGCCAGACCGCGGCGTTCACGTTACATGCCGGCGATGCTCCCATGAGCTTGGCGTTTGATTCGGCGCAGAATCTTTACGCGCAGCTCTATAGCACCGGCGGCGTCGTGCGGTTCGATGGCCCGGTTACGGCGCCGGCGAGGCCAACAACCAAATTCGGCTGCCCCATGAGCGCCCGGTGCGTCCGCAAGAACTGGGCCGGCTTGGCGTTCGGCCCTTAAGCCGGTACGGTTGCCTTCTCGACGTCTTGCAGTTTCGCGAAAATACGGTCTTCCGTAAACGGCAGCGCGGTGAAGCGCACGCCCGTGGCCGCCTTGAGTGCATTGCCGATAGCCGGCGCGACCGGATTGATCGTATTTTCGGCGATCGATTTTGAGCCCAGCGGTCCGATGGCATCGTACGTGTCGGCAAAGAAGACTTCAGTGACCGGAGCGTCGGCAAAGGCCGGAATGCGGTAGTTGCGCAGTTGCGCATTGATCACGCCGCCGTTCTCGTTGTAGACCATCTTCTCTTGAAGCGCGTAGCCGATGCCTTGCACCACGCCGCCGATGCATTGACCGCGCAGCTGGTTCGGATTCATGACGGTGCCGGTGTCCACCGCTTCGGCGCTGAACAAAATCTGAATCTCGCCGGTGATGCGGTGCACTGCTAGCCGCACACCGTACGCCATAAATGCCACCGTCCGCGGAGAGCCGTACGCTTTGCGAAACGCGGAAAGTTCTTCGCCGTCCTTTTCGGCCGACGCATACAACTCCGTGAGCGGCACACGGCGTTTGCCGCACACCACTACCGTGTCCTCGATCCGGCAGTCTTCAGGTTTGGTTTTCGTCGATAGGGCGGCGTATGACACGATCTTGTCGTGCAGCGCGCGCGCGGCGTTTTCCACGGCCTTGGTCGGCACCATCATGCCGACGCTCGCGAACGTGCCGCTGTCGTACGGCGTCTTGTCGGTGTCCGCATTGATGAGCGAGACACGCGAAGCCGGACAATTCATGACCTGCGCCACGACTTGCTGCTGCGCCGTCACCAACCCGTTCCCGATCTCTACCGAACCGACCGTGAAATGATAGCCTCCGTCCGCCAGGAGTGAAACTTCCGAGCCCGATCGCTGCTCGGTCGGCGGCACGCAATCCAGCATGGAGATCGCTGTTCCGCTTCCCTCGAGCCAATCGTCGCCCGCCGGCTTCTTCAGGCCGCGCCCGCTGGCCAACGCCTTTTCGATCGCGTCGATACATTGGTCCAGCCCGTAACTGCCCATCGTGAGGTCGGACGACTCTTTCGAGAACGCCTCCATCTTGTCGGACGGCCCGACGACGTTCTTCCGGCGCATCTCGATCGGATCGATCTTCAAGAGATCGGCGAGTTCGTCCATCGCCGACTCCATCGC
The DNA here is from genome assembly GCA_035710515.1 of Candidatus Rubrimentiphilum sp. Lineage (NCBI taxonomy): Bacteria > Bacillati > Vulcanimicrobiota > Vulcanimicrobiia > Vulcanimicrobiales > Vulcanimicrobiaceae > Candidatus Rubrimentiphilum > Candidatus Rubrimentiphilum sp. The sequence goes on along the minus strand of DASTDE010000001.1, from coordinate 592,839 downwards.
AAAGGTCGGCTGCGTCGTGCCGTATCCGCGGAAGCCGCCGCCGCACTGCAGATTCGTATAGACCGCGTAGCCGTCGCCCTTTTTATTCGGGCATCTATAGATAGCCCACGGACCGGACATGCCGTTGGCCAGTGTTTCGCCGCCGTGATTTCCGTACGCGCCTGTGTTGGAGACGATGCGATACTGAATCGCCGTCAGCGTTCCGTCGCTCTTGGCGCCGAGTTTCACGTGAACTTTCATCGGGTGGCGCGTCGTCGCGCCGATGAACTGCTCTTCGCGCGTGAACTCCCATTTCACCGGACGTCCGGTCTTCATCGCGGCAAAGAGCGTGAGATCTTCGCTCATCATGTCTTGCTTGCCGCCAAAGCCGCCGCCCACGCGTTCGGTGAAGACGTGCAGATCCGCCGGCAAGATGCCGAAGAGATAGCAGAGCTTGCCCTTCACGATGAACGGCCCTTGCGAGCTGGTGCGCACGTGTAAGCGTCCGTCTTCGCTGCGCCAGGCCAGCGACTGCATCGTTTCGAGGTGGACGTGCTGCTGACGCGGCGCGTCGTAGTCGCCCTCGTAGATTGCGTCAGCCTGCGCGAAGCCCTCGGCGACGCTGCCGACTTCGCCGTGAATCTCGACAAAAATATTTTTTTCGGGATGCAAGATGTGCGTGTCGCCGCCGCGGTCATGCAGCGCCGGCGCACCGGGAACCATCGCTTCCTCCGGATCAAAAACCGGAGTCAGGACGTCGAAGGTCACCTCGAGTTTGCGGCAGCCTTCTTCGGCCGCGCCTTCCGTTTCAGCGACGACCGCGGCGATCCGCTGACCCGCGAAACGCGCGACGTTGTCGAGCACGTACGTATCGTCGGGATCGACGCGATTATCCTCGTGTATCGCCGTCGTGTACAACTTACGCGGAACGTCTTCCCAGGTATAAACCGCCACGACACCCGGCACGGCCATCGCCTTGCTGCTATCGATCGAAACGATCTTCGCGAACGCGTGCGGCGAACGCAGCACCTTGAGATGCAGCGTTCCCTCGGGCAACGGAAGGTCGGTTGTATAGCGCGCGTGGCCCGTAACGATAGCTTCCGCGAACGGATTGCGCACGCTGGTTCCGCTCGACTTTCCCGCGCCGTCGGTCTCGATGTTCGTCTTCCCGTCAAACGCATCTCGGATCGAGCCGTAACCCGTGCAGCGGCAGAGATTGCCCTTAAGCGCGTGAGGCAGATCTTTTTTCTGCTCGTCCGTCAGGGCCGCACCCGTCATGATCATGCCGGCGGTGCAGTAACCGCACTGAAACGCTTGGGCATCCAGAAACGCCTGCTGCATCGGATGCAGTTTGCCGTCGTGTGCCAGTCCCTCGAGCGTCGTAACGTCGCGCCCGTCCGCGCGGAAAGCCGGATAGAGGCAGCTGTGCACAGGTTTTTCGTCCACCCACACGGTGCACGCGCCGCAGTCGCCCGCATCGCACCCTTTCTTGACGCTGAAGTGGCCAAGGTCGCGCAAGAACATGCGCAGACATTCACCCGGCGCGGGAGAGGCGGAGAACTCTTTGCCGTTGACCTTGAGTTTCATTACTCCAGCTCCTTACGAATCTCTTCACCGAAATGGTAGCTCAAATGCTTGCGGTGCGCCGGCGAACCGTGCACGTCGTCAAACCACAACGAATCGGGAACGCCGGCGTCGATGGCATTGCGGAGTTCGGCTACCGACGGATTGCCTTTGAAGCGCAACTGCACGGGATGTGCGGTCGCGGCGGAAATCGTCAAGATCAAATCGCCGGCCGGCGCGCGCGTTCCAACCAGCAACACCGCCGAACGTCCCAAATGTGTCAACGACGAACGGCGAAATGCGAAACGTTTCGAAAGGGCTTCCGCGGGCAGCCGAATGCTGCGCAGGAGCTCGCCTGGTGCAAGCACGTTGGCGTGATTTCCCGTCACGAAGTTCGATGCAAGCACCTCGCGCGGCGCGCCGTCGCGCGGCCACAGCGTGAGAACTCCCTCGAGCGCAACGGCCAGCGACACCATCGGACTGGCCGGCAGCGACATGCAGATGTTGCCGCCTACTGTGGCTTCATTCCAGATTTTGAACGACGACAAAAACGAGCGGCAACACTCGCCGATCAGCGCGCCTGCCGCCCACTCCTTCGGCGGTTCGAACGCGTACAATTCCGCGATGCGGCAGGTCGCCGCAATCTCGAGCCCGTCTTTCGTGGTGGTAAGCGACGGCCATTGCAGCGTGTGCAGATCGATTAACGTGTCCACATGAATCTGCTGCTCGGAGAAAAGCCAGGTTCCGCCGGCCAGCCACGCAAAGCCGTCGCGCCACTGACGGATTTCATCCGCCGATTTGGGCCGCTTGATATCGTTGACGGTATTGAGGTTCATGGAGAGTTGCTTCCTTTATAGAAGGCGCCAGAACACAGCGAGTTCGATAGCGAAGATAAGCGCTGCCGCGAGCGGTCCCGCAAGGCCCACCCAGCTTGGCCGGCCGTCAGGAAAGAGCCACCAGCGAAACGCCTTGATCGCCAGCGGCATCAACGGATAGGTGACGAGGGCGACACTGATCGAGTTGCCGATCAGCGTTGCGAGGGCAGAGTTCAAAACACGTAAATGCGGCGAAAGAAATTTCAGCTCGAGCATGACGATTGGAAACAGCACCATCACGACAAGGATCGCCGTCTTCCAATCGGGCGGTGATTTTCCGGTAACCGGATCCTTCGGTACCCAACCCGGGAACGACGTGTCGACGCGGTGCACGAGCACGCGGTTGGTGAGGCCCTCGGACTCTTTTAACAGTGCTGCACGCTGCGGCGAGTTGAGCCAGGCGTTGAGTTTGTCGACGGTGTCGAAGCGCAACAGGGTCGTCCACACGTTGTCGCCGGGCTCCGGCGCTTGCACGTAGGAGCCGCGGAAGCCGGGGAACGTGCCTTCCATTTCATCGGTGCGCTTGGCCCAATCGCGATACTCCGCTTCCTTTCCGGGTTTGAGCTCGGTGACGATCACCTCGGTCGCGCTGTTCTGCACGTAGAACTCGGTGGCGGCGCCGCCGACGAGTTGCGTAACGTGGCCGTCTTCAACCAGAGGTTCGGCCTCGGCAATCAGCCCACGGAATGTTTCGGAAGTCCGCCACGCGCGTAACGCATCGACCGATTCGAAGCGCATGGTCGCAACCCACTCTTCTTGGTCGGGCGGCGCCGGCGGCCAAAACTCGCAGCTTAGACCGCCTTTGAACGCCAGCATCGCTTTCTGCAGCCGCGACGCCCATTGCGCAAAGTCGCTTGCGGCGGCCGTGCGCGGCTCTGCGGCTACCAAAAAGTGCGCGCTGCTCTCGCCGCCGTTCACTTCACAACGATCATCGGGCGCATCATCTCATTATCTTCGTGGTCGATAAAATGACAGTGCCAAATGTAACCTGGCCCTTGGGTCGGATCAAATGGGAATTTGTTTTGCCCCGTATAGTCGATGGCTCTCCCGTTGGCAACCGCCGGCAGATCCTGCGGCGTGAAGCGTACGACAACGCGCGTCACGTGACCGCAAGAAGCAATAACGGTGTCTTTCCAGCCACCCTCTTCAAGTCTCGCCGGTCCGTTCGTGCCATCCACGGTGCCGTCGTCCATACAATACGGCAGCGTCCTCTTTAGGAAAAACTTTGTGACGTCAGGATTTCCGCCGAGGGCGCCGGCGCTATTCGGGACATTGTACGGTCTTGGCGGACCGGACTCGGGATTGCACCGGCCGTGTCCAAACGCCGCGTAGTAGGCGGGGCCGTACGCGGCCAGATCGAACGGAATCCGGCCGATGACTTGAAATTGCACCAAGTGCACGTGGATCGGGTGGTCGTCGTTGCTCAAGTCGATGATGTCCCAGACTTCCGTCGATCCCACGCGCGGCTTCTCCGTCGCCTTGGCGCTAAACTTCGTGTTGTTCAGCAGCATGGTGTTGATGACGTCGCCGTTGCCTGCGCCGGGCCAGTGACAGCCGCCCGATCCAAAGATCGGATTCAGCGTCAGTTGACGGTAGACTTGAACCTTCTTTCCGTCCGCAATCGGCGAGCTCAGCGGCAAACCGCCTCTCGTTCCGGGCAACCGGACGATCTTCGCCAGCCCCGGAGCTACGCTGCTGCCCGCACCGCGCAACGGCGCACCGCTAGCCGGATTGTAGCTTACGTCGGCCGCAGCGCTCGGCGAGACGATGAATCGCATCACCTGGCCTTGCAGTGCGGGCGTGAATTTTGCAAACTTGCTGGGATACGGCGTAACGGCGTCGTTGCGGACCGTAATGGCTTTTCCGCGGTACGCGGCAAAATCGACGATTATGTCATACCGTTCGCCGGGCGAAAACAGCAGATGATCGATCTTCACCGGTTTGTCGAGCAGACCGCCATCGTTGCCGATTACGTAGAACGGCGCTTTGGTCTCGCAGGTAGTCACGCAAAACTGCAGGTTGAAGAAACGATCGTTCGCGCCGTCTAAAAGGCGCAGCCGGTAGCGCTTCGCGGCAACGTTGAACTTGGGCCAACTTTTGCCGTTGACCGTGATGACGTCGCCGAAAAATTCCGGCATCCAGTACGGATGCAGCTTCGGATTTTGCAGCGGTCCGTCCAAACCCGAAGGATAGCCGTCCGGGAACAGGAGCTGGCCGTTCGTGTCAAACTGGCGGTCTTGCAGAACGAGTTCGACTTCTTGCCGTCCGGCCGGAAGTTTGCGCGCGCCCGGGACGCCGTCGTCGCCGTTGCCGCGGATCAAATAGAAGGCTTCCATGCCGGCGTAAACATTCAGCCGGGTCGTGCCGAGCGTGTGGTCGTGGAACCACAGCGTCGTCGGTTCTTGGGTGTTGGGATAACCGTAAACGTTGGTGCTAAACCCGGGGCCGCGGGCCTTCACTCCCGGCGTGAACCACGAGTTCGGGTTGCCGTCGAAAGCCGAAGGATCCTCGGCGCCGTGCAAATGCGTGACGGCCGGAATCGCGCCGAGATAAGGCGTGGCGTTTCCCATGCCGCGCGTCGACATCGGCGAGTGTGCCGGGTTCGCCCAATCGATACTTTGATCGATGGTCAGCGTTCGAGCGAGGTTCGAACTCAGGTTGTTCCGGTAATCCGCGAAGGCGCCATGACCTCGCGTTACAACGACGGTGTATCCGGGATACAGGCCCTTGATCGGCGACGCCGGATAGTGCTTCGTACCTTGATCTATTCCGTAGCCGTAGACCGCGGTGCCGCCGGAATACGGCGCCGCCAATGTCGCATAAAATGAAGACGGCAGAATTTTCTGCTGGAACGCTTCAAACCTCACCCGGTAGGGCACGTCGCCGTTCACTCGCCCGAGGACGGAAAAATCCGGCAGGTTCTCAACGAATTGCGGGATTCGCAAGGCGTTCAGCGGTTTCTGGCGGACCAGTTTGCTCGCCGAAACACTCGAACCGGCGACCGCGATCAACGCGACGGTGACTCCCACTGCACGCGCAAAACCAAAAAAAGGCTTGGCCATCAAGAAACCTCCCCGCGCGGTAGGTTGGCCGAACAAAGGAGGCGCCCTCTGTGAAGGCGCACCTCGAGGAGACAGCTACTTCGGTCGGAGGTTTTATGTCCGGTCTCTTCGTTCTATTAGCGTGCCTTGCAATCGCATTCGCAATGGCCGTCCCCAGCGTCGTACGCGCATCCGGGATCTCCGCGAAGCCTCCCGTTACGTCGGTTGTCGCCACAGAAAGCCAACCTATCTTTCTTAAGCTTGACGGGCTGATCAGCCTGAATTACCAGAAGTTTGACTGGACGAACAAAATGACACCGGCCCAGTGCAGAAGCCTCGTCGTGACGGCTCGCTCGGGCGTTGGCGGCTCCGGACCTATCATCGCAAAGACGAACGCGATGCCTGGAAAAGCGCCGGGCACATGCGTCTATTCAATGAAAGTACCGGCCAATCAGGACCTTGCCGTCGGCGTCGAGTCGTTCAGCTGGGGCAGCACGCAGAATAAGTCGGCACGGAGCACAAACGACAAAATGATTGTCGACGTCAAAGGCGAGAGCTCGTTCTACAAGTTCGTCTATAAGCAGCACTTGGGCGCTTCGCAAGCCAACCTGCCGCTCTACGTCAAGTTGGCGCCGAGGCAATAAGCACTGAATCGCGACTAGACCACTGGCTTCGCTGTCCCGACAAGACTTGCTGCTCGTACTACACCGTATTCGTGACCGGAGACGATCTGGCACGAATCGCCCGCACGCTTGCAGTCCCGCCATGGACGTTCACGGCTGCACTCCCATGCGGTATCGGAGAGTTCGGCGCATTCGCGCTTGATAAGAGCGATCAACGGTTCCGTGCCGCGCTGGTGCGTCTTCGCCTGCGCGAAGAAGACTCTCCCTTCTGTACATTTCTGGTGCGCACTCCCGGCGGCGCTGGTCGCTGCGGTTTAGGTGAGGGACGGCCCGCGACGTGCTGCACGTTTCCGGCGCAGCTCGTTGACGACGAGATTCAATTCGAAACATCCGGCTGCACCTGCGATTGGTCCGGCGTCGCCGGCGAGCCGGGAGATCGCGACGCACTGCGCTTACAAGAGGAAGCGCGCCAACGCTACGTAGCCGTTGTGGAATCGTGGAACGAGTACGTGGCGCAGACGACGCAGCCGGGAACAATCACATACGAAGATTTCTGCCGTTATCTGCTGGACACATATTCGTCGTGAGCGACTCTTGCGCGGCCTGTACCGGACTCTGCTGTTATGACGTCGTCGTGCGCGTGACCGGCTACGACGCTTGGCGGATCAAGCGCGCGCAGGCACTGCCTTTTGAGCAATTTTTGGCGATCGGTCCGGACATGCCCGCGGCACCGGGCGCATTTATGCTTGATGGAGAGCGCAGCGCGCTCTATCTCGGAAAGAATTCAGAGAACTCTCGCGCGTGCACGTTCCTGATGCATCTCTCCGGCGGCGTGCAGCGCTGCGGAATTTACGCAAACCGGCCTAGCGTCTGTGCGGTTTATCCGATGACGTTCACCAACGGTTCGGTTGCGCTGCGCAGCGACGTCCGGTGCGACAAGTCAAATTGGAACATGGCCACGATTACGTATCCCCGCTGGAGGCACGCTCTTCTGAAGCATCTCTTCGAGACGCATCTGTACGACCGGGTCGCGGCCGCCTGGAACGAGATCCCGGCGGCAGCGAATCCAAGTCTCGCGAAATACTACGCCTATATCGAACGGTGCTTTGACGCGATCGATACTATGCGCTTAGATGCCGGCGAAAAGAATTTCGACGAGCTCATCCTTCGCTGGCAACAGGCCGGCGGCCAAACTTCCGAGACGCCGGCCGAAGACTTTCTCAAGCAGGTCGATCGCGTCAGCGCAGCAGAGGCCGCAGCGGTATGAAGCGCGTGGTTACGGCCGGAGTACTGCCTCGTCGACGTGCCGTAGTTTAAGCTCACCTTCGATCATCTCGGGCGGCCCGGCGACCAAATGGCCGGCGTTTTCTTGCATGTAAGCGGTGGCACGGCGTGTCGCTTCGTGCGCGCTGTCGCGATCGCGCCACGTGCTCAGCGTCATGAACTCATCCGGCCCGACTTGCGTCATGGACATGTTGACGAACCCGGGCACCCCGGAAACCATCGGCACGAACTTGTCGCGCATAAAGGCGACCATCTCATGAAACTTGCCCGCCTGCACCTTACCGCGGCGCAGCAAGCCGTACGCCGGCTCGCCGGTGCGGCGCTCGTGAAATTGCACTTCGCCTTCCATGATTCGCGGCGGTCCGTCAACTGCCGAAGCCAGGTTCTCCTTAACCCAATCTGCGGCAAGACGAACGGACTCATCGGCGCCGGCGCGATCTTGAAAGAACCCCGTTGTAACGAGATCGCCGTCCGTCGTACGCGCCACGGAGTAGCCGACGTAGCCCGGCGCCTTCGAAACGATTGGTAAGAACCCGTCGCGGACTTGGTCGATCAGCTTGGTGAAGTCTTCAACGGGCTTCATCTTATATTGGCGGACCACACAAAACATTGGGCGGGCTCCTTTCGAGCGGCGAGGGCGTTCAGCGTTCCGCGCCCGGTCGAGGGGTACCCGGTCGAGGGCATTGGTCCGTGGCGGTCTTGGACAGCATGGCGATGGCCTGGTTGGTATTTGGCCTGGGATTCCGGTGGGTATATGGGGTGTCATGAAGGCCTTATCGGAGGAGCACCCGGTCGAGTTCCGGGCCCACGAGCACGCGATGTCCAGCAACATTCGCGACGTAGTTCGCGAGCTCGAAAAGGCGCTCGGCGCCACCATGGTCGCCGCGATCGGCGGCGTCAGCGAGGCACGCGCCGTCAAACAGTGGATGACCGACCGCGAGCCGCAGCGCCCGCACGTGTTGCGATTCGCGCTTCAGTTGGCGTGGATTATCTGCGAAAAGAGCGACCGCCACACTGCGCGAGCCTGGTTCCAGGGCGTCAACCCGCACCTGAACGACGCCGTGCCGCTGCTCCTCTTACGCCAGCGGCCCCTCTACGAGGTGCAAGGTCCGCTGATGGCGGCGGCTCGGGCGTTCAGAGGACATGCCATAACGGAGAGCGCCTAGAATCCCCGCTTGAATCTTGCCGCGCCGGCACTATACTAGTGGTTGGAAAGGTGGGCGCTAGAATCTCGTATCACCCGAACGCGGCATTTATACGCGAAGAGTTTGATGCTGTCATAGTACTGCATGTCTTCGGCGAGCTCGATATCTCCAACGCCAAAGAGTTTGAGACGGCCGTTAAGATTGCCGAAGAGTCGCTCGAGCCGGACAAGCTGCTGGTCATCGACTTGGCGACCTGCACCTTCCTCGATTCCACCGCGCTGCAAGTTGTCGTCAGGGCGCATCAGCGAAACGGCGACCGTCTCTGCGCGGTCGTTCCGGAGGCCAGCGTCATTCACCGGGTCTTTAAAATCACCAGCCTCGACACGAGGATCCCGATCGCGGAGAGCCTGAGTAAGGTTTTGCAGTAGGGCCGCGAATCTGTAGTGCGATGAAGTACGCACTCGCAGTTCTCGCGCTTACCTTGCTTACTGCAGCGGCCCCGAAGCCCGCACTCGTCGTACACCTTACGGATTTTTCATTTAAACCGGCGTCGGCGACCGTCAGCGTGGGCGACACCGTGGAGTTCGTGAACGACGATCCGTTTCCGCATACCGTGACCGCAGCTAACGGCACGTTTGATTCGGGAAATCTCGACGAGCACAAGTCGTGGAGCTACACGTTCAAGAAAGCCGGCACGTACGCACTCGTGTGCACGTATCATCCCAACATGAAGGGCATGATCACGGTACGGTAGCCCTTCGATACGTCAGGGCCCCCTTCGACAGGCTCAGGACTTCGGCACTAAAGGTAGCTCGCGGTCGTTCGATACCTCACGATGACAAAACATCACTTTAAGACCACGACCCGGTGGACCGGCAACCTGGGAAGCGGTACGAACTCGTACCGCGAGTATTCGCGCGATCACGAAATAACGTCAGCGAATAAGATCTCGCAAATCCCCGGATCGAGCGCAAAAGCGTATCGCGGCGATGAGAGCCGCTATAATCCCGAAGAACTCCTCGTCGCCTCGCTCTCCGCCTGTCACATGTTGTGGTTTTTGCATTTGTGCGCGGATGCGAAGATCGTGGTGACCGCCTACGAGGATGAGGCCGAGGGTACCATGCGGGCCAATGCCGACGGCAGCGGCGAGTTTGAAGAAGTCGTTCTCCACCCGCGCGTGCAGCTTGCGGATCCCGAACGTTCGAACGATGCAACAGCCTTGCACGAACGTGCGCACGCGATGTGTTTCATCTCGCGCTCGGTAAATTTCCCCGTTAAGTGTCTTCCACAATAAGCGCGAAGCGCACCGCGTTTCGCTTCGTCTTCTTAATGAGCCTCGTCAGTCTGTTCGCAGACATGACGTACGAAGGCGGCCGCAGCGTCACCGGTCCGTTTTTTGCATTTCTTGGCGCCAGCGGCGCGGTGGTCGGCTTTGTTGCCGGCTTCGGCGAGCTCTTGGGTTTTGGGTTACGCTACTTCTCGGGGATCGCTGCCGATCGCACCGGGAAGTATTGGGGAACGGCGCTGCTCGGATACACGATCAACGTACTCAGCGTTCCGGCCTTGGCCCTCGCGCGCTCGTGGCCCGGTGCTGCCGCGCTGGTCGTCGGCGAGCGCATCGGGCGCGGCGTGCGCAAACCGGCTTCGAACGCGCTGATCTCCTACGCGGGATCCGAGCTCGGGCACGGCTGGGTCTTCGGATTTCGCGAGGCGATGGATCAAACCGGCGCGACGATCGGGCCGATTCTCGTCGCGTTCATCTTGTATTTTCACGGCGGATTCGAGCGCGCATTCGGCGCACTTTTCGTGCCGGCGCTTCTCGCCATCATCGTTTTGATCGTGGCGTGGCGGCAGTTTCCCGTGCCGCGCCACCTCGAGACGAAACCGATCGCGGTCGGCGGCAACCAGCAGCGCTCCTTTTGGCTCTATGCCATCGGCGGCGCGTGTCTGGGAGCGGGCTTTGCCGACTTCGCACTGATCTCGTTTCACTTCAGTAAAATGGGCGTCTTCAAACTGGGGCTTATCCCGATTCTTTATGCGGCTGCGATGCTGGTCGGTGCTATTGGATCACCGCTCTTGGGGAAAGCGTACGATCGCTACGGCAACGCCGTGTTGGTCGGCGCGTTCGGACTCACCGCGATCTTTGCGCCGCTTGCATTCCTGGGAACGTCGTGGGCGGCGTTCGCCGGCGTCTTGCTGTGGGGACTGGGCATGGCCGCGCAGGACACGCTTTTTCCGGCCGTGATCGTTCAACTTGCCGCTGCCGACCGGCGAGCGACGGCCCTTGGAACGTTCGACGCAATCTACGGCGTTGCGTGGTTCTTGGGAAGCAGCGTGATGGGACTGCTGTACGATCGCAGTTTTACCGCGCTCGTCATCTTCTCGCTCGTGCTGCAGGCCGCCGGTTTGCCGCTACTCGTTGTGGCAGGCCGCCGGCTCCGAAGCGCTTAGGTTCTAAACTGCTGTAAGGCGAAGCTGCACGAGTTGAACGTGCTGTCATTCGCCAGAGTCAACTCGGCCGTATATGTGGAGTTAAACTGCAGCGGACCGAACGAGGACTGGTAATAAAAGTCTGAGTCGTACGGGTGCGGACCGTTCGGATACGCCACCGGCTGAAGCGAACCGCCGGGGATGCGATTTCCAAAATCATCGATCAGCGTGACGTTAAACGTCTGATAGCTCCGGCCCAGATAATTGTTGTTGCCGCTCGCGACAATCACGATCTGTCCGATATTTGGATTGACGCCGCTCTGGAACGGAACCGGGTTTGCGAGCTGCACCTGCGTGCCTGGATCGCACGAGCCGCCGCCGAGCGCTCCACCGATACCGCCGCCGCCTAAGATGCCTCCGAGGCCTGCGCCGCCGCAGCTCGCCAACCCAAGCGCGAATACGGAGAGTGTGAAGAATCGGATGATGCGTATCATATCGGAATACCTCACCGGAAAAACGACCGCTTCGAGCGGCGTGTTTCACAGTAAACGTTAAGCGGAAGGCGAAAGCAGGCGAATGATGCGCGTCTTGATGGTTGCTTTACTTTTGTTGCCGACACTGGCGGCCGCTGCGCCGCAGTACGATCCTTCCGCGATGACCGCGCCGGCCTTACTTGAGCGAGCCGACAAGGCAATCGGAACGCTCGCACCCGGAAGTTACGTCAGAACGTACGTCTCCGATGGCGGCGGCCTGCATACCGACGGCACAACCAAAATCTCGGGCGACGACCGCGAGACCGTCGAACACTCGGGGCCGTTCACGAGGGCGTTCGGAACCTACCATGGCCAACAGTGGCGGCAGAACGAAAACGGTGTCGTCATCCGGCAGACCGGTTTTCACGACACCGAGGATCTTGACGCGAATGCCTTGTCGCGCGCGGACAGCTCGACCGCCATCCGTATGCTTGGCGTCACGCATGATGCAGCGCAACAGTATGTTTTGGAAGTGACGCCGCTTGGCGCGCCCCGCGAGTTGCGTTACTACGACGCCCAGACGTACTTGCTCGATCGCATCGAGATCACCGGCGCCGACCGCCGCACGCGAGTCTGGACGTTTTCACGATACCGGCCGGTCTTCGGCGAGCTTATTCCTTACACGGTGCGCTTCACTGACGGCCGGCCCGCCAACGACACCGTCACGACGATTACGTCTTTCGTCGCCTCGTCGATACAAGTGCCGGGAATTCCGCCGAGCCGCAAGCTGATCGACACTTCTCACTCCGCGCCGATACCGATTCCGGCTACCTTCAATTATACCGGCATCGTCGTTCCGGTTACGATCGCAGGCACGTCGTACAATTTTTTGCTGAACAGCGGCGCGGACGGCTTGATGTTGGCGCCGCAGCTCGCCGCGCGGCTGGGATACAAACTCTACGGATTGAGCAGCACCACCATCGGCGATGATCAGGGCGCTTCACAAACGATCGTGCCGGACCTCGCGATCGGCGGGCTTCATTTAAATAACGTCGCCTTCAAGGTCGCTCCGCTGAATGTGCCCGACGATAACGACCATATCGTGGGCGTTCTAGGCCTGGATTTTTGGAGCAGTGCGGTTGTCGGACTCGACTTCAAGAACAAGACGGTCGCGCTCTATCCCGCCAGTACGGCGCCTCCGGACGCAAGCAGCCTGGGCGTTCTGCCGATTGTCATCGACGATGGTGTGCCCCGCGCGGCAGCTTCAATTGAAGGCGTGCAAGGCTTCTTTAAACTCGATACCGGCTCGTCGGGCACAGTTCTGTATCGCCACTATTTCGACCAGCTCCCCACGAAGACGTCGATGGAGATCGTCGTCGAAATACTGTGGATGGGCAGTGCCGTTGACATGGCGGGCTACACTGTGAACGACCTCGCCTTCGGCTCGACGCAGTTCAAACACGCAAATGTCGCCGTGCCGCCCGCCTCAACGCAAGACGATCCGCAGTATGACGGCCTTCTCGGGCGCAACATCATGGAGTACTACACGATGTACTTCGATTACGAGGGGCGCGCGGTCTATTTGAAACCGAATACTTAAGGATTGTAAAAACAGCGCCCGCAGGTCTGGATGTAGCGCGTCTCGCCTTCGATGGCGATCTGCGAACCCTGCGTGATGCGTTTTCCTGTTTCGTCGATGCGAACGTTCATCGTGGCCTTGCGTCCGCAGGCGCAAATTGTCTTTATCTCCTCGATGCTGTCCGCCAGCGTCAACAAGAGCGCCGACCCGGGGAACGCGTTGCCCAGGAAATCGCTGCGAAGGCCGTAGCAAATCACCGGAACGTTGCTCACATGCGCGATGCGATGAAGATCTCGCACTTGCTCGACAGTTAGGAACTGTGCTTCGTCAACAAGCAAGCACGAGAGATCGTGGACATCGCCCAGCGCCTTTGTAAATTCCGTCGCTTCATTGAAGGTTTCGACGTTGCGCTGCGGGCCGAGACGCGACGTGACGATGCCTTTGCCGAAGCGATTATCGATCTCGGCCGTAAAAATGCGAACCTTCCGGCCATGCTCTTCATAGTTGTGCGCGACTTGCAAAAGCGCGGTAGACTTGCCTGCGTTCATCGCGGAATATCGGAAATAGAGTTTGGCCATGGGCGCGGCTCATGGTTCGTTTTAGCTACGTGTCGTCCTGCGCTCAGCGAGGCCTGCAGGCCGCAAGGCCCGCACAGAGTAGCGTGGCGGCGCCGGCTGCGCTACAATGAGGTCGCATGCTCCACCTGGCAGCGATCGGCGCATGCGCAATCGCGCTCCGGCCCACGTCCGCGCCGCCGATCATCTTGAAAGACCCGTACGCTGTCTTTGCCGCGGCGCGAACGCGCTGGGAATCGGCCTCCTATCCCTCGCAACTGTCTTATGTCGTTGCTGTCACCGTCTCGCGGAGCGGAGTCACTTCCGCTGCACACTATCACTCATATTACGACGCCCTCGCGAATCAGGTTAACGTAACGGCGGTTAGCGATGAAGAGCTAGCTCATCCGTACACGCCGCATGGCATCAGCGTCTTCTTCAGTCCTTTTGGCGGCCACGTCCCGCTCAGTGCTCCAGAGCAAACCTTTGACTACCTCGGAGTGCCGGTACTTGCGCCAAATTACTCCTTCGGAATAAGTACGTACCAGCCACGCGCCCCTGATGCCAATAGCGAAGAGCTTGTAGCGGAAATCCGCCGCGAGTTTTGCGATCCCATGCCGGCAAGGCGGCAGCCGTCAACTGACTCGGGACTAAAAACGATCGCAAGCGTTGAAGTTGTGCGGCGATCGTACGTCATCACCATCAACGGTATCGTTATGATGAACGGTCACTCCGATTATCACTTGGGATTGCAGCCTGTGCGCGATCCCGGCCGGTACCGCTTGCGAGAGCTTTGGATCGACACCCGTTCGTTTGCAACGGATCAGCTGGCAACGCAGGGCAACTTTACACAGGGAGGGATGACAGATACCCGTTGGATGGTGTCGTTCCGTCAGATCAATGGCGCACCGTACATCGCAGCGGAGCACACCGATCAGCGATTCGTGCTGGCGCGACGTACCTACGATTCGGCTACGGTCGCTTTCGAAAGCGTGGTCGCGGACCGGATCCCCGCGTACTCCCCGTTGTCAACGTTCGCGTCCAACCAGGAAACGGGCGTGCCGCCGCTGATGGAACCCTCGCTCTAGCGCCGGAACGGTATTCGGATGATGTAAAAGCCCACCGTCGGCGCGTATTGCGCGATGGTGAGTCCAGTTCGGGGAAGCGGGAGTAAGCCGAGCTGCGTGGCGCGCTCTTCGCTGCCGAAACTCACGGTCAGGCAATCGCCGAAGGCCGCGAGGCCCTTCATAAATACATCCGGCTGAGAACCAGAGAGCCCAACCCGGATCACATACGATCCGTTTGGCGACGGCAGGACAGATGCATCGAATCCATATTGGGATTCGCTTAACGGCGCTGTCGTGCTCGCGGCGCTCCATTTTCTTCCGCCGCCTTCTTCTTGCACGAGTTTTGCGACAAGATCTCCCGCCGCGCGCACCATCGCCAATTCTCCCGGATCGCAATCTCTAAAAGAGGCGGGCGGCGGGACTGCACCCCCGTCGAGCGAGACGAGCTGCGGGAATGGCTTAGCATGAAAGGCGGTTCTCACAACCTGCTGCGTGTGGTGCTCCACGACAACATCCTGCGATAGAGCGGGGCGCGTCATCATTGCCAGACCGGCGATGATGAGGACAATTCTACAACATGTTCTTTGAATCATTACACCCTTCTATCTACTTTTGAGTTCGTACAGGTATTCGTCGCCGTCGTTGCCGTGACCCCGCACGACCGCTGCTCGCGTCTCGACGCGCCGAAACCCGAGCGATTCCACGAGGCGAAACGAAGCGTTGTTGCGTGTATCCATCTCCGCGTAAACGCGCTCTACGTCGTGCACGTCAAGCAGATGCGACACCACCGTAGCCACCGCTTCACGCCCGTACCCTTTGCGTTGACAAGCCGCAAATATTCCGTACGCGATGTAAGCGTTGCTTTGATCTGGAAAGATTGTGGCTTGAACCGTGCCGACGAGCCCGCCGCTAATCCGGTTGCGACACGCCCAGTTCTCGCGAACCTCGCCTTTCACATGACCTGGATTCGACCACAAATCGTAAATCGC
This sequence comes from Candidatus Rubrimentiphilum sp., assembly GCA_035710515.1. Classification (NCBI taxonomy): domain Bacteria; kingdom Bacillati; phylum Vulcanimicrobiota; class Vulcanimicrobiia; order Vulcanimicrobiales; family Vulcanimicrobiaceae; genus Candidatus Rubrimentiphilum; species Candidatus Rubrimentiphilum sp. Next base: position 577,237 of record DASTDE010000001.1, on the reverse strand, counting down.
GCGTAAATGCTCGCACGATTTTGGACGCAAACTCGGGAAGAACGTCCACATTTCCGAATCGTCAAGATGCGGCCACGCTTCATCCGCATGCTTCGGCGTAATGGGCTCTAAATCCAGACGCGCAGTTTGTAGCGCGTGCGCAACGCTGGTCGTCACTCCGGTGGGAATGGGAGGGCGTTTGCGCCGGAAAGCGTGGGCACCCGCGGCGGAATCTTTGCGGGCACGCCCGCCGACCCTTGCGCGTCATCCGGCGGCTGCGGTTTGCGCAGCACGCGGCCTGGCTTCTTTCGCCCGATTCCAAGGAGTTCGCGCAGTTTGGTGAGCAAGGACATGCTCACACTATACTACAGGAACCGCCATATCGCTTAGGGAGGAACGCCCGGCTTAAGGGTAACCATGGCAACGCACGTCTACGAAAGCCATCCCACAAAATGCCCGTATCATCGCGCGCGCGAGTATTTGCACGAATCCCTGGAAGCCGTCGCCAAGGATAACCGCGTTACGACTCTCGGCCTCACCGCAGGAGCGCTGGCGAAACCAGTTTTGGTCACGTACAAGCACGGCAGCGACGCGATGCATTTCGACGAGCCATGGCTCATCCGTTGGACGCCGGAGGGCGGCGGGCCATATCCCGATTTCGACGGCGAGCTCACGGTGCGCGCAGACGATAGTTATCGCAATTCGTTACTCGAATTGCGCGGAGAGTACGTGCCGCCTCTGGGCGCAGTCGGGGAAGTATTCGATTTCGCACTTGGTTCACGTATCGCTGCGACCACCGCGCGCGCACTTCTTCAGCAAATCGCGGATCATATGGAAACGCGGTTCAACGAAGAGGAAGCGGCGAAAAAATAGGAGACCGGGTATGAGGGAAATTCGCGCTACGCGATATTGCGCGTGTCCATTTTCCGCGGTGATTGAATTTGCCGAGAAGGCGATGAACGAGAGCCCCGGGATGCACGTCTCACCGGTGCCGGTCGTTTCGGAAAGCGTGGACGCTCGAACTGCCGTCGTCGACGATCGTAGCGATGAGGTTCGCCTCCACGATGCGCTGCTGCTGGCCTGGAAGCCGCGTCATCGCGGCATGTTTCCGGATTTCCAAGGTGTATTGACGGCGCGGCCCAGCGGCCGCGGCGCCGAATTAAGTCTGCATGGCCGATACAAGCCGCCATTTGGATTTTCCGGTGCAGTTTTCGATGCCGTTGCGGGACAGCAGATAGCTCGAATCACAATGAAAAGAGTGCTCGCCGATTTGTGCGCGCGGATCGAACGAAAGTGGGACGCTGAAAGGGCGAGCAGACGAGGCGGCGTCAGCTCTTAGTCAGCGGCCAAGCGGGGTCGTCCACCAAAGGAACCAGCGCCACGCCGGCGTGTCATTTTCGGTTCCGGAACTCCCCGCAAGTGAGGCTTCGATGTACCCATGCAAGTACTGCACGTGAGGAACCGTGAAGGCGAAGTCGACATTGCCGAAGTGAGTCAGCGTACCTAAACCGTCGTCCGTGTACTCGGTTCGGTAGCCAATCAGGGCATTGTTGTTAAATAGCGGTTCGTAGATCTCCGCGCTGAATGCACGGCTGCGCGCAGCGGCGAGTTGATTTCCGTCTGCGTCAAGTCCCGGATTGCTATCGTTTCCTAACTGGTAGATCGACAAGAAACCGGGGACTCCGTGCGAGTTCGGATCGAGCTGAAAGTATCCGGCGATAGAATTGTACCGGTCGGCGTCGCCGGTCGAGACGATAAAGCTTCCCGAGCTTCCATACAACCCGGCTTCGTACGGACGGTCACCTGATGCATTAGCGAGCTTCCATTGAAACGTCTTGTCTGTTCCGGGCACAGTATCAAAATCGGGAGCACCGGGTAAACCGTTTCCGCTCAACAGCCAACCGCCCTCGACGTCCCATGGACCGTGAACGTAAGCGAGTTTGACGCCCCAGCGGTTTGCGTCCAGCTGATACGTGTGTTCGCCAACGGTGATGCCGGCCGATGAAAAGGCCGAAATATCAAACCATTGACTGAACGGCGACGGCGCAGGCGCTTCAATCTTTCCAACAAACAGGTGGCCGTCGCGATGAAAGAGGTTGTTATAGGTTACCCAGGCGGTATCCAGAGAACCGCCGGTTCGATCGCTTTCAAGCAGCCATTGCTGAACGTGATAGGTGATGTCGGGCGCCAGATAACCCGCGCCGTGGATGGCTACGTTCCCCGCCGAAATCTTGGCAGTGTCCGAATTCCGGCTAACACCGCCGGTACTGTCGCCGTTGATTTGTTCGCCGAGCCAAAACGGCAAGTGATCTTTTAGCACATCGCGATTGAGCGAAGCGTAACCGGTGCGCTGAACGTACCGGCCGTACGCGTTGAGCGCCGGCACCAGCGTGTGGCAGGCGCTGCACTGCAAACCGTAGGCCTTTGCAAAAATAGGCATGGCGATAGCCGGTGCCGGCACCGAAAGGGTAAGGGCAGCAGCGACTAGTCCCGCCGATAGAATGGCGCGTTGCATGCGATCGAACATGACTATTGCACGACCTTTACAATAAGTATCATATTGGGGTGCCCCGCGCCGCAGATGACCGCGCAGTATACCTTATAAGTCCCTAACTTCTTGGGAACGAACGCAACAGTCACAAAGCGTTGCGGGGGGATGATTGTTTTGGGAATGCCCAAGTCGGCCGATTCGATCCCGTGAACTCCTTCGCTCGAAGTCAATCGTAACGTAGTCGGTTCGTTGAGATGAACGGTAATCGTATCGGGCGTAAATTTCCAATTGGACGCTACGACATCGATGCTTGGGTGACTCCACGCGGCAAGTGGGCTCATAAACGCAAGCATGAGGGCGAGGGAGAGAGATTTTTTCATATGATCCGTTCCTTACCGTGCGCGAATTCAGAGCGTGAGGGAAGGAGCGCTATTCGCGCTCCTTCCTCAGGTAGATCTCAGTGGATCTTGAAGGGGTTGTCCCCTATCGGACCGGCCCAGCGCAGTCCGTACTGCCACGTCGGCCTTCCGAACGGCGCGGCCGAGCTTCCGCCGAACGACGCTTCCGCATTGAAGAACAGATACGGAGCGTGCGGGATCCGTGAGGCGAAGTCGATGTTGCCGAACCGCGTTATCGGGCCGAGTCCCGACTGCACGATTTCGAGCGGACGGTATCCGAGCATGATCTGGTCGTTGAAGAACCCTTGGTAGATCTCGAACGCGTAGCTGTGGCTGGTTACCGGAATCGGCAGCGCGTTTTTCGGCGAACCAACCGGCGCGGACCCAGGATTGGAATCGTTCGAGATTTGATAGTAGGCGAAGATTCCGGGGAAACCGCGATACGGATCGCGTTGCGCGTAGAAGCCCGCCAAGCTATAGCGATCCAGAATTTTGTTCGAAACCTCGAACCCGCCCATGGCTCCGTACATGCCGGCTTCGAACGGCTTGCCGGGATTCGCGTACGAAACCGTCCAGTCGAACACCTTATCGGTTCCAGGGTTTACACTGAAGTCTCCCGCTTGCAGTAAGCCGCTTGTGCCGGCTCCCCAAGAGAGCGCGACGGCAAAGTTCTCGGCATCGTAGTCGAAGCGCGCGCCCCAGCGCGGGCTGCTGAACGCATACTTGTGCTTGCCGACGCTGAGTCCGGTGCTGCCGCCGAAGCCGGTGGTGTCTTGCCAGCCGGCCATGAAGGACGGAACGGCGGGATCCAATTTCCCAACCGAGATATGACCGTGACGCTGGAAGATGTTGCTGTAGCCTACCCATGCGCGGCCCATGACGGATCCGCCGATGTTGTTGCTGTAGAGCGACTGCTCGATGCGATAGGTCCATGCCGGACCGAGCGCGCCGACTGCATCGACGGTCACATTACCAGCCGTGGTCTTGAAATTGGGGCGCAAGCGATCCAGACTGCCGGTGCTCTTGCTGCGAAGGCGCTCGCTGATCCAAAATGGCGACGAGCTCCTCAGCACGTGATAATTCAAGCCGGCGTATGCGGTCCTTTGAATATACCGCCCGTACGCGTTAAGCGCCGGGACCATCGTGTGACAAGTGTTGCAGTCAACTCCATAGGATTGTGCGAACGGCGGCATCGCGTTCGCGCGCTGGGCCGAAAGGCCCAGCACGGCGAACGCGCAAACCGCTGTTGCAAGCAGCAGTTTTTTCATTATTCCACTACCTTTACGATGAGCTTCATGTCGGGATGACCGGGTCCGCACGGAAGGTTGCAATGCAGCTCGTACGTGCCGACTTTCTTCGGGGTGAACGTCAGCGTAACGGATTTGCCCGGCAGCAAAATGGTTTCAGGAATGCCGAGCGCGGTCGATCCGATCGAGTGCGCGCCTTCCTTCGATGTGACGCGTAGTGTCGTCGTCTGATTGAGATGCACCGTAACGGTTCCGGGCGAGGCCGAGTCCGTGGTGAATTTCCAGTTGGAAGCGACGACGTTGATAGTCGAATCGGTCTGCGCGCTGACAAAAGTCGGAATCGCGAGCAGGCCCGATATAGCCAGGAACGTGGCCGCGTAAACAAGGTTTCTCATGCCTTCAGGTTAGCGCCCTAATGAGTAAAGGCTGAGCAAACGCAGGGAACGATTGAGAAGGTTTGGGGAAGACTCAGGACTCGAAGCGGCCGGTCTTTTCGGTGAGGCGGATGCGGTAGACGACGGCGTCGCCCTCGGAAATGCCGGGGCGATCGGGCGCCAGGGAGTGCGCCGCCGGCCGCGCCTTTTGATCCAAGAAGTGCAGCAGGAGCATCCGCATCGCTTCGCGCGCCGGTTCGCCGTGGAGTTCCTCATAGGTGCCCCAGGCAATCACGCTGCTCCAATTGGAAAACGTCTCGGCGCAATCCACCTCAAAGCAGACGTTCGGATTTTTCCGCATCATACGGACCTTCGCGCCGTTCGTGCTATGGGCGTAAACGCAGCCGCCAACATAGGCGTACGCTATAGGCACGACGTACGTGCGGCCGTCCGCGTAACAACCGATACGCCCGACCCGCTGGGCGCTCAGCAGCCGTTCGACGTCAGCGTCCGGCAACGGCAGGACCATACCGGCGCCTATCGGACGACTTTCACGACGAGCTTCATGTTGGCGTGTCCCGCGCCACACATGAGCGAACAATGAATGACGTACGTTCCGAGTTTTTTCGGCGTAAACGTTACCGACACATGGCCGTTCGGAACGATCATCGTGTTGTTAATGCCCAGCTCGGGCGATGCCAAGCCGTGCACGCCTTGACTGGAGGTTAGCTGCAAGGTCACCGGCTTGTTCACATGCACGGTAATCGTGCCGGGCGTAAATTTCCAATCGGACGCCGTGATGCTTAGGGTTGCGCTCGACGCGGCGACCGGAACCGACGCGAATACAAGCACGGCGAATAGAGGCAAGACAATACCAAAGAATCTTTTCATGCGGTCAGCATAGCCTGCCGATGAGCAAGCCACGCGAACAACTTGCGAACGCTCTGGGAAGGCTACTTCAGGTCGAGTACGACTGCGCCGGCCGCGCGCAGTGAGTCCGCAATCGAGCGTAATCGTTCAGGCGTAGTCTCAAGAACGCCATCGAGCATCGCCTCCAGATTGGCTTGGGCCACCGAGAGCGTGTTGCCCAGCTCGTGGCGTGCCTTCTTCAGCATTTGGAGATGGTTCTTTTCGCGTTCTTGCTGCAGCGTTATGAGCATTGCCAAACGGGCGGCCGCCGCATCGTCAAGGCCTTCGAGGCTGAGTTTCGCCGCGTCCCAATCCTCCGCCATGCAGAGGTCGAGTGCGAGAAGGAGCTTCTTATTCATTAGTCTTTGCGCAATTTGTAGCCGACCCCGTACACCGTGACGACATAGACGGGGTCCTCGGGATTGGGCTCGATCTTGCGCCGGAGGTTGTTGATATGACGGTCGAGCGTGCGCTCGAAGATGCTCCCGTCGTCGTGAACGAGGTCCAGCAACTGCGCGCGGGTGAGTACGTGCCCGGCATTCTGCGCGAGCACCTGAAGGATCCGGAACTCTGCCGGCGTGATCGGCACAACTGACCCCGCCACGCGCACTTCGTGAGCGCCTTCGTCGATTTCCAGGTCTTTGACTCGCAACGCCTGGCTTGTGTCTTCGGCTTCCCTGTCGACGCGGCGCATGACGGCGCGAACGCGTGCAACCACCTCTCGCGGCGAAAACGGCTTCACGATGTAGTCGTCCGCACCGAGCTCCAAACCGACTACCCGATCGACCTCGTCGCTGCGGGCGGTCAACATAATCGTCGGAATGCGATGGGATTTGACTCCGCGGCGCAATATGTCTAGCCCGCTGCCGTCGGGCAGCGTGATGTCGAGAATCATCATGTCGGGCCTTTGCCGCTCGAGTTCGGCCAATGCCGTAGCGACAGTTTGACAAACGACAACCTCAAACGATTCCTGTTGGAGGTACGCGCTCAGAACCTCACCTATCTGCGCTTCGTCGTCGACAATCAGGATGCGCTTGCCGGCGCCGGACGGGCCGCCGTTATTCACCACGTGCGCATCCCCGGCGCGGGGAAGCCTGGATTGTGCAACATCTCCAAGAGCGGGCCGGCATACGCGAGGGCAGCTGCGACCAATGCCACAAGGCCCCACCGGAAAAGCGCTTGCAGCATGGCGGGCGCACGTTCCGATCCTTCGAGCGGCTGCGCGAACTCGACGGTCATGTCTTCGCCTTTTTTGTTGGCGAGGAGCGTCCCTACTGCTACGCACGCAAAGATGACGATGCTGGTAAGCAGCACGAGTCCGCCGGCAGCAGCGGTTGCGTTATAAGCAGCCCATTCGTTCGGCGCCGATCCGAAGTAACTGATTTCCGCTGTGCGGCGCGGCGCGCCCATCAGCCCCGCGATATGCATTGAAAACGACATCAGGAGCATGCCGATAAACCACAGACGCGTCTGCCAAAGCGCCCAAGCCGGTTTCCATAACGCTCGCCCGGTAAGCTTGGGAATCATCCAGTAGGCGATGCCCAAAAACGTGAGCGCAACCGGGCCGCCGACTGTTACGTGGAAGTGGCCGACAATCCAAATCGTATTGTGGACTAGCGAGTCCATCGAATACGAGGCGTTTACCAAGCCGCCGAAGCCGCCGAGAATAAACAGCAGCATGCCGTAGGCGGGCCCGCAGAACGCCGGGTTCTTCCACGGCAGCGATTGCACGGTCTGCCAAAAACCTCGTTTGCCCAAACGCCGCGCGGCCAATTCGAACGACGCGAAGATAGCAAACGCCGTAATGAAGGATGGGATGGCCACTCCGTACGTCGTGATTGTGTGCAGCATCTTCCACGTTGCCGAAATGCCCGGCTCCATGAACTCGTGATGAATGCCGACCGGCGTAGAGAGCAAGAGCAGCATGATGAAGGTGAGCCGTGTCAGGCCGTCGCTGAAAAGGTTGCCGTTGTAGAACTTCGGGACGATATTGTACCAGCAAATATAAGCGCCCATGATCCAGAAGTAGACGAGCGGGTGGCCGAAGTACCAAAACAGCATACGCGTTAGCATGACGTTGACGCCGTGCGTCCAGCCGAATGCCCAAGGAATCAGGAGATACATCTCGCCGACGACGCCTAGCGTCGCGATCCACCACATGAGGAACGTTGCGCCCGCGGTAAATGCAGGCAGCGGTACCGGCATTCCGGGGTTGTTCTTGCGGAACCAAAGAATGTTTCCAAAGATCTCGGCCGCGATAACCCACGTGCCGATGATGAAGATCGCCGCGCCGACGTAAAACCAGGGACTTGCCTTGAGCGGTGCATAGAACGTGTAGAGCACCGTCGCGTTGCCGGCCAGAATTTCGACCGCGGCCATCAACACGCCGGCGAGCATCACCCAGTAGCCCGCCCAGCCGAGCGTCGTGTTTCGCTCGCGCGGGATCGACCGGTAGGTTACGAAGAGCGCCAGCCCCGTGATGAAAAACGTGGTAAAGACTAATGCCATCAGCACGCCGTGCATCGTGAGGATCCGGTAGTAATCGAACCATGCAGGCGCGTTAAACACAGTCGCGCGCGAGAGCCCTTGCAACGCGCCGAAGAACGCACCGACGACGATGGCGGCTGTCGCCGTGTAAATGTGCGCGATGACGACCCGGTTCTCTCGGAGGATCATCGCACCACGATCTTTGCAAACATGTTCTGGTGGCCGATGCCGCAATACTCGTGACAGATCAAGAGGTATGTCCCCTTGCTCGTAAAGACGTGCGAGTCTGAGTTCACCCAGCCCGGAACCGCCATCATGTTAATGTCCGTCTTGGGAATGAAGAAGCCGTGCACGACGTCGGGGCTCGTGACGTAAAACGTGATTTTCTTACCGACGGGGACCGTCAGCGTTTGCGGATTGAAGGCAAAAACTTCGGCGACGTAATAGGCTTCGTAGGTTCCATCCGGTAAACGGCGCAGGCCCGGATGATCGAACGGCGGTATCTGCGCAACCTTCGTGGGATCGATCGCCTGTAAGCCACTCGGCGGATTCATGTTGTCGGCGAAGGCGGCAAAGCCGATCGTCGCCAGGAAAACGAGCAGCATGACGATTCCAAATGTCATCCACCAGCGTTCGTACTTATGAACGTGCATGCTACCAGCGCGACTTCAGCAAGACGAACATCAAGAACCACAGGATCGCAAAAACAGCGCCCATCGTGAAGACGAAGGCCAGCGTTCCCGGGAGCGGTTCGTCCTGTGGCGGCCCTTTCTCTCGCGGCAGCATTGGCAAACTTTACCGAGCTCCTTGGAAGAGCGTGTGAGCGCGAGCTTCTTCGGTTCTTCCCAAAGTGGTCCTTGGCGATTCTCGCGAGCACGGCAGAATGGCTCATTATGACGACCCGCGTCTACGAACGCTACAGGACGAATTGCCCGTATGTACGTGCCCGCGAATACCTTCACGGCGCGCTGCAAGGCGTCGTCGACAATCAGCGCACGGTTACGCTCACCCTTAAAGCTGGAACGCTGGAAAAACCCGTCCTGGTCACGTACGAGCGCGGCGAAGATCCCATGCGGTTCGACGAACCGTGGCTCGTGCATTGGACTCCGAAAGACGGCGGACCTTACCCCGATTTCGACGGCGAAATCATCGTCCGTGCCGACGAGAGCTACCGTAGCGCGATACTCGAGCTGCGCGGCGAATACACACCGCCGCTAGGCACGTTCGGACAAGCCTTTGATCTGCTCGTGGGCTCCAGGATTGCTGCGGCGACCGCGCGTACGCTCCTGGAGCAAATAGCGCGGATCATGGAAACACGCTTCTGCAACGAGGAAGCTTCGAAAACACTTCTCGCCAAGCACCCCGCATAAATAGCCACGATAGGAGACCTAGATGACAAATGTCCGTCCCTACGGCACCCTAAGCACGCTGCTCTATGCATTGTCGGTACTCGAGGCGCTTGCAGGCCTGATTCTTCTTTTTGCGACAAATTGGGCGCTCTCACTCGTTCCGGCAAATCTCGCACTCGGCGACAGCGACTTTGTGATGATCTTCTTTAAAGCGATCGGGATCGTCGCTCTCGCGCTGGGGTATTTGCTCTGCGTGGCAGCACGGGATCCGGTCCGCTACCTTGCAATTATCGACACGCTTATAGCTTTGCTTGTGGCTTCGGCGATCCTGAACGTCTTCGCCTTGACGGCGATGCACCTAGGAAAATACTATCCCGCGAACTACATGCTGGTGCGCATCGTCGTTCAGTTGGTTCTCGCGGCAGCCGTTTTCGCGCTTAGACCAAAAACCGCAAAAGCTTAGTGCGGCACAACCCAAACATAAGGGGTTGAAGGCTCGCGGCCCGGCGGAACGTCCGCCGGCGCGCGCTTACCGCGAGCACCCAAACTGCGGACGAACCGGTAGATCGCCTGTTGGTCGGTGGTTCTTAGCATGCGCAGATCGTGCCAGACCATCGGCCAGCGGCCGGCGCGCGTGCGAACCATGAAAAGCCAGTCCTTCTCGGAGATCTGCGAAAACTCGATCCGCACGTTAGCGGCATAGCTCGTACCCCAGGGTCCGCGATAACCTATCTTGCTGCCGGTCATCCACTGCGATACCGGAATGCGCCCATCAGACTCGCGCCAGCCGGGCGTGTGGCAGTCGTTACAACTGCCGAAGCCGACAAGATACTTCCCACGAGCGACGAGCGGATCGACCCCGGCGCGCGCAAGCGGCGCCATAAGGATTGCAAGGGCAGCCGCTAATGCCAAACCCCAGATCTTCATGAGGAGAGCATAACATTAGGAGAGAGCCGCATAAAGCGGCTCTCTCTTGTTTGAGCGCGGCGCGAGGAAGGCCAGCCGTTAAGCGGCTTTTACTTCCACCTTCTTCGGCACGATGGATTTCATCGGCCAAAGAGTTATGGTCAGGATGCCCTTCTCGACGGTCGCGATCACTCTTTCGGGGTCGACGTCTTGCGGCAGGGCCACGGTGCGAGCGAACGATCCGAGGCGAATTTCGCGCCGGTGATAGTGCGTGAATTTCTTCTCGTCGGCGCTCGAGCGGAACCCGGAGATGACGACTGTGCTGCCCGTCACTTCGACGTTTATCTCTTTGGGTTCGAACCCGGGAACTGCCAATTCCAGAATGTATTTTCCAAATTCGTCATAGAGATTCAGCGGCGGCAGTGCATAGGCAAAGCGCGGCAGCTGAAACTCGGCGAACGGAAAGTCGTCGAACATCCGCTCAACAAGCGCTGTGAACTGGGTGTCGACATCTTTTTTTTGCTCTAACAGAGCCATTCAAGATTCTCCTCTCCGGCGTGGCGCCGGATACATTCTACTGTAGCCTTGCGCTGTGACGATCCGGAGAAAATCCTTGGAACGTTTCCTTAATTATGGAGGAGCAATCCGGCCGGCGGGCGGGCAAGCTCGACGGTGTAGCGCCATGGAAGGACGGCGTCTTCTTTGTCGTCGGATGCGACTTCTATCGTAACCCGAACGTGACGAGATTCCTCGGCGGGTTTCGAATGGCGGTGCAGCCGCTCCTCAAGGACCTCACGTTGACATGTAATCATGCTCCCAGCGTACGCCGGCGGTTGGAAGAAGCCATGAAGATTAGGCGAAGCTTACGCGCGCGATGGACAGTTTCCGCGATCTCCTTGAGTCCGCGCCGGACGCCATGGTCATCGTCGACCGGCAAGGCAAAATCGTGCTCGTAAATGCCCAAACAGAAAAACTCTTTGGATATAACCGCGAAGAGCTGCTTGGGCAAGCCGTCGAGAAACTCGTTCCCGCGCGTTTGCGTGCCAAACACGGCGGCCACCGCGACGGATTTTTCCAAGCGCCGCGCACGCGCCCGATGGGTGTTGGCCTCGACCTTTATGGTTTGAATAAGGACGGGAGTGAGTTCCCGGTCGAGATCAGCCTCAGCCCGATCGAAACCACCGAAGGTACGCTGGTTTCCAGCGCAATTCGCGACATCTCCGAGCGCAAGCACTTCGAGCGCGCGCTACAAGAAAAGAATGCCGAACTGGAAAAGGCCAGCCTCGCAAAGGATCGATTTCTCGCCGGAATGAGCCACGAGCTGCGGACGCCGCTTAATGCCATCATCGGTTTTACCGGCACGCTACTGATGCAGCTCCCGGGCCCGCTTACCGACGAGCAAAAAAAGCAGCTGCAGATCGTACAATCGAGCGCGCGTCATCTTCTCTCACTCATCAATGACATGCTCGATCTGGCAAAGATCGAATCGGGCAAGATCGAACTGCACCTGGAGCCCGTTATCGTTCAGCAAGTCATAGACGAAGTGGCAACAGGTCTGCGTTCATTCGCGGAAGAGAAAGGTCTGGCACTGGAGATTCTTGCCCCCGGGAACGATATCGTCATCACGACGGATCGGCGCGCCCTTCACCAAATTCTCCTCAATCTCACCAACAATGCCATTAAATACACGGAGAAGGGTGCGATCCGCGTGGAGCTCACGCGGAAAATATCGGGCAACGCTGCCCTTGTCGAGATAGCCATTGCCGATACCGGCATCGGCATAAGCGCGCAAGACCAGGCACGGCTTTTTGAAGCTTTTGAGCAACTCGATACCTCGAGCACGCGCCGCTTTGAAGGGACGGGGCTTGGGCTCTATTTGAGCCAACAGCTGGCGGCGCTGATCGGCGGCAGCCTGAACGTACAAAGTGAACCGCGAAAGGGGAGCACGTTTACGCTGACCGTGCCGCTTCGGTAGCGACGTGCCGGCCCGGATTCTAGTCATCGACGACAATCGCGCAAATCTGGATTTGATGGTCTATCTGCTGGAAGCGTTTGGACACACCGCGGAGGGCGTCGCCGATTCGCGTGCCGGCCTAGAGGCAGCGCGCAACAACGAGTACGACGCCATCATCACCGACATCTTGATGCCGGAGCTGGACGGCTTTGCGATTGCTCGAAGCTTAAAGGAAGGCGTGGACGCTTTCGATACGCCTGTCATCGCCGTCACGGCACTCGCAATGGCGGGCGACCGCGAGCAGATTCTGGCGGCCGGATTTAGCGGCTACATTGCCAAACCGATCGAACCCACCGCATTCGTCAAACAGATCGACGCGTTCTTGCCCGAACATCGCCGCTCGACGCATGTCTAAGATCTTGGTTGTCGATGACGAGGCCGCAAACCGCTTGCTCGTCGCCGCCGTTCTTCAACCGCACGGGCACGAGGTATTCGAAGCCGCCGACGGCACCGAGGGATTGCAGTTGGCGCACGACTTAGTGCCTGACCTTATTGTCGTCGATCTGTTCATGCCGGGAATGAGCGGCACTGAGCTCGTTAAGGCGCTGCGTGCAGATCCCGGCACGCGCGACACAAGGATCGCGCTTTATTCCGCCACGCGCCCCGATGCAGCGCTGCGCGACTTCATGCACGTCGCGCGCGTCGAGCACGTCATTCCGAAGCCGTCGGAGCCGGAGGAACTTGTGCGCATCGTCAACGATGCGCTTTCGTCCTAGGCGGCTTGCGCCGCCTTCACGCCGGTTTGGCGTACGACGAGCACCGGGATATCGGCACTACGCAATACGCTTTCAGCTACGCTCCCCAAAAACAAACGGCGCAAGCCGGTGCGGCCATGGCTTCCCATCACGATAATGTCGCCGCGATGTTTCTTGGCGACTTGAAGGATCGCATCGGTTGGATGGCCTTCGACAACCTCGGTTTTTGCCGGTACGCCTTTGACCATCAAGCGCGCGGCCGCTTCGAGCACTACCACTTCAGCTTGCGTCTGGACGGTTTTCAGCCAGCCGCTCACGAGCTCCGGCGTGGCGAAACCTAATCCCGCCGCCTGGGCAATATCGACGACCATGCACACCGTGCAGGTCGCTCCCTGTTCCTTGGCGAGCACGGCAGCGACCTCAATAGCCTTCTCGGCGCAGTCCGACCCATCGATCGGAACGATGATTTGCTTAAACATAGGAACACGGTAGCCTACGACCGGGAAGGCCTTGCGAATGATTAGGGAATGGGCCGGTATTCGAAGCGGATCGTCTGGGCGCGATAGTTCAGCGTCGTGACGAACTGCGAAAGCACGCGGGATCCGATCAGCCCGGCCTCCGTGCGGGATGAAAACTTTCCGGCTTGCGCATCCGTGAAGCGCGCCGGCACGTCGTGGAGCTCGACGCCGCCGAGTTTCAGGCTTTGGACGGTTCCCGTTCCGGCCGGATGCCGAAAGAGCAACAGCGGCGCCGGCGCACGCACGTCAAATTGCACCAGTCCCGGCACGCCGTCTATCGCCGCCGGGATGAGCGGGATGTCGTCGTCTTCCTGCAGCGTGAAGCGCTGCGTCGTGCCGGTCGGAGCGCTCGTCGAGCCCGTCATCGGCGTGAGCGTCAAGGTCTTGGCAGCATAGTCCAAGCGAACAACGAAGCGGTCCAGCAATTCCGGACCGAGCGCACCCGCAATCGGCGCAGCATTCGGATCGCGCGCGGGAAATAAATCCGTCGGATTTCCCGCATATACCGGGAGCGCGATGTTGTCTATCTCCGCACCGCCAACTTCCAGGCGTCCCACATTCGCCATTTTACCGGGCGTCAAACCGAGCCGGACCGCGGCAACAGATGTAAGCACGCCTTGCGCGCCGGGATCGAACGTAAATGCAAACGGTCCCTGGCCATTGATCCGGGCTTGAAAAACGATGACGCCCTTGTCCAGCGTAAAAGGGACTTGCGTTGACGAAGCTCCGCCGGCAATGCGTCCGTTCACCGGATCCGGCGGCCGCCGGAAATCCGCGGCCCGCACCGCGGGCAGTAGCCGATATTGCTTGATACTCTGCGCGATGACGGCCGGCTTGCCGTACCCATCCAGAAACTGCTGCGTTATGCTGTAAGGCAGAACTAAGCCGCCGGCTTTACGATAATCCGCGTAAAGTTCCGTACGCAAGGTTGTCGGGAGCTGTTGAATCGTGCGCGCAACGAGATGCGTTGCCCGATCGATCCATACCTCGACGGCACTTCCGTCGCGCGGCGTGATGCGCACAACGTCGAAGCTCGCTCCGTTCGCCGAGACGCCGGACAAGCACTCGACGCGTGCCGGGTCGTTCGGCTTCCAGAAGCCGTTGCGGGCAAGGTATGCATCGGTGACGGCACGCCGGATGGAATCCGGCGCGTTCATCGCGTGCACGCCCAGGCCTTGGTCGAGCTCCCACTTGGTGTGTCCGTCGTAGATGTACGATACGCGGCCTTGGTCGAGCGCTTCGGCAAACAGATTGCGCCCGGCCACCACGTCGCGGGCGGAGTGGACGGAGCCCACGGCGCCTGAATCCGTTATGGTGCCGTCGGCAACGATTTCTCCGACGGTGTTCCAGTGATTTCCGCCCGTGGCCGTTCGCACTTGACTAAAGATGCGCGACGCATCGCAATGAGGCGCCGGCGCATTCGCGACTTGCAACAGCAACGCGACAAGCGCAAAAGCGCTAATGGCCATCCCGGTACGCTCCCGGCGAATATCCGGTAAAGCGCTTGAACGTGCGCGTCATGTGGCTCTGATCGGTGAACCCGCCGGCCAGCGCGATGTCGCTGAGCGTATCGGTACTCGCCGTGAGACGCCGGCAAACGTATTGGATGCGCAGGTTGGTGATGAAATCGCCGATGGTTCGGCCCCGGAAGCGGCGGAACGAGCGGCACAGGTGCGCCGGATTGATGCCGATCTCGCTTGCCAGGAGCGACAAGCTGAACGATGACGCAAATGACTCGCGCAAACGCGACTCGACTGACGCCAGCCAGCGCGGTTCGCGCGCATCGTCACTCGCGGAATGGGTGACATAGCTGCACAGCTCGTAAAGCAGCGACTCGACCGTAGTCGCCGAGCCCGATTCGCGCTGCATGAATTCGCGGTGAAGCCGGAGTGCGATCCAACACGGGTCGCTGCCGTCGAGTTCGAAGAGATGCTGACGTGGCGGGTCCTCGCCCGTCAGCGCTTCCGTCCACGCATCGAGCAACTCGATGAAAAACATGCGGCATCCGTCTTCGCCGATAGCGTCGCGATGCGGCGTTTGAGCGGCGTGATAAATAAAGCTGTACGGCTGGTAGACGATGCTGAAATCGTCCGAGCTTTCTTCGTACGAGCCGTCGAGCAACAAGCTAAAGTAGGGCGCACTATGCCGGTGGACCGGAACGGCTTTTGCGCGGTAGTGACGCACCTCGGAGAGTACAGCATCCGCGATTTGCCATGAGTGGGTTTCACCCGTGAACTCTCCAGGATGAAAAACGCCGGCCGGTTTTAGGGCGTGCATATCGGCTCTAATGGTATACGCGAAGCGCCGGAGCGTCTAGTACCAGGTTTGCGAAAGGCGCGCTGGGCCGCACCCGCCAAAACACGGCGCATGCATGAAGGCCTCTCGATCTTCGCCGTTTGGTCGAACTTCTACATCATAACGGGATCGTCGGCCGCGGCGCTGACCGGCTTGATGTTCGTCGTGATCTCGCTGACCACCGGGAGCCGCATACTGCGGCAGGAGGGACAGATGAACGCGGGGTTCGCCACGTTCAGTACTCCGACGGTGGTCCATTTTTGCGCGGCGTTTTTTATTTCGGGGATAGTGAGCGCGCCGTGGTGGGGGCTGCTTCCGGCCGATATCCTGATCGGGCTCACGGGTCTCGCGGGAATCGTGTACGTGGTGCGCGCGATCTACGCGGCCCAGTGCTTGACCACGTACAAATTAGATCTCGAGGATTGGACCTGGTTCGCAGTCTTTCCATTCGTCGCGTATGGCGCGATCGTGGTAGCGGCTATCCTTCTTCCATTCCACGCACCGTGGGCGCTCTTCGTCCTCGCCGGCGCCACCATGCTGCTCATTTTCATGGGCATTCGCAACGCATGGGATATCGTCACGTACTTGGCAGCCGACCAGATTCAGAACCGGTAATCGCATCGGCGGCGCGATAGCCGCTCTCCAACGCTCCCGCGATCGTGCCCGGCTCGTCGTTTGACGTCGCCTCGCCCGCGAAGTAGAGTGTTTCTTCAATCGGAGTCGTGAGCGCGTCCCGCGCATCGCCGGCGCCGACGCGAAGATAAGCGTATGCGCCGCGCGCAAATGGATCGGCTTGCCAGTCGTGATGATACACCTCCCGCAATTCACTGCGCACATCGACTGACGGGAAGATCGCGGCACAAGCTTGTAACGCGGCCTCGATCGGGTCGAGTCCCGCTGCGGCGATCCGCTTTACCGCGCTGCCGCCGGCCCACGCGACCAGGAAGGACGCGTGTTGGGGCAAGCGCGTCCAAATTGCCGGAAACTTCCCCTGCGGCGCATAAAAAAACGCGGCGTCGCGATAGCGGCCGCCTTCGGTATGTTCCCAAAACGGCGAACGAAACGCGAGGACGACTCTGATGACGGGGCCCATTCTCATCGCGTCGATTGCCGCTCGCTTCGGCGGCGGCAGCGGAGGCGTGAACAACACGGCGTTGTCCCGCAACACGCCGATCGGCAGCGTGATGACGGCTCGCCGCGCTTGAACCTCCAACTGCCCGTCCGCGTCGGTAGCCAGAACCCGAACGTTTCCTGACGACCAGCGGATTTCATCAACCCGCGTTTGCAGTAGAATGCGGGCTTCACCAATACGCGCCAGACAAGCCATAAGTGGCGCATAGCCGTTGAGCGGGCGCAGCGTACCGCGTTCCGTCCCGCCGAGCCACTCGTTTGCGATCGCGATGACGCTGGCGTCGGACGTATCGGCGGCTTCGAAGCCTTCGACGATCATACGGACGGCGTCGAGTTGCTCTGTAGTCGCTTCATCCGGCGGCAGTGCTTTCAGAAAATCGGCAACGCTCCGATCAGGTGCGTTCGGGTCCACACGCCGCAGAAGCCGCTCAGCAGTGTCCCACAGATCGGACCGGTCTTCGAAGTCTTCGTTCCCGAACTGGAAGGCTCGGCTCGGGACATCTGCGGCCTTTTCGCCGCACTCGTGCATCAACGAAAGCGTGACGGGCGGCGTGCCATGGATAAACTCGGCTCCGAGCTCGACCGGCGCCGACTCGCGTGACGGCTGCAGCGTGTACGCGCGGCCTCCTATCCGATCGCGCGCCTCGAGAACGACGGCATCGATTCCGCGTTCATGTAACCGCCGGGCGGCTGCGAGTCCGGCGGCGCCGGCCCCGATAATTGCTACTTCTGTGTTGATGTCCGTCACCGGCTTTTCGTTCGACCACATCTCGGCGAGGCCCCGGCCGGGCGCAAGGGTGGCTTCTTCGGGCGGACGAAGCCCGCCAAAACGTTTTGGAATATGATGTAATCGTGATAGGCGCAGGGTCAGCGGGAATCGCCGCGGCTCGCGCCGTGCAGTCATCGAACCGCTCGGTGCTCGTGCTCGAAGCGATGGACCGCACCGGCGGGCGTTGTTGGACGGACACGTCGCTCGGCGTTCCCTACGAGCCCGGGGCGCAATTCATTTCGCAGGCTCAGTCGCTCAACACCGTACTCTACCCGATCGCCAAGCAACTTGGCATTGACACGGTCGACGGAGCAGTCTTTCCGCCGGTTTTCTTCGATCTTGCCACCGGAACGAAGTCATCGGACCTCGAGCAAGCCGATTTTGCCGCAACGTTTGGATTAGCGAACACTGCGCTGCTGGCTTACGGTCTCAGTATTACACTCGGGGAGCCGGATTTATCGGCGCATCAAGTGATTGCCGGAGCCGGCCTTGCAAATGCAGATTACGTAAAACTCGTAGAACAGATTTGCGTCTCGGTGGTGGACACCGGCGACCCGGCCGATCAATCGGTCGAAGATCTTTACAACTTTGGTCAATTCTCGCCGCTTCCATTCTTCTATCCACCGAATGATTCGCTATTTGTACCGAGCGGTTATGGCGCGCTCTTGTCGCGGCTTGCCGAAGGCTTGCCGATTCAGATCTCATCTCCAGTCCAGAGCATCACGTACGGTGGGAACACTGTCGGCGTTAAGACCGCGGCCGGCGCAACCTACCAGGCCAAAGCGGTTATCGTTACCGCCTCCGTAAACGTGCTGAAGGCCGGTTCGATCGCATTTTCTCCGGCATTGCCCGCGGCGTACACGACCGCGCTGTCGGGAATTACCATGGGCCATGCCTATAAGGCACTCCTAAAATTTAACGGAGAACCGTTTGTTAACGCGTCGCTCGGCGTCAAGGCCGGCAAGATGGCCAATCTCGTGCCGTTGGTAGACGGAACGACGCCGACATTTTTCGCGAACTATCTTGCCGACATGAATCCCGGCGCCGGACCGTTCCTGATGATTGCCTGCGAAGGAGAGGACGCTCTCTCATTTGAGGCGCTGGCGCCGTCAGCCGCGGGAAAGCAAATCTGTACGATGCTGGAACCAACCTTCCCCGGAATTACTGCCGCATGGACCGGAGAAATCTTGGCGAGTACGTGGCAATCGAATCCTTACACATTGGGATGCATCAGCTATGCTAAACCCGGCAAAGCTTCAGCACGGCTGGAACTCGCGAAGCCGATCAATAACCAAGTGTGGTTTGCGGGCGAAGCCTGCAGCGTCCATTCGCATAGTCAGGTGCACGGCGCGTGGGCTTCCGGAACCGATGCCGGTTTCGCGGCTCTCGCTGCAATCGGCGCGCTCTCAGCAAAGCCTGCACCGGCGCCCTAGGCACCTTATTCCTGTCCCAGACGAACGCACCGCGCGCATTCTGGCGCTCGTGCGTGCTATTCCAAAGGGCTTCGTCCAAACGTACGGCGACATCGACGCGCACGCGCCGCGTCTCGTCGGTCATGTGCTCGCAACAACGACGCAGGACATCCCGTGGCATCGCGTTGTGCGAGCCGACGGCAGCGTGACGCAAGGACGAAGACAACGCGAGCGCCTCCGCAAGGAAGGCGTGCCGTTCAAAGGCGACCGCGTCGACATACGCATTGCTCGCTGGCCGCGAGGGGCGAGGCTAATCAGTAGGCGCCGTTGATTCTTAACATTTTCGCCCCAGCGGTGGCAAGGAGCGAAATGGAATCCGGCAGAACAAAACCCGCGCAAAAAAGGGGTGCTTCCCATGAAGAAACTCTGCGTTCTTCTTATCGCAGCACTGATGTGCTCTTGTGGTTCGGCCGTGACGCCGGCCGCCGCTCCCAATCCGGATTTTGTCGACTGCGGGAGCTCGATTTGCATCATCAACGCGCCCAGTGCGCCCGCCCCATCGGCGTTCTTTGTTAAGGGTGTTGACTATGCACCGGTTGCAATCGGGAAAACGCCGACTGCAGGCGGAAGTGTGGGAAGTAATAATTCCGCCGTCTGGTCCCGCGATTTGCCGCTCATGCGCGCAATGGGCGTAAACGCCGTCCGCGTGTATGATGCGCCCGTACCGAATTTCGATTCGGGACCTGGAACGATGGACGCCTTCTTGGACGCAGCCTGGAACGGCGGGATCAATCCGATATACGTTATAGCGACTATCTTCTTTACCCGCGGCAACGTGCTGTCGAATCAAGATGCGACCAACGCCATTGCGAACCAATACCACGACTTCACCAAAAAATACGGCGGCAAACAAGCATTTATGGGTGTGACGATCAGCAACGAGCTTGGATTAGACACATTTGATGCTACCGAGTGGGGGCGTTTTAACCAGATCGCGAGAGCCGCGAAACAGGGGCTCATAGATGCCGGCGCACCGAGCGCTCTCGTAATGACTGCCGAGGCAGACGGAGTGGCGGGCGGAAAAGAGAAGTTCATCGCCGCGGCGGAAACAAACAATGCGGCAGTCGATGCGTATGGCGTCAATGTTTTCCGTGGACGAACGCTCACTACACTCCTCTCTGATATCCACTCTGCCACGAATAAACCCGTACTCATTACCGAATGGGGTGCGCCGGCATCGACGCATCTACCGGCGGGCCCGTCGTATACCTTCGGCACGGGGCCAACGGATATCGGCAGCTGTACATACTCGAATCCGGGGGCGCTTACAGACGCGAATGTATCGGAGCTGGCAGCGACCGGAAACCCAAGCATGACCGGCCTCAATGACTTGATAACGAACGTGGCAACGGCGATGTATAACGGATTCAAGTCCGGCGGCGTCGTGTCGGGTGGTTTCTACCTTGAATGGCAAGATGAGTGGTGGAAGCTCAACAATCCCAATCCGACTGTTCACACCGGCATGAGCGTCACGAATGGAGCGTTTCCGGGCTGTTTCAACGACGAGAGCTGGTATGGATTGAACGCCGTCTCGCTCGGCACTCCGCAGGGCGCGCCCGATGTCCTGACAGCTCGATCGAGTCTTCAGACTCTAAAGAACGCCTGGGCGAACGAACCTTAGGGATTTGATGAGCTATCGGCAACGGCTCGCTATTTGCGCCATCGCCGTCGCGGCCACTCTGACGCTCCTTCGCCCGGATGCTGTTACGGCCCAGTCTGCGAGCCCGATTCGCATCGATTCGTGCGATGTGAAGAAAGTCCACACCCAAATGGGCCTCGGCAACCTCTTCGTCAACGGCAAAGGCTACAATTTCTTCAACGTGACGTTCACGAATACGGGAAGCGTCACGGTAAAGCGCATCCAATTTCAGATCGAGTTCGACAAATCGCGTTACGTCGTCGGCGATGCGGGATCGTTTGCGCCCGCACAGCAGGTTACGCACCGGCTGCGCGATCACGGTAGCGACGTCCATGCCTTTGCCCGCGCCGGAGGAAGTGGCCCCACTGCATGCTCGGTGCTTGAGGCGACCTTCAGCGACGGCACGATCTGGAAGGCGCCCGCACAACCGTGAACCCGTAGGCGCTACGGTGCGGGCGGCGGGTTTGAAGCGGCGTTCGCTCGATGCACCAAATCCAGAAGATGCGCTGCCGTGATCTCATCGTGGTTTCCGCGCATCGCCTTTGCCGCGGCTGACGCGATGCGGTGAAGCTCGACGCGCGCGAGCGCGATCGCGTCGGCAGGTGTACCCTTTGCCGCCTTGTTCGCAAGGTCGCCCATTTTGTCGACGAACGCCGCTTGCAGATTGCGGCGTACCAGCGCGATATCGCGCATCGACAAATCATTGTAAATGGCCGCGTGCAGCCAATTGAAAAGATCGGCGATCGACATTGTCGGTTTTATCGCCAAGGCCGGATTCTCGTCGATGCGCGCGAGAACCACCGGATTGAAGAGATAGTCTATCGTTTGCATTTGTGCGGCATTGACGCGTTGGGTGAGCGTGTAATCGTGCCGCACCGGCGGATTGTAGGCCCACAGGGGCAGGTTGCCGTAGCCGTCCCAGCCCGTGTAGCCGTAGCCGGACCACTCCGCATACGACAGGTGCTGCAGCATCGCCGGTGAGATATTCAATGGGTTGGCGGCGAGCAAGTATTTAGCGAGCAACTCGAAAGCTTGGCGCTCTTTGATGCGATCCACCGGAACGACCGGCGGAGCAGACCCGGGATCGCCGGCGTGCGCGCGTGAGAGATACTGGCCGCCGAGGTAATGCGCGGGCATCTGCGCACATTTGAAATAGCCGCTAACCGGGGTACGCAGCGCATCCAATTCTTGCTGGTAGGACTGGCCGGACTGCGGCCAAAGCCGCGCGATCTGGGAGATGCGCGAGCGATCCAGGTTCATTTGCGTGTCGCACCAGCGCAGCTCGTTATTCGTTAACATGCCGGTGTCCACGCGCGGATCGGCCGCGTGCCCGTTCTGCCAGCTCACGTCTTCATCGGAGGCGTAACGCGTCCAGGGATTGCTCCATCCGCTTGCCCAGCGGTGCAGCGTCGGAATTTCATCGGCGGGGGTTCTTGCGCCCGGAATATTCGCGTAGCCATACTTAATCGCGTAGTAATCGTATGGACCAAGCGTCGTTTGGAAGAATTCTCCCTGGCTGATGCCGCGCGGCCAAAGGTTCAGCGGAGCGTATTCCATGACCGACGACGCGACGCCGTGCGCGCGCGTGAATTGCTCGCTCTGCAGCTGTGCTGCGGTGAACGCCTCGTGCCCGATGAAATTGTGCTGCAGCCCCTGGTTGTGCCCCATTTCGTGCACGAGTGCCGAGAAAACTGAGTCGTGGATAAATTTCGCGGGGACAGGATCGGTCGTGCGGCCGAATCGCACGGGGTCGACGGTATACTTCCAAAGCGAGTAGGGGCGCGTGCCTTCAACCGCCGAGACAATGACGCCCGTGCGAATTTCTTCTCCGGTCCGCGGATCGAAAAGCGTCTGTGAATCGGCTCCGAATCCGGGGCTGGCTTCGTTCAGCCAGCGGATCACGTTGTAACGGAAATCGTCGGGATCGAAATTTGGGTCGCTCGGCTGCGGCTGAACTTGAACCGCGTTAAGAATCCCAATCTTGGCGTACGCCTTATTCCACACCAGGCACGCATCGGTCACCGCCTGGCGGTATTGCGGCGGAATCGTGTTACTCAGCGTGATGACCATCGGGTGGCGCGCGACCGACGGGCGGTTCGGGTCGGCCGGGTCGAAATTCCAACGTATCAAATAGCGCATCAGCCGCTCGTCGCGGCGGTCGTTCGCGAAATCGAGGTAGATGTCGTTGTAAATTCCTACGCGATCGTCCGCGAAACGTGGCCGATAGTTATCGTTGGGTAACTGGACGAAATTGTAGACGACGAAAATGCGCAGCCGGCGCGCGTCGGGAGCCGTATCGATAACGTGTTTCGCATCGGTCGACCACGTTTGCGAGACGGTGATGACGTCGTTCTCGGGAAATGCTTTGACCTTATCAACATATGAAAGCGACGGATCCAATCGGTACGAGCGATCGGGCGGCAAATTCTGATCGATGATGTTTCGCAGATCGAGTTGGTCGTTGAGCAGCGAGGAGACATCGAAGACGATGTCGCCGCTGGCGGGATCCTCGGCGGCGATCGCACCGATGCCAACAACGGAGTCTGGGAAATTCGAAAGATTAGCCAGCTCGGCAGACGGGCTGCCCGGTGCCTGCGCATACCAATTGGGCCATAGAATCACTACCTGATCGCCGCGGCGTTCGAAGCGCACGAGCTCGCTCGGGATATAATCCGTATCGCCCCACCAGACCGGCTGTTGGCCAAGGCCGTTGCCGGGGACGATCGTCTCCAAGTAATCCTTGTTGAATTGATTGGGCGCAAGCTCCAAATAGGTCTTATTGCCTTTTTGCCAGATTGTGAACAAGCCGTGTTTCCCTTGCGCGCCGGCCGTGAAGGTCACGTACCCTGACGATTGCGCGCGCGCTTGCGTGCCGGCGACAAAGAGGGAGGCGGCAGCAAAAACCGCGGCCACAATGATACGGCTTTTCATCCCGGCGGTTTTCCCGCGCAGCTCCTTGTGAAACCTTCAGCTATTGGACGGGTAAGGACGCCGCGCTGTCGTAGTGACCGGTATGGCTCGTGTGCAGCTGAAGATGACACCGCTAACGCCCGCAATCGGCGCTGTTATCGAGGGCATCGATCTACGCGGACCACTCTCTGCAAGCGATATCGCGGAAATCAGCGCGGCGCTCGACGACCGTCTGGTCCTCTTCTTCTTAAACCAGTCGCTTACGCCGGTGCAACAACGCGACTTTGCGGCGCGCTTCGGACCCCTCTACCTCCATCCGTTCTATCCGGGTCATAAAGAAGCGCCGGAGGTTATGGTCTTGGAGCATGACGCGACCCGGCGTGCGAACAGCGATCGCTGGCACAACGACGTCACGTATCTGGCGACGCCGCCGAAGGCCGCGGTACTTTACGCGGAAGATATACCGCCGCTCGGCGGCGACACGCTGTGGGCGAATATGTACCTGGCGTACGAAGCGCTCTCCGACCCGATGAAGGAGCTTGTCGGCCGGCTGCGAGCGGTTCACTCCTTCGCGAAGAACTTCACGCCCGAGCGTTTTACCGCGCTTGGCATGGAAGATCGCCGCGATGAGATTTACGCGCAGCATCCGCCCGTCTCGCACCCCGTCGCGCGAACGAACCCGGCGACCGGGAGAAAGGCGCTGTTCGTCAATCAAGATTTTACTTCGCGCATCGAGGGAGTTTCGCCGCGCGAAAACGAGGCCTTATTGCGCTTTCTCTTTGAACACATGAGCGCGCCGGAGTTTCAAGTTCGCTGGCGATGGACCGCAGGTACCGTGGCGATGTGGGACAACCGCTGGACGCAGCACTGCGCGCTCGCCGACTATTTTCCGGCGCACCGCCTGGTCCGCCGCGCGACGATAATCGGCGAAGTACCGGTCTGATCGCCTCTACTTAACAGACGCACGCGTTTCGGTGCGGGACTCATAGACTTGCCAATGTTTGTCGGCAATGACCGCCGGGTCGATGCCATCGGGCGCCGCAGGTCCCTTGATCGTGCCGTGTACCATAACCTCGCCGACGAAGATCCCCTCGCCTTTCAACCGCTCCGCGAGCATCCCGGCGAGCTTGTGCTTTGCGGCGCTTGAAAGAGCGAGGCCCATCACGTGGAGGTTGACCGGGACTGCGTCCATCTCCGGCGACACCAGGCCAAACGCACCGTTCGATATCATGACAGCGCCGCCGTTTTTCTTAAGTTCCGGAATCGCTTCTTCCGTCGCGGCGATCAGGCCGAATACAGCCACATCGAATAATTTGTGCACCGATGCCTCATCGGCGGTAAGCAAGTCGCCGGCTTCCACACCTCCGTAGGCGTTCCAGTGGAGAACGTCAATCCCGAGCTGCGATTGGACGGCTTGAACCGCTGACCGAATCGATGCCGGGTCGCCCGCGTCGGCGGGAAACGCGTATGCGTCGACACCCTGCGCTTTCAGCGCTATAACTCCGGCGGCCAGGCGTTCTTGGCTTCGGCCGATGAGCGCCACCGATAATCCCTTTCCCCCGAATTTCTCCGCCACGGCGGTGGCGGTACCGGGGCCGAAGCCCACGATCATAATTGTCTTAGCCATGGAATCTACTCCTCACCCAATACTTCTCCGCGAGCAAGAGGTGGTCCGCGTCGCTGCCCGCTAAGCATCCGCGGCGTGATCGTTCATCTGATCGACGGAACCTACGAACTCTTCCGGCATTTTTACGGGTTGCGTCGCGCCACGGACAATAAGGACCGGCGATTTGGGGCCGTCCTTGGCGTACTCAACACCATCCTACACATGATCGACGACGGAGCAACGCACCTTGGCGTCGCCACCGACCATGTTATCGAATCTTTCCGCAATGGGCTCTGGAACGGATACAAAACGGGAGAGGGAATCGAGCCTGCGCTGCGCGCACAGTTTGAGCCGCTGGAAGACGGGCTGCGGGCGATGGGGATTCCGGTTTGGGCGATGGTCGAACTTGAAGCCGACGATGCGCTTGCATCGGCGGCCGCTATCGCGTCAAAGGATTCCCGCGTACGAAAAGTTTGCATCTGGACGCCCGATAAAGATCTTGCGCAATGCGTGCGCGGGGATAGTGTCGTTCAAATCGATCGCAGAAGTAACGTCGTCCGGGATGCCGATGGCGTTCGAACGAAGTTTGGCGTAGATCCCGAGCTGATTCCTGATTATCTTGCGCTCGTCGGCGACGCCTCCGATGGTTATCCAGGTATTCGGGGCATCGGTCCTAAGAACGCTGCAGCTTTGCTCACGCGCTACGGAGCGATTGAAGCATTCCCGCGGGAGGTGCTCGGCGAGCGCCAGGGACTGGCAGTGTTATTCAAAGAGTTGGCCACCCTTCGAACCGATGCCAAACTTTTCGTTGATGTCGAAGAGTTGGAGTGGCGCGGACCGACTGCGACATTCCCCGCCATGTGCGCGCAGTTCGGCGCGCCCGAGTTCGCCACGCGCGTTGAGCGTGCAGCGCTAACCGCCGCACAGAAGCGATTAGCATGAAAACAAAGCGGGCTCCAGAATAGCCTGGAGCTCAAAGGAGGCACCGATGCGAAGGTCTCTTGTTGCGGTGTGTGTGCTGGCTATTCTAACCATTTCCTTAATACTTCCAGCGGTTGCAGCACAAAACTTTACCTTTCATAATCCGACAGGCTTCAGCGTCTGGATAACGTTCTATGAAGCCGGTAGCGGAAAGAACGCAAAGACGCTCTGCCTTAAGCCACAGAGCACGGAAACGTGGTACAAATCCAGCGGCGGCAATTTTATCAAGAGCCTGAAAGGCGAAGCTCGAAAGAACAGCAACTGCCAAAACAGCGGCAGAATTTGGCACTTACGCGACAACAATGTCAAGAGCTCAGGCGATATCGACAAGACAATCAGGGAGCACTCGAACGGCGGACTGAGCTGGTAGCTCCGGGCGAGGGGAGACTTCCGGCTGGCTGAGAACAGTCTTGGGCTCTCCGGTCTTTTCGAAAAGGCCGTAGTTTACGTTACTCTATCTTCGATCGGGACGTGGGATTGTCCAACACCGTCTGCATCATCCCCTGGACCAATTTTGTCGTCCAACCCGACGGCGCAGTAACTTTTTGCTGCGAAATTCATGAACCGATGACTGTGGACGGTGGCGTCGGCCACATCGGGCGTGATTCCCTCGAAAGTTTGTGGAATGCGCCCGAAATCGTCAACGTTCGCGCCGCGATGGCGGCGGGCGAGAGGCCGGAGGCGTGCGGCGCCTGCTGGAAACGCGAGTCGGAAGGCGGCATGAGCCGGCGTCTCTTAATGAACGCCGGTTACCGCGATCACGCGGCCTACCAACTCGAGAAATTGCCCGAAGTCGGCGCGGCTACCGGATACAAGCTGGATTCCCCGCCCACTCATTTTGTCTTAGAAATGGGCAGCGTTTGCAGTTTAAAGTGCCGCAGCTGCTCCGGCTTCCTGAGCACGCGCATTGCTGCCGACCCCATCCATTCAGCATGGGTCGGCGGAGCGGACGTGTCCCGCCCGATCCGCATAAATGGTTCGGCATGGTATAAGAATACAGACGCGTTAGCGGATATGCTCGCGAAGTCTGCCGCCGAGACCGACGTGTTTCTCACGGTGATGGGTGGCGAACCGTTCCTTATTCCAAGCGTCTGGCAGTTACTAACGTCCCTCGTCGAGCGCGGAGCTTCGAAGCGCACGTACGCCGCGCTGTGCACGAACGGGCAGCAAGATCATCCGATGCTCGCCGAGCTCGCGCCGAACTTTCGCGGCTTCAATCTGACGGTTAGCGTGGACGCCTACGGTAAGGTGTACGAGTACATGCGCAACGGCGCCAGCTGGTCGCGACTGCTCGCTACGCTGGATGTTTTGCGTGAGATCCCGGGCGTGAACCTGGGCGTCGTTCCGACGTTACAAAATTACAACGCGCTTGATCTCGTCAGGCTCTTTCGTGTTCTCGACGAACGCGACACTCGCTTATGGTTCAATATTGCGAACGAACCACTGTGGCTCGCCCCTACGTGCCTGCCTCCAAGCGTTCGCCGCATCGCCGAGCGGCGTTTGCAGAACTATCTCGACAGCGAGTGCAAACCGCACAATGTAGACGTCGTACGTACGTTCCGAGATGCACTTAGCTCAACAAACGACGCGTTCGACCCAACGGCGTTTGAAAACTTTATGAAGTTCACGAATGATTTGGATGCGAGCCGGAATGAAAACATGCGCGAAGCCATTCCCGAGCTCTTCGCGCTTATACGCTCGGCGGGCATAGAATGGACGGAGGCTCGACTCCACACCACTCCCACCGGTCCCGATACTGCTCTCGCAGCCGACGAAATCCTGACGCGAGTAAACCGCAGCGTTTCGGATATGGACTACATCTTTCCGGGCTTCGAACAGTACGGAACAGGATTGTATTTTAGTTCCGCCGTCCAGGCCGTTGTGGACATCGACACCGTGTTGCGCGAGAACGGTCACGACGGACTTGTGAACAGTCGCGCAGTCGCCGACGTCGCCTCGCACTACGGCCGGATCACGCGTGCCTTGCGGGCGGCGCTTCCGGATGCCGCCGTGTATGCATGCGACATCGATCCTGGGGCCGTTCAATTCTGCGCCGACGAGTTGGGCGCGCTGCCGGTCATAATGGGCTGGCGGCCCGAAGAGGACGCGCTACCGGTAGACCTCGATGCGATCGTCTGCTTCTCACTGCTGACGCACACGACGCTCGATCACTGGCGGCGGTCGTTGAGAGCCTGGGCCCGCATGTTGCGCCCAGGCGGCGTCGCCGCATTCACCTATCTTTCGGAACGGCGTTTGCCGCTGTGGCTGGCCGGCGAGATGGCGCATTACGGCGACTACTCTGCCGAATTAAAAGATAAGGTCGTCCGCCGCGTTGGGGAAGACGGTTTCGGCTTCGCTTCCCTGACGTCGCAGTACGGCAACGAACCGCACTATGGCGTCACCTTCGCTACGGCCGATGTCGTTCGTCGTGAGATTGAAGCCGCAGGCTTGGAAGTGCTCGCGCTTCCCTTCGAGTCGCCGAATTTCGGCCAAGAGCTGGCCGTGCTTCGTAAGCCCGGGATCGTAGTCTCAACAACTCCGGCTGCTCCCAAAGTCGCCCGCGATGTTTCGCTCATCGCGCTGTACGATCCGCGTTGCTATGCCGCCGAGAACGGAGACCCGGGCGAAAGTGCGTGGATACATCTCGTGGACTCGGATCCGCCGCGACCGCTTCCAACCGCACTCGGCTTCGCGGATCCCCGCGTCGCCGAAACTCGCGAGGCGCAAGCTGAACTCGCGGCTCGGCACGGCATCGACGCGTTCGTTTATCGCTATTTTTGGGATCGGGGACCGCACTGGGACGCCCCGCTGCGAGCCATGCTGTCGAGTGGGCGGCCCCATTTCCCGTTCGCACTGATGCTTGAAATCGAATCGTCCCAACCGGTCGACGTGGAAGCTGCCATGCTGATTTTCGAGAATCTCGCGCCGGCCTTTGCGGATTCCCGCTACTTGCGAATCGAAAACCGCCTACCGATCTTCGTCGCCCACATCGAGCGCTTGGCCCAACCGCGCGCGACTGCCATAGCCTGGCGAAAGGAAGCCCAGCGCACGGGATTGGGCGACCTTCACCTTTGCACCATGAACGTTGGCTCGGACAGCGTCCCTGAAGACTACGGGTTCGATTCGTTCTTGGAGCCGCCGCCCGTACAGAACGGCGTGGCGGGAATCGCATCGTCGCTTACAGCAGCCCGGGGCGCCTATCGAACGATTCACACAGTCCGCTGCGATCGCAACGGAAGCGACTCCGAGGCGTTAGGAGCGTACGAACATTGGCTGCATGCGGCAATTGGCGCGGCGCGCAAGCATGGCGATCACGTCGTCGTTCTCGACTCCTGGAATGATTGGTCGAACGGTGCATATCTCGAGCCGGACGAGCGCACCGATCGCGCCGCGCTCGAAGCAACACGGCGCGCTACGCGCGGCCCGCTAAGCGGGCTCGTGCTCGTGCGGCGGTTGCGGGATGCACTCGCCGGCAACAACGGCGCCGATGTCACCCATACGGTTGAGGAGATAGAGCAAGTCATGGCGTCGCACGAACACAGCCGCGGCCGGTTACAAGCTGCGATCGAAGCCTCCCTTGAACAGACCGATCAGCAACAGAACGGCGTTGCACAATGGGTGCGCGTCTTGAGCCGTCACTTGCCTGCGTCAGGCGGAAAAGCAGCGATCGACTACCTCGACGGCATCGGCGGCGCTAGGCTTCACACTGTCATGGAACCGGTTGCGCTGCGCAATGCTGACACACACCTCGTGGGCTGGGCTCACGACGGCGCCACGCCTCCCGAGCTCGTCGATCTCTTCATCGCGCTGGAGTCCTGCGACGGGAAAGGGGACCGAGTCTTTCCCATTCATAAGCGGTTCTCGTGCGAACACGTCGCGGCGCAGAATCCCGGCTATCCCTTAGCCTGCGGTTTTGAAGCGCGGCTGCCGCTCGACGACGTTCCCGCCGGTTCGTATCGCATCGCGGTCATACACCGCACCCCGGACGCGACCTTCCGCGATCTCACACCTGTCGTCGTCACCCGCGCGGAGGCCGATTGTTCGAGTTCCTAACCTGGGAATCCGATCGCGCATTGCTGGGCGATTTGATCTTTCGCTTCGAGACGCCGGGCGCCAGCCCGCAGGTCCACGATGCCGATTTTGCGCTCTATAAGAATCGTCAACTCTTAGAGCAGTTTAGCCGCTTTTGGTCCTCGACGGACTTTCGTCCGCAACGCGTGTTCGAGATTGGGATTTGGGATGGCGGCAGCACGGCGCTTTGGTATGAAGCGCTCCGTCCTGAAAAGCTGGTCGCGATCGACCTGTTGGAGCGCGGTGACAGCCCGTATTTCCGCCGCTACCTGGACGACCGCAAACTGCACGAACGGATCGTCACGCGTTGGGGCGTCAACCAAGCTGACCGCGCGACCTTGCTAAAAATCGTTGACGAGGATCTCGGGGGCAAGGTTGACCTGGTCATCGACGATGGGTCTCACCTGTACGCGCCGACACGCGCGAGTTTCGAGACGCTCTTTCCGCTGTTACCGGCGGGCGGGCTCTATATCATCGAAGACTGGGCCTGGGAGCACTGGCCGGAATTTCAAGATCCCAAGAACTTTTGGGCCGGCGAAGAGTCCCTCAAACTCCTGGTCGACGATTTGGTTGCCGCGACGGGCACGTCGCGCACACTGATTCGTAGGATGGCGGTACACGAAGGCTTCGTCGTTATCGAACGCGGCGACGGTAACGAACGCGCGCAAGATTTCGCGCTCGCCGATCATATCCGCCGGCGCTCATGGCGTGCCGGCGCACCGGCCGCGCAGAACGGGAAACCGCAACGCGCCGAGGACGTGAAGCTCTTCGCCTTCTACCTTCCGCAGTTTCACCCCATCCCGGAAAACGATCGCTGGTGGGGCGAAGGCTTCACGGAGTGGACCAAAGTCGCGCGCGGCCGCAAACAGTATTCGGACCACTATCAACCACACGTTCCGGAACGCTTAGGATTTTATGATCTTCGCCTCCCGGAAACGCTCTTGCGACAAGCCGCGCTCGCGCGCAGTTACGGCGTCACTGGTTTTTGCTACTACTACTATTCATTCGGCACGAAAACGCTACTCGATCGCCCGCTTCGCGAGATGCTCACAAGCGGTGAACCCGACCTGCCGTTTTGCCTTTGCTGGGCGAACGAAAACTGGACGCGTAAATGGGATGGCGCGGAACGCGCATCCTTGATCGAGCAGCGATACGGTCCCGAACTCGACGGTGCTCTGATCGACGAAATGATTCCATACTTTCTGGACCGCCGTTATCTGCGGATCAATGGGGCGCCGGTCTTGCTCGTCTACAAAGCAACCGACATTCCCGATCCGCAAGCGGCCACTGCGCGCTGGCGAGCGGCGGCACGGCGCTGGGGCGTGCCGGACCTTCACTTAGTGGCCGCATTGACGTTCGGGCTGAAGGATCCACGGCCGCTCGGCTTCGATGCGGCAGTCGAGTTTCCGCCGCACGGTGATGCCCTCTCCGGCGATCCGTACAACGCGACAGGGGT
Source organism: Candidatus Rubrimentiphilum sp. (assembly GCA_035710515.1). Taxonomy (NCBI): domain Bacteria; kingdom Bacillati; phylum Vulcanimicrobiota; class Vulcanimicrobiia; order Vulcanimicrobiales; family Vulcanimicrobiaceae; genus Candidatus Rubrimentiphilum; species Candidatus Rubrimentiphilum sp. The sequence continues at coordinate 545,540 of DASTDE010000001.1, read as the reverse complement.
CGATGCGAATTTCAGCGGACAAATTTTTGATTATGGCGCCACCGTCGAAATGCAGCTCGGCCTGCCGCCACGACCCTTTCGAACATATCGGACCGCGATGGCCGGCTGGGACAATACGGCGCGCCTTGCGCATCGCGCGACGGTCTATCACGGCGCAAGTCCCGAAACTTACGAGAAGTGGTTGCGCGCGCTCGTGAGCGAAGCGCGCCTTACAGACCCCGCGCATCGCCTCGTCTTCGTCAACGCTTGGAACGAATGGGCTGAAGGCGCGCATCTCGAGCCCGACCGGCGTTTCGGTACAGGTTATCTCGAAGCGACGCAGCGCGCACTCGCGCCGTAATCACCTCTTGCGCCAATAGACACCGGTCCAGTCAATCGTTTGCACGGGCTCTACGATGCCGTTCGTCTCCCGGTAGTCATCAGTCGCTGCTTTGCAAGCGGCTACGGCACCATAGTCATCGATGATCGCAAACCCTCCCGGTGACAGGCGCGGATACAGAGCAGTTAGGGCGTCCATCGTTGACTCGTAGAGATCACCGTCAAGGCGAATCACTGCGAATTCACGGGCGTCAATACTATGAAGCGTTTTGGAGAACCAACCCTCGACAAACTTCACGCGATCGTTCAACAGCTCGTACTTGCGAAAATTGGCCTTTACGTCTTCTACGGAAACGGACAGCTCGGCAAAATCAACAAAGTTGAGTCCCTCGTCGTGTGGATACTTATCGGGATTGGGTGCCGGCAAGCCGCGAAACGAATCCGCAACCCACACGACTCGATCGGAGACTCCATAGGCTGCGAGAACCGCACTCATCATGATGGTGGCGCCGCCACGCCAGACCCCCGTCTCGATCAGATCACCGGGTACGTCGTCGATCAAAACCTGTTCGACACAGCTGCGCAGTTGATGAATGCGCCGGAGTCCGATCATGGTATGCGCGACGATGGGCCAGTCGCGTCCTTCACGACGAAGGCTTTCAGCGTCGTCCAAACCGTCCGCACTCACGAATTGCAAACCTGGGTCCGGATAGATTGAATTGCAGAGAATGCGCTCCATGTTGTCGAGGTAAAGAGCGCGAAGTCGTGCCACCTCGCTGCTTGTTGCCGCAGCCGTTACCATGTCCGAGGTGTCAATCTAAGCCTCGCCGATTTCCTGCCGCTTACTCACTTGTACTCAACGTAATCCACAAGCGGAAGGCTGCGAACGTGAATTCCCGAGCGATCGATCAGCCCGCTGCAGTGAGAGAGATTGCTAATGAACCACACGCCGCTCTCCGGCGCGTGAAACAGGCGCAGATTTGGATCGAAGCACGGGACGCGATACAGGGTAGCGTCGCCTTCCTCGCTTAAACGCTCGATCGTTTGCGCGTTGTTGCTTTGAGCCCATGCCGCTCCATCCGGCGCTACTATAAACGAGCGAATATCGCCGATATACTGATTGTCAACCCCGTTTTGCGTTTCGGCAACGTGTCTTACGAACAGCCGCCTATTAAGAAACGAGTATTCTATCCACGCACCTCGCCGCGCACCTTGAATTGCAATAACTGGCGAATCGGCAAATAGATCAAACTCGTGTACAGCGCCCTTTGCATCAACGTAGCCGTAATGCAAACGGTCTCTCTCGGTAAACCACATCGCGCTCGAGCCGCGCGAAAGCGACGCAATCGGCGATTGAACCGTCAATCCTTGAACAACTCCCGCCGAAGAAATGTGCCCCAAAACGGGTTTGCCCGGCTCCGAAAACCACGCGTCATCTTCCAAACCGGCCGCGAGCAAATCCGAAGGCCCCGCGTCGACCTTCAACGATGAGCCGTCCGCCCTGAAACCGGTGACGGTAGCATTTGTCGGCGAACTCAAAAAGCACCACGCGACCGTTTGCGCGACCGTCGGAACGGGCCCACAGTCGAGTTCCGAGCCGACCTTTGACCAAACGCCTAGGTGCCGGACCCACGCACCGCGCGCATCGTACACGAACAAGTCATCGCCGGCGGCCTCAATCGATTCGAAATATGGCTTGCTAACGGGCGGGACGTCCGTGGTCGTAGTCCATCGTCCGCCAACGAAATGCAGCGCTTCTTTATTGCAACAGGGTAAGATCCAATTACCGTCGCGGGAGATCACATACCGTAACGGCGGCGCTTGATAATGGTGCTCGTATGAGCGCGTGCCTAACATTCCTATGCAGCGTGCATCGAAGCCCTCATTTTCGTCTGCAGAATAGCGCACACAATCGCTGGGTGCGTACCACGTCGCTGCGAAACCGTTGCTCGTAGGGTGTAGTCGAATGACATATCCACGCGCCCCAATCGCCAGATCGCCCTCCGCCGACATCGCTATGCTGCGCAGCGACAAGTCGCCGTTAAGCGTCCACAAGCGCTGAATCTCTCCGGCAAGCGACAGCGTAACCAGGGAGATGGTCTTATAACTAACGGCCCCGATACCATAAAACTTCCCGCGCAAGTTTACTAGTCCAACAACATTGAGCGGAAAGTCGGTGTGGCTGATCTCTTGCCAGCCGCCGTTACGCAAAGCGAATCTATGGATTCGCCACGGCGGCGAAAAAAACGGCGAACGAGCGCCGCTCTCGGCGAGCACGTCGTCGCCATAAGGCAATAAGCCATAGCTTGGTTGCCCCAACAATCGCCGGCCTACCGAACCGTCCTCGTTGTACACCCATAGGTCGCCGCCGAATTCGCCGGCATTGTAGGACGCGAACCAATAGCCGGGAACGTGCAGTGTCTCGTTCGGCACCGCAAAATGCGAGGCCGTCCAGCTCTCCTGAGGCGGCCTAAATGGTAGCCGAGGCTGTTGCAACGGATCCTTTGAAATAACGATCTTTTCGCCGCGGAAACTTGCGCGCCATGGACGCGCCTCGAAACGCGCAGCGTTCAGGTCCGCCCCGCTTGGAGGCGGGACCTGTACGAATATCGCCGCCAGAAGTACAGTCGACAGCGCCGCGATCACAACGTATTTCCCGCGCTCACAGTCACCCATGAACGTTCATTGAGAACGTCACGTGACCCGGCCAACAGATGAAAATTGAAAAATTGGGGCGGCATCATAAGAATCGACCCTTAACACAAGAATGCGTTCCTCGTAAGGTGCCACCCTTAATACAAGAATTCGAGGCCTACCGATTATTTGCGTATTTAGGTCACGGGCGTCGGTAGCCCTAGCAACGCAACGATGGGCGGGACAAAGAATCGCGATGTTGGCTCGCGCCAACATTGGCCGGACGCGAGCGTCACTTCGGGTCTGTACTCTCCGGGCGACCGCTAGGGCCCCAAACGCAGTGCGCTATCGGCGCCGACGGCGCTCCCGCCCATGCAATTCATGCTTGCCTGCACAGCAGGCTGGCTTCTAAGAAGGGGCCCCTGAGTGCCGATAAGCTCACTGAATGGCCGGCAGCACGACTAGCGCTGTCGGTTCCTAGTTTTAGAAGGGGTGTTCTAGTGTCTCATTGCTTTCGCGTATCAGCTTCGTTGCTTGCTGCAACAGCTCTAACGTTATTGGGTGGATGCGGTCAGAAATCCGCGTCAGCGGTCCCCGCGGTAACTGCGCCGCCTTCGACAGCTGGAAATGAGGTTTTTCCCGCATTCAAGTCAGAGGCAGATCAGGTCGCGGTCGAGCATTTCCTTGAGCAGTTCAAAAATAAGGGCGTACCGCAAAACTGGGTTTTTCTGACCGCGAGCAAACAATTTTACGCTTCTCGCCCCGAATTATTGCAGCAAACGGACGTTTATCAACCCGTGGATGCTTCTGGTTTGATATTAGCCAACGCCAGCGGCGAGACGATCGTGGCACCGCCGAAGATACCCCGCGGAATAAGGCCTCTAACGAACTCGTTCTCGACAACGACGGGAGCTCTTCGCGCGACAATGTTCGTGCCGGGATACAGCGCCTTTGGGGGTTACCTTTATCTGCCTAGTAAAGATTCGTTCCTTACCGTGCTGAACGGACACCCCTATGACACCGGATATATTTACTCAGGTGGCTGGGGCAGCGACGGCTTTGCGGTTGACGCGGGGCTTCAATACAGCCCGAAAAACGATAATTACAACCTCTTCTATCTGGTTCAAGGCGTGCCGGGCCTGTTCGTAGGTGCCACTGTGCCGAGCGGTTCGAACGGCTTTTTTGCCTTCTATTCCGGCACTGATGGCACGGACCTGACGGTACAGTGGGACGCTGGCATGACTCCTTCGGGCTGCAATTTATTTGATTTCATGCCCGACTGCTCGTACGTCACATCATACTTCTTCGGAATTCAATTGATTGGCACGACGGGTTGGAAGTCATTTGATCCGGGCATCCAGGTGAAGCGTGTTGTGAGTATAGCTGAGCCTCAGGGCAACAACAGTTACAACCTGGGAGACTTCTTTGGACTCTGTAAGCAGCAACACTCGAGCGCGCCATGCGACACGACACCCTTGATCGCATGGACCTCTCCGGCCAACCTTTGCGAGGGCGTCGACCCGGGTAACGGCGGTAGCGCGAACCCAAATCTTATCTGCACTACGCCCATCACGGCGAGCCTGGTGCAGCAATATTTCGACAATCCGATCAATACTCTGAATTGCGGAACGCCTGGCAACCCAGTTTGCAAGATCATTGTCAACTGGTCCGATCCATCTGATGAAACAGACGCCATTTACTTGCACCCTTGAGGCTCAATAGGCCTTGCAAGACGCCGCATTGTTATTTGGAAGGCCGGCCGCAATGTTTTTGAGTTTTGCCGTTTCAAGTGTCTTTATCAAATGATTCTGTTTAGCTCGCTCTTGTTAGCCGTTGCCATCACCTTTCCAAAACCGGTGCCGCCGGACGCCTCTCGGCTCGCGTCTGGATATCACCTAACGGCTCACCGTTGCGTCGTCGCCGACGTTGAACGACCAGCTCATTTCCTACCGCCGACAGATCCGCGCGTCCGACATGAGTATGCACTCCCCGAGGGGTACGATAGCTACGCCGCGCATTATGCTATGGATCACGGCCGGTACGGCGAGGCGATAATTGCGTTTCGTCGCGCCCTTAGCGAAACTACCTTGCGGCGATACGAAGCGGATGTGGGCTACAGGCTACCGCTGAGCGACGCGCTCTACCGAGCGCACCGAATCCACGAAGCAAAATTGGAGTGGCAAAGGATCCTGAAAGACGCGCCGTATCGGACTTCCGATTCAGCGACTTCGCTAGTCTTGAAAGGCCGTTTCCGAGACGCGCTTGTGAGGTTCGCGGTGTCGCCTCCGCGTTTTAACGCGGCCACTTTCGGCGACGATGGCTCGGCCTACAACATGCAGCGGGGGCTGAACGCGGCCGCGCAAGGCGACATCGCTGCTGCAAAAACCTTTCTCGGATACTCGGTCGAATGCGACAGCGGGTTCCAGGTTCCCCATTTAGCGTTAGGCGTTATTGCAGCCATGGAGCAGCGCTTCACGACGGCGCGGCACGAGTGGCTGGCCGTGCTTGAAGGCTGGGATCCCTCTACAGGGGCCGACATAACGACCGCACAGTACGACGCGATTCGGCTATTGTTGAAATATAGCTAGAAAGCAGCACAATGAAGCCAATTCATTGTGCTGATTTGATCATTCATTAGGATAGTGCAGAAAATTCTAGGCCGCTAGCGGTCAATCGTATTGTAGGTCTAAGAACCGGATTAGCTACGGGGGCTTAACGCAGGAATTCCTCAAGAAATCGAATTCTTGTGATGCGGCATAAAATTGTAAAATTGGAAAATTGGTGGAGCTGTCGGGGTGCTGCCCCCCGAGTCCGAAAAGCCGGACCAAAGCTTTCTCCAGGCTCAGCTTCGAATTTTCCTTACTCGAACGTACTCCTCAAAGCGTGGATTACCGTTCGCAGCAGACTCTGTTTCTTACACGATTGTAGAGTCGGTCGATCGTGCCAGCCCGAGTTCGTGACCGGAGTGCAAAGTAGTTCGGGCCGACTCTCTGCGTCCGGTGGCTAACCTAGATTAGGCAGCCAGAGCGTATTGGTTATTTGCGTTTAGAACGCTTGCGATCGTTTTAGGAGTGCTCGCAACTCCGCCTGCTTACGTTGATCGCGGATCTTCCCGTCGAACCTATTTCAGCCCCATACTGGTTGTCATCCTGAGCCCTGTCGAAGGGGCGCCGTTCAGTATAACACGGGGTGGGTAAGAGCTGGATGCAGTCCCCGGAAACGGAGGAACCAACCATGCGAACGGTCTCTGCACTGACCCTCGCGCTGCTGGCATTCGCCCCACTGACCGCCGGCGCAGCCGGCGACCCGTATTCGGCTATCGAGCAGATGCGAACCGCCTTTTCAGGCGTCCAATCCGTACAACTAGTAGAGAGATTTTCGAACGGAGCCGTGGCTACCATCCAGCTGGCGCCGTCGGCAGCACCGCGTGTCGCGGCGGCCGGCGTTTCGAACAATCAGCTGCTCCTCGATTACGCTACCCAGCCCGGCGGCGATCGCTCAACCGATGTGCGTCAACTCTTTACGGTGACGCCGCTCGGACACAAATCGCTTTATGGCATGAATGTCGAGGGTTACCGCCTTGTCGATCGGAGCGGCGTAATCGAAACCGTTTGGATCAACGCGCATGATCTCCCGGTGAGCATGCACGTTGAAGCAAACGGTCAGTCTATGGACGTGCTCTACGGCGACTACGGCAACCCGACGTATTTCGCCGCAAAGCCTAAACGTTAGGCGGCTGCCCGGCCTTCTTCAGCTGCGAACACGTGGCTGACGATGTACGATACGATCATCATGATGACCGCGCCGATCAGCGCCGGCACGAAGCCGTCAACCTTAAAGTTGGGCGTGATCCAGGTAACCAGCCAGAACATCAGCGCGTTCACGATGATGATGAACAAACCGAGCGTCACGACCGTCAGAGGCAAAGTGATCAACAGTACGATCGGGCGGATCAGCGCGTTCACGATACCGAAGATGAGCGCAGCAATGATCGGCGTCCAAAAGCTGCCGGTCATGTGAAATCCCGGCACATACTTCGCGATCAGCCAAAAAGCCAACGCGTTGATCAACAGGCGAATCAATAGTTGCATCGTCACTCCTTTTAAGGCGACTTCTCTAATGCGGCCTTCACTCGCGAGGCCAAAGCGGGCGTCATGCCTTTTACCGCCGCGATCTCGTCCACGCTGGCGCGGCGAATCGCCGCCGCGGAGCCAAAGGCAGTCAGCAAGCGCTTCTTGCGAACCGGACCGACCCCTGCCAATGCGTCGATAGCCGAACGCGTCATCTCTTTTCCTCGGCGCGTGCGGTGATAGGTGACGGCGAACCGATGTGCCTCATCGCGGATGCGCATCACAAGATGGAGGGCGGCGGAATTGGGCGGCAGCACGACCGGCTCCGATTGCCCCGGGACGTAAAGCCATTCGTTTTCCTTGGCCAAGCCGGCGACGGAGAGGCCCGTCATATCCATCTCCTCGATTACCTCCAGCACCGCGCTGAGCTGTCCTTTACCACCATCGATCAATAACAGATCGGGTTTCTTATTGAACTTCTCTTTGCGCGCAAGCTCGTCGATGAGCTTGGTACGGCCCTCGGCTTCGCTCGGGCGCCCTTCGACTGGGCGCGCATTCTGCGCGCCGCTCAGGATGACACCGTTTTCTTCTCGATTCGCTACATCGATGTCGGTCTTCGTGCGCAGATACCGCAGGCGGCGGCGCAGCGTCTCCTGCATCATCGCGAAATCGTTCGGGCCTTTGTCGTACTGAATTTTGAACTTGCGGTAGTCGCTCTTTTTCGCGCGCCCTTCTTGGAAGACGACCATCGAACTGACCGCGTTCGATCCCTGAATGTTCGAAACGTCATAACACTCGATGCGGTGCGGCGGCTCGGGAAGTTCCAGCGCGTCAGCCAGCTCGGTGAGCGCCTGTGCCTGCGCCGTTTCCTGCACTTCTTGGTGCGCGAGAAACGCTTTCAGGTTCTGCTCGGCGTTTTTCTGCGCCAGCTTCAAGTATTGCAATCGCTCGCCGCGCCGCGGCAACAGCAGGCGAACGCGCGTTCCTTTGAACTCGGTCAGCCATGCCTCGATCACGCTGGCGTCCGAAGGCGTGGCTTGCACGAGAATCTCTTTTGGAATGGCGGACGCCGAAGTACGCCGCGCGTCCGCTCTTGCTTTCGGCAGCGGCACGGGCGACTCGACGCCGCGCGCGGTGCGCACACTCGCCAGCGGCGAGACGCCCGGCGTCTGCGGCGCACTCGCCGTGCGCGCGGTGTAGAACTGCTTAAGGAACTGGCTGAAGAGTTCGGCGTCAGGTTGGTCGGCAACGCCGTCCAGAATAAAGTGCTCCTGCGCCAGCAGCTTTCCGGCGCGCACCATAAAGACTTCCATGCAGGCCTGGCCTTGCGCACGCGCGAGACCGATCAGATCCATGTCGATGCGCGAACGCCAGACGACCTTTTGCGATTCGGTAACGCGGCGCACGGCTACAATGCGGTCGCGAAGTCGCGCGGCAGCTTCGAAGTTGTACGACTCGGCGGAGGTCACCATCTCGCGCTGTAAGCGCGAAAGCAGCGACTCTTGTTTGCCCTCGAGGAACAGCACGACTTCCTCGATCATCCGATCGTATTCTTCTTCACTCTGATAACCAACACACGGCGCCAAGCAGCGTTTTATATGGTATTGCAGGCATGGACGGCGCCGCCGCCCGTCGATTGGCTCGGGGCAGGTGCGCAACGGAAAGACGAGCCGCACGAGATCGACGAGTTCACGCAGCCCATGCGCGTTTGTGTACGGCCCAAAATACCGCGCGCCGTCGTTTTTTACGACGCGCGTAAAAAGCACGCGCGGAAATGCCTCGTTCGTTACCTTTAAATATGGATAGCGCTTGTCGTCCCGCAAACTCACGTTGTAGGGTGGCTGATAACGCTTGATCAGGTTCGCCTCGAGGATGAGCGCCTCGACTTCGTTGGTTACGACGACGGTGCGCACGTCAACGACACGCTCGACCATAGCCTGCGTGCGGGCGGTGTGCGCTGCACTTTCCTGAAAGTAGGACCGGACGCGATTGCGTAGCGACACGGCCTTGCCGATGTACAGAACGTCGCCATGTTTGTCCAGCATCAAATAGACGCCGGGCGAGTCGGAAATCTGTCCTAGCGTTTCGGGGAGGGGAGCGGGCGGCGCGTTCATCGACGTAAAACTATTCCAGGCGCGAAGGAGGTTTTCATGGAGCCCGTGGATCGCCGAACCTTTCTGGGAGCTGTAGCCGGCGCGACTGCGCTCGGCTCGCTCGAGGTTGCAAGCACGCCGCTACGCGTGGGCGCGGCCACTCGCAGCGCCGTCTTCATCTCGACGTGGCCGCACGGTAAGCCCGCGAATGAACAAGCCGCGCAAGTGTACGTCAGCGGCGGTTCGCTGCTCGACGCCGTCGAGAAAGGCATTAACGTAACCGAGAACGACCCGGAGATTACGAGCGTGGGGTACGGCGGATTACCGAACGCCGAGGGTGAGGTGGAGCTCGACGCGGCGATCATGGATGGCACCCGCCACCGGGCCGGTGCGATTTGCAACTTGCATACAATAAAGAACCCGATTTCGGTTGCGCGTCAGGTTTTGGAGAAAACGCGCCATACGACGATGGCCGGCGCCGGCGCGCTGCGGTTTGCGATCGCGATGGGATTTGTTCCGCAGCAACTGCTCACGGACAAGGCCCTGGACGCATGGCTGAAATGGAAGAATACGCCGGATCACCGCACCTTCTGGATCGACGGCGAGAACCACGACACGATCGGGATGCTCGGCGCGAACGGCTCGCATGTCGTCTCGGGCTGTTCGACCAGCGGACTCGCCTGGAAGATTCCGGGACGCGTGGCAGACTCGCCGCTCGTAGGCTGCGGCGTCTTCGCAGACGACAACGCCGGCGCAGCCTCCGCAACCGGCGATGGTGACGTCATGGCAAACTACTGCACCAGCGCTCGCATCGTCTTCCAAATGGAACGCGGGCTGCACCCGCAAGAGGCCTGTGAGGAAGTGCTGCGCCAGATGGTGCGTACGAATCCCGCCACTAAACAGACGCAAGCTGCGGTGATCGCAATTACACCAAGTGGGGAGATAGGCGCGGCGGCCATGAATGCCGCAACAAAATTTCAATACGCGCTCTGGCGTAATGGTTTGAGTTCGCTGGTCGATTCGGCCGTGGTGTTTTAGGCGGTTGTTTTCTTCGAGCGGCTTCTGACGATGAAATAGATCGCCGCGGCAACGATCGCGACGGCGGCGATCACGATCGCCCAGCGCCGCAAAGCCTCGGCTACAACGCCCGCATGCGCGCCGAGCGAACTGCCGAGCAGCACGAACCCTGCGCAAAAGATCAGCGAACCGAAGAACGTCCAAAGGTAAAAAGGCACCAGCGGCATCTCCGCGATGCCGGCCGGAACGCCGACGACGCCGCGAATGAACGGCACGAACCGGCAAATGAAGACCGCGAAACTGCCCCACCGCTCAAAAAAACTGTGCGCGCGTTCGATTTCCGCGTGCCCCAGGTGCACGTACTTCCCGAATCGCTCTACAAAAGGGCGTCCGCCGTAGCGCCCGACCGCGTAGCCGATCGTTTGACCGGAGAGTTCGCCCGCGACCGCGACCGCAATCGTCAGCCAAACACTCGAAAGGTGACCGGTGGCGGCCAGTGCACCGGCGGCGGGCAAGACAAGCTCACTTCCCACCGGAGCTCCGACGTTTGCCAGCGTCATGACGACGTACAAGCCGAAATAGCCGTAGTGATCGACCAACTGAAGAAAAAACTGGGAGATCTCGTGCACGACGAGATTCTACTCGGCGGCTGGAACGGTGTTTCGCATCTTCGCGCGCCGCAGCACATCGGCCGCGCGGCTTCCACCCTCGATCTCGATCGCTTCGAGCAGATCGACGGGTTCGATCAGGCGGTCTTCAACTTTGCTCTCCGCGATGCTTACGATGTTGCGCACGCGCGGCGTTACGAGGATGCCTTCCCAACTGCGATCCTCTCCGGTGCCGAGCGAGCGGCGCATCTCGGCGTGCACTTCGGCGACATCTATTCTCTCGTTGCGTAAGCGCTCGGAAGTCGCGCCGTCGGGTTCCTGTACCAAAGCGACGAGCAGGTGCTCGACGCCGATGTAATAGTGGTTGTGGTTGCGGCACTCTTGTTCGGCCGCGCGCAGCACGCGGCCTGATGCCGGGCTAAATTTTGCGAACAACGTGCCCTTTAGCTGGTGCCCTCTTAAAAGAATTTCGGGGCGACTGGATTCGAACCAGCGGCCTCTTCGTCCCGAACGAAGCGCTCTACCAAGCTGAGCCACGCCCCGGAAATTCGTGCTCCCGTAGGTTCGGTCGGTCCCCTCCCCCTCCTGCTCGGGTGTCGAACGGGGAAACGCGCGTGCTATCCAAAAGTTTACCCCAACACCCATGAGATACCTCATCGTCGGCTGCGGCCGCGTCGGTTCGACCCTCGCGAAGCTCCTCGACGCCGACAACAACGAAGTCATCGTCGTCGACGAAGATCCGAACGCATTCAAGCGTTTGGGACAGAAATTCAAAGGCCACGTCATGGTCGGAACCGGAATCGACTACGACGTTCTCAAGCGCGCCGGCGCCGCGCAGGCCGACGGCTTCATCGCGGTCACCAACGGCGACAATCGCAACGTCATGGCGGCGCTCATCGCGCAACGCATGTTTCACATCAAGAAGATCGTGGCGCGCATCTACGACCCCACGCGCGGCATGATGTATCGCGAGTTGGGAATCGACACGGTCTGTCCAACAACTACCGGCGCGAAGATGATCCGCGACGTTTTGATGGACGCGCCATGGGATACGCTACAGTCCTTCGATTTTGGCGCTGTGACCTCGCTGAGCGCGATCGTTCCGCCAAGCGACGCCGGTAAGCGCGTCTCCGAGTTCGAAAAACCCGGCCGCATTCGCATTGCCGCCATCCGCACGAGCAAGAGTGTGCGCGTTCCCGCCAACGACACGATTCTCGCCGAAGGGGATGAAATCAACGCGATCGTTGCGCCCGAGGCGATCAGCGACTTCGCGCAGATGTTTCAAACCGCCCGCGTTCCGGAAGGCGTCGTGTAATGTTCGTCCTCATCGTCGGCGGGGGCAAGGTTGGATCGTATCTGACGCGCGCTTTGGTCGATCAAGGACACGAGGTCGTCATCGTCGAGAAATCGGAGCGCAAGGCGCGCATGCTCGAGCAATTGATCGGGCAGAACTTCGCCGTTATCGGGGACGGCTGCGATCCGCTGGTGCTCGAGCAGGCCGGCCTCAAACGCGCCGACGTCGTCATCGCCGACACGGGCGACGACGAGGACAACCTCGTGGTTTGCATCATTACGAAGAAAAACTCGACCTCACGCTGCATCGCGCGCGTCAACAATCCGCGCAACAAAATGATATTCGAATCGCTCGATCCGCAAGATCCGGTCACGGTCGTTTCGTCGACCGAGATTATCCTGGATGCGATTCATAAACAGTTGACTTCAGCCGTCTAGCAATCGTCAGCGAACCTACCAGCAGGGTCACGATCACGACCACGAAGGTCGCGTCGACGATCAGTTCGCGGTCGGCAAATGCCACCGGCACGGCGAGGGCCAGCGCCAGCGACAAGGCTCCCCGGATGCCGGCCAGCCGCACGACGGTCATCCAAGCGATGTGTAAACGCGGGCGTGCTAGGTGCAGCAAGCCGTAGACGATTGCAAAGCGCGCGAGAAAGACGGCTGCGAGAGTGAGCAGCGCAATAGGTACGGCCGGCCCCAATTGCGTCAGGTCGAGCGCCGCTCCGATCAAAAAGAACAGCGCCGCGTTGGCGACGAGCGCGATGCCTTCCCAGAATTTACCGACGAACGCCGCATTCGCCGCGCTCAGTGACCTCGTCTGAATCAAGCGAAGCGCTATCGCAAAAACGAGCACGGCGAAAATGCCCGACCAGCCGTAGCGATTGGCCAGAAAATATGAACCGTATCCTCCGGCCATCGTAAGGACCGCATACGCGGCCGGAGACGGGAACCGGCGAAGCACTAGCGCTAAGAGATACGCAATGACAACGCCGCACCCAATTCCCAGAACGGTTCCCAAAACTGCGTCCCAAGCAACATGCCAAAGCGCGGCAGCAGTTGCCGCCACAGCGGAGGCAAGCACCGCGCGATAGACGACAACGGCGGCGGCATCGTTGAGCAAGGCCTCGCTTTCCACAATGGTCGTGAGCAGCGGCGGAAGCTGCAGGCGCCGGAAAATCGCCAGCACGGCCACCGGATCCGTCGCGCTCAGAATCGCGCCAAGCAATAATGCGGAGACCCACGAGACGCCGCCCAAGTAATGAATGCAGACCGCAATGATGCCCGCAGTACAAAGCACTCCCGGAATGGCCAGCAGCGCGATCGGGCGCCACATGCGCCGCATCATCGGCGTCTCCAAGCGCCACGCGCCTTCAAAGATCAGCGCAGGCAAAAACACGTAGAGCGTCGCCGCGCCGAAAACATCCGTCAGCCGCCCCGGAAAGACGACGCCGACGATTATTCCGGCAACCAGCAGAACGGCGATCAGGGGGAGTTGCATCGTCAGTGCGTGTGGGTGAAATTGCCCACGCGAACGCCCGCCTCACGCATCTCGGCGATCGCTTCGCGCATCCCGACGACTTCGGCCGGGCGCCCCACTGTCTCGAAATACCATTCGGGATCGATGTTGAGCGTGCGCGTTTGAATCATGTCCACCCTAACCGTCCGCAAGAAAGCGCGCATCGCCTCCAGCTCGGCGACGTCGTCGGTCACGCCCGGGTGCGTCAGCAAATTGAGCGAGACGCGCAAACCGGCCGCCGACGCGATTCGTATTGACGCGAACACGTCGTTCAAGTCGTAGCCGATCGGACGATAATAGGCGGCGTAGGTTTCCGGCCTGAAGGAGTTGAGGCTCACCCGCACCGACTGCAGCCCGGCATCGATACAGCGCTGCATCGCAAGCGGCAGGCTTCCGTTGGTGTTCAGGTTTATCGTTCCGTTCGCGCGCGTGCGGCGGATGAGTTCTATCGCCTTCGCGATCGCGACCGAGCGCAAGAGTGGCTCGCCCTCGCATCCTTGCCCGAACGAAACGATACCGTCCGGTACTCGCTCGAGATGATGAATGGCGATCTGCGCCAGTTCGCGCGCGGTCATCTCTTCGGCGATGCGAGCCTGCGGCGACGGCACGCCGCTATCCGGCTCTTGCTCGGAGATGCAGCCGACGCACCGCGCGTTGCAGGTTGGCGAAACCGGCAATGCGGCTTCGCCACGTTCCAAAAATACGTTCTGCGCAGTAAAGCAGTGATACTCAAGCGAGCATTTCGAGAGTTGCCGCAGGACGCGATTCTGTTCTGCTGTCTTTAGGCGCTTCTCAACGAGATCTTCGAGCTGCCCTGGTTTAAAATCGCGGGGCTGCCAGTCTTCGCTTTCGTCAGTGCGCATCGCGGCAACGTGCAACTGCTCGCCGATCGCGCACGCGAATGTATAGCCAAACAAGGGCAACGCCGGGGCGTCCGCATCGCACTCGTACGCGGGCAACAGCAAGCGGGTATACCCGGCCGGCAGCATGACCGCGAGCGTTTGGCGCCTGTGCGCAACGCTTTCCCGAAGGCGCGGATGCCTGGCCGGCAGCACCATCGGCACGGCTCCCGGCGGCGCCGGCAGTAACTCCACATCGTCAACGCGACGGACAATCCCGCCATCCGCCAGCGGCTCGCGCTTCTCGTCGTAAAAAATGCGACCGGCCTTGTCGCAGTATGCCAGGCCGATCACAGGTTTTTTTGAAAAACGTATTCGGTTTTAATCACGTCGTAGCCGAGGCGGGCATAAAACGTGTGCGCGCGTTCCCGGATGACGTTTGAGAGCAAGCGCAGGGTCGTGCATCCGCGTTTACGCGCCCACTCTTCGGCGGCTTCGATGAGCAGCGCCCCAATGCGATTGCCGCGGAATTCGTCCTCGACGACCAAACCTTCGACGTGCGCACGGCGGCTGGCAATCAGCGTCTCATGGTGAGTAACGACTATCCAGCCGACCACGCCGGCGCGGGGGACGACCGCCACCATGATCGCGCGATCCGCCTCGCTCGAGCGCAAGATCGCCTCGACGTGCGCGAGCGGAACCTCGTAACCGAGCTGCAGGGCGAGCGTGACCAGGCGTTCGGCATCCGCCGGCAAGGCATCGCGTACGGAGACTGCTAGATCGTCAGACGGGTGCAGCATGCCGCGCCGCGATCGTCGTGTCAAAGACGCGAACCGCCGGGCCTGTCAGGAAGGCTTCGTGTTTGCCGTCCCACTCTATTCTGAGAACGCCGCCCGGAACGCGGACTTCAACCGGGCTTTTCGCCAGACCGAGATGCATGGCCGCGGCGGCGCAGGCCGCGGCGCCCGTGCCGCAAGCTTGCGTTAGTCCAACGCCGCGCTCCCAGTGCCGGACATCGAGCGTCTGGCCATCCAAGACGACGGCCAGATGCACGTTGACGCCGCTGGGAAACAGTGGCTGCAGCTGCGCGGCAACCGCAACAAGATCCAGCACGTCGAGCGCGCTTTCAAGAATGACGACGTGCGGATTGCCCACTTCCACGTAGACCGCGTTCGGAAACGGCAGAGCTTTGGGTTTTATGTGCGGCACGCCAATCTGCGCACGTACGTGATAGACATCGCCCGCAGTCAAGACTTGAGCCGGAATGATGCCCGCAATGGTTTCAATGCGGAAGCGATCGCCTTCACCGAGCTCGGAAAGGTAACGCACCACGCAGCGCAGTCCATTGCCGCACATCTCCGCCTCGGTCCCGTCGGCATTGTAGATGCGCATCCATACATCCGCTGCAGTGGAAGGCTGAATGAGAATCAATCCGTCGCAGCCGATGCCGCCGCGGCGATCGCAGATGCGGCGCGCGAAAGAGGCCGGATCTTCTATTTGACCGGATTTGCGTTCATCGATGACGGCGAAGTCGTTGAACGTGCCGTGCATCTTGGTCACGGCCACGCCGGACATTACGAGGTCGTGGCCTCGGCGGCTTCCGGCGTCGCCGCCGGACCGTCACCCGGTGTTGAAAATGGACCCTGCGGTGAAATAGTCGAGACGGCGTGCTTGTAAATCAGATGCGTCTTGCGCTCGTATTCGATCAGGATCGTGAACGGATCGAAACCTTTGACGACCCCGCGCAATTGGAAGCCGTTGACCAAATAGATCGTGACCGCAACGCCTTGCCGTCGTATTTCGGCGAGGTATGAGTCTTGCAGGCTGCCCGGCATGAAGTCCGCTTCAAACCCACGCGAGCTTTTCCCTTGCCAGCCTTTCTACGTCGCGCGCCGGAGCCGTCAGCAAATCAGGTTCGCTGCGAAACCACGTCGCCTGCCGTTTTGCGTAGCGCCGTGTGGCTCGAACGAGCAGCGCTCTCATTTCGTCTTGCGTGCACCAGCCGCTCAGAAAGGCGAGAGCTTGCGGGTAGCCCACGGCGCTGGCGGCCACCGCACTTGCGCCGATGCGCTCGGCTTCCTCCAAGAAATCTGCCGCCAGCATCGCATCCGTGCGGCGCGCGATGCGTTCTTCCAACTGTGCCTCGTCGACTTCCAGATACACCTTGAGAAATAGAATGCCGTCCGTCACCAGCGATTGTATCGGCCCTTCCCGGCGGATTGACTCCGGCGCCAGCGCGACTTCGAGCGCGCGCAAAACACGGTATGCATCTTGCGGATGAATCATCTGCGCACGATCTTTGTCGCGCAGCGCCAGCCAGCCGTGCAAAAACTCCGCATCGTGCAGCTGCGCTTCGCGAACTAGTCGCGCCCGGAGCTCTTCATCGTGTTGCGGCGCCAGCCCGACTGCGCCGGTGAGTGCTCGAATGTAAAAGCCGGTGCCGCCCGCGACGATTGCGCGCTTGCCGCGCGCCTGAATGTCGCGAATCGCCCTCACTGCGTCGGCGGCAAAACGTGCCGCCGAGTAACGCTCGTGCGGATCCAAGAACCCGACGAGATGATGCCGCACGGTTGCGAGTTGCTCGGCGGTGGGTGCCGCGGTTCCGATCGGCATGCCGCGGTAGATTTGGCGAGAGTCGGCGCTCACGATCTCGGCGTTGTACCGCTGCGCGAGCGCGATCGCAAGCTCGGTCTTCCCCGACGCGGTCGGTCCGGCGATTACCAGTACGCCGGAAGATCCGGTCATCGCTTAAACAGTCGGGCGATAGCGGCCGGATCCAAGCGCACGATCGTGGGACGGCCGTGCGGGCAGTGCATCGGATTCTCGCACCGCTGCAAGCGATCGACCAGCGTGGTCATCTCCGTCATTTCCAACCGGTCGCCGGCGCGCGTGACCGAATGGCAGGCCAGCGAGGCCCAGATGCGCTCGCGCACGTCGCGCTGTTTCGGCTCGTCGGTCAGATCGTCCAAGAACCCGGCGACATCGAAAGCTCGCGCGCCGTATCCGGCCGGTGTCGCAACGATGCGGTAGCTGTGCTCACCGAAGACGTCTATTTCGAGGCCGGTCTCGCGCAATGGATCCAGCACGCGCTCGAGCGCCCCGGCACGGTCCGCCGGCAGCTCGAATGCAAACGGCACGAGCAGCGGTTCGGCAGGCGGCGTTTGCGCGTCGGCGGCTGCCAGGATTCTTTCATAGGCGATTCGCTCGTGCGCGGCGTGCTGATCGACCAGAACCAGCGCGCTGCCGTCGGTCGCGAGTATGTAGGTGCGATCGATCTGCGCGAGCACGCGCAAACCGCTCGGTGAATCGCCTTCGGCCGAATCGCCGGACGGCGTGCGTTCGAAGAGCGTCTGCAAATGCGCCAGACTGGCGTCCATGTTTTCGGGCGCGAGTGAGGCCGTCACGGCATCGCCGAACCGTTGCGTGGCGTGATGGTGGAGCGTTGCTGCAATTGCGCGCTTGACCGTTCCGACGACCTGCTGCCCGTAACGCAAACGTACGTCGCTCTTGGTCGGATGGATGTTGGGGTCAACGTGGTCGGGAGGCAATTCGAGAAAGAGCACGCCGTACGGTTGGCGTCCGGTCATGGCAAAGGTTGAATAGCCCG
Source organism: Candidatus Rubrimentiphilum sp. (assembly GCA_035710515.1). Classification (NCBI taxonomy): domain Bacteria; kingdom Bacillati; phylum Vulcanimicrobiota; class Vulcanimicrobiia; order Vulcanimicrobiales; family Vulcanimicrobiaceae; genus Candidatus Rubrimentiphilum; species Candidatus Rubrimentiphilum sp. The sequence goes on along the minus strand of DASTDE010000001.1, from coordinate 527,542 downwards.
CGCTCCAGGCTCCGGCCAAAAGCGTACTGCGCAAGAGCCGCCCGTTGACGAACAAGAGTTGCATGCGCCGGTCCGGGCGATCGTTTCCGGGTGAGCTGATAAACCCGGAGAGAACGCCATGCATGTCGCGCGTTACCTCGCCGTCCAGCGGAATAAGCGTCTCGGCGGCAGACTTTCCAAAAACCATCGCCAGCCGCGCGCGCTGATCGTCCACCGCCGGCATCACCCATACTTCTTTGCCGTCGTGGTGCAGCGAGAACGTGACGGCGGGGTAGGCCAACGCGAAGGTCGACAGCCAGCTCGAGACTCTCGCCAACTCTGTGGAGGCGGACTTGAGATACTCGCGCCGCACCGGGACGTTTGCGAAGAGGTCGCGCGCGCGAACGATCGTCCCGACCGGCGCGGCTGCCTTTTCAATCGCGCCGGCTTCTTCCGCATGTGCGGTTATGCGAACCCCAATCTCGCTTTGCGGTGTACGTGTCACGATCTCGAGCTGCGAAACCGCTGCGATGCTCGCCAAGCCTTCTCCGCGAAATCCCAGAGTAGCGATCGATTCAAGATCTTCAGCCTGCGAAAGTTTGCTCGTCGCGTGACGGCGCACAGCAAGCGCCAAATCCTCGGGCTCTATGCCGGAGCCATTATCAGCCACTTCAATGAGCGAGACGCCGCCATCCGTCAGCGAAACCGCCACGCGCGTTGCGCCTGCATCGACCGCGTTTTCAACCAGCTCTTTGACGACCGAGAGCGGACGCTCGATCACCTCGCCGGCCGCGATTTGTCCGACCGTTTGCGAATCGAGGACGTGGATCATCGCTCGCGTTTTCCTTCTTCCATCTCGGCGGCGAATAGGGCGATCTCGGCACGCGTTTCGCGGAGCGAATCTTCATCGGGCGCCACGAACAAATAGTACTTCCAATTGCGATAGTAGGCCTCGGAACCGGCGCGCCCAATGAGGAGTACGGTTTCCACAAATTCCTTTAACGTATCGCCATCCGAACCCATCGTGGGCGTAACGTTGTGGTCGCCCTCGCTCCTGTGCAGCCAGGAGTCGCGCAAAGCATCACAGAGATCGTGCGCCTCGTCCGCGCGCTCGCCGAAAAAAGTGAATGTTCGAGCCCCCGTATCGTAGCGAAATGGTTCGTCGCCAAAGCTGCCACCGTACAAGCTGTTAAGCGTCCATAGGAGGCTCGTCGCTTTCCAGGACTTAGCCAACACCACTCCAGCCGAAAAATACCCGTCGGGAAGCCGCCGTCGGGCCTTTTGCAGCACGGTCCAGTCTTCTGCGTACACGGGATTCTCACCGAGCAAGCATACTGGTTTCAATGGGTTCTATTGGTCCAAGAACGTGAGTTGACGTTCGGCCGGAACGATCTTCGGCAGACGCCGGCGGAGCGGCACTTGTTCTTCGACGTCGGCTTTGCCGGAGAGCGCATCGGCGATCTCTTGCGCGCGCTCGACGACCGCATCGGGTAAGCCAGCCATGCGGCCTACTTCAATGCCAAACGATCGCGACGTGCTTCCCGCCAGCACGCGATGCGAAAAGACCGGACCGCCGTCGGCGCCCGTCTTTTCGACCGCGGTAATGTGATAGTTTGCGACGAGCTTCCAATGCTCTGCGAGCGCCACGAGTTCGTGGAAATGCGTTGCAAAAAGCACCAGCGGCGCCTGTTCTTCCAATCCTAGCAAGAACTCGCAGATAGCTTGCGCGATTGCCAGCCCGTCGATGGTGCCGGTTCCCCGCCCGACTTCGTCGATCAAGAGCAGACTGCGATGCGTGCACCGCCGCAAGATGTTGGCTGCTTCCGCCATCTCGACATAGAAGGTGGACTGTCCTGAGGCCAGGTCGTCGCCGGCGCCGATCCGCGTGAAGATGCGATCGACAATACCGAGCCGCGCCGATTTGGCGGGAACGAACGACCCAATCTGCGCCATGATCGTTAGCAGCGCGGCCTGCCGCAAATAGGTGGACTTGCCGCCCATGTTTGGACCGGTCAACAAGACGAACCGGTGATCGCCTTCGCGCAGATGCAGGTCGTTGGGAACGAAGTTGGTGCGCAGGATCGCTTCCATCACCGGATGCCGGCCGGCCTCGATATCCATAACGCTCTGCTCGTCGAATTCCGGCCGCACATAGCCGCGTTCGGCCGCGCATTGCGCCAGCGAGCACAAGACATCGAGCTCGGCCAGCGCTTCTCCCGCCGCCAGCAACTCGTCGATGCGCGCCGCAATGCGATCCACGAGTTCGCCAAAAAGCCGCTCCTCGAGGCGGAGCTGGCGCGACTGCGCAGTCGAGATGGCGATCTCGAGTTCTTTGAGTTCCGGCGTGCTGTACCGCTCGCCGGTCGTGAGCGTCTGCTTACGCACGTAATCCTCGGGAACGCGGGAAGCGTAATTCTTCCCGACTTCGATCGCGTAGCCGAACGTGCTGACGTATTTGATTTTCAGCGTTTTGATGCCGGTACGCTCGCGTTCGCGTTCCTCGAGCTCTGAAAGTTTTGCACGCGCGTCGGTGCGGAGGCTTACACACTCCATGAGTTCAGCGTCGGCTTCCGGGCGCACGACGCCGCCGTCGGTCAGCTGAGCGGGCGGATCCTCGACGAGCGTGGCGTGAAGGTCGGCCAGCATCGTCTCGAAATCGCCGATCCGTCCGGCGTACGAGTGTAAAGCCGGCGGCGTGACCTGGCGCAACGGCCGCATGTTTTCCAACGTACGACGCAGCGACGCGAGATCGCGCGGCAGCGCCCGCTTGAAGCGAACCTTCTGCGAGATGCGCTCCAGATCGAAGCAGCCGCGCAAGAGCTCTTGCATCGACTCCCGGCGGACGTGCTCCGCGATCAGCGCGGCAACCGCATCCTGCCGTACAATGATGGCGCTTTGGTCGACGAGCGGAGCGAGGATCCACCGCGCGAGCAGACGCGAACCCATCGACGTGGCGCATTTGTCCAGCGTTGCGAGCAGCGTCGCCTTCGGATTTGCGCCCAGAGCTCGAATGAGTTCGAGATTCTTGCGCGTGTTCGGATCCAGCGACAGAAACGTCCGGTGACGATAAAACTGCGGCGGATTGAGCGGCGTCTTGGCTTGCCCGGCGCCGTTCGACGGATCGACACCGGAGCGGCGCACGAACTCGACCAACGCATCGAGCGCGCGATGCATGGCCAGCGCTTCATCGAGCGAGAAACCGTCGAGCGATCGCCGGTCGCGGCTTTCGACGGAGCAAAGAGCCGGCGCGGCCACGCGCACGCCCGAGCTCTCGAGCGCCGCAGCCAAACTCGCACGTAAACCCGGTGGCATATCGGCGATAATCTCCGACGGACCGATGCGACCGATCTCGGCCAGCAGCTCTTCGTATCCCGATTCGCCCGTTAGCGACGTCGCCGCACAGAGGCCGGTAGAAACGTCCGCGTATGCCAAGCCGAACGTGTCGTCGATGGCAGTGATCGCCGCCAAATAATTGTTTTGCTTGCCGTCGAGCAGCTGATCTTCGATCAACGTGCCGGGAGTAACGATGCGCACGACGTCGCGGCGCACCAGTTTGTTCGGTTGCGCAACTTCGAGCTGCTCGGCCAGCGCCACGATGAAGCGCTGCTGGACGAGGCGAGCTAAGTATTGTGACAGGGCGTGATGCGGCACGCCTGCCATCGCTATCTTTTGGCCGCTGCCTGCTTCTTTCGACGTAAGCGCAATCGAAAGCGCGGGCGCGATCGTTTCCGCATCCTCTCCATACGCTTCGTAAAAATCACCGACTCGCGAAAGCAGAATAGCTTCGGGATGACGGGCTTTCATCCCAAAATACTGCTCGAGCATCGGTGAATACCGTTCGCTCACGCTGGAACGGCGTTTCGGGACGCGCCCTGTGGATAACTTGCGATTACGCTGTGAGCAAGCTTACTAACGGAGATTCGAGCAAAACGCCTTCGCCCTCGAAGCGCTCGGCTCGCCGCATTGCCGTTCCGGAGCAGCCCCAGACGAAAGCGGTGTCGATCTTCACGTCGAGCCACGGCTCGCGCGCGTAGCGCCGTTCATCGTAGTCCGGAGGCAGCGGCACGATGACGGTTACGTTGTCCAACGTCCTGGCGGCCAGCTTCGAGCGATCCTTTTTGGATATGCCTTGGATGAGCGCGCGAACCGTTGTGCCGAGCTTGCGATCGTGGTAGGCGCGAGTCACTCGATTCTGGGCTTCTGCCAACCGTTCGAAGCGTTCGCTCGCAACCGGAGCGGGGACTTGCTCCCAATGCGCGGCGGGCGTGCCGCGGCGTTTTGAGTAGATGAACATATACGCGTTTGCGAAGATCCCGCTCGCGGCATAATCGAGCGTCGCTCGAAAATCTTCTTCCGTTTCACCCGGGAATCCGACGATAACGTCCGTCGTGATCGCCGCTCCCGGCATGTACTGCTGAATCCAGGCGACCTTTTCTTGGAACTGCGCGAGCGTGTACTTCCGGTTCATGCGCCGCAGGACCGCATCGCTCGCCGATTGCAGCGGCAAATGAATGCGCGGGTTCAGCTGCGGAATCTGTGCCAATTCGGCGATCGTCTTCTCGTTGAAATCCTTTGGGTGCGGCGAGATAAACGCCAGGCGTTCGAGTCCCGAACTCTGCGCGGCGCGACGGCACAGCTCGGCGAAATCGTCGTTGCTCACCGGATCGCGATAGGCGTTGACCGTCTGACCAACGAGCATAATCTCGCGCGCTCCTTCGTCCACGCGCTGACGCGCCTCGCCGAGGACGTCGCTCATCGGGCGATGGTCGAACCGGCCGCGCACGTGCGGGACGATGCAAAACGTGCAGTAGTACGAACAGCCGCGCTGCACCGTCACGAAACCGCGCAAGTGTGAAAACGCATCCGTAATGCAATCAGCCGCGCCGCCCACCGGCATGATCAGCGCGCGTTCCTCGCTGCGATCGGAATCGGCAAACTGTTCTCGCCAGCGCGAGATCGTGTCACCGAGCTGACGCAATTCGCTCGTTCCAAAAACCGCGTCGATATGCGGCGCACGCCGCTGCATCGAATCGCGATCCTGTTCGGCCAGACAACCCGTCACCACGAGTCTTAACGCGGGATCGGCGTCCTTGAGCATTTTCAAATGCCCAATCCGGCCGTATGCCCGGCGCTCGGCATTGTCGCGTACGGTGCACGTATTGATGATGACGACGTTGGCATCTTCCGCTTGGTCGGCCACAACGTAACCAGCCGCCGCGGCCCGATCCGCAATGTACTGCGAATCCGCCTCGTTCATTTGGCAGCCGAACGTTTCGATGTAGATGCTCGCCATCGGCTTGCGCTGTTCGCCCAGGGCCGCGGGAATACCCCGATAACGACGGAACCTTCCCACTCGTGCAGACTGACGAACAAACCGACGGCGCCATGCTTCGTCCGGCGACCGTGGCAATCGTCGGACGGCCGAACGTCGGAAAGAGTGCGCTCTTCAATCGCTTGATCGGCCAACGGATGGCAATCGTCGAAGATACGCCCGGCGTAACGCGCGACCGCTTGTATGCTTTGTGCGAATGGCGCGGGCGAACGTTTAGCCTTATCGATACCGCCGGGATCGATCCTGAGGTTGAAAAGGATCCGGACAACGCCATCGCCGCAACCCAGCGCCAAGCCGAGGCCGCGGCGCAAGAAGCGGACGCCGTGCTCTTCGTCGTTGACGCCGCGGCGGGCCGAAATCCGGTCGACGACGACGTCGCCAAAATTCTGCGCAAGGCCCGGCGCCCGGTCGTGCTGGTCTGCAACAAGGCTGAATCGCCAAGTGCACAGGCCGCAATCTACGCTGAATTCGGACCGCTCGGATTCGGCGATCCGCTCGCCGTTTCGGCCATTCACGGAGAGGGCACCGGCGATCTGCTCGATCGCATCGCGGAACTTCTGCCGCCCGATGCGCCACCCGAGGATCTGGCGGGCGAACTTTCAATCGCGATCGTCGGAAGGCCGAACGTCGGCAAGAGCTCGCTGCTCAATGCTTTGCTGGGGTCGGAACGCTCCGTCGTCTCCGACGTTCCCGGAACGACGCGCGATGCCATCGACTCGATCTTTCCGTACCAAGACCGGCGCCTGCGACTGATCGATACGGCCGGCATCCGCAGCAAACCTAAACAGCACGGCGCAATCGAGTACTACGCCGCGCTGCGCGCGCTTTCGGCAATCGCGCGCTGCGACATCGCCATCCTGCTCTTCGATACGATGCACGGAATACTCGCGCAGGAACGCCGCCTCGCCGGCTTGATTCTCGAGGAGCGCAAAGGTCTGATCCTCGCCGGCAATAAGTGGGATTTAGTGCGCGAACAAGGCGAGTACAGCCAAGGCGAACTCACCAACGTGATTCACGAGCAGCTGCCGTTTGCGCGTTTTGCGCCTGTGACGTTTCTTTCGGCCAAGACGCAGCGGCGGCTGGGAAGCTTGATGCCGGTCGTCATGAAGGTAGCGGCTAATCTCGATCGCCGCATTCCGACGCCGCAGCTGAACAACATCATCCGCGACGCCTCGCTGGCACATCCGGCGCCCGCGATCGGCGGCAAGCCGCTCAAGATCCTTTTCGGCTCGCAACCGGCAGTGCATCCACCGCTCTTCGTCTTCCATGTGAACGATCCGAAACTCGTGCAGACGTCGTACCGCCGTTTTCTGGAAAATACGATCCGTAGCAACTTCGACTTCGAAGGCGTTCCGCTGAAACTCGAATTCCGCGAACGCACCCGTGAGACGCGCGAATGACGATCGCGCTCATCGCTCTGGCGGCATTCGCAATCGGCTCGATTCCGACGGGGTACATTATCGGCCGGCTCTTCTTCCACACCGACATCCGGCAAAGCGGCAGCGGAAACATCGGCGCAATGAACGCGCTGCGCACGATCGGCAAAGCCGGCGGAGCTGCCGTGTTTGTACTCGACGCGCTCAAGGGCTTCGTCCCGCCGCTTCTCATCCTGCACTACCACTTCGCGCCGCCATGGACGGCGGCGCTCGCGGCCGCTCTTGCCGTGCTCGGACATTGCTATTCGCCTTGGCTGGGATGGAAAGGCGGCAAAGGCGTGGCCACGTCTTTCGGCGCGATCTTCGCGCTGGCGTGGCCGGCCGGAGTCGTTGCCGTCGCGGGCTGGGCGATCGGCGCGGCGATCACGCGTTATTCTTCGGTGGGCTCGATGCTCGGCAGCATTCTGGCGGCGATCGCGCTGTGGTACTTCACGCACGACCCGTGGTTCACGGCCTACGGCGTTTTTGCGGCGGCCTTCATTTTATATACGCACCGGGAAAACATTGCCCGCCTGCTTGCGGGCCGCGAAAACGCCATCAAGCTCTAGCCGATTGTAGGGCTCGGCATACCGGGCTGCGTATGGCCCGGTCATGATCTCTTCGAACGACTTGCGCAACGGCATCACGATCGTGGTGGACGGCCATCTCTGGACCGTCGTGGAGTTCCAGCACGTCAAACCCGGCAAAGGCTCCGCCTTCGTGCGCACGCGTATGAAGAACGTCAAGACCGGGGCGACCGTCGAGCGCACGTTCCGGGCAGGCGAAAAGCTGGAGCGGGCGATCGTCGACAACCGGGCGATGCAAATGCTCTACAACGACGCGGACGGCTACCATTTCATGGACCAAGAGACGTTCGAAAACGTAACGCTGCAGCGCGATCTGATTGGCGGCCCGGCGGATTTCCTGAAGGACGGCATGGTGGTCGACGTCCAGTTTCACGACGGCCTTCCGATCGGCTGCGACCTTCCCGCACACGTCGAACTGCGCATCGTCACGACCGATCCGGGATTCAAGGGCGACACCGCCACGGGAACGAGCAAGCCTGCGACGCTCGAAACCGGCGCCGTCGTCAACGTCCCACTCTTCGTCAACCCCGGCGACACGATCCGAATCGACACTCGGGACCGTCGCTATATTGGGCGCGTGTAGCCTAGCACCGTGTCAGGGCACACTCTGTCCAATATATATTTAAAGGCCACGATAGTGCCAAGGCATCAGGTCAATTTCGTTTCTTAAACATGCGCCTGAAACGAAATTGACCTGATGCTTTGGCTATTTATCGCAGGCTTGCTCGCCAGTATTCTCGGATCGATGGTCGGGTTGGGCGGCGGGTTTATTATCGTGCCGGTGCTTCGCATCTTCTACGGACTCTCGCCGCCGCTGGCGGCCGGAACGTCGCTCGCGCTGGTGATTGCGAACAGTGCGAGCGCCTCGACGTCGTATCTCTTGCAACGCCGCGTGCACCTGCGCACGGGCTGGCTAATCGCCGCCGGCGGAATTCCCGGCGGCATTCTGGGCGCGATCGCGGTCAAGCACGCCTCGCCACGCGTATTCGACTGGCTCTTCGCCGCATTTTTGCTCGCCGTTTCAGCGGATATCGTCATCAATCGCGAGCGGCGGTTGGCACATCGCACGGCCGGCGGTCAAGACAATGCGACCGGCACGCTGTTCACCGGTTTTGCGGTCGGGTTCGTCTCCAGTCTGTTCGGCGTGGGCGGCGGCGTGATTCTGATCCCTTCGCTGCTGTACTTCTCGACGCTGCCGGCGCACGTGATCGCGGCGACCTCCCAATTTGCGATCCTGCTCACGTCGCCGGTCGGTTTCCTCACTCAGCTTCTACAACACGACGTCGCGTGGAACTATGTAATCCCGCTCGTGCTGGGCGGAATCTTGGGCGGCCCCATCGGCGCGAGACTTTCTTTGCGGCTAAAATCGCCCGTTTTGATGCTCTGCGTTGCCGGGGCGCTCACCGTGGCGGCGTTCGCATTGGTCTTCCGCGACATCTTCGGGTAGGGACCGTGGGCCCAAAGGCTCAATAGAGGCGTTGCCGATGCAGCAAATCGGGACTGTTTCGGGCCGTACGGGTTCGGCCACCGAGCTTGAGCGGCTCTTTGAGATCACACGCGATGTTCTGGATGCGCCCACTTTAGATGCGGCGCTTACGTCGTTGGCCCACGGCGTTCAGGAACTCTTCGGCTGGCGTTTCGTTACGATGGTCGCGGCGGAGGAGCCCAACGGCGAACTGCGGCGCCGGGTAATGCTCGGCTTCTCTGAAGAGACCGTCAAGGAACGCCTGCATGAGAATATTGATCGCGAAGCGTTCTCGGCAATGCTGGAACACGCGGTCCGTTTTTTTGACGACTGCTATTTCTTTCCGGCCGAGCGCGAGCACGAGTGGGAACGGTCAATCTATACCGGATTCAACCCGAACGAAACCAAGCGTCAATATCCAAACCAATGGCAAGAGCGTGATGCGCTCGTTCTGACGCTGCACGATCGTGACGGCATCATGATCGGCTACATGTCGCCCGACGGCCCGCTCAACGGCGAGATTCCAACGGTGCAGACGCTGCGCGCCATGCAGGTATTCGTCAACCTGATGGGACTCGCGCTCGTCAACGCGCGTTCGCAGAGCCGCCTGCAATACGAAGCCACCCACGATCCGTTGACCGCGCTGCCGAACCGCATGGTGTTTTCGCTGCAGCTGGCCCGCACGCTCGAAGCGGCGCATCGCGGCGAAGGCGAGCCGCACAGCGTGCTCTATCTGGATCTCGACGAATTCAAATCGATCAACGACACGCTGGGCCATTTGGCCGGCGACGACGTGCTGCGAGAGACCGCCCAACGCCTGCGCATGGTCGTGGACGAGCGCGCGATGGTCGCGCGCATGGCGGGCGACGAGTTCGCCGTGCTCGTTCCGGGAACGTCAACCGCAGCGATTCAAGGCGTGCTGGACACCATCCATGAAATGCTGCGCCGGCCCTTCGCGATAGCCGGACGAACCCTGGTCATGACCGCGAGCATCGGCGTGGTCTCGGTCGATCAAGGCTACACCTCGATTGCCGAAGTCGTGCGCGACGCGGAGACGGCGATGTACCGGGCCAAGAATCAAGGACGCGATCGCAACGCCATCTTCACGCCGACGATGCACGAAGAAGCGCTGCAGCGGCTGTCGCTTCGTCTGGACCTTCGTGCTGCGATCGAAGAACGCCAGCTCGTTGTGATGTATCAGCCCATCGTCAACCTGGCGACGGGTCACATCGAATGTGTCGAGGCGCTGCTGCGCTGGAACCATCCCGGCCAAGGTTACCTCGCACCGGCTGCGTTTCTACCCCTGGCCGAAGAGCTCGGCCTCATGGAGCCCGTCGGTCGATTCGTTCTCGACACAGCCTGCCGCGATCTCGCGCGCTGGCAAAAATCCGGCTTCCCAAACTTGGGACTTAACGTCAACCTGTCGGTGCAAGAAGTCTTGCAGCCGAACCTCCCCGACTTCTTGCGCAAGCTGGTGCGCACGTACGCCATTAAACCCAAGATGCTGACGCTCGAGATCACAGAGACGTCGATCCTGCAGAGCGAACACCGCGCCGAGGGGATTCTCGAAATGCTTAAAGCCGCCGGCGTCGATCTCTGTCTCGACGACTTTGGAACGGGCTATTCCTCGCTGCAGTACATCACGTCGCTGCCAATCGATTCATTTAAGATCGATCAAAGCTTCATCGCCGCGCTCAGCGAACCAAAAGGCGAGCAGATCGTACGGCTGCTGGTCGGCTTGGGAGAAGCCTGCGGCTTGCGCGTAACGGCCGAAGGCGTGGAGACCGAGAGGCAGGCGAAAACGCTCATTTCGCTGGGCTGCAAGTCGGGACAGGGTATTTACTTTCACGCACCACTGCCCGCCGAAGATATCTCCGCCCTACTTCACTAGAACTGCACTACAGGAGACCCCACATGGCCGATTCTTCTTTTTCACCCGAAGTCGCGGCACGCTTCGAGAAGCTCGAGCGGGAGAGCCGCATGCTCAAGCGAGTGTCGCTCGTAATGACCATCGCGCTCGTCGCGGTTACGGCAATCGGCGCCGCAGCGGGCTCCGGAGCGCTGCGCGCGAGCCAGCTCAGCATCGTTGACAGCTCGGGCGTCACGCGCGTAAAGATTGATGCGGCCGGCCTTCACTTGCTCGACTCAGGCGGCAAGGAGCGGCTCTCGGCGGCATTTGACAAAAAGTCGCACGAGCCGAGTTTTAAACTCTTCGACCCCCGCGGCATCTCGCGACTCTCCGTCTATATGGTGAAATCTGACGCCTATCTGGCGCTGGAAGACGAGCGCTACACGCGCGCGATTCTCGGCTTGGTGGATGGAAAATATCCCCAACTCTGGTTCGGAGACTCGAGCGGAACGCGCCAGATGGAGCTCGGCATGACGGACGTAACGGACAGCGTGCCGTTCGTTGGGCTGAACCAGAAGAAAGTCCAAACGGCAACACTCGGCCCGTATGGGCTCAGCGTCCAAGATCTCAAGGCCGTCAGGCGCACGTTCGTGGGTATCTCGAGCGCTTACATTCCGACCCTCGAAATCTTTGACGCGTCGAAGAACCAACGCGGATTCCTTGGGATGTATACCGACGGAACGTCAGGCGCATTTCTAAAGAACGCCTCGGGCACGGCGACTTGGAGTGTGCCCTAGCAAATAGGACTTCCTAGGTTAGCCTTAAAAGCTTCCACAAAACTCTGTCACCAGGAGGCTTTTACTCATGGCCGATCTTTCTGTTTCGCCCGAGATCGCTGCGCGAATCGACAAATTGGAACGCGAAGGCCGCATGCTGCGGCGCGTTTCGCTTGTGACGACGCTTGCGTTGGTTGCCGTTACCGCAATAGGCGCGGCCGCCGTCTCGGGAACGACCACGTCAAAATCGTTCGCAATCGTCGACAGTGCAGGCCACGCGCGCGTGAAACTCGACGCGCTGGGGCTTCACATTTTTGACAGCAAGGGCCGGGAACGGCTGTCCGCCCTCGTCAACACGTCCAATCAGCCGACCTTCAGGTTAGCGGACAAGAACGGTCTCGTTCGTTTCCGGGCGTACATCACGCCCGACAACGATCCGAGCCTCAAATTCGAAGACAGCGCCGGTAAAGACCGGTTCTGGCTCGACCTCAACTCGATGGACTTCTACGACGCCGGCGGACACGATCGGCTCTTCGTTGGAATGGGGACCGGTGATATTCCGTTCATGCGCGTTTACGATCACACGGGCACGGAACGTCTGGTCATCGGTGGAGCGACAGGCGAAAGTCCGGTCCTGAAGATCTTCGACACGAGCCACACCGAGCGCGGATTCTTCGGCATGTACAGCGACGGTTCGAGCGGCGCGCAGTTCTGGGATTCAGCGCACACGTCCACGTGGAGCTCGCCCTAGCTAAAAGGGAAGAGCCTTCGCAATCACTCGGGCGGCGAGCGCCGCGCAGCGCGGCGCCTCGCGTGCCAAAAACGGGAGATCGAACCAAGCATCCGGCCTGAGGAAGACTCGGGCCGGATGTTCCCATGCCGGAGAGAGTTCGCGCGCGGGCGTGTCGAGAATCACTCGAACGCACGCAACGCGCGCAGCGTAGAGCGCGCCCGTCTCCATATCCGCTCCCGCATAGCCTTCGTTCGCCCATCGCGCCCGGTCCGCACCCCGGATGATCCGCGCGGCTGTTACGAGCGGCGCGTCGATGGCCGGCGCGCCCAGCTCGCGCGCCGCTTGTAAGAGATTTTCGACGAGATCCGGATCGCATGCGAGTATCGAGCCGTCGGGGCGGCGCACGCTTCGCGGTACGAGCACCGTGCCGGTGGGCAAATCGTTTCGCAGCCCACCCGCCAGGCCACAGCTGATCGCGATGGAACCAAGATCTGCGTTCAAACGGCGCAAGGCAATGCCGGCTTCGATAACACGCGCGCGACCGCCGAGCTGCGCTCGCGCGGCTCGTGCCTCAAATGCAGTCGCGGTTACGACCGTGACGCGATCAGCTGCAATAGCCATGCGCCCGATACCATTCCACCGCGCGCTCGAGCGCGGCTTTCACGGACCCGGGATGAAAATCCAATTCGCGCGCGGCTTTAGTGCTGTCCGCATACATCAACTCGCGCGAAAGGCGCACGCCCTCAAGCGGAATCAGCGGATCGGCACGAAACAGCCGGCTTCGTACTTCGTCAACAGAAGCAATCGCAATCAATAACGGATAGGGTATGCGGCCACGCGGCAACGGCCGCCCCGTAACGGCACTCAAGAGCTCCCACACACGATCGAACGTCAAATCTTCGCCGCCTAAAATATATCGCTCGCCGGGCCGTCCGCGCTCGAGCGCCGTAACGTGTGCGCGCGCGACGTCCTCAACCGGAACCATGTTCAATCCGCCATGCGGCGGCTTCACGAAGATCCGGCCACACGTAAAATCGAGCACGAGCTTTCCGGTAGGCGTGGGTTTCCAATCGCCCGGCCCGACCGGCGCGCTCGGCAACAGCGCCACCACGGGAACGCGGCCGGCAAAGGCTGCGCGCTCCTGCAATACTTTCGAGCGATGGTATGCGGAATGAGATTCGTGCAGCGTTCCCGTGCTCGACGTCAGCACCACGCGCTCGACTCCGGCAACGCGCGCCGCTTCCATCAAACCCGCAGTCCCGCGCACGTTGGTTTTTTCCATCGCGGCCCGATCGCGCGGCGCGAAAGAGTACAGCGCGGCGCAGTGTACGACGTAACGGCAGCCTTCCAACGATCGCGCAAAATCGCCGACCCGCGTTAAGTCACCCGCCACGATTTCTAGTTTATCGGAGCGCCCTTCGACAAAGCCTGTCCTGAGCTTGACGAAGGGCTCAGGGTCCTTCGATACCTCAGGATGACGATCACGCGCCAAAGCGCGCACCGAATACCCGGCGTTTAAAAGTTCGCGAAGAATGTGCGAGCCGACGAAGCCGCTCGCACCGGTCAGGAAAACGCGGTCAGTGGGCAAGTGCCGCGCGAATGCTCTCCTTCATTGAACCAGTCGTTTTGAGAACGGCGGTCGGTTCGTAACCGCAGTGCGCCATGCAGTTTGCGCACTTTGGATTCTTCCCGCGGCCGTAGAGCGACCAGTCCGTCTCCTCGATGAGTTCTTTGTACGTCTGCGCGTACGGCGCGTCGGACATCAAGTAACACGGACGCTGCCAGCCGAGAATCGAGTACGACGGAATGCCCCACGGCGTGCATTCCATGTCGAATTTGCCCTCGAGGAAATCGAGATAGAGCGGGCTGTGGTTTAGGCGCCACTTCTTGCGCTTGCCGCCGGCGAAGGCTTCCTTGAAGATCGCGCGCGTCCGATCGACGCCCAGGAAGTGTTCCTGGTCGGGCGCCTTCTCGTATGCATAGCCGGGCGAAATCTGCATCGCGTCGACGCCGATTTCGTCGTTCAGATAATCCAGCACGCCGCGGATCGCGGTGGCGTCGTCAGGGTCGAAGAACGTCGTGTTCGTTCCAACGCGAAAACCTTTCGCCTTGGCGACTTTGATGGCGGCGATGGCCTTGTCGAAGGTGCCGTCGCGGCAGACGACTTGATCGTGGCGCTCACGCATGCCGTCCAGGTGGATCATCCACGTAAAGTACGCGGACGGTTTGAACTTGTCGATCTTCTTCTCGAGCAGCAGCGCATTCGTGCAGACGATCACGACCTTCTTGCGGCGCACGAGTTCGGTCACCAGCTCGGGCAAATCTTCATAGACGAGCGGCTCGCCGCCGGCGATCGAAATGACGGGCGCGCCGCACTCGTCGATCGCGGCCAGGCATTGCTCCACACTTAACCGCTTGCGCAACGTCTCGGCCGGATGTTGAATCTTGCCGCAGCCCGCGCACGCGAGATTACACTGATAGAGCGGCTCGAGCTCCATCACGAGCGCGTATTTTTCGACGCCGGCCAGCTTTTTGCTGAGGACGTATTTGGCGATGGCGGCTTTTTGCGCGAAGGGCGTACTCATGAGACGGTTATCTGCTGGCTTTCCGGCGATATTCCCCCCTGCACGGGCCCCTTCGACCGGTCCATGGCCAGGGCCATCATCGGAAAGAGATGGCGGTACATGTGATAGTTCAGATAAAAGTCGCGCGGAAAGCCCGTGCCGCTGAAAGACGGCTCGTCCCAAGTGCCGTCGGGACGCTGACGCTCGCGCAAGAATCGCAGGCCGCCCTGCGCGGCCGGATGCTCTCCCAGGCCCGCCCACTGCAGCGTCATTACCGCCCACGCCGTCTGCGAAGGTGTGCTCGTGCCGACGCCGGCAAACGTCTCGTCGTCGTACGAGTGGCAGCTCTCGCCCCACCCGCCGTCGCTGTTGCTCACCGCGATCGTCCACTCGGTCGCGCGCTCGACCATATCGCGCCCGCTGCCCAGCTGCGCCAGCGCCGACACGACGCACCACGTTCCGTAGATGTGATTGACGCCCCAGCGTCCGAACCAGTGTCCGCGCGGCTTCTGCGTTTCACGCAGATATTTCAGGCCGCCGTAAACGTATGGATCGCGCTCGTTGCGTCCCAGCATCGCGAGCATCTCGAGCACGTGAGCGGTGACGTCCTCGGTCGGCGGATCGATCATGGCGCCGAAATCCGAAAACGGCATTTTGTAGAGAATCTCGCTGGTGTTGTCGCGATCGAAAGCCGCCCAAGCGCCGTTGTTCGATCGCATCGCCAGCGTCCAGCGAACCGCGCGGTCGATCGAAGCCTGCACCGCCGGGCCGGCACCGCCTTCGAGCAGCGAGCACACGATCACCGCCGTGTCGTCGATGTCCGGATAGATATCGTTGTCGAATTCAAAGGCCCAGCCGCCGCACGGCTCGCCTTTGCAGCGCACTTGCCAGTCGCCCCACGCGTTCGCCGGAATTTGCTCGGCCAGCATCCAGTCCACCGCACGGCGCATCGCCGGATGATCGGCGCGGAAACCGGCTTGAAAGAGCGCGCGAATCGCCCATGCGGTATCCCATACGGGCGACATGCACGCTTGGAAGCGCCAACCCGTTTCATCGGCAAAGGCAAATCTTTGCATCCCTTGCAAGCCTTTGCGCATCACCGGATGATCCAAGCCGTAACCCTCGAGGTCCAGCGCGATCAGCGAGTACACCCACGGCGGCTGAATGCCGCCCCAGCTTCCGTCGGCTTCCTGACGCTGCACGACCCAGTCGATCATCTTGGTGCAGGCCGCATTGCGGCCCGGTTTATATGGAAGGCGCTCGTACAGCTTCAAGAGTTGATCCGTCCACCACAACCAGCCCGAGCCGGGCACCGCGTGCATGCGCGTTTCGGTTCCCGGGTTGACGATCTCACGGACGTCCACGCCGAGGTCGCGCCGCGGCCGGCGCGCGATCACTATACACAGCGGCGCCACCGTTCCGCGTGCCCAGCACGAGAACGAGTACAGATTAAACGGAACGGACGGCGGAAGATACACGATCTCCGGCGGCATCGTCGGAATGCCGTCCCACGGATAGATGCCGAAGAGCGCCAACCAAATCTTCGTAAAGACGCGCGCTTCCACTAGTCCGCCGAGCGCGCGAATCGTCGCAAGCGCGCGCTGCATCTCGTCGCGCGAAGGATCGAGGCCGAGCACTTTGAGCGCGACGTAAGCTTCGATCGTCGTGCTGAGATCGGCGGGGCCGTCGAAATAGAGCGCCCACGATCCGTCCTCTCGCTGGTGGTGCAGAATGTGGCGGATTGCGCCGTCGCGGATCGGATCGACCGGAATGCCCAAGAAACGCAGCAGCAGCACGTGCTCCGCCGTCATCGTCACGTTGGTCTCGAGCTCGTCCGTCCACCAGCCCGCCGGAGATTGCCGTTCCAGCAGCCAGTTCACGGACTGAGTTAGCGCCGGGTCTTCCACGCGTTCTGTTCCATCAATAGAGTAGCGGCCGTGATGCCGCTGCGAACCGCCGACTCCATCGTATCCGGCCAGCCCGTCGCAGTCCACGACCCCGCGATCGTTACGTTCTCCCGGCGCGTGCGCGCTCCAGGGCGCACCGTGCCGGGTTTGGCTGAAAACGTTCCCTCAGGATTCCGCGTGGCAGCTCCACGAACCAAGTGCGCTCCCGCGAGCTGCGGAAGCGCCGCCGACACTTCGCCCCATGCGCGCTCGACCATTTCGGCGGTCGGATTGGCGACCAGCGCATCCGCGGCGCTCAAACTGCAGCACAGATACCCGTCAGCTTTCTGAAAGATCCACTGCACCGGCGAATCGAGCAGCGCGCAGAAATCGAAATCCAGCCGTCCGCGATCGTGCCACAAGTGCACGTCCATGATCGCGCTCGCCTCATAACCATCCAAGCTATCTACTCCAAAACCCTCGGCATCGCCGAGCACGCGCTCGAGTGCGCGCGGCGGCAGCGCCAGCACGGCGCCGTCAAAGTTCGCGCTCTCGCCGCTCACGGTGCGCAGCGTCACCGTGCCGTCGTGCGACTCGACTCCCGACACCGCCGTCGAGCGATGGAACGCATTCAGCTTTGCCGCCGCGGCTTCCATGATCCGGGCGAGCGGCACGGTCGAGTACCCAAAGCGCGCCGCGTTGCGATCGTGCAGAAACGCGGTTGAAATCACGAACGCCGCATCGGCGGCGCTCATGCGATCCAGCGGCGCGTTCAGCGCGGGGACCATGAACGGCTCCCAAAAAGCACGCAGCGTCTCCTCTGCCTGTCCGTGCGCGCGCAGCCATGCCGCGAAAGTTCCGGACGGCGCAGCCTGCTCGCGCATCAGCGCGAGAAGCGCGCGCGCCAATTGCATCTTTCCGCGAATGCTTAGGAATTTGTACGACGCCACCGGCGCAAGGAGATGCCAAGGCGCCGGCAAGTTCGCCGCCCGCAGACCGCTGCGGATCCCTTTCGAATAGACCGTGACGTCGAACCGGTCTTGGAGATAGAGCGCGTCCGCCATCCCGGCTCGCTCGACAAAGCGCTCGAACTCGGTGCAGCACGCGAGATAGACGTGCTGGCCGTTATCGACTTCGTGGCCGTCAACTTCAAATGAAGTGGCGCGGCCGCCCAACAGGCGGCTCCGTTCGAAGAGATCGACGCTGCAGCCGGCATCCTGCAATTCCATGGCGGCGGCAAGTCCGGCGAGGCCGCCGCCGGCTACCGCTATCCGGGGCGCAGCCACGAGGAGACGACGACGCGCAGCTTCTCTCCATTCGAAAGCGCCGCGCGTTCGCGCAGCGGCAGGCGCGGATCGCGTTCGATCTTCTCGAGAATGCGCTCGTAGATGCCGGCCATCGTCTGCACGCACGCCGCCGCGCGCCGCGGAATGAAACGCAGCACGCCGTAGCCGCTCTCAAACAGCTCGCGCGTGCGCCGCGTCTCGAACGCGACCAGTTCGTCCCACGATCCGCCCGGCTCGCCGCGCAGCAAATCGTCTTCGGAGACCCCGAAGCGTTGCAAATCTTCTTGCGGCAGGTAGACGCGTCCCATCCCGGCGTCTTCGCGTACGTCGCGCAGAATGTTGGTCATCTGAAGAGCAAGACCCAAATCGTCGGCACGGTCGAGCGCTTCGGGATCGTCAAACCCGAAGATGCGGACGCACATGCGGCCGACGATCGATGCGACGAGCGTGCAGTATTCGCGCAGCTCGGGCCACGTCGCGTAACGCGTGCGCGTGAAGTCCTGTTCGACTCCGTCGATCAGTGCTTGCAGTTCAGCTTGCGGAATGTTGTAGCGCTCGACCGCCCGCGACAAGACGTACATGACGGGATCGGCCTCGGGCGAATGTTCCGCAGCGCTCGCGCGTTCGCGTTGCGCCGACAAGCGTTGCGGAATCAGTTCCGGGCGCGGCGCGCTGTCGACTTCGTCGTCAACCTGGCGGGCAAAATCGTAAAGCGAATAGATCGCAATACGCTGCTCATGCGGCAGCGATATGAATCCCCAGTAAAAATTCTTGGCCTCGCGGCGCGCCATCTCGCGGCAGAAACGCTCGGCCTCCTGCTCGACTGCGAGCGCGTTCAGCACTCTGTCCTGCCGTTGCGCTGGGCCAAAGCAATCGCCGCCCGAATCAAAAGCGCCACCTTCGTCGCCTTCGATACCGACGGCCGCGTTACATCCGTGCGGAACTGGATGCGCTCGATCGCGTCGCAAATCGCCAAGCCTCCCAGGCGATAGAGCGCGAGCTGCAAGCGCAGGGCGCCGCGAGTCATCGCTTCGAGACTCTCGCCCGACGCCAAGAGCGCCCGGGCGCGTTCGACCAGCGCCCGCACCGCCCCATGCACGCCGCTTGTGTCGACGTCTTCTTGCAGCAGGTACGAGCGCCCGATCTTTACATCTCGGCTCACATCTTGCGCGTGGTTAGCCAGCTGCAAACCGATGCAGACGTCGTCGGAGAGTTTTCGCGCCGCGCCGTCGTGCAGACCGAAGATCTTCAAGACCACTCGGCCAACCGGCGCCGCCGACAGCATGCAGTATCCAAGGAGTTCCGGCCACGCCTGATACGAGTGCACGGTTTGGTCCTGCACGTTGGCCGAAATCAAATCCAAAAACGGCTGCGCCTCCAACCCATGACGCGCGATCGTTTCGCGCAACGCTATCAGTACCGGGTGCGCCGGCTCCTTGCCCGCGAATAGCGCTTCGGTCTCTTCGCGCCAACGCGCCAAACCCGCGAGCGCGGACTCCCTTGAGGGGCTTTCGTCTCCGAGATCGTCGGTCGTGCGGCAAAACGCGTAAAAGCGCATGAGATCCAAGCGCAGATCCGACGGCACAAACCACGAAGCCACCGCGAAGTTTTCGTAATGCTTGGTCGCCAGCTCGCGGCAGTACGCGTCGGCGCTCGTCACAGCTCTTCACCTGCTCGCCTCAGCCTCTTCGTCCGGCGCAAGTCGTTCAGCGTACGTTCGCCCAATCCGAACATTGCGATCCGCAGCACCTCGATGTACTCGCGAGCTAAATCGTCAACCGCTTGCGAACCTTTCGCCGCCGCGCGCAAGAATGGCCCGGCGATTCCAACGAGATCGGCGCCAAGCGCTATGGCTTTCACGACGTCGAGCCCGCTGCGAATGCCGCCGCTCGCAATCAGGATCCCCTTCGGCTGCGCCTTGCGAGCTGCGCGCAAGCATTCGGCCGTGGGAATTCCCCAGCCGGCAAACGCGCCCGCGACGCTTGCGCGCCATGGCTCTTCGATGCGGTGCCGCTCGACTTCGCTCCACGAGGTTCCACCGGCGCCCGCTAAGTCCACCGCCGCCACGCCGGCTTTAAAAAGCGCGCGCACTTCTTTGGGCGCGATGCCCCAGCCAACTTCTTTTACGATGACCGGCGCTTTCAACGCGTCGCACAGCTCTTCGATCTTTTCGAGCAATCCGCGAAAGCACGTATCGCCGGCGGGCTGCACGGCTTCCTGAATCGCGTTCAAATGCAACACCAGCGCGTCGGCCCGCAAGAGATCCAGCAAACGCCGGCAGTCGCTGGCTCCGTAGCCTTTGTTGAGTTGCACCGCTCCGAGGTTTGCGAAGAGCAAGACGTCGGGCGCAGCGGATCGCACGTCAAACGTTTCGATGAGCTCCGGCCGTTCCAGCAGTGCGCGCGCCGAACCGAGTCCCATCGCAAGGCCACGTTCCTGCGCGAGCTTTGCGAGAACATGGTTGATGGCCCGGGCTTCTTCCGTCCCGCCGGTCATGCACGAGATAAGAATCGGAGCACCGAGCTTGCGGCCGAACAGGGTGGTCGACGTATCGACCTCGGCGAGATCGATCTCCGGCAGTGCACAATTGACGAAGCGGTACTCGTCGAATCCGCTGCCGACGCCCTTGGCATTGACGTCGCCTTCCAGGTTTATACGCACGTGGTCGGCTTTGCGCGCGACCGTGCCGTCAGCGACCGTCTCCTCCATCTCTGCGGCCTTCCTTCGATGGTCGCGTGAGTTCCTTGGTGAAAGAAGCGGCGATGCGCCGCCTGATTGTGACCGCGGACGACTTCGGATTGGCGATTCCCGTGAACGAGGCCGTCGAGCGGGCGCACCTGCACGGGATCTTGTCGACCGCCAGCCTGATGGTTGCGGCGCCCGAAACGGCCGACGCCGTTGAGCGAGCTCGCCATTTGCCGAAGCTGCGCGTCGGATTGCACGTGGTGCTCGTCAACGGCCGTCCGGCGCTGGCTGCCGAGCGCGTTCCGGACTTGGTGGATTCGCAAGGCCGGTTTGCAGCCAATCTCTTTGCGGCCGGCGTTCGCTACTTTTTCAAACCAGGGGTGCGACGGCAGCTCGAAGATGAGATCCGGGAACAGTTTCGGCTATTTTCGCAAACCGGACTCCAGCTTGACCACGCCAATGCGCAAAATCACATGCATGTCCATCCGACAGTACTCTCGCTGATGATGAAAGTCGGGCGCGAGTTCGGGTTGCGCGCGATTCGCATTCCGAACGAACCGTTCGGGCCTGCCTGGCGCGCTACAGGTACACATTTCGGCTCGCGTTGCGCGCAGAGCATCTTCTTGTCACCGTGGCTGGCCCTGATGAAAAGCCGCGTGCGCGCAAACGGCTTTGCAGCCAACGACTATGTTTTTGGCATGATCGATTCCGGCCACATGGACGCGCAGCAGCTCCGCGGATTTATCGCTCAGCTGCCATCGGGAGTCTCGGAGATCTATTCGCACCCGGCGACCGCAGGATGGGCGCAGGCCGATCCGCCCGATGCCGACTACGCCGGCGAATTCGCTGCGCTGATCGACCGATCGGTGATCGCCGACCTGCAAACATCGAACATAACGCCGGCCAGCTTCAGCGATTTGGCGCACGATGGCGTTTAAACTGCGCGACGTCGCCGCTGCGACCGCTCTTGCCCTAACCGCCGCGGGGCTGGCGTATTCCGTTGCCGAGATTGCCGGCATGCGTCGCTTTCGGCGGCGCTCTCCGCCTGCGCCGCCGGCTTCACTCCCGCCGATCACGATTCTCAAGCCGCTGCATGGCGGCGAGCCGCAGCTTTATGAGAACCTGCGCTCGTTTTGCGAGCAGACCTATCCGCAATACCAGGTAATTTTCGGCGCGCGGGATCCGCTCGACCCGGCACTCGACGTGGCTCGCCGGCTCGTTCAGGAGTTTCCCGAGCGCGATCTGTGCGTTGTCGCGAGTTCCGGCGTAAGGACGCCGAACCCAAAGATCGGGAACCTGCTCGGCATGATCGGTAGCGCCAAACATGATGTGCTGGTCATCGCCGACAGCGACATTCGCGTCGGAACGGAATACTTGAGGGCCGTGGCTTCGGCTTTCCGCGACCCGTGCGTCGGCGCCGCAACGTGTTTATATGGCGGGGTGCCGCTGGACGGAATCGCGCCGCAGCTCGGCGCGACGATCGTCAACGAGCATTTTATGGCGTCAGTGTTGGTGGCTCTGATGATCGAGCCGCTGGCCTACACATTCGGGGCCACAATGGCGGTGCGCCGCGAAGCGCTCGAGCGGATCGGCGGGCTCGCGGCGCTGGGCGGATTTATCGGCGACGACTTCATGCTGGGCAAACTCGTCTCCGAGGCCGGTTACGAGATTGCGCTCTGCCCGTACGTCGTGCGCATGACGGTCGCCGACCCGGATGTTCGAACGCTCTGGCTCCACCATCTTCGCTGGCAACGGACCGTCCGCGCGTCGCGTCCCCGAGGATTCGCCGGTTCGCTCGTAACCTACGTGCTGCCGCTGGCGTGCATTTCAGCGCTGCTCAACCGCTCGCCGATCCTCGCGGGGGCGACGCTTGCGGGCGCGGTGACGCTGCGAGTCATCGTCCATGACGAGGCTCGCAAGACGTTCGCTCCCGAGACGCATCTCGCGCCCTGGCTGATTCCGGCCGCCGATGCACTCGTCTTTGCAACGTGGATTGCCGCCTTCTTCGGCTCGGACGTCACATGGCGCGGCGACCGGTACGAGATTCAGGACGGCGGCCACTTAATGTAAACTCTTAGCGCGATCTGCCGATGTTGGGGGTATGGAACCGGGTCGCGAGGTCATGGCCCTTGAGGCCGATCGCCTGTACTACAAGAACTGGGCGTTGGATCTGCTCAGCTCGGAACGGCGCGCCGGCGGAGCGTGGGACGAAGTCGATTGGCGAACCACCTTTGCCGCCTGCACGATCGTCCTGCTAAGCAACAACTAGACTAGCTCCGGATCTCCTGGCCAAAAACGATGCGGTGGCCGTCCGGAGTCACTACGCCGAATTCGCGTAATCCCCAAGGCTTGTCTTCGATCGGCGACAATATTTTGGCGCCGCGTTCGATCAGCTCGCGATAGACGTCGACTACGTTGTCGACAATAACGTGGGCATAATATGAATGGTCGCCGGTGTCGCGTGCGAGCATTTCGTCCGCACATTCGCCGAGCATGACTTTAAAATCACCGAATGAGAGAAACTCCCAGCCCGGCACCGTAAAGTCCCGATCGAAACCGAGCTTTTCGACGTAATAGTCCGCTTCCGTGCGAAGATCTTTACCGCGAGCACGTGTCGCGTTCGGAGGACCTTTCGGGCTGATTTTGTTTCCGTCATGACGGCTTCGTCATTTCGTGCGGGACGACGTACTTATCAAAATCCTCAGCCGTGACGTGCCCCAGATTCACCGCTGCTTCTTTTAAAGTCGTCTTGTGGTGATGCGCGTGCTTGGCGATCTCCGCCGCCTTGTCGTAGCCGATCTTCGGCGAGAGCGCCGTCACGGTCATCAATGACTCGCGCAGGTATTTCGCGATCGTCTCCTCGTTGGCGCTCAACCCTTCGACCGCGTGCTCGCGGAACATCGTGCACGCATCGCGCAAGAGTCTGCACGAGTGCAAGAAGTTGTAAATCATGACCGGATTGAAGACGTTGAGTTCGAAGTTGCCCTGCGATGCGCCGAAGCTGATCGCAAGATCGTTGCCGTACACCTGCGCCACGACCATTGTCATCGCTTCCGACTGCGTCGGGTTGACTTTCCCCGGCATGATCGACGAGCCCGGCTCGTTTTCGGGCAGCGTCAGCTCGCCGATGCCGGCGCGCGGCCCGGAAGCCAGCCAGCGTATATCGTTGGCGATCTTCATTAAAGCTGCACCAAGCATCTTCAGCGCACCCGAAGCGAAGACGAAGTCGTCGTGCGAGGCCAGCGCTGTAAACTTGTTCGGATGGGACCGGAACGGCAGCCCTGTAAGCTCGGCGATCTTCTTGGCAACGCGCTCGCCGAATTCGGGATGCGCGTTCATGCCGGTGCCGACGGCAGTTCCGCCAATGGCGAGGTCGTACAGCGGGTCCAGTGCCGTCTTGCATGCAGCCATGGCGCGATCGAGCTGGGTGACGTAGCCGGAGAACTCCTGACCCAGCGTCAGCGGCGTCGCATCCTGCAGATGCGTGCGTCCGACCTTGACGATCCTCGCCCATTGTTTGGACTTT
Organism: Candidatus Rubrimentiphilum sp.; assembly: GCA_035710515.1. NCBI lineage: Bacteria > Bacillati > Vulcanimicrobiota > Vulcanimicrobiia > Vulcanimicrobiales > Vulcanimicrobiaceae > Candidatus Rubrimentiphilum > Candidatus Rubrimentiphilum sp. The sequence continues at coordinate 503,459 of DASTDE010000001.1, read as the reverse complement.
GCATCGAGAGCGTCGCGCAGTTTCTTGACTGCCGGCAGCATGTCGACCATCGCTTCGGCCGCGGCCATATGCATGGCGGTCGGAAACGTATCGTTCGAGGATTGCGACATGTTGACGTCATCGTTGGGATGGATGGGCTTCTTACTGCCCATCTCGCCGCCCGCAATCTCGATCGCCCGGTTCGAGATCACTTCGTTGACGTTCATGTTGGTCTGCGTGCCCGAACCCGTCTGCCAAACGCGCAGCGGAAAGTGCGCGTAGAGGTTGCCGGCGATCACCTCATCGGCGGCCGCCGAAATCAGCTTCGCCTTCTCATCACTCAGTTTGCCGAGCTCGCGGTTCACCGACGCAGCGGCCTTCTTTAGGGTCGCCATCGCGCGAATGACCTGCCGCGGCATCACGTCGCGCGGCGACTCACCGTCGCCGATATCAAAATGAATAAGGGATCGGGCGGATTGCGCCCCATAATATTTGTCGGCGGGGACCTGAATTTGCCCCATGGAGTCGGACTCGATGCGTGTTTTCACGCCCCTATCTTCTCGCTTGGGGGCCGGGTTCTGCCTCTATAAAGGTCGGAGCCGCGTTCTTTTTAGCCGTGCGGGACGAAGCGCTGCACGAGCGGCAACAGAATGGAAACAATCACGAGCCCTATCACCCAAAGAAACTTCTGGTCCATCGCGGCAAAGCGCTGGTCGATTCGTGTTTCAAGAGAAGCCAAGCGGGAATCGATGCCGTTCAGGCGCAGGTCGATGCCGTTCAGCCGCTGGCTGACTTGCTCGTAGGCTCCCTCCAGGTGGGCCATTCTAATATCCATGGGCTGCGCGCTCAAGATCCATCCTCCCGCATAGTCTATCACGCGTTCCGGTGATTTTCACTAGGCCTCGTCACGGCCATGCGCGACGGCAGGTTCTATTTTCTGAATGTAACGCCTGGCCTTACGACACTTTCCGTGAGCCGATCCGGGTGCTCATCAATGTGCATGAAAGGCACACTCAAAGCGAACGAAACAGTCGACCTATCGGTACGATTCTTTAAGACGAGAGGCTTGCAATACCCGGGCTCGCCGGCTTATCGCTGCCTGCCCCTGCACGTGAGCGCTCGCAGCGCTGTGGAAGACTCGTTCTAGGGCTGAGACTTAAATGCGGCGCGCGGAACGGTTACGCCGAGCTCGCGCGTTTCGGTAACTTCCAGCAACGTTAAGGGAAAGCGCGGATCGTAGCCCTGCTTGCTGCAGCGGCCGCAACTCATGGCCGCGCGCGGCAACCGGCGACGAAGAATCTCGAGCGCGCACTGCTCGCAGCGTAGGATATATCGCTTGGCGGATTCGTTGAACGGCTTCATGTTGCCGAGGTCGTGATAGATCGAAGTCAAGCCGCACTCGGCCATCTTCTTGCGAAACTCCGAGCCGTGGCCGGTGTCGCCCGTCCGATCGTAAAGCCAGGCGTGAATCATCTCGTGCAGCAGCGTTTCACGCAAAGCCTCCGGGTGCTCGCGGAAGTGCTTGGTTGAGAGCTCGATCAGGACCGGCCTGGTGCTATAGGTGATGCGTCCGGCCGAGTTCGAGAAGCGCGAGTTGTAGCGAATCCGGCAGACGGGCACCTCTCCGTTGAAATAATAGTTGTTCAACTCGGCGAACAGCAGCTGCAGATCGGTTTCGCTCGGCACGAAGAGTTTGTTCGACCTTCGTCCAACGTTTTCTTGGTGGTCGACACTCCCAAGCGCGGCTTACCGCCGCGCGTCTATGTTCCCATCGTTATCGTTGTTGGCGCGCTCTTTTTGGGCATCATCGGCTATCTTGTAAAAATCGGCTTCTCTACGGGCGGATCCGTTTTCGGGACCGGCACCGGCGCGAACCGGCAAGCAAGTGCCTCGGGCGCCGCGACCGCCGGGCCCGCGTCGGTCAATGTCCAGGGAGGACCGCCCGCCGGCGTTCGCGTGCAGCTGCAAGAGTTGCGCGACCGGATCGCGCGAAGCCCTAAAGACGACGTAGCGCTGACGCAACTTGGCGATCTCTACCTTGCGGTTGGAAAGTACAGCGAAGCAATCCCTTACTACACGCGCGCACTGGCCACAAATCCTCACAACGTGGCCGCGCACGAAGGTTTGACCGAAGCGCGCGCCGATCTGAAAGATTCTCCCTAGTGCGGTTATACGTTTCATGCGATATGGAAGGCACGGCCGGCGTCTGCAGCTGGCTGCAATGCGATCCATCGAACGCGCACGAGTATCCGATCTACCGCCGCTATATGACGCAGGAAGTGCGCGCCGCGATCGACGGCGCCCGCAAGGGCGGTGCGACCGATGTCGTCGTGAACGACTCGCACTGGGATATGCGCAATCTTCTCTGGGACGAACTGCCCGCCGACGTGCGCGTGATTTCAGGCGCGCGCAAACCCTTTTCGATGACCCAAGGGATGGACGAACGTTTCAACGGCGCGATTTTCACCGGATATCACGCGCGCGCGGGCGACGAGAACGGTGTGCTCGCTCACACATACACCGGCGAGACGATTTACAACGTCCGGGTCAACGGCGTGGCATGCAGCGAGGCGCTGCTGAATGCGGCGATGGCGGGCCACTACGGCATTCCGCTGCTCATGGTTACGGGCGATCGCGTGGTTGTAGAGCACGTCGCCGAGCATATGCCGTGGGTAACCGGCGTCATCGTGAAAGACGGCATCGGTCACTACGCCGCAAATTCGCTGACCCCCAAAGCGGCGCAAGCGGCGATTCGCGAGGCGGCCACGCGGGCGGTACGCGACGCATCCAACGCTAAATTGTTTACGTTCGAACCACCGCTCGCACTCGAAATCGACACCGTTCACGCCGAACAAGCTGACTTCATCGAGTTGATGCCCGGCTATCAGCGAATCGCCGGACGGACGGTGCGTTTCGAAGCCGGCGACTACCCTTCGATCTTCCGCGCCTTCGCCGCCGCCTTCCGCCTAGGCGGAGCCGCTAACGTGCGCGCATGAAGGTCTATATTTCGGCCGACATGGAAGGCACGGCCGGCGTCTGCAGCTGGGATCAAGTCGATGCGCGCAGCTACACTGCCGATTACTTCATTTACCAAAAAATCATGACCGCCGAGGTGTGTGCCGCCATCGATGGCGGCCGTAAAGGCGGCGCGCGCGAGTTCCTGGTCAACGATTCGCATGGGCCGATGCGCAATCTGCTTCTCGACGAACTGCCCGATGACGCGCGGATCATTTTTGGAAACCGCAAGCCCTTCTCGATGGTCCAGGACCTGGACGGCACGTTCGGCGGCGTCTTCTTCACCGGTTACCACGGCGCTATCGGTGAACCCAACGCGACGCTCTGTCACACGTACACGCCGTCCGTAATCTACGACGTGCGAATCAACGGCGTGCGCTGCAGCGAAGCCACGCTCAATGCGGCGCTGGCGGGCCATCATGGCGTTCCGGTTTTGCTGATTACCGGCGACCGTGCGACCATCGAGACCGCCAAAGCGCAAATGCCGTGGATAACGGGCGTGATCGTCAAGGAAAGTATCGGCAACTTCGCCGTGGATTCGATGTCGCCGCAAGCTGCGCAGGATGCCATCCGCGAAGGAGCCGCGCGGGCAGCCCGCTCGGCGAAGGATGCGCAGCCCTTCCGGTTCGAGCCGCCGGTTACAATGGAGATCGATCTAGCGAAGGTCGAGCAAGCGGATTGGATCGCGGTGATCCCAGGCTTCGAACGCAGCGGAGACCGCACTGTACGCTTCACGAGCACAGATTATCCGACGGTGTTTAAGGCTTTCGTGGCGGCTTTCCGGTTGGGCGGCATCGCATAGTCCAAATGACCTAGCCGCCTCGCGCTTCTCTTGCGGGAAGATACACCCGACGCTATTCTGAAGTCGTGCGTGCTTGGGTCCTCGTATCGGCGGCCCTCGTTCTTGCGTTGAGCTCGGCCGACGCTGCGAGTTCGATCGTAACGGTGTACGTCACCACAAAAACGCCCGCCGCCAACCAGCCGATTTCAGTTGAAGTCGGCGTAACGGCGGACGACGCCGGCGGCTGGGCTGCGACCGATTACGCATTTACGCTGCGGCTTCGCTCGTCCGACGGATCGATCGCCGCCGAGAGCCCCGCGATTCCCGGAACACAACCGGTGCAGCCGGGACACGTCACGCTTTCGATCGCGCGGTGGACGCTACCGGCGGGTCTTTCGGGGTATTACAAGCTGGAAGTCACGTTGCTGCACGGAGGCACCGTGCTCGCAACGTCTTCCCCAATTGCGGTGATCGTTGCGCAGGCGAGTCAACCGCCTGCGCCGAGCTGCGTTCACGGATCCACGAACAGTACAGACAACTTCGGACAACAACAGAGCGAAACGATCTTGTTTTCGTTCAATGGATGTCTGCCGGGGAACGGCAGCTACTCGCTGACCGAAGGTTTCTCGTCGGCTCCGAGCTCGGTTCAACCCGTGCTCGAACTGGATACATCGGATAGCCGTTTTCGTGGCGGCGCGCTTACCCCGCAGATCGATCCGTTGGCATTGAACAACGTCAGCGGCTATGGCGCGTCTTTCCAGCAGAATTGGGGAACCCAGCATTCCTTGGAGGCCACATGGCTTCGCGAGCAAGGCACGCCGGCCGGTCCGTCGGTCGCAGCTTTGCAATACACCGTGCGATCACCAACTCTGGTCGCGGGACTCAATGCCGGGCACATACGCTCCCCATCCGTGCCCGATTACGGCGGTCTGTCGAATTGGGGCGACGGTAACTTTGCAACACTCTCGCTCACCTGGCAGCCGCCGCCGCAGCGGCAATCGTTTGGGTTCCGCTTTGGTCTGGTCAACTATATGGATGCCGACGGCCTGACCCGTCGCGTCGATCGCGCATATGAGGCGCTCGCTACACTTTCAATCGGCGCCACGCAATGGACGCTCGATGAGTTCAGGACCGGCCCGTTCTACGTTGCGCCCGGTGCGCCGGGGATCATCGCAGATCGCGACGCGCAAAGGCTTGCCGGATCATTTCCGCTGGGACAAGCGGCGGTGACCCTGTCGGTGGAAGGCTACCACGACGATCTGCCGGGCGCGGATCTTTCGGTAAGAACGAACAACTGGACCGAGAACGCTACGTTTTCAATTCCGGTACGCAACGATGTTGCAACGCTGACGTTCACCGGCGGATCGCAGCAGCAATCAGGAGACTTTCCTTCAACCTATGCGACCAACGGAGTGGCGGCGGTCTATCTGTTGCGGCGTGGCGCGCAAAGCGTTCAGTTGAGCTACGGTGTGGTAGGCGCGACCTCGGGGCCGGATCAACAGCAGACCCAAGTGCAGTCGGGCATTACAGTTTCGCGAGTCGTTGCTGAAGGGTTGAGCGTGACGCTGGGAACGAATCTGGCCGGAGTGCGGGCGAGCAGTATGGACAGTGCCTCTTTTAACCGCACGAATTTCGTGACGTTCTCTTACTCGCGCAATCCTTGGACGCTTTCGACGTCGCTGTCGAATTCAGCAATGCAGCCGGGAACCGGCGATGCGCCACCACAAACACTATCGCTGAATGAGGGAATCCAGTTCAATCTGCCGAGCCACCTGGCATTGAAGTTTTCGATGACGAAAATTAACGGACAGTTTCCGGCATCGACGGGGAATATTGCGCTTGGAACACAGTTCTAAGTTCGTACAGCGGGCAGTCCTTGTCGCAGCGATGCTCGCGGCGTGCACCGCCAATGCCGTTGCGCAAGTCAGGCCAACGCCGACTCCCTCGCCAACGCCAATTCCTACTCCGACGCCGTCGCCGCGCCCGTTGCCGCGCGGCATCGCTCCACCTTCACCGATCTATCCGATTATGGCCGGACTGCAGGCAAATCCGCCGTTCAGCTTTCTGTGGACGCCGGTAAACGGTGCGACGCGTTACGAGCTGCAGATTTCGGATCGCTTCGACGTTCGTTCGCACGTGCTCGTGGACGTCGTTGTTCCGGGCATTGCCTACGGGTTTTCGAATCTCAACGTTCCCGGTTCCGGCTTCACCGCGTTGCAACCGGCCGGAGTCCCGCTGCCGGGCGGTCCGTATCACTGGCGCGTTCGCGCGATAAACGGCGGCACCGCAACGATATTTTCGCCCATCGCGAATTTCACGCTTGGAACGGTTTCCGGGGGAATGCCGATTCACGATCTCGCGGTTGCGTCAATCAGCGTGGACGGCGACCCTGTCGCGGGAATACCTTCGGCTATTCTCGTGCGCATCGAGAACCGCGGATCGTTTCCGGCTACCGGAGCGAACGTGATGGTCACCGCCGGAGGACAAACGATAGCATCGGAGCGGGTGAAGCCGCTCATCCCCGGGGACAGCGATACGGTCGCGCTTTCGTGGACGCCGCCGACTTCCGGATTTGCGAACATCGTCGCGAAGCTCGACTATGCGGACGACATCCCGGCCCACAAAAACGGTTCGTTCACTTTCTCCGTCCAGCCGCAAAAAACGGTTCAGGCCTCGTTTCTCGGCGTCATCGGCGGAATGTGCGGTTCGTACGTCTTGCAGGATGCGCAAGGAAACACAATCGCGCAGTTGCTACTTCCGCACGGCGTGTTACCGACGCCCTCACTCTACGGCCAAACGGTATTAGTCACCGGCAACTTTTCGATCGGCGCGCAGGGTCCGCAGATCGCGGCTACTTCAGTTCGGCTTGCGGCCGCCGCGAATTCCGGGCGCAATCCCTGCCAGTGACGCTCTAATGGCTCAGTGGGCTACAGGCGAGGCCTGGGCGAGCGCGGTCGCAATCTCAACCACGTCCGATTCGTCCAGCGAAAGTTCTCCCATCGCCTTCTCATAGGCCGCTATCGTTTCTTCGCTCTTGCTGCTGGCGGCGCGCTCTTCGCGCAACCGCTTGATCTCCTCGGTGACGCGCTGCGCCAGCCCGGGAGTAGGCTCGACTCCGCGCTTCGCCAGTTCGGCGGCATGCTTGCGCAGCGTATCTTCCACTAGCGCAACGCCCGAATGCTTTCCAAAGATCCACGAGATCTCGCCGCCGACCAAGTTCGCGGGCACAGCCTCGTACATGCGCCGGTCGATCAGCATCGCATGTGTGTGGATCCCGGACTCGTGCGCGAAGACTTTGGAGCCGACGATCGGTTCGTGCTGCTGCATCGGCACGCCGCTCATGCGCTCCATGAAGCGAGCGAGGTCGCGCAGCTTGTCGTATTTGAAGCCCGGGATTTCGACCCCGTACAGGACGTTGAGCGCGGTGACGAATTCGTGCAGTTTTACATTACCGGCACGTTCGCCGTAACCGTTGGCAGTTACCGAAACCACTTTGAAGCCGCATCCGACTGCGGTGATCGCGTTGATCGTGCCCAATCCGTAATCGTTGTGAAAATGACAAACCATCGGCAAACCTGCCGGCATCGCCGCGACGATGCGCGAGCAGTACCAGCGCGCCGCTTCAGGCGTTAGACAGCCGACGGTGTCGGGCCATGCCGGGCGGTCACCGCCCGCTTCGAGGCTGCGCTTGAAATACCGGATGAAGTAGTCAACATCGCCCCGGCTGCCGTCCTCCGCGCCAAACTCGATGCTGGTGACGCCGCGGCTGCGCGCATATTTGATGGCATCGCACTGCAGTTTGATGTTCGCTTCGCGGTAGAATTCGAGCGGCAAATCCAGCCACTCGCTTTCATCGCGCCCTTCAAGCCGGAGCAACGTCTTGCCGATCTTGTACTTCAGATGGAGATCGCTGCCGCTCGTAAAGATAAAGAATGTTACATCCGAAGGCGAAATGCCGACGTCTTCCAGCGTCTTGGCGGTAACGTCGATGTCCTTGGGATTGCTACGGCACATGACGACGATCTCGACGTTGCCCAATTCACCGCGCCGTTTGGATTCCATCACGAGTTGCAGCGTCTTGCGGTCACCTTCGGAGGCCGCCGGGAACCCGACGCTCATGATGTGGACGCCGATGTCCGCCAAGTGCTTGGCGATCTCGCGTTTCTGTTCGGGCGTATAGCAGACGCCCGGCATCTGCTCGCCATCGCGCAGCGTCTCGTCGTAAATCCGGATCTCGGACGGATTCGGGAACGTCAGCTGCTTCGTAAACTCGCGCGGGTCGCGAATCAGCTGCCCGATCGGCTCCTTCAGTTCCACGCTCACAGATTCTCGTCGCGCGCTATAAGCCCCGCGTCCGCCGCCGCGCTGGACTGAGCGCGCCGGGTGTAGACGCGCAGTTCGGAGATGTCGCGCGGAAAGAGCAGTTCAAGCGTCCAGTCGAACGCCACGCGCAACTTGCGGTCCAAGCCGGGCAAGCGCGCCAAATAGTACGTGCGCCACAAGAACCACGCCAGAAAGCCCGTCAGCACGTGATTTCCAGGCAGCTGCGCGACCGCTTTGCGCGCGCCCAGTGAGGCCATCATGCCCAGTGACGCGTAATGAAATGGTCGCGTTGGCCGCCCGTGCATTGCCGCGACCAGGTTGTCGGCAAGCAAAGGGCCTTCACGAATAGCGTGCTGGGCCGTCGGCGGGAAAAATCCGCCGCTGCCATCCGGAATCGCAGCGCAGTCGCCGCAAGCCCAAATTCCGCGATGATCGGGAACACTCATGTCCGCTGCGGTGAGGATCGCGCCGCTTTTCGCGCGCGCCAGGCGTTCGCTGCCGGCGAGCACGCGCGGCTTGATGCCCGCGCTCCACACGATCGTACGCGTTTCGATGCGCTTGCCGCCAGCAAGCTCGATGCCGTCGTCATCCGCGCCGCGTACGCCGTCGCCCGTCAAGACTTCTACCCCGCGGCTGCGCAGAAAGCTTTCCGCGTACGATCCCATGCGCGCGGGCAGACCCGGCAGCAGCGTCTTGCCGCCTTCGACCAGCACGATGCGCACGTCGCTGCGCCGCACGTTCGGATAGAACCGCTCAACGTTGCGAAATAATTCGACCATCTCGCCCGCGGTCTCGACGCCCGTAAATCCGCCACCGACAACCACGAGCGTCAGCAGCTTCTTGCGCTCTTCTTCCGGGGCGTCATCGGCAAGCTCGAGCAGCCACATGAAGCGGTTGCGCAGGATCGCGGCGTCTTCCAACGTCTTGAGTGCGAAGACTCGCTCCGCAACCCCGGGCAAGCCGAATGTCGAGGTCGAGGCTCCCGTCGTAATCACGAGTTGATCGTAGCGTAGCCGTTCCGCAACGCCGGTCAAGGTGTGCGTGTACAGTACCTCGCGCGAGTTCATGTCGAGCCCGGTCACGTCCGCCAGAATGAAATGCGTCTTGCGTAGCTGCGCGCGAATAGGCGTCACGATGTGACGCGTGTCGAGTGCGCCCGAACTCACTTCGGGCAGCATCGGCGTAAACAGCGAAAAATTCTCGCGGCTGATCAGCGTCACTTCGGCTTCGCCAGGCCGCAAGATGCGCTCCAATCGTTGGGCAACGCCGACGGCGGCAAAGCCTCCGCCCAGAATAACGATCCGCGTCACGTGCAATGTGTTCCGCTAACAAGATGCATTTGCCCTACGGTTTCAGAAGGACCGGGCGTGAGCGACGATCGGAAAGAGCCGCCCAAGAACCCGTGGGCCTCCGGCTTTAGCGCCGAACGTCCGGAGAACCGGGCATACGACGTTCACGAGGGCGAATATCTTCCGCCCGACGCCAAAAAAGAACGCGCCAAAAAAACGGCCGAAGGCATCGGGGCGGCAGGGCTCGGCATCGGCGCGCTACTCTTAAAATTCAAATCTCTGCTGCTCGTGCTTTTCAACTTTAAGGCACTGTTCATACTTTTGAAGTTCGGCGGATCGCTTTTTGTCTCGCTCTGGTTTTACGCGCTTTTCTGGGGCTGGAAGTTCGCCCTTGTTTTTATATTGATGCTCGCGGTGCACGAGTTCGGGCATTACGTGACCATCCGCGGGTACGGTCTACCGGCACGATTGCCCATGTTCGTTCCCTTTTTCGGCGCCTATACGGTCGGCGGCGTACCGGACAACCTCGAACACGATGCTTATATCGCGCTGGCGGGTCCGCTCACGGGCTTGGGCGCCGCCGCAGTCTGCTTCGGCTTCGGATACGAGTTTCATAGCTCGTTTTGGTACATGGCCGCGTACGTCGGCGCGTTCCTCAATCTCTTCAACATGATTCCCGTGCTGCCGTTCGACGGAGGCCGCATCGCCGGCGCGCTCTCGCCGCTCTTGTGGATTGGCGGATTTGTCGTATTCATCGTGCTCGCGATTACGCTGCACATATCCTTATTCTTCGTCATTATTTTCGGACTGCTCGCGATTCCGAGCGCGATCTCCGCCTGGCGCGGTCACGTGGATCCTCGCTTCGCCGCTATGACGTCCGCGGCGCGCGTGCGCGTAGCGCTTTGGTACCTGGCCACACTGTTCGCGCTCTTCTATCTCATGACGCTGTCGCATAGCATTCTCGGAGCGAACCCGGCCTTTCGCGCGTGAGGCGCGTAATCGTCGTAGCTGCGGCGCTGGCGATCCTGACCGCATTTACCGTCGCGCGTCCGCAGCACGGCTTTGGGCCGTCGCTGCGGGACTTTGAAGCTTACTATTCCGCGGGGGCAACATGGGCGCACGGCGATGACGCGTACAGCGTCGCGATTTGGCAGACCGAAGAAGCTCTGCCGGGTGTGAACGCGGAACGATTTGAGGTTCTGCCCTTCGTTGGACCGCCCGCGACGCTTCCACTGTGGGCAGCATTCTCGTTCATGCCGTACACGATCGCCGCAAATCTTTGGCGCGTTTTGCTTTTCGTTTCGCTGGCGGGGCTGCTTTGGATCCTGGCGCGGCTTGCCGGACTCGAGCGAACGCCGCTCGTTCTATTCGGGCTGGCGGTGGCAGCCCTCGGCTTCGGCCCGATAACGGCCGATCTCGCGCTCGGACAACTCGCGTTACCTGTCACCCTTGCCGTTCTCTGCACATTCGCGGCGAACGGAGCACTCGCACGGGGCTGCGCGGCGGTGCTCGCATTCGCACAACCAAATCTTGCGCTAGCGCTCACCGGAGGGTTGCGCGCGAAAAAGACCGCCCTGCCCATAGCGATCGGTGCAGCCGCATTTGTAACCGTGTGTTTCGTCGTGGTTAGAGGAACCGGAATAGTCAACTATATTCGGGTGCTGTACGAACACGGTGACGCCGAGCGTTTCTCCGCTGTGCAACTAACGCCGGCCGCCATCGCGTACGGATTCGGCGCGAGCGAGAACGCCGCACTGTACGTCGGCGTCTTCATCGCCTTAGTCGCCGTCATCGTGTGGCTGTCGTGCGCGCGTACCGTGCGCGATCCGTTAATGCTCTTCTGTGCGACCTCCGCACTCGTGCCGTTCGTGGTGACGTTCTTTCACGAGCACGATCTCGTCATCGTCTTCGCACCGGCGCTGATTCTAGCGGCGCGAACGTCCGGCAAAACCTCGCGAGTAGCGCTGGGCGGCGCACTGCTGTGCGCGCCTAACTGGCTCGGCCTCGCGCAAAATCCCGACAGCATGCTGCAAACGCTTCTGCTGGTCGTGGCATTTGCAGCCGTGCTGGTCGCGCTGAGGCAAGATTTTAGCTTTCGCACACTTCAGATTCCGGCTGCCGTCCTCATACTTATTGGCATCGCAGGCCTCGCGGCGCGGGCGCACGTTCTGCCGGTGTGGCCCGACGCAATGGCGGCGCTCCCCGGCGGCATGGAGCATGCAAAGATCGCAGCTGTCTGGCATGCAGAACAGACCGCCACGGGACTCTTCGCGCGCGACTCGCTGTGGGCGATGTTGCGATGCGCTTCCCTGGCCGGCTGCGGTCTGTTAGCTTACGCCGCGGTGCTCGACTCTGTCAGTTCGAGATCGCCTGTGGATTCCAGAACATACTCTGCGGCCCGGGGTTGATGCCGGTGAAGTCATCGTTGAACGTGACGTGATCGGTGCGCTGGCTCAAAACGATGAAAGGTACGTCTCGCGCAAGCAGCTCTTGCATGAGAATGTAATCGGCGCGCCGCCGTGCGGGTTCGTAGTGTACCAGTGCATCGGCGAGCGCGCGGTCGACCTCGCGGTCGCAATAGGCCATGTAGTTTTGGCCCGCCGGCGAGATGCGCGAGCATGCGACGAGGTTAGTGAGGTCGGGGTCCGGGGCGACGGTCCACGCATACGAGGCCAAATCGTAGCGGCGCGTCGCGACGACGCCGCCGGCCGCGTATGAAGCAAAGAGTTTGTTCGTCGCATACCGCGTGTAGTCCAAGCCGACACCAATCGTCTTGAACCATTGCTGGATCATCAGGACGCGCGAATCCAGTCCCGGATTGCCGGTATTGCCCGCGAAGTCAAAACGCAGCGTCGCGCCGTTCTTGTGCCGCAGGCCGTCGTCACCGAGTTTCCAGCCGTCGCGTTCGAGTTGCGCCGCCGCCGCCTTCAAATCGAACGTGTAACACGAGGCTTGCGGATCGTAGGCCCAACTCAAGTGCGAGATGGGTGTGCACGCCAGGTACCCGGCGCCGTGGTCGATCTTCTTCCACATTAAATGCACGTCAATGGCACGGGCCAGTGCCTCTCGCACCTGCGGGTCGGCCAGCATCGGATTCCGCAAATTGAAGTCGATGTGCCCGTACGACGTGACGTCGTGTGCGATCGTCCGTGTATCAGGAATTCTTTGAACTTGCTGAAACTGGAAGGTCGGCACGCGGATATAGGCGTCGATGCCGTGCGACTGCAGCGCGACGCCGACCGAGTTTGAGTCCGGAATGATCTTGAAGATCACGCGTTTGAGCTTCGGCGGGCCGCCCCACCAGCGCGGAAATGCCTCCATGACGACTTCGCTGCCGCGCGCCCAGCGCACGTAGCGGAACGGGCCGAGGCCGACCGGCAAGCCGTTGTACGGCGCGCGGTTGATCTCGCGCCCTTCGAGCAGATGTTTCGGCAAGATCGCCGGGTTTCCGACCGGCGTGAAATAGTGGTTTATGAAGGCCGCATACGGTTTCTTCAAGTGAAAGACGACGGTGTATTTGTCCGGCGTGTCGACCCGCGTGATGAGGTCCCAGCCCTCGCGCGTCAGCACGTTGGTATGCGGATCGAGAATAGTTTTTACGGTGAACGCGACATCGGCCGACGTGAACGGCGCACCGTCGTGCCACACAACGCCGCGACGCAGTTTGAACGTGAGCGATTTGCCGTCCGCCGAGATCAGCCCGTTCGCCTTTGTCGGAACTTGTAAGCAAAGCGATGGAATCGCATCACCCTTGTCGTTGAAGACAAAGAAATACCCCATCGTAAACGAGGACAGATCGTTGACGAGCGTTTCGGTCGAGAGGAGCGGATTGAGGTTGTCTATGTCCTCGCCGTCCGCCCAGCGGAACGTGCCGGGAATCGTCCACGGGTGCAGGCGGTGCGTCCCCGCCGGTTGCGGTCCGTGATTCGCGGAGCAGCAAACGAGCGCGGCGCCCAAAAAGAGCGCCGCGCAAACCCGGAGGGTCACGGTTAAATGTCGACGTTCATGAAGTCGTCGAACGGCGAAACCGCGTTGGGATGGAAATTGTGGAGGTCTTTGTTCACGACGTAGATGTCCTCGCGCCCCGTAGTAACGACTGTTGGCACATCGGCCACGATCGCTTCTTGCACGATAGCGTCGTCTTTGTTGCGTTCGGCTTGCTCGTAGTGTCCGTATAAGGCCGTCATAGCGTTGTTGGCCTTTTGGTTGCACCAGCGGACGTCATTTTGACCGTTCGGTGGAATCGAGCCGCACCCGTAGATGCTCGAGAAATCTCCCAGAGGATCGAGTCCCCATGAGAAAAAGATCACGTCCCACTTCCCGCCATAGACGATTCCTCCGTCCTGAACGGGCGCGAATAGCAACTCTGCCGGATAGACTTTCAGCGAAAGCGAGACGCCAATCTGCTTCCACCAGCTGCGGATCAGCTCGATCTGCAGATTCGTATCCGGGGTGCCCGTGGAGCTTACGACTTGAAGCGCGAGCTTCGTTCCGTTCTTGGCGCGAATTCCGTCCGGCCCGCGCACCCATCCCGCTTTGTCGAGCATCGCGTTGGCCTGCGCGATGTCAAAGGGCACCAACTTGATCGTCGGATCCCAGTACGGGGCTGTATGCGCCGCGGGTTCTTCCTGCAGATACCCGATGTTGTGAGCGACTTTGTGATAGATCGTCTGGCGGTCGATTGCAAACCGCAGCGCTTGGCGGACGACCGGATCGCTTAGCCCGGGCCGTGATGTGTTGAAATCGAGATGGTTAAAGTAATAGCTCGGAAGCCTCACAATGGTGAAACCTGGAATACTGTTCGCGCGGGCGTAATAATTTCCAGGAACCGGGTACCACATGTCGAGGTCCCGGGCTTGCAGCTGCGTTAGAACAGTGTTCCGGTCCGGAATGATGACGAACTCAATTCGCTGCAGCTTGGGTATTCCGCGGAAATAGAGCGGGTTGGCAACCATGACCACGCGCGAAGCGCGATCCCAGCGCAGATACTTGAATGGACCGATGCCGACCGGCAGAGAATTGTACGGCGCCCGATTGATGTTCGGCAATCCGCCTAGAATATGTTTTGGAAGGACACACGGGTTCGCACCGGCACTCGAAAAAAACGTTTGAACGAACGGCGAATACGGTTTCTTCAGGTGATAGATCACGGTGTATTTGTCCGGTTCGTCGATCTTCACGATGCGGTCCCAACCTAGACGGCCGACCTCGTTGTTGGCCGGATTGAGCACGACGCGCGTGGAGAAGACGACGTCGTCGGCATTAAAGGGCGCGCCATCCGACCATTTCACGCCCTTGCGGATGTGATACGTGATCGTCAAGCCGTTCTTGCTGACGCCGCCGTTCTCAGGTGTGGGGACCTCGGTCGCGAGCTCCGGTATTGGATTGTTGTGGACGTCCCACTTGATGAGCCACGCCATCGTCAGCGACGACAATAGGCCGACTTCGGTCTGCTGAGCGAGATGCGGATTGAGCGACGAAATATCAGACGCCGTAGAGTAGCGCAAAACGTGGGGTATCGTGAATTTGTTCACGCGAGCGGTAACCTCACCCATCACAGTGTGATCGGTGCCGTTGCTCGCGACAAGGGTCGGGCTCGCCGTTTGGTTAGCAGTCTGCGTGCATCCGGCTAAAGCGAAGACGGTGGCGATCGCAGCGGCAAGAATACGTTTCATCGAGGTTCCTCTTTCATCGCGTCGGGATCCAGACCGTGCTCTATGCAAAACTCGCGGTAGGCCAGCGGTGATATTTCGGAAGGCTTGATTTCGCTGCGACCTCCCCAGAAGACATTCGTATACCCGAAGTCGATGCCGGCTTCCCGCAGGTGGGCGTCGATGGCCGCCTTATGCGCCAGCACCACGTCTTTGTCCAGGCCGTGCGCGACTGCCATGACGTTAACGTTCCGGAACTCGTCCCCGCCCTCGCGCCAGTAAGCGTGGGTGATGATGTGGTGGCGGCCGACCTCGCGCCCCGCGTCGATCTCGCGCCCCGGAGACACGGCCCAGTGAAAGAGCGCGTTGTAACGCGTAACCCGCTCGTTTCCCGCCGTCGCTTTTACATGTTCGAGAAAAGTCGAGAACCTGCCGATCACGCCGAGTGCGTTGAGCTCGCGCGCCGTTTCGAAGAATTCGTTCAAAGCGACGTTTGCTTCGGCAGCGCGTGCCCGCCAAAGATCGCGTACCAGCTCTTCCGGTTTAAACTCGCGCTTCAGCGCCGTGAGCACGCGCCATTGCCGCTCGTCGAGCGAGACGAGCGTCGTGTCGATCGGTTCGGCCGGAACGTCCGCGCGGCTGCCGATCTCGATCCCGCGGCGGCGGACGTGACCCACTCCAAGCGCAAAGAGCTTCTTTGCCGGCATCAACCGGAAATGATCCGCTTGAACTCGCTCGCGCAAAAATTCCGCGTGTTTTTGGAGCGAGTACCCTTGCGGAACTTTGAGCGTCGTCCACAAACGGTAGGCAGCTCCCGGCGTCGCCGGATCCGCCGTGCGAATGACGACGTGTCCCGAAAACGGATCGTCACGAAACATGTAGTCGAACGCGGCGTCGAGCTTGTCCGGGCTTACACGCCAGGCGACTAAGGCGCCTTGCGCGAGGCTCGTTGCAAGCAGCGTCTGGCGAACGCGGCGGATGGTACCGGCGCGCAGCATTGCAACAGTCCGTTCGATGACGATCTCAACCGGAACGCCGCTGCGCGCTGCGATCTCGCCAAACGGATCTTGCTGAAAACCAGGCAGCCGATCTTCGGAGATCGCGAGAATCTGCGCGTTAAGCGGATCGCTGACCGCCGCCGGCACCGACGCAGTCTTAGTCACGTCGAAGACTAGTGCCGGCCGAGCGATTAACCCTGCCCAAAAGCGAGGACGGCACTAGTCGAGAGCTGCTAGACGAGTCAGGGGACGGTCGAGGTCGCCGCTAACTGGTTCTCGCCGAGTGCAAAGAGATAGGCTTGCTCGGCTTGGCGCAAACCGTAGACGGCGTTGAGCTGGTCGGTCTCCGCTTGGGTCAACCCAACCTGCGCGTTCAAAAGCAGCGGCAGCGTCGTTACACCGGCGCGATACTGGGCTTGCGTCGCATTCAAGATCTCTTGCGCCTTCGCAAGTTCTGCCTGCGCTTGCCCGAGCGCCGCTTCGGCCGAAACCAGGCCGATCAGCGCTTGGCGTACGTTCAACTCAACGTTCAATTTCGTTTCGTCGAGCTGGCTGTTGGCGATATCCAACTGGGTCTGCGCCTGCGCAATTTGCACGCGGGTAACGCCTTGATCGAAGAACGGAATGTTCAGTGCAACCCCAAGACTCCCGCTCGTACGGTAGTCGGTGCCCGTTGCCGTTGTGGAGTTCGTTCCGTAGGTTGCGGTGCCGTTCAGCGACGGCAACAGACCGGCGCGCTGCGCGCGCAGGTTATATCCGGCCGCATCAGCGGCGTGCTGTGCGGCCAAAAAGTCCGGCCTCTCCAAAAGTGCGCGTGCCACGGCGGTATCGTAATCGTGCAGTTCCGCCGGCAAGAGCGATGCTGTCGGATTCAGGGGCGTATCGTTGAGCGGAGTCACCAACGCACTCGCATCCAGGCCGAGCTGGTTTGCGAATGCGGCCATTGCCGAGAGCTCATTTCCTTGCGCCTTGACCAGCGCCACGCGCGCCTGGGCTGTCGGCAGCTGCGCGGTCGCAAGATCGACGCGCGACGCCGTGCCGGCCCGCAGCTGAGCCGTTACGAGATTCTCTTGCACTTGATTCTGCTGCACGACTTGCGCAGCCAATTGCGTCGCCGCGTGAGCCTGGAGCGCAGTGTAGTATGCTTGCGCGACGTTAAAGGCGAGCGACTGCAACGAGCGTTCGTACGTCCCGGCGCCGGCCAGTTGATTGGATTCGGCTTGCCGGATCTCTCCCATGACTTTGCCGCCGTCCAAAATGAATTGCTTCAGCGTTGCGTTCAGGCCGTTGCTGGTTGTGCCGTTGCCGAACGTACCGGAGCCCGAACCGCCGGTGCCGGCGCGTGTTCCATAGTTGCGCTGAGTGCTGGCGACCGCGCTTAGGTTCGGATAATATTCCGTCCGCGCCAGATCCGTGGAAAGCTGCGTGAGCCGGTAATCGGAGCGCGCGATCGCCAGAACGGGCGAACGTGCAGCCGCGATCGCAATCGCTTGCGGAAGTGAAATGCTCACCGGAACACCCGCCAGCGGATGTTGTACGGAGACGCCCGGCGCCGGAGTGCCGTATGCCGGATACGGCATCGTTTGCGGCGTGGACGCGGGGATGGGTGTGGGCGTCGCTAACACGGCGGCCGCGAGAATAACTGCGTGCATCGGCTACTGCGGCTTGCGGCGCGGAGCGTGAGAGGCGGCCGGTTTTGCACCGCCCGGGTTGGGGGCCGCAGGGTTGGCGGCTCCGCCACTGGGTCCGTACGCGACCAAACTGCCGTCTTGCAATGCATCCGGACGCGTCACGATGACGACGGTGCCGGCTCGCACGCGCGGACTGATAACTTCGCTCAGCGTATCGGTCTGCAGGCCGACCTTCACGGGAACCTGCTGCGCTTTCTTGTCGGCGCCGACCACGAAGACGGCATTCCCTGTATCCGATTGGGCAACGGCTTGCCGCGGTACGACGATCGCGTTGTCATGGCGAGCTTGCTGAATGACGACGCTGACTAGCATGCCGCCGCGTAAGACGTCGCCCGGATTCGTCTGCCGGATGCGCGCTTGGTACGATAGCGTTCCTTGCGTCGGAACCGCGTTGACCGCAAAGATGCGCGCGGCGAAGCGGCGGCTACTCGTGCTCGTCGTAAACGTCACGGGCGTGTCGGCATGAACGTAGGCCAGATCTTCATCGGGCACGTTCACGTTCACCCAAACCGTATCCAATTTATCCACGCGCAGCACCGCGGTTCCCGGACTGGCCATCGCGCCGGGATCCATGAGCCGCGCCGTAACCACGCCGTCGAACGGCGCGTACAGCGCCGTCTGGCCGATCATCGTGCGCAGCGTATTGGCTTGCGCCTGCGCCGATTGAACTGCCGCGCGATCGGCGGCTGCGCTCGACGTGGAGACTTGCGTTGACTTTTGATTGCTGACCGCTGTTTGGTATTGCGATTGCGCGGCGATGTATTGCGAACGCGCCTGCACGAGCTGCGATTGCGAGACATAGCCCTGCTTGTAGAGTTGCAAATCCTGGTTGTACGCGAGTTGCGCGTTATCCAAAGCTGCTTTTGCCGAGAGCACTGCTTGCGACGTCTGCGAAGAAACGATCGGTACGTTTAACGCAGACATCTGCGCGCGCGCCGACGCTTGCGATATGAGCGCTACGTCCTGCGCGAGTTGCGCTTGCAGCGTCGAGGCGTCAATCCGCGCAAGAAGTTGACCCGCGCCGACGCGATCGCCCTGATTTACGTAGATCGCCGTAATCGGCCCCGACTGCTGAAACGAGAGTGTCGATTCTTCCAGCGGAGAGACTTGACCATCGAGGGTCAAGTACGTGGCAATCGTCCGGCGTTGGGCTTGCGCCACGTCGACGTCGAGGGCTGTCGGACCGCGCTTCTGCTGACCCTGGCCGCAACCGGCCAACAGGACGACGGCAATAGCGAAAACGGTAATGCTGCGTGTCTTCATTCTTCTTCTATACGGAGCTCTGTGCAGTTTGATTCAAAGTACTACCAACCGAACCTTAAAACCGTCTGTCCCAGCAGAGTTTGCTCCCAAGCGGGCGCCGGGGACCGGGGAGCCGGAGCCTTAGCGCCGTACTTCACTCTCCCGATGCGTGCGAAACTCGAGGCGGGCCGCACTTACAGTAGGCAGACCCGCGTCGAAGAGTGGATGACCGCAGAAAAGGCCGGCAATAAGGGCGTCGACGCCCTTTCTACGCCCATGCTCGTGCAGCTGGTCGAGGACGCCGCGATGGCCTGCATCGCCCCCACCTTAGCCGAGGACCAGGTCAGCCTGGCCACCCACGTGGACCTGGAGCACCGCCGCCCCGTCCCGGTCGGGTTCATCCTGCGGACCGAGGTGGAGGTCGTCCTCGTGGACGGTCCCCGGGTCAGTTTTACCGTACAGGTGTTCGATGAGCAGGACTCCGTGGCCGAAGGGACCCACGAGCGCTACGTGATGGACCGAACAAAATTTCGCTTAAAGCTTGAAGAGAAGCTCAGTTAACGCTACCTTTATAAACGACGGGAAACCGGGCAGGGTCCTCGCTTACACTGAAGGGGGGGCAACCCGATTCCCGAAACGATTAGCTTTGCTTACTCCTGGGTAACCCCGCAACGATACCCACGCTTGGTTCGTCTGCAGGGGAGGCGCGGAACACGTTGCCACGCCCAGGCAAGCCGAGCTCCTCATTCTAGCTAGGAGGAAAACTTGAAACGACTGAGCACCGGAGTCCTCGCCGCGTTGTTAACGGCCGGCTTGGGACTTAGCGCGGTTGCAGCTCCGTCGCAGCCTGGATCACATGGAAACCTAGGAACCAATGTGGTCGCACAGGCTAGCCCGGCTCCGCCCGCGATGAACTTCGGTTCCCCGCCGTCCGGACAAATCCCGATCCTTTACAACGATCACCATGTTTACGCAAAGCCGGACAAGCTCAAACAGGGCCGCGTCTTGGCTGCGCTTGTACGCGGGGGAACGATCCTTATTCCATTACGTTCGATGTTCGAGCAGATGGGCGCCACGGTCGCATACGATCCGGCGTCCAAGACGGTTGACGTCACCAAGCCCGGCAGCGACGTAAAAGTTACCGTTGGCAAACCTGAGGTTGTGATCAACGGCGAAACGCGTCCCTTGGACGTGCCGCCCGAAATCTACCTCGGACAAGTTGTTGTCCCGGTTCGCGTCATATCGGAAGGTATGGGCGCGTACGTACAGTGGGTTCCCGAGAAGCGCCTGGTTGTAGTCCGCTACATTCCGCCGGCGCCTCCGAGCACGCCCGCTCCGACGCCGGTTCCAACACCAGTGCCGGTTCCAACACCGACACCGGTACCGCCGCCCTTTATGGACCACTTCATCGCCGGCGACTACATCATTTCGCCGAAGGTGTACAACGAGTTCAGCCCGGGCAACACCGGCAACAACACGAACGGTGGTTTCTCATACCGTATCCACGGCGCGTGGGAGTTTAATCTCTTCAACCTGCCCTGGATGGTCGAAGGCGACTACCGTCAATTCAATTATCCGCACAATCAAGGCGTTGTAACGACTGCTGCCAATAACGGCCAGTTCTGCGACGGCCGCGGCGGCCACGCGCTCTCGGGCGACACTGGTTGCGTCACCGCGATTGGCGGAAACTTCCAGACCTTCGTTCCGGCGTTCATCGCTCGCGACTATCAAGGCGATGCACGTTTGGGCCTGAAGGTTCTCGATCCGCGCATCTACATCGGCGTCGGTTACCTGTGGAGGTCGTCAAACTACGGCTATCCCAAACTGGGTAACTGGGGCCTCGGCGTAGAGAAACTGCCGGATCTCAATCAGGGCTTCACGTGGTATGGCAGCTTCTACTACTATCCGAACGTGCAAGGCAGCGGAACCGCTTGCCTCGTGCTCGGATGCCTCACACCGGTGCCATACACCCTGTCGTATAACATCATGCGCTACGATCTGGGCGGCGCGTTTACATTCGGTCCGAATGTGCCTGTTTATGTCGAGTTCGGGTTCCTGGGGAACTACAACCGCAATAAACAGAACGCTCCCTCCAACGAGAGCTTCAACGGTGCATACGCAGGCCTTGGCCTGAAGTTCTAAACTCGTAAGAGTACGAGAACAAGAAAGAGCCCCGGTTTCGACCGGGGCTCTTTTACATTACCGCTTCTGTTACCGCGGCGAGCGGGTTGGCGCGGGTGATGGCGTTAGTGACGGTGTCGGTGTTAGCGCGCCCGAAGGCAGCGGCACCGGCGAGCCGAGCGCACTTGGCACCACACTCGGTACGATCGATGGAACCGGCGTCGGAGACGGCGTCGGCGGAATCGGCGTATAGCACGGTACCGGCAAGATCTCTACCGCGGGCTGTCCAGGTGCGGGCGATGGTGTTGCAGTCGGTTCCGGAGTCGGCGAAGGCGACGGACTTGGCGTTGGCGGGCGGCGACGGCTGCCGGGTGACGGAGATTCCGTCGGCGCTTGCGTCGGACACGGCTGCGGTTCCATGAAATAGTGCTCCGTGAATCCGACCAGATCTTTTTGCACGAGCTTTCCAAAATAGCTCTTCGGCCAGCGCGCCGCGATGATGTGCAGGTACTGCCACGCTTTCGTTTGACCGGGCAGCGTCCAAGTCTTGTGGTACATCGCGTACGCGAGAAAATATGCCCGCGGAAGCTGCGGGTCTTTGGGATAGCGCTGGTACCATTGCCGCAACGCTTCCTCAGCGAAGTCTACCTGCGAAATGATGTGCGAGTCGGTCGTATAGGCGCCCGCACGAATCGACTCGTCGTGAAAAGTGTTCTCGATCCCGAGGTAGCTCATTTTGAGACGGCCGAAATACTCGTCTCCGGGCGCCGAGATCTTCATCATGTCGAGCTGGTGCTGCCGGAATTTCGAAACCGCCGGCGAGCTCGGCTTCTTGGGAGCCGGTTTCGACGGCGGCTTCGACGTTGGCGCCGCTGCGACAGATCCGAGAATGCAGGCCGCGGCTGCGGCGGCCAAGACGGATGTCGTGGTGGAGCGAATTTTCATCACCCCGCCTGTTCGCCTACTTCAGTACGCTTCCCACCTCGGTTTGGGCGACCGTGCAGAATGGCGAGGTGCGGTAACGGGTGGTCAGCCAGTGCAGCGCGTTCACGGCTTTGACGTGCGCGTCAGAGGTGTGAATGCGAGCATAAAGGTGCGTCAGTTGGTAAACACTGCGAGCGAGCCAGGGATCGGCCGGGTACTTGGCTTCCCAGTCATGGATCGCGTTTTCGACGAAAAGAGCCGATCCAAGAATATCCGCGCCCTTGTCGGGCTGGTAGGTCAGCCGCTGATCGAGATCGCGCAATTCGTTGCGGATGCCGAGAATGCTCATCTTCAAGCGGCCGAAGTATTCGTCCGCCGGTGCGACTCGCGACATCATTGCGACGTGCGTTGCTGAAAATGCCGGTTGCGGCGTGGCTAACGCCAACAACGGCAGTACTGTAAGTACAAGAAACAAACGATGTAAGCGCAAGGCGCTGCTCCTTTTCTCTCCCATTGGAGCCATCGGCATGGCCCGGCGCGGCTGTTAGCCGCTTACGTCGCTGTCCAGGCGAACAGGAAGGGTGGCCACGGCTGCTAACCTGTGCACAAATGCCTCGCCGCGTCGCCGCTGCCGCGATCCAACTCTTAGCTCACGACCGCGCTTCACTCGGGCGCGCGTGGCCCAACATTGCGCAGCAGATTCGAATGGCCGCATCAGGCGGCGCGAAGCTCGTCGTGCTGCCCGAAGGCACGCTGCCCGCCTACGTACTGGGTCCGGAGCGGTTTGAAGCGAGCGAGATCGCGGAGGCAATCGAGGCCTGCGCGCAACTCGCGCGCGAGTTGCAGATCGTGCTGGTCGCGGGCGCCGCTCGAGCGGAAGGCGATCGCGTTTTTAACAGCGCGTTGGTCTTTGACACCAACGGATCGCTAGCAGGGAGTGCAGACAAGCACTTCTTGTGGCACTTCGACCGGCAGTGGTTCGCGCGCGGCGAGCGCCTTCAGCCAATACACACGTCGCTCGGCGTGCTCGGCGTCTTGATCTGCGCCGACGGGCGTATTCCGACAATCGCTCGAGCGCTTGTCGATAAAGGCGCGGAGGTGCTCGTCATGCCGACGGCCTGGGTTACCAGCGGCCGTGATGCGGCGCACTTGGAAAACATTCAGGCCGATCTGCTGGCCCGTGTACGCGCACGCGAGAACGGCGTGCCGTTTATCGCCGCCAACAAATGCGGCGTCGAACTGCGGTCCGTCGCGTATTGCGGCAAGAGCCAGATCATCCAAGCCGACGGTTCGATTACGGCCATCGCCTCCGAAACCAATCCCGAGATCATCGCCGACGAGATCGAACTCGGAAGCCGGCAGCCGCTGCGCAGCCGCGCCACGTTGCCCGAACCGAACTCAAGCGGCAACGGCGCGGCGCAGCCGCTTCGCATCGCCATCACGGCTCACGAAGGGCATGCGCGGGACGAGGATCTCATGCGCATCCTGGAAGCGGACGTGCTCATCGCCCCGGAGATTGCCCGTTCTGATTCGCAAACGTTCGCCGACGACGTCGTCTTCGATCCGGGTGGACTTGCCGCGCACCGGCTGGCCGGAATGGACGTCGCGACCTGGCGCACCGCGCAAGACGACGGATGGCAGGTCTTGTTCGCGCGCGCCCGCGCCGTCGAGCTGCGCATCTACGTGATCGTTCTCGACATCAAAGGACGGCGCGCCTATGCCGTCGATCCCGACGGCGCAATCGTTTGTGGAACATACGATGGTTATGAGATCGCGCATTTCACCTACGATCCGGCCCGGACGCGCCAAACGTACGTGGCACCCGGTACCGACGTGCGCGAAGGCCTCGAACGAGCTCATGCTGACGCGCGCTAGCGCGCTTTCGCTCTTGCTTCTCCTAGGCTCAGCGCCGCACCACGCGCCGCAGCGCACGGGCTCGTTTCAACTATCGGTCCCTGCCGGATCGTACTTTTCGGAAAGCCGCATTCGCATTGGCGCAACCGGAGTGGCAGGATCGTATACGCTCTCGGTCTTAGGGCCGGGAAAGATTGCGGGCGACACCTTTATTGCCGCGCGCGTCGACCGGCCGACGTGGTCGACGCTTATCGGCGCTTCGAACGGAGCGGTTGCCTATGGATCCGTACGCACGGTTCCACCGCCTCCGCCGGCGGGTCATCTTATTGCCGTTACGACGTACCGTAGCGGAATTGCACTGCACGACGCACGTACGTTTGCGGCGCTGGGTAACGCATCAATCGCCGGCGCTCCGGCGGATGCCATATTCTTGCCGGATGGATCGATCGTTACCGCAGATACCGACGGCGATACGCTGACGCGGATCTCGCGATCGCCTTGGAGCGTACATGAAACCGCCGGCGTGCCCGAAGCGAACGAGGTTGCCGTCGATCCGTCCACGGGGAACATTTTTGCAAGCGATCGCGACATACAGGGACAAGGCGCTCTAACGCGCGTCACGCCCGATGGCAGCGTCATGCACGTCGTGACCGGAGTCACGGCCGAAGGCATCGCGCTCGATTCAAAACGCCAGATCGCCTATGTGAGTAATGTAAACGACAACACGGTCGCGGCGGTGGACATGCGGACGATGCGCGTCCTGCAAAAAATTCCGGCTGTGGAGCGTCCCTTCGGCGTGGCCTTGGATGCGCGCGGTGGCCGGCTGTTCGTCGTCTCGAATATGAGCCCGTCCATGCGTCCGGGCGGCGGCTATGTTGCCGCGATCGGTGTGAACGCCGCGACTCCGCGCATCGTTACGCGCAGCTCGCGCTTGCGTTTTCCCCTCGGTGTCGCCTTCGACGCACGATCCGCGCGAGTCTTCGTTACGGACGAAGCTGCAAATGTGGTTTATGTTCTCAACTCAACCACGCTGCGCGAAGCACACGCGCCGCTCGTCACCTGTGCGACGCCGTGGCGTCCGCGCGTCGCGGGCGATCGACTCTACGTCCCGTGTGCGCGCGAGGATCGCGTCGACGTCTTTGCATTAAAGACACTGCGGCGCGTAAAGGGAGCGCCCTTTCCGACCGGCGGCTATCCGCTGAGCGTTTCGGTATGGCCCTAATTGCCGCGATCGCGCTGGCCGGACTCTTGCCGCTGGCGCCGCAGCCCGCCGCGCCGTTTCCGCGTATCACCACCGATGCTGTCACGCTAACCGAAGTCGCGCCCGGAGTCGGCTACGGCGACTACGAGATGGTGACGGCGGATGGCCCGCTTTCGATTCACGTTCTGGCGATCGACCTGCGTGAACCCACGGTGCGATTGGGCGCGGTTCTTGCACAAGACCGGCTCATTTCGCAAGGTGAAGCCGTCTCGTCGATGGCGCAGCGCAGCGGCGCGGTTGCCGGAATCAACGGCGACTACTTCGACATCAACCAAACGAATCAACCGTTGAACATTCTTATTCAAAACGGACGCCTGGAGCGAATGCCGATGCAGCGGTGGGCAATCGCGTTGGATAGCCGAAACGGGGCGCAATTCGCCGAGTTTTCGATCGCGGTTTCGGCTCAAATCGGCACGGCGAGCGTACCGGTGCGAACGATCAATGCCTGGCCGCCCGGAAACGGCGTTGTACTGGTTACGCCCGACTTCGGCCCGATTCGCGCGGCGCCCAACGTCACCGAGCTTCAGCTCCAGCCCACGGACGGCACGCCTCCCTTCGCGACGTATCGCGTCACGGGCATCGCCGATAACTCGAGCGCGCAACCCGCCGGATATTATCTGGCGATAGGCCCGACAGCCTACGGCACGTTTCCACTTCCAAACAGCGGTGACGCAATCACAATCGCGGGCAATGCTCAACCATCGCTTGCCGAACTGCAGACTGCCATCGGCGGCGGCCCGCTGCTCGTGAAGAACGGCGCGTGGTTCGCGGATCCGGATGGTCCTTCGGGCGGCGAGCTGGCGACGCGCACGCCTGAATCCGGCGTTGCCGCAACCGGCGACGGCCGGCTTCTCTTCTTCGAGATCGACGGACGGCAGCCGGCGCTCTCAATCGGTTTGCTGCAGCCCCAACTCGCTGCGCTGATGATCGCCTTCGGCGCAACGACCGGAATGCAGTTCGACGGCGGCGGAAGTTCCACGTTCGTCGCGCGCATGCCCGGCGACACAAACGCGTCCGTACAAAATTCCCCGTCCGACGGCACGGAGCGGCCGGTCGCGGACGGGTTGTTCGTTTACAGCGATGCAGCTCGCGGCGCGCCCGCGCGCATTATCTCCTGGCCGCAAACGATTCGCGCATTCCCCGGCGCGGGCGTTCCGCTGCGACTCGCGACGATCGATGCGGGGGACCATCCGGCCGGCGACACGATCCCGACGCGAGTCACGGTTGAGCCGGCCGCGCTCGGCAGTTACCGTGCCGGCGCATTCGTCGCCGGATCCCAGACCGGCGATGGGCTCTTGCGCGTACGCCACGGCGCCTTGCGCTTGAACGTGCCGGTTTCCGTAACGACCGCCATCGCACGCACGCAGATCGTGCCGCAGGCGCCGGTGGTCTCACCAGGCGCAGCGCTGCACCTCTCGGTTCGCGCCTTCGATCGCAAAGGATATCCTATCGCCCTGCCGGCGATGTTGCCATGGCAGACCCAGGGCGGCACGATCGATCGCGCGGGCAACTTCCGGGCGGATAAAAATAACGCGCTCGTCACGCTTCGCTTAGGCACCGTTCTCGTGCAGCAGCAAATCGTCGTCGGCGAACACAATCAGGATCTCGGATTTAGCGCCGCCGCATCGTTCGCCACGGCGCCGCGCGGCGGCCCCGGCGTCCTCACGAGCGGCGCGACATGTAGCGATTGCCTCACGCTGACCTACGATTTTACCGGCAGCGAGCGCGCGGCGTACGCTAATGCATCGCTCGCGCTTCCGCAGCGCGCGCTGGGCATCAGTGCGGACGTATTCGGTGACGGAAGCGGCGAGACACTGCGCGTTGCGATCACGAACGCGATTAACGAACGCTTCATGTATACGATCGCGCACGTGACCTGGCACGGCTGGCATCACGTCGAGTTTCGCTTTCCAGCCGAGCTGGCGCAGCCGCTTACGCTCAAAGCACTCTACGTCATCAACCGCGTCGGATCGGAGCCTCCGGTCGCAACCGCGGGCTCGGTCGGGCTTCGCAACGTTCAGGTGATACTTGCAGGCGGCTCCGATAATGTTCCCAAATAGCGCGAACGCATGAGTTTTGACGATCTGGCCGCACGCGCGCTCGACACGGCGGGCACGCGAGGAGCGGAGTATGCCGACGTGCGCTTCGAGGTGGTGAGGTCGGAACGGATCGAGACTCGCAACGGCGTCGTCACTACGCTCTCCGACGCTACCAGCCGCGGCTACGGCATGCGCGCCCTCTACGGGGGCGCCTGGGGCTTTGCCGCCGGCTCCGATCTCACCCAGGCCGGAATCGATCGCACGGCGGCGCGAGCTGTTGAGATCGCCAAAGCCGGCGCCGCGATTGCGCGCCATCGCTTCGGCGCGGCGCCTCTGCGCGCGTACGTGGATTCGTTCGCAACGCCGATGGAGCGCGATCCCGAGGATGTGCCGCTGGGCGAACGCGTGGCCTTGCTGCTTCGAGCCGAAAAAGCACTGCACGTTTCGCCGAAGATCAGCGTCGGCCGCGCCTGGATCGACCTTTGGCGTACAGACAAGACACTTTACAGCACGCTCGGTTCGCGCATCGAGCAATCCATTCGCCAAACCGGCAGCGGCATCGAAGCGTTGGCGGTCGGTGATGGCGAGGTACAGACACGCACGTTTCCCGGCGACATCGGCCTGTACAAATCCGGCGGATGGGAGATTATCGAAGAGGCGAATCTCGCTGAAAACGCCCAGCGTATCGGCGAGGAGGCCGAATCGCTGCTGACCGCCGAGCAGTGTCCGAGCGGTACGCGCGACATCATTTTGGGCGGCTCGCAGGTGTCGCTGCAGATTCACGAATCGTGCGGCCATCCGGCCGAACTCGATCGCGTCATGGGCTGGGAAGCCAATTTTTCAGGCGTGAGTTTCCTGGAGATCGCGCAACTCGGGAAGCTGCGTTACGGCTCGGACATCGTCACCATCTGCATCGACAACACTCTACCGCAAGGTATGGCAACGGTCGGCTACGACGACGAAGGCACGAAGAGCGTCACCTCCGACATCATTCGCGACGGGATGCTCGTCGGCTACGAGATGAGCAACGACACCGCCCGCACCATCGGCCGGGAAAGTAACGCGTGCGTCCGGGCGCAGAGTTGGGAATTCGTTCCGATGATCCGGATGTGCAATTTGAATCTGCTTCCCGGGAACGTTCCCTTCGACGGACTCTTCGACGGCGTCAAAGACGGCATCTATATGGAGAGCAACCGCTCGTGGTCGATCGACGATCACCGCCTGAACTTCCAGTTCGGCTGCGAGATCGCATGGGAGATCAAGAACGGCAAGCGTGGCAAGCTGCTCAAGAATCCGACGTACGCCGGCATGACGCCGCAATTTTGGAACTCGTGCGATGCGATCGCGGACGAAAAGTCGTGGGTCGCTTGGGGAACGCCCAACTGCGGCAAAGGCGAGCCGATGCAGACCGGCCGTACCGCGCAGTGCGCCTCGCCGGCGCGGTTCCGCAACGTGCAAGTCGGAGTGGGTTACGATGGATAGCAAGGCGCGCGAAGCGCTGGCCGAGCGCGCCCTGTCGCTCTCGACTGCCGATCACACCGAAGTAACCGTCGCCACCGAAGACGCCGATCTCACGCGCTTCACACACGAAGAGATCCATCAAAACGTCGCGCGTTCGGATGCCGGTCTGAGCGTACGCGCGATCCTTGGCAAGCGCACGGGAACCGCCAGCACGAACGTCCTCGATGAAGAGTCGCTGCGCGCAACGGTCGATCGGGCGATCGCTATCGCGACGCTAGCTCCCG
Source organism: Candidatus Rubrimentiphilum sp. (assembly GCA_035710515.1). Taxonomy (NCBI): domain Bacteria; kingdom Bacillati; phylum Vulcanimicrobiota; class Vulcanimicrobiia; order Vulcanimicrobiales; family Vulcanimicrobiaceae; genus Candidatus Rubrimentiphilum; species Candidatus Rubrimentiphilum sp. The sequence goes on along the minus strand of DASTDE010000001.1, from coordinate 474,546 downwards.
AAGATCCGGATCTCGCGCCCCTCCCGTCGGGCGGCCCGACAACCACGCCGCAAGGCGCGTTCGTAAAAGCCACCGCCGATGCGTCGCCGCAACTGCGCGCCGGCATGGCCGATGCGATCTTCAAGGTGGCGGAGTCGCACAAATTTTGGTGCGCGGGGTTCGTGCGGACACAGAGCGCCGGATACACGATCGCCAACTCCAGCGGCGCGCGCGCCTCGTTCGACGGCACCGACAGCGGCATCAACGTCAAGATGACCGCCGCCGATTCGACCGGCTACGGGCAAGAATACTCGCCGGACGCCACGACGCTGGATGCGCATGCTGTTGCGAGCACCGCGGCCGGCAAAGCAAAAAACTCCGCGCAACCGCGCGCAGTCGATCCCGGCGAGTGGACCGTCATCATGGAACCCGCCGCATTCGGCGAGTTTTTTGCATATTTAGCTCAGCATTTCTCGGCGCAATCGTATGACGAGGGCTCGTCGTTCTTGAGCGACGGACTCGACAAGAATTATTTCGGCGAGCATGTCAGCATTACGGACGATTACTCAAATCCGCTCGCGCCGTCCATGCCGTTCGATTTCGAGGGACAACCCAAACAGCGAGTAAAGCTGGTCGAAGCCGGCGTTGCGAAGTCGATCGTCACGGACAGCTATTGGGCGAAGAAACTGGGGCGCGAAAACACCGGCCACGCGCTGCCCGCGCCGAACCCGTACGGTCCCCAAGCGATCGACCTTGTCGTCTCGCCGGGATCGAAGTCAACCGCGCAGCTGATTGCCGAAACCAAACGCGGGCTCTTGATCAGCCGCTTCTGGTACATTCGCACCGTCGATCAAAAGAAGGCCATCGTTACCGGCATGACGCGCGACGGCACGTTCTTGATCGAAAACGGCAAGGTTACATCAGGCGTCCGCAACATGCGTTTCAATCAGAGCATTATCACGGCGCTGGGCAAGTGCGAGTTCTCAAACACGCAGCAGCGCACGGGTGACTATTGGTTTTCGCTCGTCGTGCCGGCCGCCAAGATTGAGAGCTTTACGTTCTCGAGCGGAACGCAGTTCTAGCCGCGCCGGCCAAGAGAAGCACACCGCCCGCAATCAGTACAGGAAGATACGGCGCGGAGGTTACGACGACTGCGGGAAAGTAGCCGACCTCACCACGCAAACGTAAACCGCCGATAGCTTTCTGGGAACCGGACGCAACGATGCCGATTCCTCCGGGCACCGGGCGGTCCGACCGATCGGCAACCGCGAAAAGCACCGCCGGCGTTCCCGCGGGTGGCGCTTGAGGGCCCAAACGCGCAGCTTGGGCGGCGGTGAAGAGCACGGCCCGGACCGTTCGCCGAAGCGCCGGCACCGCAAACGTGTCGTAGCGTACGTTCACACCGGCGATCGTCGTCGTTTGCTGCATCGAAAGCACAGGCGACAGGAACGAACCGTTGGACGGCTGCGTGATCGTCAACCGGTTGCCGGCCGGATCAGCCGCGCTAACCCACACCGCAACGCGCGGCGTCTGCCAAAGAACGAGGCCTCCGGAATATCTGCGCCCACTGCCGATCGAGACGAGCGAGGAACCGTTCTGCAGCGCGACGGCAATCGTTTGCGGATCGTCGCGCGGCTGCGCGAGCGGAAAAACAAACGACGACCCGATCTGATCGTCGGCGACGGTTGCACCGGGCGAACCCACGACGGTGTGCGTGTCGGGGCCCATCAGTCCCGAAGCAACCCCCGCCAACACGATCATCGCCGCGCCGCCGAGAGCGATGAGATCCTTGCGCGGCCGATAGGCTGCCACGATCAAGATCGCGGCGTCGAGCACGTTGTACCAACCCTTGTGAAAGAGCGGATTCCCGGGAAAGGCATCCTGCGCCGCGGTCATTGCGACCGCCGCCGCGATCAGTAGCCAGAAAACGATCACCGCGGTGCGCGAACGAGCGGTGCTATTGCGGCCTTCATCTGGGCGTAGGTGAGCGGCCCGTCAAAACCCGGTGGCACAGCCACGCCCGATCGATTGATGATCACTGTCGTCGGCAAGCCTAAGGCGATATACGTGCGACCGTATTGCTGCTGATCGTCCAGCCAAATCGGATAACGGATACGTAACGATTGAGCGAAGGCGGCGGCGCGTTGACGCGACTCGCCCTGGTTGATGCCGATCACGACGAGCCCGCGTGAACGGTATGTTTCGTAGAGGCGTTCGAGATCGGGCATCTCGGCGCGGCACGGCGGACACCACGTCGCCCACAGATTCATCACGACAACGCGCCCGCGATACCCAGCCAAAGTCTGGCGTTTTCCATCGATCGACGGGACGGCGAAGCTCGGCGCCGGCTTCCCGGCGATCGCAATCTGCGTCGTCTGAGCGTTACCGGCCGGAAAATATTGCTTGAGAACGATCGCGACGACCACGGCGCCGCCCACGGCGAGAAGCCATTTCACGAATGCCTTCGTGCTCCTATCCAAGGGGAGGTTCCTCCCGCGAACGAATGCGCGAGCCGTGCCGGCACGCATTCTGGACGGTCGCGCGGTTGCAGACGAACTGCGCGCCGAGTTAGTCGCCCAAAGCAATCAGCTGCGCGAGCGCGGAGTTCATCCAAGGCTCGACATCGTGCTCGTCGGCGAAAATGACGCGTCGGTGGCGTACGTGCGCAATTTGGTCAAAGTTGGCGAACGCGCCGGCATCGCCGTGCATGTGGACGAGCTTGCCGAAAACGCAACGGCCGCGACCGTGCGCGAACGGCTCGAACGGTTGAAAGACGATCCGAAAGTGCATGGCGTTTTGTTGCAGCAGCCGCTGCCGGCGCATCTTTCAATCCGCTCGGTTGCGGATTCGATTCCAATTCACAAAGACGTGGACGGAACGCATCCCGGCTCCGAGTTCGTGCCTGCTACGCCGGCGGCTGTGATGCTCTTGCTCGAACACAGTCCGCATTGGCCGTTGCGAGGGTATAATGTTGCGGTTCTCGGGCGTTCGGTTGTTGTCGGCATTCCGGCGGCGATGCTCGCGCTTTCGCATAACGCAACCGTAACGATCTTGCATAGCAAGTCCGCCGGTTTGCAGCCGTACCTGCGCATGGCCGACGTCGTCATCGCCGCAACCGGCAAACCCGGCTTAGTCCGCGGCGACGACATAAAACCGGGCGCAACCGTCATCGACGTCGGCACCACGCTTGTAGACGGCAAGTTAAAAGGCGATGTGGATTTCGACTCCGCCGTGCAAGTCGCGGGCGCGATCACGCCGGTTCCGGGCGGTGTCGGGCCGGTAACCAATATCGCGTTGCTTCGCAACGTCATGAAAGCGGCAGCCGGTGCGGGGAAGAGCCGCTCGCGCGACTAAGCGATGATAATGGCTGAGGATCTTCTTCTCGAGATCGAACGACGGGCCAATCAGGACGGAATCGCGACAGTTCCGCCGGACGTCGGACGGCTGCTCTCCGTGTTGACGCACGCGATGCAAGCGAATCGCATTCTGGAAATCGGAACCGGGTACGGTTATGCGACCCTGCAAATGGCGCTGGCGCAACCGCCTGCCGGCAAAATCTGGACGTTCGATCCGTTTATCGAACGCACCGAGGTCGCGCGCGAGTATTTCGACCGCGCAGGCGTCGGCGACCGAGTTGAGATCGTCAATCAACCCGCACTCGAAGTACTTCACATATTTCCGTTGCGCAACCTAGACATCGCATTCATCGATGCACCCCGCAGCGATTACGCCGAGTATTTGAAGCAGTGCCTGCACGTGCTCAAACTTTCGGGCTTGGTTATTCTGAACGGGCTAAGCGCAGACGACGAAACCGATGCGTTCAATAAAACATTCTTGCATCACCCGCAGCTCGACGCTGCTATTCTTCCGCTCGGCTCGGGACTGGGCATCGGCGCGCGCAAAAAATGAATCCCACGCCCGCAACGCCGGAAGCGTTCAAAGCCGCTATGCGGCACTTCCCAACCGGCGTAACGGTCGTGACCAGTCTGCGTGAGGGTGAACCGCGTGGCGTCACTGTGAGCGCGTTCTCGAGCGTTTCAGTCGAACCGCCGCTGGTGCTGATCTGCATCAACCGCGAGGCGCGCAGCTACCTCGTCATCTCCGAGTCCAAAGTGTTTTGCGTGAACATCCTGGCCGGCGATCAGCAGCGTCTCGCCGAGCGATTTGCCAGCAAAATTCGCGAAAACCAATTCGAAGGCGTGCCGTACGACGTCGACGCGACCGGCGCGGCGATCATTCGCGGCGCGGTGGCGTACTTGGATTGCGAGGTGGCTGAAGAGCATCACGCCGGCTCGCACAGCGTCTTCATCGGACGCGTGCTCTCGTGCGCATCACGCCCGGGCTCGCCGCTGGGTTATTACAACGGCGCGTTTCACGATTTCGGAATTCGCATCGATTGACCGTCGAGACGTTTCCGGTCGGGCCGCTCGGCTGCAACTGCACGATTCTTAGCGACGACCAGCGGCACGAAGCAATCGTTGTGGACGGCGGAGACGGTGTCCCCCAGGTCGTCAAACGCTTGGAGCGCCTCGGTACGCGCGCCAAGTATTTGGTGCACACCCACGCGCACATCGATCACATCGGCGATCTCGGTGCGCTTCGCGACCGCACGGGCGGCCAGGGGTTACTGCATCCGGCCGATCTGCCGCTCTACCACAGCCTCGGCGTGCAAGCCGGATGGATTGGCATGTATGATGCACCGCGCATCGTCGATCTCGACGGCGAACTGCAAGACGGCGGCGTCGTGCGTGCCGGCGACATTGAAGTCAACGTGCTGCACACGCCGGGCCATACGCCGGGCAGCGTGTGCTTTTCATTCGAGGGAGAGGGTGGCGCGACCATACTTTCGGGCGACACGCTGTTCGCCGGCTCCATCGGCCGCTGGGATCTCGGCGGCACTTCTATGGAAGACATCGTCGCCAGCATCGAGCGCAAACTGTTGCCGTTCGGCGACGAGACGCGCGTGATTCCCGGCCACGGCCCATTCACGACGATTGGCGAGGAACGGAACACGAATCCCTACCTGCAATAATGCGCGACGGAGAACGCGATATTAGTGCTGCAGAAGCGCGCCAAATGTGTCATGGTAAGCATATCTGGGTGTCATCCTGAGCGGCGTTCGCCGAAGGTGAACGCGCTGTCGAAGGGCGGCCGAGCTTGTCGAGGCCAGCGTGAAGCGACTTAAACTATTCACGGGCATCGCTCTAAGCGATTCCGTGCGCGCGGCGTGCACCGACGTCGCAAACCGCTTGCGCGATTCTAGATTCGACGCGCGCTTCGAAGCGCCGGAGAAGCTGCACATTACGCTCGCGTTCCTCGGTTGGGCCGATCCTGAAAGCATAGAACCGACCCGCGACGCACTAAACGCCGTCGCGCAAACCATCGCACCGTTCGATCTTACGCTAGACAAGCTCGGCGCGTTCCCACACGAGCGTAAACCTCGCGTCGTATGGATCGGAGCGCGCGAACAAGGCGACGCATTTCGAACCCTGGCGCGGTCTGTCCGAGCTTCCTACGAAGCGCTCGGCTTCTCTTTCAACAAGGAACCTGTCGCTCACGTAACGATCGCGCGTGTCAAAGGCGGGAACGCACACTTGCCGGTACTCGATATAAAGCCGATGAAACTCGCGGTTCGCGATCTCACGCTCTTTGAATCGATCCCAGCCGATCGAACTACGCGTTACGAGGTCCGCGCTTGCTACCCGCTGAAGGCCCAGCAATGAAACGGGTGGTTGCCGGTTTCGCGTTAGTATTTGGCCTTGTGGCTTTTGCCTCTGAACGCGCCCAAGCGCTCACGGAAATATGTCCCGCGCAACTTGAGGTAGCCGCTGTTTCATCGACAGATCAGACGACTCGGGGGCCGGCCGCGCTGTTTGGATTCGCTCTTACGGCGATGGGACCACGAACGGTGTCGGGAAAACTCGCATTCGATACGACGGCCGGCTGGTTTACGGTCGACGTCCCGCCGGTTGCTCTAGCGGAAAAAGACCGGCACTATAACGAGATCTTCGGGCGCTTAACGATTCCGGACTGGGTTTCGCGGATCATGTACGTGCGATTCCCGACGAATGTCACGCTGAACCACAGCTGGCTATACTCGGCGACGGCAAGAAGCGACGGCGACTTCGGATGGGAAAAATCAGGAACGTTTATCTGCCCGCCGCCTCCGGGTACGCAAAAAGCGAACGGCGTGAAAACCATATCTATCGCCACGTCCAACACCGCCGGCGCTCGGCGAACATTTGAAAAGCCCCTTGTCGATCCCAAAGACGTCGACACACTCAGCGCTTCGCCGCCGCCGGATGCGCTCCAAATCGCCGCAGCCGCGAGCAAAGCGCTCGAAACGGCAAACTGCGCCAAACCCTTTCAGGACGGATCGGTCACCTTGCTCGTGGATCCGGGCTATCCGAGTGTCTTACAAACGACCGGCGCATCAGGAATTATTGGAGTTGGTCTGGCGCTCAACCCGGACGGCACCCTGGCCGACTCTTGGGTCTGGGCGCCGACGGGATTGGCCGCCTTCGATCAGGCTGCGATCGCCGCAGTGCAACGTTCGAAGTACGTGAATGCAGTAGCCTACTGCCGGCCGGTACCCGCAATCTATAACGCATATATTATGTTTAACTCGAGGTAGCGCATGAAGTTTTTCCTACTCGCAATTTTCCTCGGTTCATTTATGTTGTCTGCCGCGCGGGACGCGAAAGCCGCCGATGAATTTTGCGCCTCGTGGCTCTATCTGAAGCCGGTAGGCGTTACTGGCTCCCCTTACACGGGCACCCTTTACGGATTCACACTCAATGCCGGTGCGCCAAAAACCGTTTCCGCGGTACTAGCATTCGAAACGGAACTCGGTTGGTACAGCGTAGCGATTCCACCTGTAGCGATCGCTTCTACGACGCACCATGTGATCGAACCGAATGGAAAGCACCGTGCTGTGCCCGCATGGACGTCGTCCGCCATGTATTTGCAGTTCTCTCATCCAGTCTCACTAATGAACGCTTTTGTATTAGGTGCAAATGGGCAAGCATGCCCGCCACAACCGCGGTGGGCTCTGATGCCAAAGAGTCGCGGCCCGGCGACTATAGGGGATCCCCAGTATCCGGATAAGACGACTCTCGCGCCGGAGCCCGGAGATCTGGTGCTCCCGCCAAAACCTGCAAAGCTTTCGTACAACACAAATTGCGCGGAGCCGTTCCATGACGCCGGAGTGAAAACGCTCGTGTCACCGGATTATCCGGAGCCTCTGCGCCACGGCAATCAAGGGACGGCGCAAATACTCGTGACGATTAATCCAGGCGGCAGCCTGGCTGATGCGACACTCTTTCAGTCGTCTCAAGACATAAACTTTGATAATGCGGCGGTGAGAGCAGCTCGCGAAAGCACGTATCAAAGCGCAATGGCGTACTGCCAACCAATCCCGGGCAGCTACCTCTTCAAGGTTACGTTCCAGTAGCGGCGGCGAGCTAATTGGGGTGAGGAAATGGCTCGTACTGTTAGCGGCAACATCAGTATTCGTTCTTATAGGATTCATTGCGCGGGCCGAGGCGCGCGTAGAGTTTTGTCCTGCTTCATTAAGGATCGAGGCAGTTGGTGAAGGTCCGGCAAAACGGGCTGCGGCGATGTATGGGTTTGAGCTCGTTGCCCTCGGGCCGCGAACGGTAGACGCGACGATTACCTTCGACACAGATGCCGGCTGGTTCAAAATCCTCGTTCCTCCAATCACGCTAACTGAACGCGACCGTCACTATAATGGCCCGTCAAACGGTTTCGTCGACCCGGAGTGGGTTTCGCCGGCTACCTACGTGCGATTTCCAAAGCCGGTCCGCGTAAATCACGCATGGATCTCGAGTGCGCTCTCCGTTGGGGACAGCTTCGGGTGGAGCGCACAAGGGCCCGTGGATTGCTCTCCAGATCCGAACGGTGACGTCAGGGCTGGGCTGCGCGGCGATGACTACATCAAACTCTACGAGGAAGACCGTCTCAACGCTCAGCCGGCGCGCGAATCTGTAGTCATTGATGCACAACAAGCGGTCGCGGTGCCACACCCAGAGTGCGCGCACCCGTTTTCGGATGCGACCGTAACGCACGAGGTGGGGCCGACATATACGGGCATCCTGGCGGCCGAAGGTGCGGGCGGCGACACCGGCATTATCGTCGCAATTGGCGCGGACGGACTTCTAAAAGACGCCTGGGTTTGGGCGCCATCCGGTCAAAAGCAATTCGACGACGCCACCCTGACGGCTGCGAAAAAATCTACCTACAAAGCCGGTACGGCCTACTGTAAACCGGTACCAGGCATATATCTTTTTTGGGCTACGTTCGGGGATTAAGCGCTCATCGCGCTTAGTGCAGTTTGATTAGGAGCTTGCCGTCGTCGGACGGTTTGGCCGGCGTCGGCACCGTTTCCGCAACGGGCTGAACCGGACGCTCGGGCGCGGGCATCGCGCCGTAATCGGGAACAGCTCCTGAGGCGACCTTCGCCTTGTAGTCGTCAATCGCAACGTGCAGCGCTTCAAGCGCGCGTTGCGGGTAGTCTTTCTTCTTCTCCGGATAGCCGTCAAGGGCGCGTTCGACGTCGGCTTCCTTTAATGCAGCGGCTTCCTCGATCGTCTTGCCTTTGGCAAGATCGACGACGATGCTGCAGGTGGCCGTACCAAAACCGCATCCGGTCGTGAAGTACGACATGTCCTCGATCACCGCACCCGGGCCGACCTTCAGAAAGAAATTGTACATGTCGCCGCAGGAGTCACTGAAGTACTCACCGCTGGCGGTGGGGTTCTCCATCGTGCGGAATCCGGTGCGCTCTTCGACCAGCTGCTGAAATTTTGGAAAATTCATGCCTTCAGCTCAAACTTACATTCGCTGCCGCCGGTTGCAAGGGACTCGGTCTGGACGTGCGTCCCGCCGATCGTTTGCTCGAGCACCTGGTGAATCACCGAGCAGACCTCCGGATTGTCCTTGGCGACGGCCGAGTACGGGCAATTGTGCTCGTGCAGTTCGAATCCGCCGTCGATCAGATTGTAGTCCGCGACCACGCCGCCTTCGCGCAGAACCTCAGTCAGTTGGCCGAGTTTGCCCTCGGTGTCGCTAGCCGTCACGCGCGCACGCGCTTTGGCGACCGTACGCTTGGAGATGCCGTCAAAGACCGCCGCCACGCCGCTCTCGCCATATTGGGCGCGCACCTCGCGTAAAACCGCGCCGAGCATCTTGTCGTAGTGATGCGGGAAAAGTTTTTCGCCTTCAGGGGTCAGTGAAAACTCGTGCGTCGGCTTGGTCGGGCCGCGCCGCACGGATTGCTCGACGACCAGGCCGTCGCGTTCGAGCACGACCAGCTGCTGCCGGATCGCATTGGGCGACAGTCCGAAGACTTTGGCCAAATCGACGGCAGAGGCGGATTTGCTCCGGCGCAGTTCTTCAACGATGCGCCCGCGAGGGGTCTGAAAGAAGCGGTCGGCCTGCATATTCTGCCTCGAATGCTAGCACGAAATACGCAGATAGTCCAGGTTTTCCTTGACTTTCCCTACCTCGGCCCGTAGGATTGTAAAGGCGGCATTTGGGCCGCATTTCCGGATTTACTACATAAGGAGCCGAGCGTGTCCGAGCGGGGCCTACGTATTCACCAGCTGCGCGCCAGTGCGGGCGGCACAAACATTCTCAAAGGCATCGACCTGACGGTCGAACCCGGCCGCGTGCACGCGCTCATGGGTCCGAATGGCAGCGGCAAGTCAACGCTCGCCTTCTCGCTGACCGGCCACCCAGGCTTTAAAGTTGAAAGCGGTTCCGTCACGCTGGACGGCACTGACATGCTGGCGCTCCCGCCCGACAAACGCGCCAAAGCCGGCCTCTTTCTTTCGTTCCAATATCCGGCCGCGATCCCAGGCGTGAAGGTCGCAAACTTTTTGTTCGCGGCGCGACAGGCGCTGCATCCGGGCGATCTCCCGCCCGCCAAATTCCGCGCATTGCTGCTGGAAAAAATGGATCTGCTCGACATGGATCCGAGTTTTATGGGCCGCTACCTGAACGACGGTTTTTCCGGCGGTGAGAAAAAGCGCCTCGAGATGCTGCAGCTCGCGATGCTTTCGCCCAAATATGCGGTCCTGGATGAAACCGATTCCGGACTCGACGTGGACGCGCTGCGCGCGGTCGGCGAGTCGGTGAACGCCATGCGCGCCAGCGAGCAAAGCAAGGACATGGGTTTTCTCATCATCACGCACTATCCGCGCATCTTGCAATACGTCAAAGCCGACGTCGTGCACATTATGATCGACGGCCGCATCGTCAAGGAAGGCGACGCGGAACTGGCGCAGCGCATCGAGCGCGAAGGCTACGACACCATTCGCGAGGAGATCGCGCAGATTGCCTAGCACGCTCGAGCGCCTCGCGGTGCCGAAGAACCTCGACGAATCGATTTTAAGTCACGCCCGCCGGCAAGAGCTGCTGGATCGGGCTTTCGAACTGCGCTCCGGGCGCGAGCGTCCGGGACAATTCTGGAAGATCGATCTCGACGCGCTGGATTTCTCAGCGCAGGCCATCGCGGCGCCGTCCAGCCCGCGCATTAGCGACCCCGGAAAGCCCGGCGTCATCGCCTGCGATCTCGCGACTGCGGCGCAAAAACATCCGCAGCTCTTTTCGCGCGCTTTTGGAAGCGCGGTAGGCGCGTTGAACTCCAAGTTTGCAGCGCTGGCTGCCGCGCTGTGCAATGCCGGCGCCTTCATTTATATTCCGGCCGATCTCGCCGTTGACGAGCCCATCGAAGTCACGTACGCAACCCAAGACGGTGCGCTCTTTCCGTGTACGCTCGTGCTGCTCGAACGCGGCTCGCACTGCACCATCATCGAACGGATCGAAGGCCAGGAGCGCGCAGCCGTCTGCGGCATTGCCGAGATCGTGTGCGCGGAGAACGCTTCGGTCACGTATGCCGCCGAGCAGACGCTGCCGCCGGACGCACAATCCATCTTCACGCGAGTTGCAGCGCCGGGCAAAGATGCATCCGTAACCTGGTGCGTGGCCGAGCTCGGCTCGGCGCTTGCCGTTACATCGGTGGACGTGCTGATCGACAACCCCGGCGTCCAAGCGCAATTCAACGGTTTCTTCTTCCCCAGCGGCGACCAGCACGTCGATCTCGTTTCGACGATCCGGCATAACGTCGGCGAATCGCAATCCGAGACGCTGATTAAATCGGCCGCCACGGGCCGCGGGCAAGGACGTTACGTCGGCAACATTCGCATCGCGCCGCACGCTCAGGGCACCGCGGCTTCGCTGCGCGACGACGCGCTGCTGCTCTCCCGCAAAGCGCACATCGACTCCGTGCCGGCGCTCGAGATCGGCGCCAACGACGTCAAAGCATTTCACGGTGCCACGATCGGCGCGCTCGACGAGAACGTGATCTTCTATATGGAAAGCCGCGGCATCGCCCGCGATGCGGCCGAAAAGATGGTTGCGCTCGGATTCTTCGAGCCCGTGCTGGAGCGCTTCCCGACGACTGCGCTGCGCGATCGCTTGCGCGCTGCGTTGGAAGCGAAGATCGCATGATCGCCGCCGATCCCAAAGTCGATCGCATCATTGCCGACTTCCCGATCCTGCAGCGCCCCACGTCGCGCGGCAAACGGCTGGTCTACCTTGACTCGGCCGCGACCTCGCAGAAGCCGCAAGTCGTCATCGATGCGCTGGTCGAGTACTACTCGCAATACAACGCCAACATTCACCGCGGCGTCTACGAAATTGCCGAACGGGCGACCGCGGAGTTCGAGAAGGCGCGCGAGACCGTCGCTTCATTCTTCAACGCGCGAACGCAAGAGATTATCTGGACCCGCAACACGACCGAAGCCATCAATCTCGTGTCGCACTCTTGGGGACTCACCAATATCAAGCGCGGCGACGCGATTCTGGTGACGCAACTCGAACATCATTCGAACCTCGTGCCGTGGCAGCTCCTCGCGGAAAAAACCGGAGCCGAGTTGCGGTTCATTCCGGTCGACGACCGCGGCCTGCACGTGCTCGACGATCTCGACGCGCTGCTCGACGGCTGCAAACTCGTCGCCCTTTCGCAGGTCAGCAATTCGCTCGGTACGATCGCCCCGCTGGACATCATCATTCCGCGCGCGCATGCCGCCGGAGCACTCGTGATGGTTGACGGCGCGCAGGCTGCGCCGAACATGCCCGTCGACTTCAAAGCGCTTGATGCTGACTTCTACGCCTTAAGCGCACACAAGATGTGCGGGCCGACAGGCATCGGCGTGCTCTACGGCAAGCGCGAGGTGCTCGAAGCCATGCCGCCGTTTTTGACCGGCGGCGACATGATTCGCAAAGTCGAGTATGCCAAGTCAACGTTCAACGATCTGCCATGGAAGTTCGAAGCCGGTACGAGCAACGTCGCGGACGCGATCGCTTTTGCGGCGGCCCTCGGCTATCTCAAAGGCATCGGTATGGACTGGGTGCGCGACCACGAGCGCGGCCTGGTCGCCTACGCTTTGGATCGCCTGCACACGCTCGAGTCACGCGGCTTGACGATCTACGGCCCGCAGGATCCCGATCGCATCGGCGATGTCATCTCGTTCAATTTCGGCGACGTGCATCCGCACGATCTCGCCTCGATCCTCGATACCGAGGGCGTCGCCATCCGCGCCGGACACCACTGCACGATGCCGCTCATGGAAAAGATGGGCTGGCCGGCGACGGCGCGCGCCTCGTTCTACATCTACAACACCGAGGCGGATGTCGACGCATTGGTCGCCGGCATCGAAAAAGCCGCCAACGTCTTCAAGATTTAATCTTGGACGACTTCTACCGCGACTATATCCTCGACCACTACCGGAATCCGCGCAATTTCGGCAAGCTCGATCGCGTGGACGCATCGGCCGAAGATCTCAACCCGCTCTGCGGCGATCAAATCCGCATGGAACTCAAACTGAACAACCGCGGCCTGGTGGACGACGTAAAGTTCTCGGGCAAGGGCTGCGCGATCAGCCAAGCCTCAGCGTCCATGCTGACCGAATCCATCAAAGGCAAATCGTTGTCGGAGATCGCCAAGCTTCCAAAGGAAGCCGTGCTGGAAAATGTCGGCATCGGCATCAGCCCGACGCGCATGAAGTGTGCGATGTTGGGATTGAAGGTCTTAAAGAGTGCCGCGATTGGCGAATTGGCCGCCTGGCCGGACGAAAACTAACTACAGCTTCGTAACGCTCTTCTGTAGAATCTTATAGCCGTCGGCGGTCGATGAGACGTTGAACGTTTCCTGATACGTTCCGCGCGTCGTCTGCATCTGAACCGCGACCACATAGCTTCCGTCGGCTTCGCGCGCCGAGTTCATGCTCAAAATGCGCGTATTCGCATCGATAAAGCCTTCGTCCGGCGCACCGTTCCCCAAATAAGACGCCGCGGTCTGCGGATCGCCGCTGCGCAGCGCTTCGATGTAGGAGCGCACGGCGACTTCGGCCGCATTTGATGGCGCGCGGACCGGAGGCGGCGAGGCCGTTCGTACCGGCGTCGGCTCGGGGCGCCGAATAACCGGTATCGTGCGCCGCGGCGGCGTCGGCGCGACGGTCGGGCGAATCGCGGGCGTAATCGTAGCGCGCGGTTTTGGCGAAGTCGTCGGACGCGGTGACGGCGACGACGTCGGGGATGGCGATGCGGACGGCGTAGCTTTCGCTGTCGCCGTAGCTTTTGGTTTTGGTGTGGCGCTCGGTGAGCTTGTGGGCGACGGCGCCGGTGTGGGCGCTTGCGTCGGTGATGCCGTCGGCGACGCCGCGACTTGCCCCGCGGGATTCTGTTTCTTTGGCGCGTTGGCGAATCGCGCCAGCGCCATGCCTAAAAACCAGCCGGCGATAACGACGACGATCGCCGCGACGATCGTAATCAGCCAGCCGTTGCCGCCGCCCGACGAACGCCGCGAATCAGACGGAGTCAGCCGCCGACGCCGGCCGAGATCGTCGCCATTCACACTAAAATGATTATCCTCCGAAGCAGGCAGGTCCTCGGAACTGCGTGAAGATTATGCGCGTGATTACGGTGCGCGTGCCCGTCGATCTCCACGCAGTCGCTCGCAGCGGCTGCAGCGCGTTTGCTACCGCCACTCCGTTGCGTTTGTACCACCTGCTCTCGCTCGCCGTCAGAGAAGTGCTCGGCGCGCGCGTACCCGCCGAACATTTCTCGCGCAGTTTGCGCGCGACGCTGGCGGGCTTGCGTGCAGGACGTTTTACGGTTGATGTGGACGGACGAACGTTTGAAGACCCCGACGAAGTCGTCGTGTGCCGCGCAACCGCGCGCGTGCGGTTCTTCTTAACGCGCGAGCGACTCGAGTACAGCCGGCAGACGGCCCTGGCGCGAGAGCATTAGCTGCGCGAAGAGCGCATTCGGCCAAGCAAAGTCATCTCGCGTATACGATTCCGGCCAGTCGGCATTGAACGACTCGTGCAAGCGGTGATCCCCCGTATCTGAAGCCGCAATATAGCCCATCACGCGATCGATCTCGGTGCGATCGGTAGAGGTAATCGCCTCCATCACCAGCGACAAGGGCCAGATGTACCCGTGGGGTGTATGCGGGCTGCCGATTCCGGCTGCATATTTGCCGCTGAAGTAATACGGGTTGCGCGACGAAAGGACGAACTTGCGCGTGGCCTGGTAAACCGGGTCGTGGGCGCTCACATAGCCGAAATACGGCGCCGAAAGCAGTGAGGGGACGTTCGCGTCATCCATGAGGTTCGCGTGGCCGAATCCGTCGATCTCGTATGCATAGATCCGCCCGAACCCCGGCTGGTTGATCAGCGCATAGTGCTCGATGCCCAGACGAATCTGCACGGCCAGACCCCAGGCCTCTTGCGCCATCATGTTGTCGTGGTAGACGTTCTTTTCGATATCGGTCAACTGCCGCAGCACGACCACCGCGAACATGTTGTCGGGAATGTTGTATTGATACCGCGCGGCATCGTCGGACGGACGGAACGCGGTCCAGACCAGACCCGTGTAGGCGACGCGCGTGCCGAGGCCGCCGTTGGCCAGCTCTTGGTGCCGGTAGTGAGACCGCGCCGTGTGATGCTGCTCCAGCCGGAGGGTGCGCACGGCTCTGGTGATCGCGCGCTGCAGCTCGGGCGTGAAGATCGAACGGTCGCCGGTCGTTTTCCAGTAAGCGTACGCCAGACGAATCGGATAGAGGAGCGAGTCCATCTCGAACTTGCGCTCGCCGATTTGGTAGTCTCGCGTGAAGGCGTTCGCGTAGGGATCGATCAGGATGTACTTCGCTTGCCGGGCAATCGCGCCGCGCAGCATGCTGCGAACGTACGAATCTGTACCAGCCAGCCCAATGTACGGCGTCATCACGGCGCTCGAATCACGCAGCCATTCCCCGTCGATGTCGCCCGTCGAAACAAACGTCGTGCCGTCGGACTCCATCGTCGCGTGTCGGCTGTACGCTTCGTCGTAGGCGCGTTGATAGATCCGCTGGAGCGTCACCGCAACCGCCGCCGATGCGTTAGGTATTTCAACAGTGGGAGACGCGCTTGCCCGTCCCTGCGGCGCCAAGCCGAGGATTAAAGCCCAGGCCGCAGCAACGCAAGCGCCTTTCACGTACTGGAGCTTACCCAAAAACCCACCTTCAGACGTTTTAATTTCACGTCTTTATTGGCATAATAAGTTCAGCGAATTGCCCCAAACTCCCTAGAACGACCATGAAAGCGAGTTCGCCCATCACCCGTCACTACCGCAGCGTCGGTCTCGGCCTGGCAGTGGCGCTCGTGATTGCTCTGCCGGCCAACGCAGATCAGCGCTACGCGGTCACCGGAAACGACCGCTACCGGATTGGCTCCGCGGACCTTCAGACCCACATCTCCTATATCGGCACGCAGCAGCTGACGGTTAGACGCGCAGGGAGCCGGACGCAGTTCAAGGCCGATGCCAAGTACGTCCGCGTCGACGAGAGCGGGAGCGTTCCGGTACACGCAACGTTCGCCCAGATCATGACGCCGCAAGGCGAGTTGCAAGATCTCAGCAACGGGGATCCGGACTATCTGACCGTCCTAAATCAGCCCTTCGCGATCGAGTTAGACCAGCAAACCTTGCGCGACCTGACGCGGCTAAACGGCCGCGTGCCCTTCGAATTTCCGGCACCCGTTATGGGTGGCACGTTACACGGCTACCTGCAGCGCGGCGGCAACAGTCTGGTCGCCGCCCAGCCAGCACTGGCAGTTAACTTTGACGCAACCGGACCGATGTCGGGCCCGCTGCCCGATCGCACTGCGATGACTATGCGCGGAACCATGCGCATGCGCGGCACAGCCTACTACGCGTTGCAAGGCGCGCCCATTCTCCTCGCTTTGCAAGAAACGCTTACAATTTCCGGAACGCTGCAAACCGGGGGCCGACGCTCGCCGGTAACGATCACCTACGAGCGCTCGATCAAAGCCGAGCCGCTACCTTCGTCGACCGAAGCCGACTCCCACTAACACTCGTGCGCGTGTGCGGCATTTAGGCGTCATGGCGCGCTCCAATGTGTCGTGGCGAGCCCAATGTGTCATGGTGAGCCCAATGTGTCATGGTGAGCCTGTCGAACCACGACCGAGCAGCGCGCTGTAGGCGCGCGTGACGAGGTCCGCGCGAGAAGCAGGACCGCCAAGTTTCACTGGGGCCCCGCCAATCGAACTCCTAAATGGGCAGTGGATCGAAAAGCAATTTCTGCATGAACGGTCTTGGAGTTCGAGAAACAAACCGTTTTGGCGCCTTTTCAATCATTCTACGGAGATCCTGAAATAGCTTTGCTGCTGCCGGGTCAATTAGGTCAGGCAGATTGGTGTTGTAAATCATTACTCTGGTTACAACCGCGCAACGTTTTACAGAAATAACGGCTTGGGACGAATCCGTGGGCATTAGATCCATCGGCGCGACACCAAAAAACCGATCCTTGCGCAGAAGTTCCTGGACGCTTGAGAGTGAGACCTCGATTTTATACGTTCCAATCTGACCGTCCAAGTCATATTGTACGTAGTCATTCAGAAGTTGCATCTGCTTGCCGTTTGGGCCCGAAAGCTCCCAAACAACCGCGTAGAATGACGAGCAATCGAATCTTGAAACGGTCATGGCGTTGCGTCGCAACGGATGGAGCGTGCTGCCGCAGCCATTTTGATTAAACATCACCGCCTGAATGTCCCTATAATCCGGCGGCAGACCCGAACCGCACTTGGCTGATGCCGCTGCTCCTATAGAAAATGCCAACGTGAGGGCTAAACTGGCGATTCTTAGTTGCATGAAATCCAAGCGCCCTCTCGGAAGGCTTCGTGACGGCGGCGCAACTGGCAACCACGCTGCCCTGCGGGTCTCGACTACGCTCGACCGCCCTTCGACTTCGCATTTCGCCAAGGCGAAATGCTACGCTCAGGATGACACTACTTCAAACGAAAGCGCGAACTTAGACGGCCGCTAGCAACTCCACTGTCATCGGGTGCGTAAACGGCACTTCGCGCATGTGCACGAGCGGCGTGAACGCTAGATGGTTTTGGTGACAGTCGATGAGCATCTCGATTCCGCGTTTAACGGAGCCGGTCTCTTCAATATATTTGTTGAGCTTCTTGACGATGTATCCGCACGGGTCGCGCAAGACTTTCGCGTAGTACGGATCGTCGGTGAGGCCTTGGCAGCTCACGCCTTCTTTGGGGACGAGCCACACGAACCACGGGTCTTCGTTTTTTCGGTAGCCGATCAGGACCAAAGGTACGGCTCGCGAGGAGTCGAGCGCCGGGAGGAAACTGCACATCGTATATGCATCGAATGAAACTTCCCGTGGCTCGATCGCTTCCATCAATCTCTCCCCCAACAAGCAAAAACCGCTCGCCGCGACACGCGACGAACGGTTAAGTTTTCTCTATGAACGCTTGAGGCGCCATGGCGGACGGGTTCGCCCAGCCCTATGTGAAACCTTCGCGGCAGGCCGCGGTGTTGGGACGCGTATATGAGCGCTCTCGCCCCGCTCCTGAGGGAGTACTACGTGCCGCCTCCGGCACAGAAAAAGGCGATCAAGCGCGTCGGCGCCCCGGGCACCGACCGTTTCGACACCATCGTTGACGAATACGAGCGCCGGCTCTACGGCTTCGCCTTGCGCATGACGGGCAATCGCGAAGACGCCGAAGAGATCGTGCAAGACGCGTTCGTCCGAGCGTACCGCGCCCTCGCGAAGATGTCGCCCGAACAGCGCGCCGAGCTGCGCCTGCAGCCCTGGCTGTACACGATTACCCTCAACGTCACTCGCAACCGGCTACGCGGAAAGCGGCCAACCAACGTCGCGCTCGACGCGCTGGCCGACCCCGACGCGCTGCTGCGCGGGTCGCGCCACGACGGGCCGGCCCAACCTGAGAACATCCTCGAGCGAAACGCCGACATGGCGCTGGTCGAGCGAGCGCTCCTCCAGCTCCCGATGCACCTGCGCGCCGCGGCCACGCTGCGGTTCATCGAAGGCCGCAGCCATCCGGAGATCGCCGAAATCCTCAACCAGCCGATTGGAACCGTGAAATCGCACGTGCATCGTGCCGTGCGCATTCTTCGGCGTATCCTCGGCCCGCAAATCGGCAGAGCCGTGCCGGAAGGAGACACTGTCCATGCGATGTCGTGAAGTTGAAGCGCTGTGGGACGATATCCGTGAGGGTATGCCACCGATGCGCGCCGCCGTCCACGATCATCTGCGCGCTTGCCAGCGATGCCAAGACCTCTACGAACAATACGAAGGCGTCGCGTACTGCCTCTCCTGTCTGCCCCAACCCGAGCCCTCGTGCAATCTAGCGAAGCGCGTAATCGAACACATCGCGACGCTGCAAAACAAGTACCGCAGCGATCCAATCATGCTGACCTGGGTGAACACGCGCATCGGCCGCGTCTACGTCGGCTACAAAGGGACGCGCATCGCCTTCATCGGCCTCGATCGAGGCGAAGGTCCCGAAAAAGTGCGCGAGCAGATCGAGCGCCGGCTGCACCGCCACGTCGATCAGGGGCAGACGCCGGACTGGCTGCGGAAGATTTTTGACGATTACTTCAAGACGTGGCACGTGGACGAAGACAAGATGGACATCAGCGATCTGACGCCCTTCGAGCAAGAAGCGCTCAAAGCTGCCTACAGCATCCCGCCCGGACAGGTTCGTTCCTACGCTTGGGTTGCGCAAGCGATTGGGCGGCCGAAGGCTGCGCGCGCGGTCGGCCAGGTTATGGCGCGCAATCCGCTGCCGCTCTTCTTCCCCTGCCATCGCGTCGTGGACTCGACCGGCGCGCTGCACAATTACGGCTACGGGATCGAGATGAAGGCGCGCTTGCTCACGATGGAGGGCTATCGCCCGCAGCGCTGAACGTCGATCAGCAAATTAGTCCGCAAGTTCCCTCAGATTACAGACCAGCGAGGGCTAACAGCCGGACGGAGGAGGTGGTCATCGTAAGCATCGATTGTAATAGGTTTTCTAAAGTTACGATGAACGGAGGTGCCGCCCCGTAAGGCGGCAATCACATGCCACTAATCCAGCCGGCTCAAGGAGCCGGCTTTTTTTCACCTAACCTTTTTAACGGTGTCTAATCCGGTTCTGGTAACGGGGTTCGAAGCGTTCGGCGGCAGGGACGTCAACCCGAGCGAACTCGTCGCACGCAGTCTCGAAGGGCGCCTCATCGCGGGGCGTCGCGTCGTCGTACGGATCTTTCCGGTCGAAACCTCGGGCGTCCCCGAGCGTCTGCAGCAAGCGATCGACGAAGAGCACCCGGACTTGGTCCTCTGTACGGGTCTGGCGCCGGGCCAGACCGCGGTCTCGCTGGAGCGCGTGGCGGTCAATATGCTCGACTTCGAGCATCCCGACAACGCCGGCGTCGTCCGCAAGAACGAACCGATCCTGCGCGGTGGCCCCGATGCGCGGCTCTCGCCCATGCCGATTGCCGAAATCGTCGACGCCTGGCAGCGCAACGGCGTCCCCGGTTATGTGTCGAACTCAGCCGGAACATTCTTGTGCAACCAAACCTTGTATGAAGCGCTGGGCATCGCCGAGTCGGTTTCTCCCCCGGTGACGGCGGGCTTTATTCACCTGCCCTATCTGCCGGAGCAAGCCATTGAGGCCGGAGCGGGAAATAGCCCATCGATGTCCCTGGAATTGATGAAACACGCCGTCGAACTGGCGATCGCCGCAACGGTCCCATGGATCGAAAGGCGCAACGCCGGCAGGCAAGCTGCGGCGGCCGGAGTCTAAGGAGCAGCATCTGAGCGACCCACGTACCGCCGCCATCCCCGACGTCCACGGGCACGCCAAAGGCGAGCACAAACCATTCGCCGAGGAGCGTCCCATCGCGTACTCCGCACGCATGCTCTTCTTGTGGTTCTATCATGCGTGCCAGCGCGGCTCACCGCGCTTCATGATGGTCTCCGACCATATCAACTATCTGACGTTCGAAGATCCCGGCGCCGTAAACACCGTCAGGCGCGCGCTCAAGCTCGCTGAAGCGGGCGATCTGTACGGCGCAGCCGAGACCGCCGGCGTTGACGTCGCGCACGCCGCCACAGTCTCCGAAGGCTTGCGCCGCGGGATGCGCTTTTCGATCGGCGCCGAGATCGACAACGATCCGCGCGCCAGACCCGACGCCCAAAACATCGTCGATGCAATGCGCCCCGACGGCATGATTCGCTCCGTACACTTCTTGACGATCGAGCATCCGGAAAAGGGTCCGGACTGGCAGTGGCCGTTTGACAATCCCGAGTTCAAGGATCTCTTCGCGGTCGTGGGCACGCAAAAAACGTGGGAGATGTACATTGCGAAGCTGATCGACGACATCGAAAAACTTCCGGGACAGATCGTCGGGCACATCTACGCGCCGGCCACATTCGGAAACTGGCCGGACATGAAGCGTCTCGAGCAATATGAGAACCGCGTGCTGGACGCATGCGCCGCGCGCGGCCTGGCGATCGAGATCAACACGCGCTTCCTCTACCGCGATCACCCGCACGATCAAAAACAAAAGTACCGCGAGTCGCTCGTGCGCCTGCTCAAGAAAGCCAAAGCCAAGGGCGTCGGAGTTGCAGTCGGCTCCGACGCGCACAGCCCCAAAGATCAGGGCGCCGGCTTTGAGATCGTCCTCAAATTGCTGGACGAAGCGAAGATCAACGAGCTCGTCTTTCCGGTCGCCGGTAGACTGGCGCGCGTTGCGCTCCGCGCCACCAAAGAGCATTTACAAAAAGTCATGTCGCGCGAGCCCAGCGTTCAGGCCGGCAGCAGCATCACCGGATATAGCCGCGCCGAATTGGGTTTGCCCGAACGCGACGAAGCCGAAGAGCGCGCGCTGCGCCGCAAACCGCGCCGTACCGCCGCCGCGAGCAAACGCGTCAGCCCGCCGGCCCGCGCAACAAAACGCCCCGTCAAACCGCCGCGCAAACTCGTCGCCGCCAAAGCCGCCAAGCCGCCGAAGCCGGCCAAAAAAGCCGTGCCGAAAAAGAAAGCTGTAAAGAAACCCGTTAAGCCCATCAAGAAAGCAAAAGTTACCAAGAAGCCTGCGCCAAAGATTGCGAAGGCCGCTCCCAAGAAGAAAGCTGCTGCTCCCAAGAAAGCGGCGCCAAAAAAAGCGGCGCCCAAAGGCAAGAAAAAAGCTCCCGCACGTAAACGACGTTAAGCTCCGAAGGAGACCTTCCCCATGACGGACATTTCGCGCGTTCGTAATATCGCCGTCGTCGGAACCCACCACGCCGGCAAAACTACGCTGGTCGAAGCCATTCTTTCGCACTGCGGCGCGATCGGCCGCAAGGGAGCCGTAACCGACGGAACCAGCACGACCGACCACGAGCCGGAGTGCATCGGTCACGCGCAGTCAACCACGGTCGGTTTCGCGCACTGCACGGCCGATGGCATCGACATGACGCTCGTCGACTGTCCCGGCTTCATCGATTTCTTCGAAGAAACGAAACTGGCGATCTCCGGCTGCGACGCCGCGGTCATCGTGCTGGACGGCGAACCGTTGCGCGTCCCGCAGACGCAGGCGCTGGTTGATTTCATCGAGTCGCGCAAGATGCCGCATCTGTTCGTCGTCAACAAGTTGGACCGCCCCGGTTCGGATTTCGCGCGCACGCTGGAGGCGCTGCAAAACGCTTATGGCCGCCACGTAGTTGCGGAGCAACTGCCGATCGGGACTGCGGAAAACTTCAAAGGCTACGTGGACTTGGCGGCGAGCAAGGCGTTCGCTTATGACGGAGCCGCCGAAAAGGACAGCGAGATCCCGCCCGACATGCAAGATCGCGTCGCGCAAGCGCACGTGCAGTTACTGGAAGCGATCGCCGACTTCGACGACCATTTGATGGAAGAGCTGCTCGAAGGCGTCGAGCCGCCGCTCGAAGAGGTCGAGAAAGACCTCTGCGTCGAGTGCGCGCACGATCAAATCATTCCGGTGCTGGTTGCGGCCGGACTTCCCGGCTACGGCGTTTCGGCGCTGGTGCGTGCGCTGGAAAAATGGTTCCCGTCGCCGGCCGATGCGCCGGTACTCGACGCCGAGGGACGTCCGATCGAACCAAAAGCCGACGGTCCGGTCATCGCACAAGTGTTTAAGACCTCGATCCATCCGCAGTCGGGCAAACTTTCGATCGTGCGAGTCGTTTCGGGCACGCTCAAATCCGATGCGACGCTGACGAACATCAGCAAGGGCAGCGAGAAAGTGCGCTCCGGCGGACTCTATCGGTTGCAAGGTAAAAAGGCGGAAGCCGTTCCCGAAGCGGGCCCGGGAAGCATCGTCGCGAT
Source organism: Candidatus Rubrimentiphilum sp. (assembly GCA_035710515.1). NCBI lineage: Bacteria > Bacillati > Vulcanimicrobiota > Vulcanimicrobiia > Vulcanimicrobiales > Vulcanimicrobiaceae > Candidatus Rubrimentiphilum > Candidatus Rubrimentiphilum sp. Next base: position 451,846 of record DASTDE010000001.1, on the reverse strand, counting down.
CGCGCGCATGGAAAGCGTCGCCACCGGCGACACCCTGACGGAAAACAATTTCAAAGTGCTCTTGCCGCGCGTGCAAGCCGGCGAGCCGGTCTTCGCCGTTGCGATCCGTCCCAAAGAACGCATGGACGAAGCCAAGATCTCGCAGATGCTCGCGCGCATCGTGGACGAGGATCCGTCGCTGCGTTTGGATCGCGCTCCCATCACGAACGAACTCTTGCTGATGGGCAACGGCGAACAGCACGTCTCGATTGCGGTCGAGCGCCTTACGCGCAAGTACAAAGTCGAAGTGGTCACCGCACCCCCGATGATCCCGTACCAAGAGACGATTACGGCGGGTACTGAGGTGCACGCGCGCTACAAGCATCAGACCGGCGGACACGGACAGTTCGGCGACGTCTGGCTGCGCTTTGCGAACCAAGACCGCGGCCACGGCGTTACCTTCGAAGTGAAGATCGTCGGCGGCGTCGTTCCGCGCCAATTCTTCGGCGCGGTTGAAAAAGGCGTGCGCGAAGCGCTCATGCACGGCAGCGTGGGCGGCTATCCGGTCACGGATGTGCACGTCGTCTTATTCGATGGCGCGTACCACGACGTCGACTCGAGCGAACAGGCCTTTAAGACCGCGGCCGGCATGGGCGTACGCGACGCGCTGCCCAAATGCAACCCCGTGGTGCTCGAGCCGATCGTGCACGTCGCGGTAACCGTTCCATCGAACTACACGTCGTCGGTCATGCAGCAGCTGACCGGCAAACGTGGTCAAATTCTCGGAATGAATCCGGCCGACAAGCCGGGCTACGATACAGTTGAGGCCTACGTGCCGCAGGTCGAACTTGCGCGGTACATCACCGAATTGCGTACGGCGACCCAGGGTTTGGGAACATACTCCTGGCGCCACGAGCGCTTCGACCCCGTCCCAGGGAAGTGGACTGCTCCGAAAGCTGCGGTATAAACATATGAAACACTTTGTCGCCGGTCTTCTCGTTGTGGCGATGCTCGCCGGGTGCACGAAAACCAGCACCGGCGTCACTGCTAACAATTCGCTATCGTGCGGTGCGCCCGCCGATCCGCCCGCGCCCACCGCGACCCGCGGGACGCTGCGCATCTCGATTCAGCAAGACATCAAGAACCTCAACCCGCTGCTGAGTTCGAACACGACCGACGGCATGATTATGTTCCTGGCGTTTCTGCCGCTCTTGCACGCAAACCCGAAAGGGGAACCGGTCGCAACCGCGGGGCTGGCGTCGGAAGTGCCAACGCTCGAAAACGGCGGCATCAGCAAAGACGGCCTGACGATCACCTATCATCTGCGCAAGAACATCAAATGGACTGACGGCGTTCCGGTCACGAGTAAGGACGTCAAGTGGTCGTGGCAAGCGATCATGGACAACAATAACAACATCATCTCGCGCCACGGCTATGATTTCGTCAAGAGCGTCGACACGCCCGACGACTACACGGTCGTCGTGCACCTCAAGCGGAAATTTGCTCCGATCATCAATACGTTTTTCGCCGACAGCGACCAGCCGTATCCGGTCGTGCCCGCGCACGTGCTTTCGAAGTACCCGAATATCAATACGATTCCGTTTAATTCGGCTCCGACCGTCAGTGACGGACCGTTCAAGTTTGTACAGTGGGCGCACGGCGATCACATCACCTATGCGGCCAACGACAACTTCTTTGCAGGCAAACCCGGGCTGGCAAAGATCATCATAAGAGTGGTGCCCGACGAAAACACGATGCGGTCGATGCTGCAGACGCACGCGCTCGACTGGATGTTCGAGGCATCGCTCTCCAACTATCCGGAAGTCAAGAACATTCCCGGCGTCTGTTTGGCCTGGGTTGATGTGAACGGCTATGAAGACGTGCAGCTCAACGTCGAGAAAGGCAAGACGCTGAACGACATGCACGTCCGTCGCGCGGTCGCCTATGCGATCGACAAGCAGCGCATCGTCGACACGCTGACTTTTGGTCAGACGCGCGTCGCCGTGGAAGATCAGCCATTCTGGATGTGGTCCTACTATCCGGACGTGCAGAAATATCCGCCCAACGTCGACGCCGCCCGCAAAGAGCTCTTGGCTGCCGGCTATAAGCCGCGCGCCGACGGCATCATGATGAAAGGCGGGCAACCTCTACAGTTAACGCTGGTCAGCAACAACAGCAACGTCACCCGCCGCAAGAATAGTATCGAGATGCAGCAGATGCTGCGCAACGTCGGCATCGACGTCCAAATCAAGTACTATCCGGGCGACGTGCTCTTTGCGCCCGTCGGCGAAGGCGGCATCCTGCAAGGCGGCAAGTTCGACTTGAGTCTCGCGGGCTGGTATGCGGGAATCGATCCGGACGATGCCTCACAATACGCTTGCGCCAACGTGGCGCCGCTCGGGTACAACTATTCCCGCTACTGCAACCCGGATATGGAAGCCGCGCAAAAGATCGCGCTGAACAACTACGACCGGCCGACGCGTAAGAAGGCGTATGACTTGATTCAAACCTACCTGGCGCGCGATCTTCCGGAGATCTTCCTCTACGATCAGCGCGCCATGCATCCCATCAGCATCAACTTCAAAGGTTTTGCACCCAATCCGGTGACCGAATCCTGGAACGCCTGGCAGTGGAGTATCTAGGCTCCAGCGACTCGCTGGGGCGTCTCCCTGATCTCAACTGGCTGCGCAAGATCATCGTCGAGCGCGCGCTGACCCGCGGGGATTACCAGCTTTCGGGCGGCACGCGCAGCGACTACTACATCGACAAATTCCGCCTCTTCTCCGACCCGCACGTCCTGCGGCGGATCGCGCGGCTCTTCGTGCCGGTCATCGCTGACGTCAATCCGGATTTGATCGGCGGCACGGAACTGGGCGGCGTTGTGATTGCCACTGCGGTGTCGCAACTGGCGAATCTGCCGATGATCGCCGTACGCAAGAAACCAAAGGGCTACGGCGCGTTTGCCGGCGAGTATGTTGAAGGCGCATGGGAGCCGGGACAAAAGGTGCTGCTACTCGAGGACGTGGTCACAAGCGCGCGCGAGTTGCTAGCGGCCAAGGATCGCCTGGAAGAACTCAAACTGCAAGTGACCTGTTGCGCTGTCGTAAGCCGCGGCCTCGCTCCGGTGCGTGCATTATTGCAATTCTCACTTCCGCGGAGCGACGCTAAGACCGAGAACTAACGCCCCGGCGCAGCGAACGCATCGCTTGTCATCGTGAGGTATCGAACGACCCTGAGGTATCGAAGGGCGAGGGCTTCTTCATTTGCATATTTCGCCCGGTAGGCGCATACTCAGGGCTTGCTATACGCACTTTTATTCGCGATAGGCGCGATCGCCACAACCCTTCCGGTTGCTCACTACGGCTCGCAGTGTCCCGTTACGGGGCGCGACAGCATGTTCGTCGGGCAAGGCCTCGCTCAAGCAGGCCCGCGTATAGGCATCGTAGCCGATCTCAAATGGATTTCTCCCGCTGGCACATATCCTTCGCTCGTAGCGATGATCGGAACGCTCAAAACCGGCCAAACCTATGTCTTTCCTTACGAGGGGCAAATCATCTTCACGGTTCCGGGGTCGAGAGCGGGGGACATATTTGGTTATCTCGGCCAAAATGTTTCGACGTCAGTTGCTGTCACGCGCGCGATTCGGCGGCTTCAGATATTGAAGCCGGCTTATAAGAACGCGGCGTTCATTGTTCACAAGTGCTTCGACAAACCTTGGGACGGCAAGACGTACCTAAGGTAAAGAGTTGTAAACGTCCTCGGCGTGGCCGGCAACGCTAACCTTCGGCCACACTTTGCGGATCGTGCCGTCCGCGTTGATCAGAAACGTCGTGCGCGCGTCCACGCCAAACGCATCGTACATCTTGTGGTCCGTGTCTGCGATGAGCGGAAACGGCAACGAGTATTTGGCCTTGAATTTTTGATGGCTGGCGACGGAGTCTTTACTAACTCCGACAATCTGCGCGTTCTTCGCCTTGAACCGGTCGATGGCGTCGCGAAACTGCGAGCCCTCGCTCGTTCAACCCGGTGTGTCGTCTTTGGGATAAAACCATAAGACGAGCGGCTTGCCGAGCAGCTCGCGGGTGTTGAATTTTCTGCCCTCGTCGTCAACGACGTCGAGCTCCGGCATTTTGGCGCCTTCAGTTAGCATGGAGGAGATATTCCCAATTGCCAGCGGCTAGTCCGCCTTGAACTGCGAGAGGGGCACGATGTAGAGCAGCCGGTCGTCGGGCTCCATCTCGGCAAAGTCCCGAATCGGGCGCAGCCTTCCGGCTCCCCACGCGTATAGCGGAACTGTCCCTTCGGCGCGCGGAAGGCGGTCCGACGCGCTGCGCACACCGACGTTGAAGCTCTCGCCTGCAAAAGCCACGCGACCCCGCGTCCCAGGGAAACGCGCCAGGCCCGCGATCATCGGAGCCGTGAGTTCGCTCGCCGAGAACGATTTGGCAATATTGAAGTTTCGTTCGATGAGGCGCGAGAAATCCGGATCGTTAATTCGCACAACGACCGGAATCTGCGGATTTTGCACGAGCGCTCCGAGGGCAGCCTCGAGATTCGAAGTATCGCTGTCCGTAACGGCCACAAAACTCAGCGCCGAATCGAGGTCGCAGAACTCCAGGGTGTCGTCGCTTGTCGCATCGCCGGTAAGCAAGTCGATACGCCGCGTGCGAGCCAGTTCGAGCACCAGCGTATTCGGGCTTTGTTCGAGCACGACAACGCGCTGCTGCATGCCGAGCAAGAAGTCGACCACGCGCGTCCCTGTGTTGCCCGCACCGCACACAACGACGTGATCCTCGGCGCGAACGCGGCGCAAACCTTGCAGCGCGGTTTCCTGTGCGCGGCTGAACGCAGATGCGATCGATGCGATAAACACGCCGGCGATTGTGACGCCGCCGAGCATTACCGCCATCGCAACAAAGAGCGAGAGGGTTCCGCCGTGCCGATTATAGGGCGTGATGTCGCCATAGCCCACCGTGAACATCGTTGATGCCGTAAAGTACATCGCCTCGATGAACGAGAGGTGCAGTTGGAACGTGAAATATAGCGAGCCGGCCAGAAAGAGCAGAAAGGCAAACGCAAACGTGTAGATGAGCAGCGGCTCGTAGCGCGCCGCCGCGCGGAGCATGTCTGCGAGCCAAGCGCGCCGCCGGCGGAATTGCGGACGAGCGCTGCGCCGCCGCCGCCATGCGTGCTGGAGCGTCTCCATCGGACCGAAGGCCACGATGCGATCGTCGCGCGAGATCGCGACCGAGCGCTCCGGCGCGACGACGTCGTTCACCGTTACGACGCGCACTCCTAAGCGGCGCTCGACTTCGCCCACGGTCGTGTCGCGCAAGCCGAAGTCGCGCGCGAATCGCTCCGAAAACCCGAGCAGCGGTCCGTCCACGTCCGGAAACTGTAATGCGTAAACGCAAGCGGGATCGACCGACGCGCCCGCATACGTCGCGGCGGCGTGGGCCGCCGGGGATATCGCCGAGCAATCCGCAAGGTTCTGCTCGATCTTGTGCCCCAGCGCGCGATTGAACTGGCGCAGCACGATGCGGATCTTCGGGTTGATCTCGCGGGCCTTGAGCGCAATCTGCAAATTCAGCCGGTCGTCGCTGGAGACCGGGATAATACACACCGCTTCCGGCACGCCCGCCTCGCGCAGCGCATCGTCGCCGGCGGGCCAGAGCTGAACGACGTCGTGGCCGCGCGTCGCGCGCAGTTCGTCGCAGACGCGCAGGGCAAGGTCATCGCCGCCAACGACAATAATCAAAGGCAGCTCACGCATGAGCGAATCTTCGGCAGGCGACGAGAAGCTCCGCCGCGCACATCCGCTCGCGATCTCGCTGATCGCGCGACTGCGCACCGTTCCGCACGCGCGGATTTTGGAGATCGGCGCGGGCAGCGGCCGCAATACCGAAGCGTTACAGGCGGCCGGTTTTGAAGTCGAAGCCCTGGCCGACGACGCGCCGCTTACGGCTCGCGAGGAATACTACGACGGCGCGCTCAGCACCCACGCGCTGCTGCACGGAACTCCCGGGACTGTCGCCGCCACGCTCGATTCGGTGGCGCGCAGCCTAAAACGCGCCGCGCCCCTTCATGCCACGTTCGCCTCAACGCGCGACGCGCGATTCGGCAAGGGCATCCGAATCTCGAAACACGTCTTTGCCGCCGAGGACGGCGATGAGGCCGGCGTCCCGCACGTCTATTTTACAAACGAGGAATTACGCGCGCTTTTGGGGGGACGATTTAGCGTCGAATCCATTCAGGAAACTGCCGCCGATGACATCATCGGCCAATGGGCACACGCTCAGCCACTTCACGGCGTGATGCATTGGTTCGTGCGAGCTATTCGCAGTTCTTGAAACTTACGAGCTAGGTTCTACGCTGATTAAATCGCGCATCGGGCTCGACGCGTTGGCGTAGAGCCGCTTCTCCATCCGGCCGGCGAGAAATGCCAAGCGTCCCGCTTCAATTGCGCGTTTCATTGCTTCAGCCATGAGCACCGGCTCTTTGGCGGCGGCAATTCCGGTGTTCATGAGCACCGCATCGACGCCTAACTCCATCGCAATCGCCGCATCGCTGGCTGTTCCGACGCCGGCGTCCACGATTACCGGCACCTTCGCGCGCTCTTTGATGATGCGAATCGAATACGGATTGCAAACTCCAAGGCCGCTGCCGATCGGCGCTGCCAGCGGCATCACGGCGGCGCAGCCTTCTTCTTCAAGTTGCTTGCATGCGACCGGATCGTCGATCACGTACGGCAGCACGGTGAATCCGTCGCGGACGAGTTCTGCTGCGGCCGCGAGTGTTTCGCGTGTGTCGGGATAGAGTGTGTCGGCGTCGCCGATCACTTCAAGTTTAATCAAATCCGTTTCGACGAGCTCGCGCGCCAATTGGGCCGTCAGCACGGCCTCTTTCGCGCTATAACATCCCGCCGTATTCGGCAAGATTGTGTAACGCGTACGGTCGATGTAATCCAAAAGGGTCTTGCCGCTCTTGTCATCGAGGTTGATGCGGCGGATCGCAACGGTCACCATTTGCGTGCCGCTGGCGGCGTGCGCGGCCTGCATCACGTCCAGCGACGGGTACTTTCCCGAGCCGACAATGAGCCGCGACGTAAATTCGTGCTTTCCGATTCGCAGGATGTCTTGCATGCTATCCACCGGCCACCGCCCGGATGATCTCGATGCGATCGCCGTCTTGCACGACTTCTTCCGGAAACTCGGCGCGCCGCACGACGCGATCGTTCTTGGCAACCGCGATGCCGCGCTCCGGCGCCGAGATGTGCGCCAGCAAGGCCTTCACCGTCAGTCCGTCGGGAAGGTCGCGCGGCTCGCCGTTAATCGTCGCCTTCATCACTCGACCGTTTACATATTGGTGTAGACTGGGCCCTCCCCGCCTTGTGGGGGAACCCAAGTGATGATTTGGTACGGGTCCATAATGTCGCATGTCTTGCAGTGCACGCAATTCGTAAAGTTAATCTGCAGGCGGCCTTCAACGTGCCCGTCCTTCTTTTCGTAAAACGGCTCGTAGACTTGCGCCGGGCAGAAATACTGGCATGGATTCCCGTATTCGACCGTGCAGCGATCGCGGCAGATATCGAAATCCGCGACCTTCAAATGGCTGGGCTGATTCTCGTCGTGCGTTACGCCGCTGTTGTAGACGTCCGTCAGTTTTCCAAACGTCACAACGTTATCGATCTTCGCGCGCGGCGTCTCCTTAGGTTTGTAGCCGGCTTTTTCCATGCGCGCGTAGCCGGCAGTTCCGTGCAATTGGTTCTTGACGCCGAACCCGCGTCCGCCGGTCACCATGCCGAGGCTCACGTTCAGCATACCCGCAATCAGGCCGCCCTCGAAGCCTTGATGGAAATTGCGCGCGGCGAAGAGTTCTTTGTAGGCCCACGAGTCTTTGAATTTGCTTTCGATCGTAGAGAGCTGCTGAGCACTGTAATTTCCGGCTTGCACGGCCTCAAAGATCGTTTCGGCCGCAAGCATCCCCGATTTCATCGCCAAATGGATGCCCTTCAGTCGCATGCCGTTCAAGAACCCGGCCGAGTCGCCGATAATCAGCAGCCCGTCGCCGTACATACGCGGCATCGCAAAGAGTCCGCCCTCGGGAATTGCTTTGGCGCCGTAACGAACGAGTTTGGCGTCTTGCAGCAGCGCGCGAACCGCAGGGTGCAGTTTGAAACGCTGCAGTTCGTTTTGCGGGTCGGTGGTCGGGTTGCGGTAATCAAGTCCCGTCACGAAGCCGACGTCGAGAATGTCGTTCTGCATGCCGTAGATGAAGCCGCCGCCGAATGTCTCGGACGGCAGCGGGTAGCCCAGCGTATGAATCACGCTGCCGGGCTGCACGCGGCCGGGCGGACATTGCCAGAGTTCTTTGATACCAGCGGCGTACACTTGCGGTTCTTTTCCGGCATCGAGCTTCAAACGCGGCGTCGCCTGTTTTACCAACGTCCCGCGCGGACCTTCGCCCAGCACGACGATCTTCGCAAGGATGTCCGCGCCAGGTTCGTAGTTTGGTTTCGGATTGCCGTCCTTGTCCAAACCCTTGTCTCCGATGCGCACGCCGATCACGCGATCGCCGTCCCACAACAACTCTTGACCCGGAAACGCCGGAAAGACTTGTGCGCCGGCCGTTTCAGCCTTTGCGCCCAACCACTTGACCATCTTCTGCAGCGATGCAACGTACTTGCCGCGATTGTTGAGCATCGGCGGATTGATCGGCGCTCTGATCTTCGACTTTTCGGTAAGGAACCAGAGTTGATCGCTCGTGACTTCGGATTCAACCGGTGCTTCGCCGCGCCAATCCGGCAAAAGCTCGTCGAGCGCTTTCGGATCCATTACAGCGCCGGAGATCCCGTGACTGCCGATCTCGCCGCCCTTGTCGATTACGAGAACTTCCAACTCGCGGCCGGCAGCTTTCGCCAGCTGCATCAATCGAATCGCCCCCGCCAGACTGGCCGGGCCGGCGCCCACGAAGAGCACGTCTACTTCGAGCGATTCACGTTCCGGCATGGAATCGCGTTTCGCGGGCGGACGAGTCCATACCTTAGCCGAATCTGCGCGTCACGTGAAAATACAGATTGGCGTGATGGGGTCCGCCGGAGGCTCCATTACCGACGCCGAGCTGGCGCTTGCAGCCCGGCTCGGACGGCGAATCGCCGAACGCGACTGCACGATCGTCACGGGCGCCTGCCCGGGCTTGCCGCACGCAGCCGTGCTGGGCGCACATGAAGCCAACGGGATCAGCATGGGCGTTTCGCCGGCGCTCTCGCCCGAGGAGCACGTGAACGTCTACGGCTCGCCGCTGCAGCCGTACACCACGATCGTCTTCACCGGTTCGGGTTTGATGGGCCGTGAAACGCACAACATCCACAGCTCCGACTTTGTGCTTTTTGTCGGCGGCCGCAGCGGAACGCTCGGCGAGTTCTGCATCGCCTACGACGAAGGCAAACTCATCGGTGTGCTCACCAACTCCGGCGGCATCTCGAATGAATTCTTGCGCATCGCCGCTTTGGTGCAAAAAGACACCGGCTCGATTCTCATGTCCGACGACAATCCGGAGACGCTGGTCGACCGCTGCCTCGACCGGTATCGCAGCGAACCGATTCCGAGCGCGCAAGCCTTCGACCGCAACGCGCAAGTCGTCATGCCGCCGCCGCGTCCGCGTCTGCGCATCGTGCAGGAAACCAATGGCTGAGCTCACGTTTGTCGGCGCGGCGGGAACCGTTACCGGCAGCAAACATCTGCTCAGCAGCAATGGCAAAAGAATCTTCATCGACTGCGGCCTCTTCCAAGGGGCCTCCGACGTCGTCGCCCTCAACAGCGTGCCCCTGCCGGTTCCGCCGGCGCAACTCGACGCGGTCATCATCACGCACGGGCACATCGACCACGTCGGCTACCTGCCGAAGCTCGTACGCGACGGTTTCAGAGGGCCAATCTTTGCGGCCACGCCGACGCGGGCGCTGATGCGCATCGTCCTCGAAGACGCCGCGCATCTTCAGCGCCATTTGCACAAACGCGGTTTTCACCAAGAGCCGTACGCGCCGCCGCCGTTTTACGACGACTCAAACGTGCAGCAAACGATTCAGCAAACAAAAACGATGGAGATTGAAACGCCGTTTCAAGTCGCGGGCTTTAATGCGCTTTACAAAAATGCGGCGCACATCATCGGCTCGGCATTCGTCACCGTCGAGGTCGAAGGCAAGCGCGTGATCTTCTCAGGCGACATCGGGCGCTACAACCGAACGTTGCTGTACGATCCGGCGCCGATGGGCGCGGCCGACGTGCTGGTGTGCGAGTCCACCTACGGCGATCGCGTTCATCCGCCCGACGCGCTCGAACAGCTGGGGCAAATGCTTGTCGCGGGCGTCGCGCGCGGCGGGGCGATCGTCATTCCGGCTTTTGCCGTCGAGCGGTCGCAAGAAATCTTGCTTTCGATCGGACAACTGCAGCGCACAAACCCGCCGCTTGCCAAGGTGCCCGTCTTTCTCGATAGCCCGATGGCCGCAAAAGTGGATAAGCTCTTCGATGACTACCCGACGTGGCACAAACCGGTCGCGTTTGAAACGGATGGGAAGCCTTTTGGCTGTGACAATCTCACGGTCGCGGTGGAAACCGAGCAATCCAAAGCGATTAACGCCGTGAAGGGCCCGCATATCATCGTTTCAGCCAGCGGCATGGCCGCCGGCGGACGCGTGTTGCATCATCTGCACAACCACGTCTCCGATCCGAAGGCCACCGTGCTGTTCGTGGGATTTCAAAGCCCGGGCACACTTGGTTTCTTGATCACCAACGGCGCGAAGACGGTGAAAATTTACGGCGACGTGCTGCCGGTCTGCGCAACGACCGGCATCATTTCCGGCTACAGCGCGCACGCGGATCGCAACGAAATCCAACAATGGCTCGACACATGCACGAGTAAGCCAACTTACTACGCCGTCCACGGCGATCCGGTCTCCGCGCAGTCGCTAGCCGATCTGGTGAAAATGAAATACGGTTGGGATTCGCACGTGGCCGCCCGCGGCACAACAGTGCAGATTTAACGGAGCGCGCGAGCGCTCCCAGTTTGTACGAGCACCTTAAAGGTGTCATCCTGAGCGGCGTTCGCATCGCGAACGCCCGGTCGAAGGGCGCCCGAGCGCAGTCGAGGGCAAGCATGCGGGCTTCGACTACGCTCAGCCGTGGTTCGACAGGCTCACCATGACACTATTAGCGCTCACCATCACACTACTAGCGCTCACCATCACACTACTAGCGCTCACCATGACACTATTGGTGCGCGGCACCACAGTAAAGATTTAGAGCAGCAGTACTTTCGGAGGAATCAGCGCCAGCAATTCACCGACCATGGTTGAGCAGTCCGGCAGCTCGACGCATGCCAAACCACCCTTTTTGAGATTTACCCTGGCTTCACCGATTAACCGGCCAATCGTCGCGCTCATGCTCGGCTCGTGCCCAACAAGCATCAAAGCCTTTGCATCGGCGTGATCTTGCAGAATTTCGGCCAAGCTCGAAATGTCGAAATCGCCGGCGATTCGCTCGTCCTCTTTAATTGTCGTAATCTTGAGCGCGCTCGCCACGATTTCGGCCGTCGCTCTCGCACGAGCGAGCGGGCTCGTAACGATTGCGTCCAGATCCAGATCCAGCTCTCGAATCGCCTTGGCCTCGCGTCCCATCCGTTTGCGGCCATCGTCGGTCAGCGGCCGGTCGTAATCGGTGCCCTTCCAGTCGGCAGGCTCCGCAGCGATCCCGTGGCGTAAGAAATATACTTTCATTTAGTCGTGCGTCCATTCGAGCATCGGCGCCCACTCCGGTTTTGGATAACGCTTCTTGCCTTTAATTGCCTCGACGTACTTGCGCTTGCCGCTGCGGTTGCCTTTGCCAAGAAACAGGCCGCCGACCAAACGGTCTTCCCAGAAGTACAGCGCACGGTACCACTTCTTTTCTTCATCGACCGTGAAGACGGTTTCGATGTCGTCGCGATATTCCGGCGATAGGCCGAACTGCGTGATGGTCTGCCCTTTGAAAAGCAGGCTTGAGTACTCGGGAACGTCGTGGTATTTTTCGCTGCCGCCCATCATGTTTTGCGCCACGACCTTGCCGTGCGCGCCCGCGTTGTTCCAGGTTCCCATGCGATAGCGCATCTCCAGAATCGGATCGTAGAAATCGGCGATATCGCCGGCGGCGAAGATGCCTTTGACGTTTGTCTCCAGCCCGTCGTCGCAGAGGATCCCGTTCGCGCTCGTCTCCACGCCGCTGCCGTCGAGCACTTCGGTGTTCATGCGCAAACCTAGCCCGACTCCGTAGCACTGCGCCTCGATCTCCACGCCTTTTTTCGTGCGAATCTTCTTCACCACGCCGTTGTCGCGGACGAATTCCGAAATCTCGTCGCCGTAGTGCATGTGCACGCCGTCGGTCTTGGCCGCCTCGTCGATCAAGTTGCCTGCGATCCCATCGAGGATGCGCGACAGCGCGTAGGGGCCGCGCATGATCCAATGCGTCTCGACCTTGCGCGAAACGAACGCCTCAGCAAGTTCGTAGGCGATGAACGAGCCGCCGATCGCCACGCCCGCCTTGGCCGTCTCGAGCTCTTGCGAGATCGCCTTGGTGTCGGACATGTACTGAAAGTTGTAGACGTTGGCGCCGTCGTTTCCGGGCGCGGGATGCGGATTGGGGCGCCCGCCTGTCGCGACCAGCAACGCATCATACGGATACGATTTTCCGGCGGCCTCCACGACGTGCTCTTCTGAAACGACCCGCTCGACGCGGGTCTCCAGGTGCAATTCGATCTGGTGTTTTTCATGCCACTCGAGATCGCGCATGATCACTTTCTGCTCGGTGACCTGTTTGCGCAGCATCGGCGGCAGCGCGATGCGGTTGTAGAGCGTGTACGGCTCGTCGGTGAACAACGTGATAGAACACGACGGATCGTGTTTGCGCAGCTGCTCTGCCGCCGTTGTCCCGGCAAAACCGTTGCCGACGATCACGTAGCGTCGAAAATCTCCAACCGAACTCACTAAAGGCCGCCTTTCGCCCCTGAACGAAATCGCTCCCGTAGATGGAAGTGCGGCTCGTGCAGTTGCTGGCTTCATTTATAAGTGTAAGCGCGGACTACGCGCTGGCGCGCCTCGAATTCGCCATGCGCGAACCGGCCGCGCCCTCGCCGCCAATCATCGAACGGCTGCCCGATGCCTCCGAGGAGTCGCTCCGCAGCCGCTGGCCCGAGATCGAAGCCCAATTGGAAACAGCCCTGGCCTACACGAAACACCTTCCCCCCTCACGCAGTAACGACGATGAGAAAGGCGCAACCGGCTGGCTGCGGCGGACGGTCCGGGAATTGGACCAATACGCCCGCGCCATTCGTTGGGTGCTTACGGTGACGGAACGATGAACGACGAGACTCTGGAAAAAGCCAAGCAAAAAGTGAAAGAAGCGCTCGATCAGACGAAGCCGCAGCTCGAAGAAGCTGCCGATCAGCTGACCAAGCTCTTCAAGAAAGGCATCGTCAAAGCCAAGGAAGCTGCGGACGCCGCTTCGCAGTCGATCCGCGACGACATCAACAAACGTCCCTAGCGGACGCTACTGCACAAAGGTCGAGCGCAAGACGAAATAACCCGGCACGTTCTCGCAGAACGCCTTGCCGGGGGCGTATTTCGCTTTGCGCGCTTCGTCCACCACCGCCTGATCGAGCATCGGCGTGCCGATCGGTTCCCATACCCACGCGTCGACGACGCTGCCGTCTCGATCGACTGCGACCACAACGACCGTCGTTCCGGTCGGTCGCGCGGACGGATCGTCGCGTCCGAGAATCGCCGGATAGTGAAACGCTCCAGCTTTAATTGTAACCACGTCGCTGAACGGCTCGGCGCACGTCGCCAGCACCGGCGTGGCAACGGGCGTTGCGGTCAACACGATTGGATCCTTCGAAAGCGGCGGCATCGGCCGCGCCGGATTACGCTTGTCTTTCGGCGAGAAGGGCGTCGGCGAACACGCGACCGTTCCGTACCGGTCCCAATTCAAAAGTGTATCGCCTTTGGCTTCGGCCTGTACCACATACGAGTAGAGCACCGATGCAGCGGGCGGAAACTTAACGATAATATCGTTCGACAAGTAATCTTCGTGGCTGAACGTTGCGCCTTGGTCGCTGTAGTCTTGCTTCAATAGTGTCAGCGCAACGTCGTTAAACGAGATCGCGAACCAGCCTTTGGTGGTTTGCACGCGAATCACGCCGCTCACCGTGCGCGGGCCGATAGCGCCAAGTTTAAAGCGGTACGAAGTCGCGTCAACTTGCGCCGGTTCGCCGACGAGTGTTGCCGGACAGAACTCGGCCGCAGCTTGAGCTCGGGCCTCCGCGACCACGAAAAACGCCGCGAGCACGGCGCCGACGAGCAAGCCGCGGAGCGTCACGGCACTACCTCATAACCAAAATCGATGTCCACCGTACCTACGACGGGAACGCACCGGAAGATAGCCGGCGCATATTGCGCTTTGCTAGCGCTTACTACCGCAGCGGTATCCACCGCCGCGCTCCCGCTGGATTGAGTTACCCGGACATCCGCCACCTTGCCGTCGCTGTCAAGAGAAACGCGCAGCAGTAACTTTGCCTTCAGGCCCTGACTTGTGTCGAAATAGTCCGTCTCCTTGGGTCCCGACTTCGTCTGCCTCGCCCGGCGGTACGGTGTGGCGCAATCTGTTGGCGGTAGATTCATCTTGAAGGTTGCCGGTATGACGTTAATGAGATTCAGCGCAGCTGGAACTGAGGGAAATGGAATCGGAGCGAGGTTTCCGTTTCCGAAGACTGCATCGAATGGGTTGGTCGGGCAAGCGTGCGGCGCGGCGCCGTTCATTCCGATATCGTCGACCCACGCGTACGTAACGTTTAGCGGTTGCGAGAATCCGATCAACAGCGGTTTGGTGATGTTCGGCTGCCCCGCGGACTGCGATTTAGCCGCTACAACGTTTTCAAAATGCACGTTGTAAGCCGCGTCCGGCGTTAAGAGGATTACGTCCCCATTCAATGTTCCCGCGTCGTTCGACCCTAAGATTAGCGCCAATCGCGGCTGGGCGACACGAGGATTCTCCGGCCTGACTGCATCCAGCGAGGCGACGCCTACAATATCCGCATCGCAGAACACCGACGCCGCTGCTTTTCCGTGCGCAAGCATTCCCAGCAAAATACACGCCAGCGCCGCGAGAAGTGCCCTCCCGTTCATTCGCAAACCGTTCGCAGCACCGCGCAGGATTTCCCTAGCGACGCAGGCGAGTACGACCCGTCCATGACTGCGAAAACGGGCGCCGAATCGAAATTCGAACGGCACGGGTTGACCGACGAACAGCTCGTCGCGATGCTGCGTGTGATGATTTTACATCGCACGCTGGAGAATCGCGGCTTCGCGCTCAACCGGCAAGGAAAAATTCCGTTCGCTTCGGCCAGCGAAGGGCACGAAGCAGTGCAAGCGGGCGCGGCGATGGCGTTCGTGCGCGGCAAGGACATTCTGGTTCCGTACTATCGCGATCTCGGGCTGGATCTCGGCATCGGCTTAACGTCATACGAAGTGATGCTCTCGCTCTTCGCGCGCGTCGAAGACCACAGCGCCGGGCGGCAGTTTCCGCACCATTACGCAAGCCGGAAGCTCGGCCTGTATACGATTAGTTCGGTGATTGCGGCGCAAACGTCGCATGCGGTCGGCGCTGCTTACGCCTTGAAGTTAGAAAAAGAACACGGCCGCGCGGTTCTCACTACGTTCGGCGACGGCGCAACCAGCGAAGGCGAGTGGCACGAGTCGGTCAATTTCGCGGCGGTGCACAAACTGCCGATCGTTTTCCTGTGCGAAAATAACGAGTGGGCGATCAGCACGCCGCTTTCGGCGCAAATGGGTCAGCCCGACGTTTGGAAGCGCGCCGCCGGCTACGGCATGCCAGGCGTTAAGGTTGACGGCTTCGACCCCATCGCATGTTATGCGGTCACGAAGGAAGCGCTGGATCGCGCGCGGCACGGCGGCGGCCCGACGCTGATCGAGGCCAAATGCTACCGCTTTCTCTCGCACACCACCGACGACGACGACCGCGCCTACCGCACGCGCGAGGAGGTCGAAGAGCGGCGCAAGGACGACCCGGTTCCGAAGTTCGAGCGGCTGCTGGTCGAGCAGGACGTGCTCACACCGCAGGGCCTCGAGGACCTCAAAGCCTCGATTCTGGCGGAAACCAACGAAGCAACCGACCGGGCCGAGGCCGTCGCCTACCCCCGCCCTGAGGACCTGCTCAGCCGGGTTTACGAGGGTCCGTGGGAGCCGTGGCAATAACTTAAGGTGTGATGGCCAACACCCCAACGCAGACGCGCAAATCGCTGGAACGCCACGGGCTTTCCGACGAGCAACTGAAGACCATCTTCCGCACGATGCTGTTGCAGCGGCAGCTCGACAATCGCGGTTTTCAGCTGAACCGTCAGGGCAAGGTGCCGTTCGCGCTCGGCAGCGAGGGCCACGAAGCGCTGCAAGCCGGCGCGGCCATGGCATTCGCGCGCGGCAAAGATATTCTGGCGCCGTATTATCGCGATCTCGGTTTGTCGATCGGCATCGGCTTAACGCCGTACGAAATCATGCTTTCGATCTTCGCGCGCGCAGCCGATCATAACGGCGGCCGGCAGTTTCCGAATCACTATTCTTCCAAGCGCGCGGGGCTGATGTCGTTCTCGTCGATTTTGGCCGCGCACATTCCGCATGCCGTTGGTGCGGCGTATGCATTGCAATATCGCAAGGAAAACGGACGCGCCGTTCTAGTGACGTTCGGCGACGGCACTACCAGCGAAGGCGAGTGGCACGAGTCGATGAACTTCGCGGCCGTGCACAAACTGCCGATCGTCTTTTTGTGCGAGAACAATCAGTGGGCGATCTCGACGCCGCTTTCGCTGCAGATGGGCCAACCCGACATCTACAAACGCGCCGAAGGCTACGGCATGCCGGGCGAGCAGTTCGACGGATTCGATCCGCTGGCGACTTACGACGCGGTCAAGCGCGCAATGGACCGGGCGCGCAACGGCGGCGGCCCGACGTTGCTCGAAGGCGTCTGCTATCGCTTCCTCGCGCACTCAACCGACGACAACGACTTAACCTATCGCACGCGCGAGGACGTCGACGAGCATCGCAAGGACGATCCGCTGCCGCGCTTTGAGAACTTGCTGCTGGATTCCGGCGTGATTACGGCCGACGAAGTCGCCGCGTTCAAGAAAGACGTGCTGCGCGAAACCAACGAAGCGACCGACAAAGCCGAAGCGATGCCGTTTCCGACGGCCGACGATCTTTACAAACATGTTTACGAAGGGGCCTGGGAACCGTGGCAGTAGCGACTTCTTCCTCGAAGGTGCTCAACAACGTTGAGGCCGTGCGCGACACGCTCTATGAAGCGCTAAAGAACGACGATCGGGTTGTCATTTTGGGCGAAGACGTCGGCGCGCGCGGCAACGTCTTTTTGATTACCAAAGATTTCGCCAAAGAATTCGGCACAGAACGCATCATCGACACGCCGATTGCCGAGGCGTCGATCGTCGGCATCGCGGTCGGCATGGCCATGGAAGGCCTGCGCCCGATCGCCGAGATTCAGTTCGCCGACTTCATCTATCCGTCGTTCAATCAGATCGTCGGTGAAGCCGCCAAGACGCGCTATCGTTCCAACGGGGAGTACACGTGTCCGATGGTCATCCGCACGCCGTACGGCGGCGGCGTGCGCGGCGCGCTTTCGCACTCGGTTTCGGTCGAAGCCCTCTTTTATCACGTCCCCGGCTTAAAAATTGTTGTGCCGTCATTTCCGGCCGACGTCAAAGGCTTGCTCAACGCGGCGATCGACGACCCCGATCCAGTGTTGTTCCTCGAGCACAAGAAAACGTATCGCTTGATCAAGGGCGAGGTGCCCGATGGGCATTACGTCATTCCGATCGGCAAAGCGGACGTGAAGAAAGAGGGCTCGCAGCTGACGGTCGTGTCGTACGGATTGTACGTACACTGGGCGCTCGAAGCCGCGAATCAGCTCGAAAGTGAAGGCATGTCGGTCGAAGTGATCGATCTGCGTTCGGTCCGTCCGATGGATCGGACGTTGATTTTGCAGAGCGTGCGCAAGACGCGCAAGCTGCTGGTCATTCACGAGGACAACAAATTCGGCGGCATCGGCGCGGAGATCAGCGCGATGGTTGCCGAGGAAGCGCTCTTCGATTTGGATGCGCCGATTCGCCGGCTAGCCGCGCCCGACGTTCCCGCGATGGGCTACGCCATGCCGCTCGAGGAAGCGTACATGAGTTCGCCCGCGAAAATGGCCGACGCGATGCGCGACATGGTGAAGTTCTAACGATGCCGACGACGATCACGATGCCCCAACTCGGCGAGACGGTCACCGAAGGTACCGTCGAGCGCTGGCTCAAGAAAGCCGGCGAGCCCGTTGAAAAATACGAAGCGTTTCTGGAAGTTTCGACCGACAAGGTGAACTCCGAAGTTCCCTCACCGATTACCGGGACGATTCGCGAACTGTTGGTGCAAGAAGGCACGACCGTTGCGGTAGGCACGCCGATTGCGGTTATCGACGACGTCGGAGCAGCAAGTAAAGCTGCGCCGGCCACAAAGCCGCCGGAGACGAAGGAAGACCGCGACACCGCGCCGCCCAAGTCGCGCGACGCGATGGCGGAAAGCGCCAACCAAGAACCCGTGCCCGGCTTCAACATTCCGCAACTCGAGGTGAAGTCGGCCGCCGCTTCATCCGGCGCGCCAGCGATGGTCCCACCGCGCAGCAACGGCCAGCGCGAAGAAGCCGCTTTGCGCGGCGTCTCGCCGGCTGTTCGCCGTTTGGCGCGCGAGCATCATATCGACGTTCGCAACGTGCGCGGCTCGGGCGCGAACGGGCGTGTTACTGCGGACGACGTATTAGCAGCTGCGAAGCTCGTTCCGAGCGGTGCCGTTTCCGCGCCGCCGGCCGAAACGCCGCGAACGCCCGCCAAACCGGGCCCCGGCAACACCAGCACGTACGCGGATCCGATTCCGGGAACGACGATTCACCTCAGCAGCATGCGCCGCATCATCGCCGAGCGCATGGTCGAATCGCGCCGTACGGCGCCGCATGCGTGGTCGATGGTCGAGGTTGACGTCACCAATGTCTGGGAGTGGCGCAAGCGCGAGAAAGATCGCTTCGAACGCGACACCGGCGTCAAGCTGACGCTTCTTCCGTTCTTCATCCGCGCGGTAGTCGAATCGCTCGCCGTCTTTCCGTTGATGAATGCAAAGTTCGTGAGCGAAGGCCCGTCGATTTACGTCGAAAAGGACGTCAACATCGGTATCGCAATCGGCTTGCCGGCCAATCTCGTCGTGCCGGTCATCAAGCACGCGGACAAGCTTTCGATCAAGGGCATTGCGCTGGCCGCCGGCGATCTCATCGAGCGCGCGCGAAAGAATAAACTTTCGACCGACGATCTTAAAGAGGGAACGTTCACGGTCAACAACACCGGGGCCAATGGGTCGGTGGCCTCTGCGCCGATCATTAATGCGGGCCAAGCCGGGATCGTTACGATGGAAACCGTCGTAAAGCGCCCCATGGTGCAGGACGATGATTCGATCGCTATCCGCTACATGATGAACTCTTGCTTATCGTTGGATCATCGGGTTGTGGACGGTTACGTCGCGAGCGGCTTCTTAGCGGATCTCAAGAAGCGCCTCGAATCAATGGGACCGCGCGGCGCCCTCTAACATGGCGGCTCCGCCATTTACCATTGAGCGGATCGATCACGTACTGCTCCATGTTAACGGCATGACCGATTCGCTGAAATTCTACGAAACGGTGCTAGGTTGCGCTTTAGAGGGGCGCATGCCGCAGTTCGGCATGGCCGAATTGCGCGCAGGCGCGTCTCATATCGGCCTTGTTGATGTCGACTCAAGTGAGGGAGCGTGGGCCAAAGAGTCCGCAGGCAAAGGACGCAACGTCGATCATGTTGCGCTCGCGGTTGCGCCTAGCGACGTGCGCGCGCTGCGTGAGCACCTCGCCTCAAACAATGTTTCGATCGTCGAAGAGCGCGACGAGGATGGCCCGCAAGGCAAGTCACTGTCGCTCTACGTGCGCGACCCCTCAGGGAATACTATCGAGCTCCTTTGCCAAGCGGCTCGATAGCGTTAAGCGTCTTAAGCGCCGACGACTGGCGCTTATGGCGCGACCTTCGCTTAGAAGCGCTGCGCGAGGCGCCTTATGCGTTCGGTGCGCCACTAAGCGACTGGCAAGGAGCGGGTGACACCGAAGCCCGCTGGAGAGAACGCTTCACTAACGTTCCGCTTAACATAATCGCGCTACTTGATAGCACGCCGGCAGGGATGGTCGGCGCTTTAGTTGCCGATGGGAATACTGTCGAACTTATATCGATGTGGGTTGCGCCGTTTGCGCGGGGACGCGGTGTCGGCGACGCGCTAATTCAAGCAATAGTCCCGTGGGCGGAAAAACAGCACGCCGACCGGCTCGTACTCTCTGTCAGGAATGACAACGCGCGCGCAATCGCGCTTTATGCTCGCCATGGATTCATCGACGCCGGCCCGGATCCGACTATCGCCGGAGGCGAGCCGCCGGAGCGGCGAATGATCAAGTCTCTAACTTTGGGCTAAGCCTAATATCCGACAACGACCGACGCGACCGCAGCGCCGTCAATGCCGAAATGCGAATTCGGCGTCACGTCGCCCTCTATCGGTTTGTAGTTACAGGAAACATAGCCCGTCGTAGAAATCGACGTCTCCTGCAAGTACCGGATAGGGGCTCCATGAAGCCCTTCGATTGCATCGCCCGTTGCGCGCAATAGTGCGGCATCTGTAGCATGCCGGCAGTCATCTCGGCTGTAGTAGAATTGCAAGCCAGGATGCTTTCCCACTCGTGCAGCTAACCGCGTTATGTATTCCTGAAACTCGGAGACGCGTTTCTGAAGTTTTGCCGTGGTTGCCGCGCGCAGCACGACGGCCGGTTGCAACGGATCCGTTACAAGGCTCACGGACGTCCTGTAGTGAGAATTCCGCAATGCACCGTAAGCCCAATCCGGAGTCAGAATCGTCACGCGATCGGGAACGATTCCATCCGGCGGAGATACCGCATCCGCATGCGCCCGCTGACCGTCCGCGAGAAATGCCGGTCCCTGAGCAGTTCCATCCCACAACCCGTTGAAGTCTGGCTGCTCGTTCCACGGCTGCCCCGCGGGATTTGGCGGTAATCTTAGCCGCCACGCAACGTGGACTGAACGAACGACCGTCGCCCCTAATCCCCCATTGGCAAACCGAACGTCCGGGGAAGCATTCACGATATCTGCAAGCTGCTTCGCCGATGCATCAGCGCCCAGGTCGCACCTCGCGTCAAGAACATAGCCGCCCGGATCGACGACGCCCAGAGGCGTGCCCAGCGCAGTCCGCGCAGCTCGCGCCATAAGGCTCGCCCGGTCGCGCGCTACGCCGAGAGCGAGGCCGGTCAGCGTGGCGATTTTATCGTCGCAATTCCGGACAAATGCCGTTTTCGTTCTGACGTAGGAGTTTATAGGGCTCTGCCGGGCAATTCGCGCAATCTTCAACACCTGCGCAATGTTTAGCGGGCGAACACGGATGTATAACGCTCCCTCATCCGAACGCTCGGCTACCATGTCGTTACGAGAGATCCCCGCGTTCTCAAGAGCGAAGGCAGCCGGCAACGGATTGTTTGTTGGAATTTCAAGCAGGAGCGCGTCGGTTTTTACCCATGCAACTATTTCGCCGGAAGTGGAAACCCACGGAATGTCGGCCGGCACTCGAAACGTTGTTGCGATGGTCGGCGGAGAAAACGATCGCGGCTCCGCAATACTGTAGCCGATCAGAGTAGGTACCGACGCCGCGAGAGGCGCATGCGCTCCGTAGAGCGTCGCGCGCGCCGTACCTCCCATGCACGTTACGCGAGCTTGCGAAAAACCCAACCCTTGCGCGATGCGATTCGCGTTCTGCTGCGCGACTGCGCAATCAATCTTCAGAATCACCACGCCCGACGCATCCACCGGCAGCACTTGCGGGAATACGGGCATAGACGCCACCACGAGCAGCGCCAGGAGGAATTCGCGCATGACGCCCTAGCGTTTCGCCAGCTCTCGACGTGACCCCGCACTCCTAACTAAAGGAGCGCAAGCTCGCTGCCGACGATTGGATCATGCGCCGGCCATGACGACCGTAGTCCATTGAGTTCTGGTCGCGACCAGCCAGCGGCCTATAAGCAGCGCTGCACACAGGCCGGGTATCAACACCAGAGCGGGAGATGGGTGTTCTTGCTCGGCCAAGTACCATAGCGATACGATAGCCGACGCAGCAAGCGCCAGATGCAGGCTTATCGTAACCGGGTGCATTCCAATTGGGAAATATCCTTCGCGAACATAACGCAACGGCCCGGCGCAGATTGCGGCAAGCGCGAATGTGAGTATGATAAGGAAGTCGCCGTACGTCGAGATAAACCGCGGCAGGTCAGGTTCAACGAGCACCGTTGACGGCTGCGTTAAGCCGAGTGAGTTGTGGTAAGCATAAAGCTTATTCCAGTCTCGGCCATAAATGTCAATGCGTCGCTCGATCCGATAGCTAACTTGTAACGTTTTCGGGTTGACAAGCCGCGTAAGACTGATTCCAGTGATGCGTACCTTGCTTGCATATAACGGATGCCGAGCCATAAATTGTTGGGTAAACGCCCAGGAGTTCTTAAACTGCGCTCGAGCAGCAGTCAAATTGGGGTCGTAGCCAAGGACGTGAATGCTCAAACTCGAATTTTCCGAGTGAAAGAGATATTTTCTATTCACGCCCACGACAGCCACGAGAATAATCAGAGCGCTAGTTGCGATTATGATCGTCGCTCGTATCACCCGAACTGAACTTGGGGTCAATCCCGCTTGCACTCGAGGGCCTTGCTAGGCACCTTCGCTAACCCCTTTGATTCCGAATCTGCGGCCCTCGACAAGCTCGGGCGCCCTTCGACGGGGCGTTCGCCTTGCGAACGCTGCTCAGGATGACACGTGAGGGCGCATAGCCAAGCCCACGATTCCTGTATTATGCAAATCCGGAAGAGTTTTAGATTTGAGGCTGCGCACACGCTGCCGTTCCACTTGGGAAAATGCGCACGGCCGCACGGCCATTCGTACCGGCTTGAGGTAGCCGTGCGCGGGCCGCTGCAGACCGAGGGCGCAGCTCGCGGAATGATTGAGGATTTCGACGTGCTCGAGGCCATCGTCAACCGGCACGTCATCGACGCGCTCGACCATACGTCGCTCAACGACACGATCGAAAACCCAACGTGCGAGCATATCATCATGTGGATTTGGAAGCGCCTGCATCCCGTACTACCGGCGCTCGACGAACTCGTTCTATGGGAAACCGACACGGCGCGCGCCATCTTGCGCAAGAGCGACTTTTCATAAATGCTGCAACTCGCGGAGATCTTCTACAGCATTCAAGGCGAAGGCGAGTTCACCGGAACGCCCGCCGTTTTCGTACGCCTGGCGGGTTGCAATCTCTCATGCGATTTCTGCGATACGGATTATTCGCTCAAGTTCTTCGCGAGCGTCGACGAAGTCGTCGCGAAGGTGCGCGAGCTGGGCAAAGATTGTCCGATGGTCGTACTCACGGGCGGTGAACCGCTCGCGCAGCGCGAGGCAGCCAATCTAATCGAAGCGCTCCGGCGTGACGGACGCCGCGTGCACATAGAATCGAACGGAACGATAGCGACAGAACTTCCGGCCGACGTCTGGCTCTGCGTCTCCCCCAAGGAACGGGTTGATGCGCGCATGGCCAAACGCGCAAACGAGGTAAAGCTTATCGTAGACGGCGGCGTGCCGGAACAGTGGCTCGAACTTTTTGCCGACAAGCCGCGCGTGTTATTGCAGCCCGAAGGCAACAAGCCGAAAAATGTCGCGCTTGCGCTCGAATACGCGAAAGCGCACCCAGGCCGCTTCCGCCTCTCCCTCCAGACGCATAAGTTCATCGGTGTTCCGTGATCCTGGTAACCTGCGCGGTCAATAAAGAGCTGGCGTTCTTCGAGTCGCGGCCGCACGTCGAGATGCTGGTGACCGGCGTCGGACCGGTTGAAGCCGCCGCATCGGTCTCGCGCGCGCTCGCGCAAAGCCGCCCGGAGCTCGTCATCAACGCCGGCATTGCGGGCGCATTCAAGGACTGCGCGGAGATCGGCGAGGGTGTCGTCGTTTCGGACGACTCGCTCGCCTTGTGTTTGGAAACCGGCGCGCCAATCGGTTTGCCCGACGGCGCCAGTGTCGTCGATCGCGCGAGTTCGGATTTAGCGCTCGTCGATCGCCTCGTCGAACTCGGATTTCGCAGCGTGCGGGGCGTGACGGTCACGCAAGTAACCGCGATCGACGGAACGGCAGCTCGCCTTGCTTCGCAAGGCGTCGCCATCGAAACGATGGAGGGTTTTGCCGTGCTGCGCGCCGCTGAAATCGCAGGCGTGCCGGCCATCGAAGTTCGGGGTATATCCAATATTGCCGGCGATCGCAGCCGTAGCGGCTGGGATTTTGATGCCGGCGTGCTCGGGCTGCAGCGCGTTTTAAACGCGTTGCTTTCGCTGGTAGGAACGAAGGATGGATAACAAACCGCTTACACTTGCCTACTCGCCATGCCCGAACGATACCTACATCTTTGCCGCGCTGACGAATGGGCTCCTAAAAGACGTGCCCGAGGTTCGCGTGGCACTCGAAGATATCGAGAATCTCAACAATTCTGCGATGCAAGGCGACTACGAATTGACGAAGGTCAGCTACGGCGCTGTTCCCGATCTTTACGACAAGTATCGCGTACTGCGCGCCGGCGGCGCGCTCGGTCATGGCTGCGGCCCACTCTTGGTGGCGCGTCCCGGGACGGGCAAAACGCTGGAAGATTTCAAAGACAAGATCATCGCCATTCCGGGTGAACGCACGACCGCGTTCATGCTGCTGAACCTCGCGATGGGAGCTCGTCCGCAAACGCTCTCGATGCGTTTCGATAAGATCATCGAGTCGGTTGCCAGCGGCACGGCAGACGCGGGCCTCATCATTCACGAATCGCGCTTCACGTACAAAGAATCGGACCTGGTGAGCATCGCCGATTTGGGCGAATGGTGGGAGGCCGAAACGCAATTGCCGGTACCACTGGGCGCGATCTTGATACGCGAAGATCTCGCCGAGCGCGCGCCCGAGCTCAATGAGGCCATCCGGCGCAGTCTCGGCTACGCCCGCGAGAACGAAAAAGACGTCATGAAATACGTTCGCGAACACGCCGACGAGATGGACGAGACGATCATGCGCAAGCACATCGAACTCTATGTGAACGAATTCACCGACGAGGTCGGCGACGAAGGCATCGCGGCCGTCAGCGAGCTTTTTAAGCGCGCTCGAGCACAAAAAATAATCCCCGAGGCCGCCGAGGCCCGTTTTGTTTAAGGCGCTCGGCGGCGCACTGCTCGCCTCCGTTTTACTCGGCGCATCACTACCGCCCGCGCGCGTGACGCTCGGCGACGAAGTCTTCCTGCAATCGGCCTGGCATGACCTGAACGGCCGCTGCGTCGGCGTAGTCACGAATCAAACCGGCGTGACGTCGCGCCTAGTACACATCGTCGACGCGATTCGCGAGAATCCGGGCATTTGCATAAAAGCGCTCTACTCGCCGGAGCACGGCTTGCGCGGCGATCGGCCGGCCGGAGCGTACGTGGCGTCGTACACCGACTCGCGCACCGGCTTGCCGGTCTACAGTTTATACGGCCCGCAACGTCATCCGACCGCGGCGATGCTGGCGGGCGTTGACGTGCTGCTTTTCGACATCCAAGACGTCGGCGCGCGGCCGTACACCTACGTCTCCACGATGGCGTACGCCATGCAAGCTGCCAAACAATTCGGCAAAGAGATCTGGGTGCTCGACCGCCCGAATCCGATCGGCGGCGCGATGGTCGAGGGTCCGGTGCTCGATCCGAAATTCAAATCGTTTATCGGCCTCTATCCGATACCAATGCGCCACGGCATGACCGTCGGCGAACTTGCGCGCCTCTTCAACAATCAGTTCGGCATCGGCGCGAACTTGCGCGTCATTAAAATGGTCGGCTGGAAGCGTTCGATGGTGTGGCCGGACACCGGCCTGCAGTGGGTGCAAACCTCGCCGAATATTCCGGAGTGGAGCACGACCGTCGTCTATCCGTGCACGGGACTGCTTGACAGTATCGGATTGAACGGCGGGATCGGAACGACTAAGCCCTTCAAATATGTCGGCGGACAAAACGTCGACGCCTACGGCCTGGCGGACGAATTAAACGGGCGCAACATTCCCGGCGTGTACTTCCGGCCCGCGTATTGGACGCCGTTTTTCGGCGGCCTATCGGGCGACCAATTGTCAGGCGTCGAGCTCGACGTCTTCGATCCGAAAGCATTCCCGTCGGTGCGAACCGCAGTCGAGATTGCCACCGCTGTGCGCATGGTTTCACCGCGCACGTTGAAATTGTCCGAAAAAACCACGGCCACCGATTGGGGAACCGACACATTCGCGAACGCGCTGCAAGCCGGCCGTTCCGCACAGCAGATCGAGGCGCAATGGGCGCCCGCGGTACAGCGCTTTCTGGCCATCCGGCAGAAGTATTTGCTCTATCGTTGAAAGTCCAGCCGATGCTGCAGCAACGGCTGATTGAGGCCCTCGGCACGGATGCCGTCAAAACCGCGCCCGAAGATCTCGCCGTCTACGCCTTCGACGCATACTCGCAGGGCGTGATGCCGGCCGCTGTTGTACTGCCGGCTTCGACGCGAGAAGTCGCTGCGGCCGTGAAAATCGCCAACGATTGCGGCGAACCGGTTATTCCGCGCGGCGCCGGCACCGGTTTGTGCGGCGGCGCGATTCCCGCGCGCGGTGGCGTCATCTTCAGCTTTGCGCGAATGAATCGCGTCCTTGAAGTGGACGCGCGTAATCGCCGCGCCCGCGTGCAGCCGGGTCTCATCAACCTTGACCTTTCAAAACATGTTGCGAAGGCCGGCATGTTCTACGCGCCCGATCCGTCCTCGCAAAAAGTCTCAACGATCGGCGGCAACATCGGCACGAACGCCGGCGGTCCGCACTGTCTTTCGTACGGCACAACCGTAAATCACGTCCTCGAGCTCGAGATTGTCGACGAAAACGGCGATGTGATTCTCACGTCGCTGGATGACATCGGCTACGACCTCACCGGCGTGCTGGTCGGCAGCGAAGGTACGCTCGGCATCGTGACGTCCG
Organism: Candidatus Rubrimentiphilum sp.; assembly: GCA_035710515.1. Classification (NCBI taxonomy): domain Bacteria; kingdom Bacillati; phylum Vulcanimicrobiota; class Vulcanimicrobiia; order Vulcanimicrobiales; family Vulcanimicrobiaceae; genus Candidatus Rubrimentiphilum; species Candidatus Rubrimentiphilum sp. The sequence goes on along the minus strand of DASTDE010000001.1, from coordinate 424,638 downwards.
CCTGGGTGCGTTTGCTGCGCCAGCCGGAAACCGTCCGTGTGTGGCTCGCCGCCTTCGACGACGTCCACGCCGCCTCGGCCGCCGTCACGGGAATCATCGGAGCCGGCATTATTCCGACTGCGCTCGAGATGATGGATCAAGTCATGCTGCCCGCGATCGAAGCTGCCTTTCACGCCGGCTATCCCACGGACGCGGCCGCGGTTCTGTTAATTGAAAGCGCCGGCTTCGAAGACGAGATGAACTTACACGAGAGTGAGATTAGCCGCGTCGTGAAGGAGCATCACGCAACCACGTGGCGCGCCGCAAAATCCGAAGCCGAGCGAGACGCGCTTTGGGCCGGGCGCAAGGGCGCGTTGGGCGCAACCGGGCGCATTGCGCCGAACTACTACATTCAAGACGTCGTCGTGCCGCGCACCAAACTGCCGCAGGCGCTGCAAGCGGTCGCGGATGCCTGCGAACCGCAAGGGATTATCGCCGGCAACGTCTTCCACGCCGGCGACGGCAACCTGCATCCGCTCCTGATGTACGATCGTGGCGATCCCAAGCAAGTCGCGGCGGTAATCGAGGCGGGCAATCAGATATTGGGAGCGGCGGTCGACCTCGGCGGCACCATTAGTGGCGAGCACGGCATCGGCTACGAGAAACGCGATACGCTGCGGCGCATCTTCTCCACCGACGATCTCGCGACAATGTCGCGCGTGCGCGAAGTCTTCGATCCCAAGCGGCGGCTCAATCCTGAGAAGATCTTCCCGGCCGGTATCGGCTGCGCGGAGGTCCAATGATCGTCAAATCGATTGACGCCTTGCGCGAAACGCTCGAGCGTTGCGATCGCGAGGGATTGAAAGTTCTGATCGAGGGCGGCAAGACGCTGGCAGGAATGGGACCTGCCTTGCCGCGCGCGGACGTCTCTATCGCTACCACCGGACTCAACAAAATGCTTGCGCACGAATCCGCCGACCTTACCTGTTCGGCGCAAAGCGGAATGCGCGTCGCGCATCTCAACGAGGCGCTAGCCAAGCACGGTCAGTTTGTTCCGATCGACGTTCCGCTGCGTAAGAAAGCGACCATTGGCGGATCGCTCGCCGCAGGCTGGCCCGGGCCGCGCCGCCATTTCTATGGACGCGCGCGTGACTTCGTAATCGGTTCGCAAGTCTGCCTCGCGGACGGCACGCTGGCATCCGCAGGCGGCATGGTCGTGAAAAACGTCAGCGGCTACAACATGGACAAACTCTACATCGGTTCGTTCGGAACACTTGCGGTCTTCACGCACCTGAATTTTAAGACGCTTCCCATTCCAAAGAAGCGGCGCGCTCTCATCGCCCCGCTGCCTGAAGCCACGCGCCCGCGCGCGATTGCCCAGATCGCGTCGATGGCCGTTGTACCTGCCGCAGCGTTCTGTGTGGAAGGCTTCGGAAAAAACGTCGATGGGTCCGACGACATCGACGGTCGCGTCCTTCTGTACTTCGAAGGAACCGAAGAGCTGCTGGAGCGCGCCACGCTCGACGCGCGTTCGGCGCTCGGAAAAGCCGGCGTGCCCGAAACCACGATCATCGATACCGGCGCGTCTGAGAGTTTCGACCGTACACTGGACGCATGCATCGCCAATAAACGCGGACGCTCCATCACCTACCGGCTCTTCGGTTTGCCCGGCACGGTTGAGGAGCGCGCCGTCAGACTGCGCGACGCATGCAACCGCCACGAGCTCTTCACCGACGTGTTGTTCGACGTGATGAACGGCGACGTGTTCGTGCGAGCGAGCGAGCGCGACGCGACCCGCTTCAGCGAAAAGATTGCTACGTGCCATGCCGAGCTGCGCGAACTCGAGCCGCGCTGCGCCATCGTGGCCGGCGACTCGGCGGCGCGTGCTTCGTTCGAACCGTGGGGCGCCGTCCCGCCGGGTATCGAAAAAATGCGCGCGTTGAAGGCGCGCTTCGACCCTCATGGAACGCTTAATCCCGGGAGATTTATAGGCGGTATTTGATGCGCATCGCCGTCTTCGGCGCTAGCGGCTTCATCGGCAGCCACTTGGTGGCCGCCTTACGAGCGCGCGGCGACGACGTGCGGGCGGCATCAATGCGCGAGCCGCATGCCGCCGCGGCGGCGGCGGGCGGGATGGACGCGATCGTCAACCTGGCGGGTGAACCGATCGCACAGCGCTGGAATTCCGACGTCAAACGCAAGATCCGCGAGAGCCGCACCACGCTTCCTTCGAAATTCTTCGATGCGCTCGAGCACGTCGAACCAAAGCCCCAAGCCTACATTTCGGCCTCCGCCATCGGCTATTACGGAACGAGCGAGGACGGTACGTTCACCGAAAGCAGCCCGTGCGGCATGGATTTTCTGGCGCAGGTCTGCGAAGAGTGGGAGAGTGTGGCGAAACGCGGTCGGGATTACGGAATGCGCGTGGCCTGCGTTCGCAACGGCCTGGCGCTCGGGCGCGACGGCGGTGTGTTCGCGAAGATTCTGCCGATCTTCAAGAGCGGGACCGGCGGGCGCTTGGGAAGCGGCAACCAATGGTACTCGTGGATTCATATCGACGATCTCGTCGGTATCTATCTGCTTGCCATCGACAAACTCGACGGCGCGGCCAACGGAACCGCACCCAATCCCGTGCGCAATAAGGACTTCACCGAGGCTCTCGGAAGTGGGCTGCACCGTCCGGCCGCTCTGCCGGTGCCGAATTTTGCGTTGAAAATGATGCTGGGGGAAGGTGCCGAGGTAGCGCTTCAGGGCCAGCGCGTGCTTCCCGAACGCGCGCAGGCAGAAGGCTTTACTTTCAAGTATCCGACACTCGAATCAGCGCTTAAGGAATTATTGTCATCCTGAGGTATCGAAGGACCCCGAGGTAACGAGGGGACGCACTAAGAGGAAATCGCATGAAATACGTACTCGCGGCCGCAATCGTTCTTGTAGTAGCGCTCCTGGCGTTTCACCTCGCCGGCGCCTCGCCGGCAAAAACGCAGATGATAACTTATAAAGCCGCCGGCATGAAGGCCTCAGGCAAAGCCGTTAATGGTTATTGCTGGACCGGGTCAATCGCGTCGTCGAGCGCGAACGCGTATCGCTGCATGGTCGGCAACAACATCATGGATCCGTGTTTCTTTGTCTCGAACAAAGTCGTGAACTGTCCGCAAGATCTTGCGGCCAATACCGGCACGGTCATTAACCTGACCAAACCCTTACCCATGAACAAAGGGTGGAAGGGCAACAAGCCGTGGCGCTATCAGGTCGCGGGCGGCAGCGGAATCATGTGCAGCGCCGGTACCGGAACGGTCATCGCGAATTACCCGTACTACTGCGACGGCAACATCGTGTGCTCGGCACCGCAGCCTTCAAAATTGCCGGGAGCCTACGTCGTGCAGTGCGGTACGCCGACCGGCCCAATGAGCGTCAAGAACAAGCGCACGTTTTTTGTCATGACAGCCTGGAACTAACCAACTGTCATCGTGAGGCAACGTGTCATCCTGAGGCAACGTGTCATCGTGAGGCAACGTGTCATCCTGAGGTATCGAAGGACCGCGAGCGTAAGCGAGCGGCCCTGAGGCGCAGCCGAAGGGCTCTTAGGCGATCGCTTCTTCTATCGGAAACTCGAGCGCTTCCAGGTATTTCTCGGCGTCCATGGCCGCGCGGCATCCGGCACCCGCCGCGGTGACGGCCTGTTTGTAGCGGATATCGTTGACATCGCCCGCTACAAAGACGCCTTCGACGTTAGTTGATACGCCGTCGGCCGCGACGATGTAGCCCATTTTGTCGAGATCGAGCTGACCCTTGAAAATCTCGGTATTCGGATCGTGTCCGATCGCGATGAACAGCGCGTCCGCCTCGAGTTCGGTGCGCGTTCCGTCCACTAGGTTCTTCAGTTTCAGCGCACGTAATTTTTCGTCGCCAATCGCTTCCTCTACCGCCGTGTTCCAAATGAACGAAATCTTATCGTGCCCGAAAGCGCGATCGGCCATGATTTTGCTCGCACGCAGCGTGTCGCGCCGATGGATGACGGTGACTTTGTAACCGAAGCGCGTTAGGAACAGCGCTTCTTCCATCGCCGAGTCGCCGCCGCCGACCACAACGATATGCTTCTCGCGAAAGAAAGCGCCGTCACACGTGGCGCATGTGGATATCCCGCGCCCGCGCAGTTTTTCTTCGCCCGGAATGTTCAGCCAGCGCGCGTTCGCGCCGGTCGCGACGATAACGCTCTTGGCTTTGAATTCGGCCTCCGCGGTGCGCACGATGAGCGGACGCGACTGAAAATCGACCGAAATCACGTCGACGTTTTCGATCCGCGCGCCAAAGCGTTCGGCCTGTTCGCGGAACTTGATCATCAAGTCCGGACCCATGATGCCGTCGGGGAAGCCTGGATAATTCTCGACGTCGGTCGTCAGCATCAGCTGGCCGCCGTACATGCCGCCCGCGAGCACCAGCGGGCGCAGATTCGCGCGCGCCGCGTAAATGGCGGCCGTGAGCCCGGCCGGGCCCGATCCGATGATGATGACGCGTTCCATGCCGCTCGTTTCGACCGCCCGCTTGTGGCCTCCGGTTGCGACGGGCGCCGGGCCCCGGCGCGCAGAAGCCGATTTCCATGCCGCTCGAGGACGAATTCTGCGACGTCCTGACCAAGGCGATGCGCGGAACGCGAGCCAGCGCCTCCGGATTGGCCCGCGCGACGGGCTTGCAGGCCGCCGAGATTGACGCATGGCGCCGCGGGCAGGGCGTGCCCACCGACGAGCAAGCCCGCGCGCTGGCGGCACCTTTAAAGCTCGATCCCGGAAAGCTGGCCGACGCGGCGGCGGTGCGCTGGCACCCCGATCCCATCATGCTGCCGGACGTGCGTCACCATCCGCAGCACCCGCATCCCAGCAATGGCTACGTCTTCTTTTTGGACGGCGGAAAGCGCGCTGCGCTGGTCGACCCGGCCGGCTTGCCGGCAAACCTGCTCCGCATTCTGCGCGACGGCGCGTACCATTTGGAATACATTTTCGTCACGCACAAGCACGCGGATCATTGCGACGCGACCGCCGACGTCGCCGCAAGTTTTCCGCGCGCAAAAATCGTCATGCACAAAGCGGACGTCCACGCGATCGGCTCGCTCGCGAGCACGGCGCTGTTAGTGAAGGACGGCGAGGAGTTGCCCTTCGGCGACGTGCGTATTCGGCTACTCCACACGCCGGGCCATACCGACGGCTCGTCGTCGTATCTCTTCAAATCGACGCTCTTCACGGGAGACACACTTTTTGCGGGTAGCGTCGGCGGCGCGTACGGCGACGCTTCGACCTACGAGGACATCCTCAACAGCGTGCGCTCGAAGATCTTTACGCTACCGGATGACACCGTCCTCATGCCGGGACACGGGCCGCCGAGCAAAGTGCAATGGGAGAAAGCGCACAACCCGTTTTTCGAAAATACCTAGAATGCGTACTACGGCTCTATTGTTGATCGTACTGTCATTGTCTAGTGGTCACGCGAGAGGCGCGGCAGTAGCGAGCGAGCCATTAGCGCATCTGGTTCTTTCTTTCTCGTGTTCATTTCCAGCGAACACTACCGTCAAGCTGAACGTCTCGGGGCATCAGGTTGACGGCCCTGGGGTTTTTTCTGTTTCCGTAAGCGGCTCATCCGCAGCTATTGCCAAGCGCAAGTTTCATTTCGATATTCCCAACGGTGCATATCATTACGGGGTTAGCATCTCCGATATGCGACGCGCCACCTGTGGGTGGAATTCCTACGTGGTTCTTTTGCCGGGTCTCCAACGACAACTCCATGACGACCTCCAAATGGTGATTGGCGACCCGCTCACACCCATGCTCGTCGCCGGGTTTAAACCAAAAGGCTTTGCTGTCACATTTTTCCGCGTTGTAGGCTCACTGAACTGCGGCGCTGCTGTTGACCTCCAAAAGGTTGAAGCGACGACAACTACCGTCGAAGATGATGGGACAGCATACTACGCTAGCAATTACGAGTACGAAAACCCTAATCCGCCAAATCTGTTAAAGGTGGTTTGGCCTTCGGGTGCCGCACGTTTCGTCCAAGTTACGTTGCGGGTTCCGGAGGAAACGCTTTCCGGAGACCCGACCTACTTGCGTCTGGACCTCACGCCTCAGGTTCTCGCTAAGTTACTGCTAGCCGCACCTGATAGCCTAAACTGTATCTGAGCGATTCAGCTCAGCGTGAGGCGTGTGCGACGGCTCGGTTATTCGCCCGAATCGTAACCTTCGTGTGAGGCGGAGCCTTTCGATCCGAGCGGACGAGGTCGAATTGCAGGCGTGCCGATCCATGGCTGTCAAGCACTAACGTTTTTCTAAACGGTGCGCATAGGGTTGGCGTACAAAAAGCAGCGATCCAGCCTTTCGAAACGCCATCGGCTCGCAAGTCAACTCGCTCGTTAGGAACGCCATGGACGCTCATAGACCATGACGCAACATAATTGCCGATCGGGGCGGAAGGCAACGCGGGGCCATGCCAGGCTGAGAGCAAGACGGTAATAAGCGCAAATAGCATTTAGTGGTTTCCCTTCGCTTCGCTCAGGGCCGCTCGCTGCGGCTCGCGCCCCTTCGACCCGGGCTCAGGACTCGATACCTCACGATGACAATCATATTCACGATGACAATCATATTCACGATGACAACTATGTTCGTAGTTTGTACCCAACAAGTGCCATCCGTAATGCAATCGATAGCGCAAGAACTGCCAGGCCCGTTATAACCGTGAGGGAGAGCCACAGCGGCAAGTAGCCCGCATTCGTATAGCTGTAACGGAACGCATCGATCGCGTAAAACATCGGATTGAAGTATTCGAAGCGCAAGATGCTCGGCGGCAAGAACTGCGCCGGCGTGAACGCGCTTCCCACAAAGACGAGCGGCGTAATCGCAAACGTCGTTAGCACGGCCAGATGGTCGAACTTCTCGGCCATGAGTCCGAAGATCACTCCGAGCGCCGAGAACAACAACCCTACGTCGATAATCACGCCGAAATACAGCGGCCAGTCATGCGGCAGCGTGTGCACTAACGCAAACCCGAGCCCCATAATGAGGCACGCGATCAACAACGCGCGCACGATGCTGCCCAAGATATAGCCGAAGACGATCTCATACGCCGACATCGGCGCGATGAGCATCTCCTGGATCCAATTCATGAATCGCGCTTGGAAGACCGAACTGCTGCACTCGCCGTAAGACGAGTCGATGACTTGCAGCATGATGAGCCCCGGAATAAGGAAGACCGAATACGACATGCCATGCGGCGCCTTCACGCGGCTGCCCAGCGCCACGCCGAACACGAAAACGTAGAGCGCCGTGGTGATCATCGGCGGCCAAATTACCTGATTGATGATCTTGAGGCTGCGCACCATCTCGCGCTTCATCAGCGTGAACATCCCGACGGTGTTCATAGCACGGGCTCCGTCGAGCCGGATCGTGTCAGATCCAGGAAAACCTCTTGCAAGCCCTTGCCCTTACGGGCGAGCAGCTCGTGCGTCGGCTCCAGCGCAACCAGTTTTCCTGCGCGAATGATCCCGACGTCGCGGCAGAGCGCTTCGGCCTCCTCCAAGTAATGCGTCGTCAGGAAAACCGTCATGCCCTCGCCGTTGAGCTTGCGCAAGAGGTCCCAGAGCTCCAAACGCAACTCGACGTCGACGCCCGCGGTAGGTTCGTCTAAAATCAGCAGCCGCGGCGAATTGATCAGCGCTCGCGCCAGCGTCAGGCGTCGCTTCTGACCGCCCGAGAGCTTCATGTAATCCAGTTTCGCCTTGGAAGCGAGGCCGAACCGATCGAGCAGCTCGTCCGCACGCTCCGTAACCTCTCGCGCGCGAATGCCGAAATACCCCGCTTGGTATATCAAAATATCGCGAATCGAGAGATAGCGATCGAAGTTGTATTCCTGCGGAGCAAGGCCGATACAGCGCCGCGCTTCGCGCCACTGCGTGGCGTTGTCGTAGCCGAAGACGCGAATCGAGCCGGCGTTCAGCCGCGCCAATCCGACGATTGCGTTGATCGTCGTCGTCTTGCCGGCGCCGTTCGGGCCCAAGAATCCAAAGAAATCGCCGGCGCGCACCTGCAGCGACACGCCGTCGACGGCGGTGAAGTCCCCATAGCGCTTGACGATGCCCGAAATCTCGAGCGCGAATTCTTGGTTAGGCGCGCCGTTCAAGGAATCAGCGATTTTAACCGTTTGTAACGGTGGCGGCGCAAAGTCGAGATTAAATCCGAACTCCCGGGAATGCCGCAGTCAGCCAGCGCCGTCGCGACTTTCTTCACATCAAACGCGGCGCGACGGTGCCGCACTTCCCAGCCTCCGGTGCGTTCGGTGAGAATGGCGTAACCCGCGCGCGGATCGCCGTCTTTCGGCAAACCCGCGGACGAAACGTTTACGAGCGTCTTGCCGCGCCACGCCCGCACGTACGGAATGTGCAGATGGCCGAACGCAATGGTTCCCGCGCCTTCCTTGCCGATGAGCCGTTTAAGAACGTCATCCTCGGCGCCGGGCCAGAGATGTTCGTCGTCGTTGGTCGGATTCGCGTGCACGACCAGCAGTTGGTTGTGTTTCTCTCCAAAGCGAAGCGAAAACGGCAACTCGCGCAGCCATGAGACCCATTTTTCGCCGATCTCTTTGCGCTGCCACTCGACTTGCTTGCGATCCGCCGGGTCGGCGCCGTGCATGTCTTCTTCCGTTTGCGCGCCGATGTAACGATCGGTGTTACCGCGCACGCACTGCGCACCGATCTCTTGGAGCCGCTGCAACACCTTCTTCGGCTTCGGGCCGTCCATGCACAAATCGCCCGCGGCTACATGAATGTCGGCGCCGCCCTGCGCTTGCAGATCGGCCAAGCATGCATCGAGCCCCGCGAGGTTCCCGTGGATGTCCGAAAAGATCGCGATCCGCAGTTGCTTAGACACGTTTGAGATCGACCGCCAGCGTTGAGGGAGTGAGTCCGATGCGTTCGAAATCGTAGACATCGATCGCTTCGACGCGCGTGCCCGAGTCGCGCAGCGCGTTGATAACGCGCGGAAAACGAACGTCGGCAATCACATGGTGCGGGCCAACATTGAGTACGCCGGCGCCCAGCTCGTCGCCGCGCTCGACCGCGATCGTCTTGAAGCCGGCGAAAGCGGCGCGGTCGAGACGCTCCGGCGCGATCACGAGTGCGTCGTCCGAAAGAACGCCGCAGACCGAGCGCAGCGATGGGACGTTTGCAGCCAACCGTACCTCGACAGCCGCAAAGCCGTGCGCTTTGGCGATGCGCGCGAAGCCCTCGCGTCCGAGCGCATTGCTGCGAGCGCTGACGCCGATGAATGCCGTCGTGCCCACCAGCACAACGTCGCTGCCGTCGAGCAGACCCGGCGCCGAAATGTGCGCGGCAATCGGAACATCGTGCTTTTCGAACTCTTTTTCGAGCCAGGCCACGTCGGAACGGCGACCCGGCGATGACGGGCGCAACATTGCGGCGCCGCTCTCGAAGACGATGGCCGCATCCACGACCGCGCTCGCGAACGGGTCGGCGGAATGACTCTGCAGTTCGATCACATCGCAGCCGATGAAGCGCAACGTCTTCGCCAGAACACGCAACTCGGCGCACGCGCGCGAATGAATCGCACTCGGTTCGCCTTGAATGGGGGCGGCGTTTTCGATCGCCGGCGGCGGCATCACGATCACCGCGCGCCGCAGCATGCCGGCGGGGCTGGAGATCAAGTGCGGGCCAAAATGTACGGCGCTCATTTCACGACTCGCAAGGCGGCCGCGTAGAGTGCTTGCTGCGCGGCTTCATAGTATTTGGGAGACAGCATCGCTCGCCGCAAGGCCAAGTTGTCGGCTTGGCGTGAGAGATCGATGAGCCGTGCAGAGCGCTGCACGTCCGCATCCGGCCCGCTCTGATCGGTGTATGCCAGCAGCGCGGCGATGCGCCGCCCTTCCACGCTGGCAGTCTGCGTAGGCACTGGAATGGCATTGTACGGCGCCGCGTCGGCTGCACTTGTCGTAAAGAAATCCGCCATGTCCGTGGCCAGTAGGTCCCCCAGCGAGAGCGCCGGCAAACCGAGCAACTCTTCTTCCGTCTTCAAGATGCTGACGGTTGATAGGTGCGCCGAGCCGGTGAAATGTCGGCGCGCGAACGGAGAAACGACGATCGTGTACGTACGATGCTCGCTGACGTGGTCGCGCGAACTCTGCGCGTCGTCCGGCGTAATAAAGATCGCGGTCGAATCCCATTCGGGCTGATGGCTCAAGAACTCGACGATCGCGCCCAGCGCGCGGTCACCGTCAGCCACCTCTTCGGGCAGCGGCGGGATGTCGGGACCTGCTCCGCCGTGGTTGGCCGGCAGCCATATGTAGGTGAAGTCGGGCATCGGGTGATTGCGAAAATCGCTGATATATTCGTTGGCGCGACGGACGTCGCGAATTCGAAGATTCCAGCCGGGATAGTTGAGATCGATATGATCGCGCAAAACTGCGGGCGCGACGACGTTCAGCGAGTACAATCCGCCGAGGCCGCTGGTGGGCGCCGTTTGATCGTTCACGTCGCGAAAGTTGGGATCGTCGGCGCGCGGGTCGGATGCGTTGCCTTCGTCGTAGCCTGAGAGACGAACCAGGTCGCCGTAGTCGCGATAGGTCAAGCCGGCGCGCGCGGCATTGTTGAAAATGTAGCCGGCACGCGGATAGTCTTCGGCGTCTTCATTCTTGTTGACCATCGGATACCGCCCGCCTTTGACGAGCAGCGTCTTTTCGGAGTACGCCGTGGCAATACCGGCGGCGGCGAATTGATGACCCGCATCGGATTCGTCGGAGTCGGCGTACATGTTCACGGCCAAACCGAATTCGCGTGCGAGCGCGTGCAGATTCGGCGTGATGTCCTGACCGAACGATACGAGCGACGGATCGCCCTTGCCGTACGGCTGACCTTGCGCGTCAGTCAGATCGCCGAGCATCGAATCGTACGTTTTGTTCTCTTGCAGAATGAAGACCACGTGCTTGATGTACGTGCTGCGTGTCAGGGAGCGCAGCGGCGGCACCATCTCGTTGGCGGGCGCGCGCATCGGCACGCGGGTGTATTTCAGCGTCGAAAGCGTCGTGGCTTTCAGCGGCAGCTTGAGCAGATCGATCTTCTGCAGCGTGGCCCAGATGACGTTGCTGTCCTCGCCAACCTGGAAGACGTGTCCGTTCGCGCCGGTTCGTGAAGGCATCGAACCCTCGAATCCCGGTTCTTGGCCAAATCCTTTGGCATTCGTAACAAACAGGTAGCGCCCGTCGCGCGAGATTGCAAGCGCCGTGGGATACCAGCCGGTTTGAATCAATCCGAGGCGGTGTAACTGCGCGGGCTTACGAGCATCCAGCACCGCGATCGCGTTGACTCCCGCCAAAGCGACGTACGCGCGTTTTCCATCCGGGCTCAGCACGATAGCGTTGGGCTGCATCCCATACGGCGACTTGTCGAAGAGGCGCAGATCGACGCCGCCCACGGCATGCGGAGTGCCCAACAGATCCACTATCGACAGGCGGTCGACATTCGTCATGCAGATGTACGCGTACCGGCCGTTCTTGGAGATCGCAATTGCGCTGGGCCCGGCGCCGCCGATGTTTTGCACGCCATCGGGCGTTGCGTCCAGGCTCAGCGAAGGCGTGGCCGGCGGAGCGAGATCACCTGACGGCATGAAGCTGAGGATGCTCAGCGACGATGCATTTTCCGGCGACGACGCGACGGCTGCAAACTCCGGATAGCGCACCGGCTGCGGCAGATTTTGATAGAGCGCCAAGCCAGGATTCGTCACGTAAAGCCGGCGGCCGGCGATGGCCGCAGCATACGGAAAGTATCCGACTGAAGTGTTATGCAAGAGCGAGCGGGTCACAAGATCGACGGCCGACACCGCGTTACCGAGATTATTAACGACGTACGCTTTGCGCTGGTCGGCTGACAACGCAATCCAGCCCGGAAACGCATGATTCGCGTTAGCGTTCAGCGGATGCGACGGCAGCGGTACGGGCGGCATCGTCTGCAGCGGCGGCGGCTCTTGCTTCAGCTTTCCGGACGCGTCCAGCTGAAAGAAATAGATAACGTCGCTGCCGCCGCCGGCTGCGATCACGAGCGTCTGTCCGGCGTGCGCCGGATCGCGCACCGCCGCCACGCCGATAAAAAATTTGGCATTGTTGGCGGTAAAGTTATCGGTGACACGCATCGTCGCGGTGTTGACCACGGTTAACGAGTAGCCGCCGTGCACCGGCGAGTAGCGGCTCGTCGCAACGCCCTCGCGTTCGTCGTCGTTGCTAACGATCGCGTATTTTCCGTCAGGAGACAGCGCAACGCCCAGCGCATTCATGCCGACCACGACGCTCTTTCCGAACGGCGAAACGGTCCGGCCGTTCGGCAGAATCACATTGTATGGGTTATTCGAATTCGGCGCGCCGGCGATGCGATTGCCGGCGGGCGAGGAGTATACGGTGAGTGCGGGCGCCGCGCCGACCAGGGTGAGGGTCAGCGCCAAGGCTAGGAGTCGCAGGGGCACCTGACTTGGGTTACGGCGCTTGACTGCCGCTCCCCTCGACCGGTTAGACCCGTTCCAGCGCCACGCCGAGGCGGCGCACGCCCTCTGTGGCGAGCTCGCTGGGAATATGCCCGAACGATAGGCGCAACGCGGACGGCCCCTGCCGCGTGGGATAAAAGGGCTCCGCCGGCATCACCAGCACGCCTTGACGGGCACACGCGTCAAAGGCGGCTTGCGTCGAGATGCGGGGCGGCAGCCGCAGCCAAACGTTCATCCCGGCTGCGGGCGGACGCGACTCCGACCAGGGCACCGCTTGCGTGAGCGCGTCGACGAATGCATCGCGGCGTTCGCGGTACAGCGCGCGCGCCGACCGAAGATGCCGCGCATAGGCCGGCCCGTTCATGAAACGCCAGAGCGCGCGTTGCGTGAGCGTCGACGTAAAGACATCGGTGCGAGCTTTGGCGAGTTCGAGCGCCTCCGCCACCGCGCCCTTGCAGTACAGATACCCGATCCGTAGCGCCGGGAAGATCGATTTCGACAGACTCTCCATGAGAATCACGCGGCCATCCGTGTCGAATGCGGCCAGCGGCGACGGAGCGGGTGCGTCATACGTCAGCTGCCAGCCGGTTTGATCTTCGAGGATCACGACGTCGTAACGCCGCGCCAGCGCGACGACTTGTTTCGCACGCCGCACCGGAAGCACGGCGCCCGTCGGATTCTGCGCGATCGGATTGACGTACAACAGGCGCGGTCGGTACTCGGCAAAAACGCGCTCGACGTCGTCGGGCCGCACGCCGTCCGCGTCGCCGGCAACTTCAACATATGAAACGCCGCGCGCATCAAAAACGCCGAGCGTGCCGGAGTAGGTCGGGCTTTCCGCCGCGACGACGCTGCGATCTTCCAACAAAACCGTACCGGCCAAGTCCGCGGCTTGCTGCGCACCCGAGCAAACGATGATGTCGTCCGCCGTCGCGGCGCAGCCCCGCGTGCGCAACGCGGCCGCCAGCGTTTCACAGAGATCGGGATCGCCGCTCGCCGCGCGGTACTGCATTAAGTCGGGCGGATCTTCAACCAGCGTGCGATGAAAGGCGCGCGCGAAGTCTTGCAGCGGAAAGGTTTCCGGCGCGGGATGTCCGGTCGCCAGCGTGATGGCGCCGGGCGCGGAAGCGCGGGTCAATTGCTCCATCACGCCTTCCATGCGTTCGGCGCGCGTCAGTCGCCCGAGGTCGGGCTCCCAGCGGCGTGCGAACGGTTCGCGGCGATCGACCGGCTCCGCAACGAATGTGCCCTTGCCGACGCGCGCGTGCGCGCGGCCGCGGGCCGTCAGTAATTCGTAGGCTTGGGAAACGGTGACAAGTGCGCAGCCCAGCTCGCGCGCCAGGTCGCGCATCGCCGGCAACCGGTCTCCCGGACGCAGGCGCTCGTCTTCGATGGCATCGGCAAGTTGGTCCGCAATCTGCACGTAGAGCGGACGCGTGTCATTCGGTTCGAGCTTGAGCCCGTTACTTCGTGTCGAGCCGGTAGCCAATGCCCCGGACGCTCGCGATCTCTACCGGAGCACCGACCTCCGAAAGTTTTTTGCGCAGTGCCGCGATGTGCACGTCCACGACGCGCGTCGGCACGCCCGACGTATCGTTCCACACTTGTTCTAGAATCTGCGCGCGCGTCAGCAAGCGTCCCTCGCCTTCCGCCAAGAACCACAGCAGCCGGAATTCGAGCGCGGTCAGCGTAACGGTGATGCCCTCGTTATTCAGCGTGTGGAAGTCGCGCACCAATTGCGCTTTGCCGACTTGCAGAACGCCGGCCTCGTCTTTTTTCTGTAAGTACTTTTCGCGGCGCCGCAAGAACGACGCGACCCGCGCCACCAGTTCGTTGCCGGAAAACGGTTTGGTAATGTAATCGTCCGCACCTAAACCCAAGCCGAGCAGCACGTCTTGCTCGCGCGAGTGACCGCTGACCATAAGGATGAATGCGCTGGTCGAATTCGAGAGCGTGGTGCAAACGTCGAGCCCGGAGATGTCCGGCAAGCCGATGTCCAGGATCACGACGTCCGGCTTGTACGAGTCCGCCAGCTCCAGACCTTCGGCGCCGCTGCGCGTCGAGCGCACTTCATAGCCCGCGCGTTCCAGCACCGTCGTTTCAAGTTTTGAGACGTCCTCGTCGTCTTCGATGACGAGCATCTTCGCTAATGCCACTGCGCCGGTTCCCCTTCGCTCACGACGTGCCGCCGGGCCACCCCGTCTTCCATAGCGGCGGCTGATACCGCTTTGGCCACCGCCTCTACCACCCGCACGTCGAAGACGCTTGGCAGAATGTACTCCGCACTGCATTCTTCCCCAACAATCGACGCAATCGCATGCGCCGCCGCCAATTTCATTCGATCCGTAATGCGCCGCGCGCGCGAATCGAGCGCCCCGCGGAAGATTCCGGGAAACGCCAGCAGATTGTTCACTTGATTCGGAAAATCCGATCGTCCGGTCGCGATCACGCCGACGAACGGAGCGGCCACGTCGGGCATGATCTCCGGCGTCGGGTTGGCCATGGCCAGCACAATCGGATCGCGCGCCATCCCTTGAATGTCTTCCGGCTTCAGAATGCCGGGAGCCGAAACGCCGATGAAGACGTCCGAGCCCTTGAGCACCTCCGCCAGCGTCCCGCGCCGGTTTTCGCGGTTCGTATGTTCGGCAAGCCAGCGCCAGTGCGAATTCTCATAGCGGTCGGTGCGGTTCAGCGCGCCGGGCCGATCGACCGGAATCACGTCGCGCACGCCGGCCTCGAGCAGCATCTTGATCGTCGCAGTGCCCGCGGCGCCGCTGCCGGCGACGACGACTTGCAGTTCGCTGAGTTCTTTACCGACTACGCGCGACGCGTTGATAAGCGCGGCCAGAATCACGACCGCGGTGCCGTGTTGATCGTCGTGCATAACCGGAATATCCAACGCTTCGATTAGACGCTCTTCCACGTCGAAGCAGCGTGGCGCGGAGATGTCTTCTAAATTGATGCCGCCGAAAACCGGCGCGATGTGGATGACGGTCTCGACGATCTCGTCCACGTCTTTGGTGTCCAAGCAGATCGGAAACGCATCGATGCCGGCGAACTGCTTGAACAGCATCGCCTTGCCTTCCATCACCGGGAGCGCGCCGAATGGACCGATGTCTCCCAATCCCAGAACCGCAGTGCCGTCCGAGACGACGGCGACTGAATTCCGCTTGATCGTAAGATTGAACGCCTTGCTCGGATCGGCGGCAATCGCCATCGAGACGCGCGCAACGCCCGGCGTGTAGACGGTCGAAAGATCTTGGCGCGTCTTCACCGGAAACTTCGGGTCGATCGAGATCTTGCCGCCGAGGTGCGCCAAAAACGTGCTGTCCGAAACGAAGACGAGGTTGACGCCCTCGATCGCCTCCACCGCTTCGCGCACCGCTCTGCCGATCGATTCGGAGCTGACGTTGACGGTGACGTCGCGCACCACCGTAGACTTGCCCGGCGGACGCATGTCAACCGCGGCGATAACGCCGCCGGCGTCGCCGATGGCCGCCGCGAGCTGGCTGAAGGCGCCCGGACTCTTCGGCATCTCAACCCGCATGATGAGGGTGAAACTAATCGGGACCATCGGAGCCGCTTCTTCCTTGCGCCGGGCGCACCCCGCTCACCGCTGCGCTATACGATCGACGGCCGCGACGATGGCCCGATCGGATGGGTCGGGTGGCCCATTGATCAGGAATGCGAAGACGACGCGCCCGTGGCGGCGCGTGTTGACGTAGCCCGCGAGCGACGAGACCGACGAAAGGTGGCCGCTCTTGGCGCGCACGCGCCCATTTGCTTGCGCGAAGTGATACCACTTCAGGGTTCCGTCCAGACCGCCGCGAGCGAGCATCGGATAGAGATCGTCCATTGCCAGAATGCGCGCCAAGGTGATCGCTGCAACGCGGTTTGCATCCGAGAGACCGCTGCCGTCGACGAGGTGCAGCCCCGGAGTTGGAATGCCTTTCCCGCGCAAAACGGCACGTTCGGTTGCCAATCCGGTCGCGTCGTCGGCGGGGCCGCCGGCCGATGCGCCGAGCGCGCGCAAGAACTGCTCGGCAAAATGGTTATCGGAAAAGATCATCATGTGATGGACGAGCTGCATCAGCTCGGGCGACGGATGATCCCACAGGATCGCCGCGTCTTGCGGAACGCGCCGAACGGACGGGCCGCGCGCAACCGTAATTTGCGCGTCGCGCAAAAAACGTGTCAAGACCGTTCCCGCATAATGCGGGATGCCGTGCACCGGCAAGTAAAAAATCTCTCGCACACCTGGTGGAATGGTGCCGGCCAAACGAAAGACGTTGGGCGTACCCGTAGCCGCGACAATGACGTCATCGGCATTACCGGTCGCAATCGACCCGTAATAGATAACGGCCGCACTTTGGGGTTTGATGCGCACCTGCGCCGGCTGTCCGGCCGACGTGCCCGCAATCCTGAACTCGACGGTGTCTTCGTCGATCGAAACGCCGCTGATCGCAGCCATAAAATCCTCGTTGGCGTCGCCGGGATTCCAATGCGGATTGAGCTCGGCGCCGGCGAGCGCGCTGCCGTCAACTGCGACGCCGCCCGTAACGGCGCGCAGTCCGGCCGACTGCATCTTTGTCACGCCGCGGCGCAAGTCGTCGCTGCGCAGCGATGGATCGCCCGAGCCGACGAGCCACAAGTCGCCGCCGATGGTTCCGTCGCGCGGCGCCTCCGCGGCAGCAAGCAACGTGTGAAAGCGATAGTGGGGACGCAGGCGCGTCAACACAACGTCGCCGACGATCAACTTCTGAGCCGAAGCCGGCACGACAGCACGCGTGCTGTGGTCGTCATACAGCAGCGTTCCGTCTTCAGCAATGACGGCGCAGCTCCAGTCGTAGGCGCGCGCGAGCGCGGGCGAAAGAGCCTGGCGGATCGTGTTTTGCAGATCGCTTTTAGCGGCGCTGCCCCACGCCGGCGCGGGAGTGCGCTGCGGAGCCGCGACCGGGGGCTTTGACGGCGCGCTCGCGTGACCGCAGGCCGCCAGCAGCGCTACAAAAACGGCCGGCGCGCAACTAAGCGCGCGAGAGGGTTTCGAGCTTCTCCTGGAGCCGGCGGTGTTCTGCACGAAGCGCGTCGAGGTCGGTGCGCAAGCCGGTGACTTGCGCGGGCGTTTTTTGTGATTCGCGGATGCGCAGCGCGGCTTCGGCCGCGTCCCGCCGCAGCCGGCCGTCGAATGCATTTTCGGCCGAGCGGTCCAGCGCGGGGAGAAAATGCTTGTCATCCAAATGCTCGGCAGCGTCAATAGCGCCGCGCAAGATTGCAAAGCTTTCATCATCCAGCGCACGCGCGATCGTGTCGACGGCGGCGGCGCGTTCGGACTCCAGCACTTGGGCTTGACGCGCCAACGCAAGCAGAGCGGCAGCGCGTATCGCATCGTTCTTTCCCGGCTTGGTCAATTCGATAAGCACGGCGGTGGCACGCGCATCGCCCAGCTCGCCAAGTCCCGCAGCCGCGCCCGATTCAACGACGCCGTTCCACGACGTGCCTTTGGCTGCGTCGCTTAAAATCTTAAACGCGCGCTTATCACGCGTTTTTCCCAGCGCGTGCAGCGCCGCCCGCCGGACGAAATACGATTCATCATCCTTTGCCGGACCAGTAAGCGCTTCCGCGGCTTCGTCTTTGAACTCACCCAGCGCGGCCGCAGCCGCGCGCCGCACCTTGGGATGCTTGTGTTTCATCGCGCCGAGGAGCACGTCGCGCGCCCACGCGGCGTGCGATTTTCCGAGCGCCTCGGCCAGCTCGGCCAGTACGCCCCAGAAGGATTCGCGTTCGAACGCCGCTGCGATCGCGGATCGCGCCTGCGCTGAGCCTTCCTTTACAAGCTCTCGTCCCGCGCGGATGCGCGCTATGACGGACGGATCGTCCGCGAGCGACGCGGACGCCAAACGAACGCCGAATGCGTAGGCAACGTCTGCCAAAATGAATGCGCCGGGATCGAACCGCACGAGAGCAGGTTCGGAATCGAGCGGGATCGTCACCGTTTCATGCTCGCGCTCGACGTGAACGCGAATGCGACGGCCGTCTACTTCGATGTCAACGTCAAATGCAAAAGCCCGATTCTCTGCATCGACTTTTTGGAGCTGATCCATAGTTACCGTCAAGACGCGGCGCGTGCCGTCATATTCGGCGCCGACCTTCAGTTGCGGATGCCCGGCTCCGAAGACCCAACGGTCGAAAAACGCGCGCATGTTGCGGCCGGTGGCCTGCTCGATCGCGCGAATCAGATCGATCGTCTCTACGCTACGGCCGTTGTTATCGCGCACGTAACGGCGCATCGACCGCCAAAACCGCGCCTCGCCGAGTTCGCCGCGCAACATGTGTAAGACGGCGCCGCCCTTTTCATAAAGATGGCGATCGAAGAGTTCGACGGGGTCGCGATAGTCGTTGCAGACGATCGGGCGCCGGTAGCGTTCCTTATCCTCTTCGAGATAACGTTTGACCCACTCGAAGACGTCGTACACGTATTCGTCATAGCCGAGATCGGCTTCGCGAAATACGCCCTCGAAAAACGTGGCGAAGCTTTCGTTCAGCCACGCCTGCGACCAGTCGCGGCAGGTAAGCAGGTCGCCGAACCACTGGTGCGCGAGTTCGTGCGCCACCAGCGGGTCGGAAGAAAAATCGAGATGCGCGCGCTCGTCGTGCAGCGTGCGATCCGTCTGCGTCGTGGCCGTTGTGTTTTCCATCCCGCCGAAGATAAAATCCGAGACCGCGATCTGCGAGTACCGCGGGTACGGGTACGGCGCCGCCAGGCGCTCTTCGAAAACGTTCACCATCTGCGGCGTTTTGCCGAACGATCGTTCGCCGTCGGCTTCGCGGCCCGGCAGCACGTAATAATAAACCGGAACGCTCGCACCCGCCTGTTCGACTTCCACAAATGGTCCGGCGACCATCGTCACCAGATAGGTCGAATGCGGCGTGTCATGTTTGTAGCGAAAGATCGTTTTCGCGCCGTCGTCTCGCCGTTCGACGAGCGTCCCATTCGACAACGCGAACTGCCCTTTCGGAACGGTGATGGTGGCCGACGTCGTCTGTTTTTCGTCCGGATAGTCAAGACACGGAAACCAATAGCGCGCGTTTTGATCCTGGCACTGGGTCCAGGCGTGGGGGACTTTGTCCGGATATTCAGCCGACGGCTCGACGAAAAAGAGTCCATGGCGTGGCTTGGTGGCGCTGTACGTAATTGCGAACGTCGCCTGCTGCTCGGCGGCAATCGGCGGCTCGAAAGAAACGTCGAGCCGGCCGCCCCGCGGCGTGAAGCGCAGCGCCTTGCCGTCGCGCTCGACCGACGTGACGTCCAGATCCACCGCGTCCAGCGACAGAATGCTCACCGGTTCGTCGAGCGCGCGCACTGTCGTCGTGCACACGGCGTCAAGGCGGCGCTGCTCGAGATCCGGAGTTAATCGAAGGTCGATGTGCTCGACGTCAACGGTTTTGTCGGGGCCGTAGTGCAGCGTCGAGCCGGGCAGCGCGAAGGCGCGGCGCCCGTTCGCATCGTCGTGGATCATGAGGGTTTGGCGGTTCGCTCGTACGGTTCGGTCAACCCGCCTGTAACCGCGAGGACCGCGCCGGTGACAAAATCATTTGCCGGTTCCAGAAAAAATCGCACCGCACCGGCTACGTCATCGGCGGTGCCGGGGCGGCCGCGCGGATTTTGGGCCGTCATCGTCAGCGCTTCTTGCCGCGTAATTGTCTTCTGCCGGATGTCGCCGAGCTCGATGACGTTGACAGTGATTGCCCGCTTGGCTTCCTCGACGGCGAGCGAACGCGCGAAGGCAACCAAGCCCGCTTTCGCCGCGACGTGAAGCGACAAGCCGCGCACCGGACGCGTGACGCTCGAGCCATTGAGGGCGAAGAAAACTAACCGGCCGAAGCCGCGTTCGCGCATCTCGGGCAGAACGGCACGGGAAGCGATCACCGCGCTGCGTAGATTGCCGTCGATCATCTCGCGATATTCTTGCGGCGTTGACTCTTCGAAACGCTTGATGACCATCGGACCGACGGCGTGCACGAGCGCGTCCACCGGCTCCTTCAGCGCGGCGCGCATCGCGGCATCGACCGTTTCTTCCTCGCCCAAAAACTCGACCGGATACGCGACGGCATCGCGGCCCGCCGCGCGCAGCAATTCGAGCGTCCGGTCGGGCGGCGTACCCTCCGGGCGAAACGTGAAAACGATGTCGTGGCCGTCCTCGGCCAGGGTCACCGCGATCCGCTGGGCGAGTCCCGCCGCGGCGCCGGTGATCAAAATCCGCATGCGAACCACTTAAGGAAAAAGGCGCCGGTTCCCCGGCGCCTTCCGCGCATCAGACGCGTTCCAGTTTAGCCGGCCGTGTAGTTCAGCGTTCGCGAGACCGAGGCGCCGTTGCTCTGGGTCGATGTAATGATGACCGTGACGCGTCCGCCCGACGTCGTATTGATGTTGACGGGAACGCTGAAGTTGCCGGCCCCGTCTGCGGTGACGTCGGTTTGGAAGGTGCCGGTGCCGACCGGAATGATTCCGAACGCCGTCGCGCTGGCCGTCGCGGCGATATGCACGGCCGCACCTGCGCGCGTGTGTCCGGTTAGCGTGAACGAACTACCGACCGTGCTGCCGTTGGGCGGAGTGATTCCGTTCAGGATGTTGCTCGTTGCGGTCGCGCTTGTCGTAAACGACCAGCCCGTATCGAACGACGCCCCGGCCACCGTCGTTCCGGTAACGCGCACCGTGTGCGTTCCCGAATTCAGCGCGAAGCTTGGCGTTACGTTGAAGCTGCTCGCGCTCGCTTCGGTCGAGCCGCTGACATCCTGCCCATCAACGTACACGTGCAGCGTGTCGCGATTGACCGGCTCGCTGAAGGACGCACGAATATTCGGCTCCGTCGTGTTCGAATTCGTCGCCGGTCGCTTGTTCGTGAGCGAGAACGAACCGTTCGTAGGCGGGATTACCGTTGAGGCTCCGCTGCCCTGGATGTAGACGGTATTGTTCGATTGGTTCCAGTTTACGCTGGCGCCCAAGGCCTGCGCGACAAAGCGCAGCGGTACGAGCGTGCGCGCGCCGACCAGGAATGGAGCAACGTCCATAAAGACGGCTTGTCCGTTTACGGTTGCCTGTGTCGACCCGATGTGCAGATGAACGCTGCGGCCGTTGCCTTGCGCATTGATGTCGTTATTGGCGAACACGACGCTGGCGCCGAGCCGCTCGAAGACGCCGCGCAGCGGAACGAAGACGCGGCCCGCGCGCTCGATCGGCGGCTGGTCGAAAGTAATGGTTGCGCCGTTTACCACGACGTTAACCCCTTGGGCTTGCACGGGGGCCATAACGAAACCGGCGGCCAGGGCCGCGGTCAGCACCCATGCGCCGAAGCGCTTTGCAATAATCATAGTTCTTTTAGCTCCTCCGAGGCACAACAACTGTGCCCGCTACGTCGAGTATGCGACAGTTCTTTGTGCGACTGCGCCGGTGGGTGAGGTTGACGTTATCGCAATCCGCAACGAGCCACCCGAAACCGCGTTGATGCTCACCGGGACGCTGAAATTGCCGCTCGCGTTGGCGACCGCGTCGTAATTGTTGGTTCCGGTGGCGACACCGATCACACCGCCAAGCACGCTTGCGGTCGCGGTCACCACCACGTGCACGGCCGAGCCGGGACGAGTGTGGCCGGAGAGCGTGAAGGTTCCGCCGACATGCGTGTTCGGCGCAGGATTCAACCGGTTAATGACGTTGGTGGCGGGATTACCATTCGGCGGAGGCACAACCGCGCTGCCGTTCCCCTGAATGTAGACGGTATTGTTGGACTGACTCCAGTTCACAGCCGCGCCAAGCGACTGCGCCACAAAGCGCAATGGCACCAGCGTGCGCGCGCCGATCACAAACGGCGCGACGTCCATGGTGAGCGTCTGCCCGTTGACCGTCGCCTGCGTCGAACCGATCTGCAAGTGAACGCTGCGGCCATTGCCCTGCGCGTTAATGACGCCGTTGGCATATACCACGCTGGCACCTAAACGTTCGAAGACGCCGCGTAACGGAACGAAAACGCGTCCTGCCCGTTCGACCGGCGGCTGATCGAACGTAACCGTCGCACCGTTCACCACAACGCTCACGTTCTGCGCGGATACGGGCATAATTGCGAAGCCCGCAAGAAGGGACGCGGCTAACGCTGCTGCGGCGAGCCGTCTGGCGATGATCATTTTTGCAACCTCCGAGAATTTGTCTCAACAGGTTGCTTACCCAGAGTGCAGGCGCCTAACGGCGGAGCGCCCGCCAGGTTACGAGGCGGGAACTCCCGCGCCGACGCCCTGCGGCCGCAATTCTTCCCGGACCGCCTTTGCATCGGCGAGCCGCTCGAAGTAACCCATCCAGGTGTTGTAGATCATCGGAACGATGAAGATCGTCAGCGCGAGCGAGCTCAGCAGCCCTCCGATAATGACCGTGCCCATCGCTTGGCGCCACTCGCCACCCTCGGCATATCCCAAAGAGAGCGGCAGCATGCCGAAGATCATCGCAGCGGTGGTCATCAAAATCGGACGGAATCGCGTCGCAGCCGCACGGAGCACCGCATCGCGCACACGCATGCCGCGCTTGACCAGCGTGTTCGAATAATCGACGAGCAATATTCCGTTCTTGGCGACCAAGCCGAAGAGCATGATGACACCGAGCAGCGAGATGATGTTCAGCGACTGTCCTTGCTCCGGCTGAATGCGGCCCATCAAACCCAGGAACAAGAGCGCACCGATCAGCGCCAGCGGCACCGAGAACATGACGATCAGCGGTTCTACGAACGAACCGTACAGGATCACCATCAGCGCGTAAATGAGGACGGCCGAAGTTATAACCGCGATTCCCAGATTCGTCATCGCTTGGCCTACCCAGAGCGCATTGCCCTGAGCCGCCGGCGCCACACCGGCCGGTAAGAAACCGGGTTCGCGCATCTTCTTCGTGAGCGGTCCGATAAGCTGACCGGATGAGTAGCCGGGCAACATGTCGGAGAAAACGTTGACGACGCGCTGGCGGTTGTAGCGCTCGACGCGTGTCGGCGCTTTCGTCCACGTGAAGTCCGCGATAGATCCGAGCGGAACGAGCATTCCATTGTTCGCGCGCACTCGGACGTTCTTTAAGTTATCGACCGAATTGCGATCGGCGGGCGGAAATTGCACGCGCACGTCAACAAGGCCGTTGGGTGTGCGCACTTTGGTTGCGACCGCCCCGCCGACGGCGATGCGCGCGACGTTCGCCGCTGCCGAGGGTGCGACGCCGAGCAGCGAGGCTTTCGACTGATTGATGTCCACGTTTAAGCGAGGTGCGGCAATCTCGGCGGAGGTCTGGACGTTGATCGCGCCCGGAACTGTCCGCAGGAAGCGCGCCACTTTCTCGGCCGCCGGCCCGATCTGATCTTCGGGGCCGGTCATCGAATACTGCACCGCTGAGCCGTTGCCGCTCTCTTGCGCAACCTCAAAGTCGCCGCCTGGCACAAGGTAACCCAACTTGCGAATAGTGGCGACGGTTTTGTTGGTGTCCTTGATATGACCGTCGTCCATTTGCGCGGTAAGTTGCGCGAAGTTTCCGCCCGTTATTCCGCTGAAGCTCGCAGGCTTACGGCCGACCGTCGAACTTACGGACTTGACGCCCGGCAGCTTCATAATGGCGGTTTCGAGCTGACCGACGAACCGGTTCGTCGTTGCGATCGGCGTCCCCGAAGCATAACTCACCGTCATGCTGATGACGCCGGTCTGCTGCGCCGGGAAGAAGTCGAAGTTGACGCCGCCCAGCAAACCGATGGTAAGTGCGGCCACGATTGGGAAACCCAGACTTGCCAGCGTGAGCGGAGGATAGGTCCCGAGCGAACTGTACCAGCGCAGCGGCATGCAAATCAGCCAATCCAGCGCGCGGTTTTCGCTGCTCACTTTATTCCAGCCGAAAGCGCGGAAAAAGATCGCGAGTACGTACGTAATGCCGGTCACCGCAAAGAGGAACCCGTCGACGAAAGCGGTTGCGATGCCGCCGCCGCCCAAGAGCGAGAATGCATTCAGCAGCAACGCCACGCAGACGAAGACAACGAAGCTTCCGTGCGTAAGCGCAAACGGCAGCAGTTTATCGAAGTAATACTCCGTGAACGCCTCATAGCGGTGCACGATGAAATTGAGAATCAGCAACGCGACGATGAAGACGGCGAAGACATTGAGCAAGAACCAGCCGGTCACGTTGCCCAGAACGAACATGCCGAGGGCAGTCGCGACGAGCGCGATATCCATAACCCTGTTGTCCAGCGCGCGAACCCAGCCCGGGTCGCCTTCCGAACGTTTCAGCATGCTCCATTTGGCGGCCAGCAGCGGCGTGAGCGTGAACGAAACGAACAGCGAGAACAGTGTCGCCGTGACGACCACTGCCCCGTATTCTTTCAAATACGTGCCCACCAATCCGGGCATAAACGCGATCGGTAAAAAGACGACGACGTCAACCATCGTGATCGCAACTGCCGCGTTGCCGATTTCGGAGCGGCCGTTGATCGCGGCGTCGACCGGCTTCTGCCCGAGATCTCGATGTCGTGCGATATTCTCAAGCACCACGATCGAGTCGTCGACCAAGATACCGATGATAAGCGACAATCCCATCATGGACAGGCTGTCGATGTGGAAGCCGAACGCCCGCATCAGAATGAACGTCGAGAGAATCGAGCTCGGTATCGCGATCAGCACGACGATGGCGTTGCGCCACGCGTGCAAGAACAGCATCATGACGATTGCCGTCAAGAAAATGCCTTCGATCAGCGACTGACCGACGCCCCAGAGTTGCTTTGCTGTGAGGTCTGCTTGGGCGTCTTCTTCGGTGAACTTCAGTTGCGGAAAGCGCGCCTCGATGATCGCCATTTGCTGGCGCGCGACTTGCGTGGCCTTGATTTGATCGGCGTTGAGCACCGGGTTTATGCCGATATAGACGCGCGGCTTGCCGTTGAAGTGCGAGATCGTTCGCATCTCCTGGTGGCTGTCGTAGACGTGAGCCACGTCGGCAATCTTCATGCCCTGGCCTGCGCCGTTGGGCACCGCAAGCGGAATGGCCAGAATGTCGCCTACATTATTAATGTACGAATGCAACGCAATGGTCGACTCCTGCGTCGGCTGAGTCATCATGCCGCCCGGCACGTTCAGGTTGTCGTTTGCAACTGCAGAAAAGATGTCGTTTAAGGTTGCGTTCGTCCCAAGCAATTGGCCGGGCAGCGGCTCGACATGAAACTCGCGGCTGGCCGATCCGTACACGTCGACCGACTGGACGTTGGGAATTGCTTCAATCAACGGCTTGACTTGGCTGTTGATGACGTCGGCGATCTGCGCTTGCGACAGTTTAGCGGAGCTGACCGCGATGTCGAGCAGCGGCGGCTCCGACGTCCCCGCCTTTATGACGCTCGGCGGATCCAAATCGTTGGGCATGAAGACGCGAGCGGTGTCGGTGCGGCGCTGCACGTCGACTGCCGCCAAATCGATGTTCGTTCCGAGGTTGAAAACGACGCCGACCGTCGCGGTGCTTTCCTGCGCGGTGGCAGAGATATGATCGAGGTTGTCGATGCCGGCCATCTGGTCTTCGATCGGCTTGACGACCATTCGCTCCATGTCTTGGGGCGATGCACCGGGATAGTACGCGACGACGACCACCACCGGAAAGTCCGTTCCCGGCGGGTTCGAGCTGCGCCCGAGCTGGAGGAACGAAATAATGCCAAAAATCGCGAGGCCTATGAAGACCACCGCGGTGATGATGGGCCGATTGATCGCGAACCGGGTCAACCACATAATGAAAGAATCCTTCGCTGCCTTCTAAGCCTTGCTACCTCACCATACGGCTCCGAGGCCTTGGCGGTTTCACCCCGGGCGGGCCTTCTTCGCGAGACTGGCCCTGCTCCGGCACAGCAAGCACCCGCCGGCACCTGCGGACGCCTACGCGCCGGGGATGCTAATGAGGCTTTTCATCGCAGGAATTGGGGTTGCTGTCATACTTCCAGGCATTAAGGGTTAGAGTTTCCCCGTTCGTTATTTTGAGGAAAATCCACTTATAGTCGCAGGTGACGGAAAGTTTCCGCGGACGCTCTACCTCGAAGCGCTGTTCGCCGGTGATAGCAATCCCCCGCAGCGGAAACGCCGTGTGGTGGAACACAAGAGGCCCTGCACCTTTCCGCGTTTCAGAAAGATGGAAGGGCTTTTTGTTGACGTCCACACCCAAAACTTCCACCGCGAAGTCGCCGCCACCGCCGCGTATGTTCAACGTAAAGCGTCCAGGCTCGGCCGGCGACAACCAGCACTCGAGCCGCCCGCTATTGTTTTCGATGTCGCGGCCGGCACATTTCGATAGCTCGATGCTCGTCTTGCGATGCATCCGCCCGTCGGGCACCGCACACTCGGCGCTGAGCACGCCATTGCTGACTCTAATATTCCGGCATGAGTCGCGATACGACCCAGGCGGAATGCTTTGCGCGAAAGCCTTCACAGGACTAAGCGTCGCGATTAAGGCGAACATCGGGGCCAAAGCCCAAAAACGATTCATGACCGTTAAATGCGCGGGACCGGTGGGGAGCCCTGCCGGCCTTATTTTCTTGCGCGAGACTGGACTCGAACCAGCACGCCCTTGCGGGCGCTAGCCCCTCAAGCTAGTGCGTCTACCAATTTCGCCACTCGCGCGTGGAGGGTGCCCGGCCAGTCTATCTACTTAATAGCGTTCGGGTCAAGGGCCCATTTAACCGGCACTCCGCACCTTTTGGTGCTGCGCGCCCCCTACGAGCAAAGCTCGCAGGGCTCCCCGCGTGATGCGCTGGCAGAGTTGGTGTCTATTTTATTGCGTTCGGATCGAGCGCATCACGCAAGCCGTCGCCGATGTAGTTGATGGCGAGGACGGTGAAGAGAATGCACAGGCCGGGGAAGACCGCCGCCCACCACTGGTCCTGGAGCGTCGCCTCGGCGTTGGAGAGCATATTTCCCCAGGACGCCGTCGGCGGCTGAATGCCGAAGCCCAGGAACGAGAGCACGGACTCCACGATGATGACGTTGGCGACGTCGAGCGTCGCCTGAACGATAAGCGGGGCCATCGCGTTGGGCAGCAGATGACGCAGCATGATGCGCAGATCGCCGTTGCCGACGGCTCGAGCAGCCTCAGCGTACTCGCGTTCGCGCAGCGAGAGGAACGAGGCGCGCACCAAACGGGCCACACTGGGCCAAGAGAGTCCCCCGATGATGATCACAATGACGTAAAAACTGAGCGCCGCTTTCGTCGAGCTCGCCGCCACGATGCCGGTCAACACCAAGAGCAACGGCAAGAGCGGAATAGACAAAAATACGTCGGTGACGCGCATCAAAATGTAGTCGACCCAGCCCCCGTAATAGCCGGCCAGCGCCCCGAGCAGCGTCCCGATGACCAACTCCATCAGCACCGCCGAAACCGCAACCGTCAGCGAGATCTGCGCGCCGAACATCAGGCGCGAGAGCTCGTCGCGGCCGTTTTCGTCCAAGCCTAAAAGGTGGCCGCCGCACTGCGCCGCGTTTTGGAAGCACGGCGCAACGGGGTTGCCCTGCCAGTGCACTTCGTCGATCGCGTTGGGATCGAACGGCGCGAGCTTCCAAGCAAATATCGCGACCAAAATCATGATGAGCAAAACCACCGCACCCGCCATCGCCATACGGTGGCGGCGGAAACGTTTCCATACCGTGACCTTGCTATAGACGGTGCTGTCGTCTTCGGCGATGAACGGCGCGGGCAGCGGCGCTGAAATAGCCATCAGTCGTATTTTACCCGCGGGTCGAGCCAAGCGTACAACACGTCGGCTAACAGATTAAAGAACACCACCAAAAACGCGTTCACGATCAAATAGCCCATCAGCACGGCGATGTCTTCTTGCCCGAGCGCGTTGATGAACAGCCGCCCCTCGCCGGGCCATGCGAAGATGGTCTCGGTGACGATCGCGCCGCCGAAGAGCGCCGGCAGCGACAGTGCCGTTACCGTGACGAGTGGAATCAGCGCGTTCTTCAGACCGTGTTTAAAAAGCACGACGCGCCGGCTCAAACCCTTGGCTGATGCGGTGCGCATATAATCGGTGTTGATCACTTCGAGCATCGAGCTGCGCATGAACCGGCTGTACAGCGCGATGTTCAAAAACGCCAGCGCTGTCGCCGGTAGAATCAAATGCGTAATTCGATCGCCGAAATCGAACGTGTCGGAACTCGATATTCCCGCGGACGGCAATTGGATCACGTACCCGAACGGCAGCGGTATTCCGTGCACCGCAAACGCGAGCTGCAGCATCAGCGCCAGCCAAAACACCGGCATGGACTGACCGAAGAAGGCGAACGTCGTGATGAAGTAGTCCCACGTCGAGTACGGATGAACGGCGGCGAAGAGTCCGGCCGACACGCCGATGATGAAGGCGATCGTGATGGCGGTGCCCATCAACAGGAGCGTTGACGGCAAGCGCTCGACGATCGCGTTGAAGACCGGCTCGGAGTTACTGGTCGAGTACCCGAAATCGCCGCGAAGCACTTCGCCGAGCCACGCGACGTACTGCTTATACAGCGGCTGATCGAGGCCAAGGTTGTGCTTCAGGCGCGCGATGTCCGCCGGCGTGATGTGCGGATTCTGCAAGTACGGGCCCAGACCGCCGCCCGGCGCGCTGTGCACGATCAGGAAGAGAATCAGCGAGATCAGCAACAGCAGCGGAACCGCCTGGAACGTCCGCCGCGCGACGTACGTAAACAAGATTCGCTACATTAAAGCTCTGCGGGCGTGCTCCTGTAGCGGCGGCAAGCCAAGCATTTCGCGGGCTTGGGCGGGTGTCGCCGCGGGCCGTCCCAGTTCGGCCGCAATGCGAACGACGCGCGCCACGAGCTCGTCATTGGTGGCGAGCTTACCCTTCGAATAATAGATGTTGTCCTCGAGCCCGACGCGCACGTGTCCGCCCATCGCGATCGCCGCCATCGCCATCGGGAGCTGCGCGCGGCCGATGCCGGCCACGGACCACGTGCATCCCGCCGGAAGCGCATCCACCAGATCGCATAGGTTGGCAACGCTTGCGTCCAATCCGCCCGGCACGCCCAATACAAAATCAACGTGTTGCGGAAACTTCAGCAAGCCTTCGCGTTCCAAGCGGCGCGCGTTGGAGAGATGGCCCTTATCGAAAATTTCGAGCTCGGGCCGGATCTCGAGTTCGTTCATACACTTTAGGATGGCGCGCATGATCGGAAAACTGTTTTCAAAAATATCGTCGCCGAAGTTTACCGAGCCGCACGTGAGCGTTGCCATCTCCGGGCGCAAATCGAGCACGCCGGCGCGCTCTTCCGGCGTCATGCCGATCGCACCACCGGTAGAAAACTGTACGATCAAATCGCTGCGCGCGCTGATCTCGGCATAGGCTTCTTTGAAACGGCCTTTGTCGTGCGTATTGCTGCCGTCGTCTTCGCGGCAATGAACGTGAATGATCGACGCACCGGCTTGACGGCATCGCTCCGCCACCTCACCGAGTTGTTGCGGCTTCACGGCCAGATGCGGCGTCTGCTCCGGCGTGAGCTCCGCGCCGACAGGCGCGACCGTGACGATCAGCGGGTCCATTTAGCGTTATTCTTTCGACGCTTCGGCGCCTGACACCGCGTCGGCATACACGTCGAAGACCGGCAACCCGGTTTCGCGCGCTACCGCCGTGCGAAACGCCTCGGCGTCAAAATCCCGCTCGCGGCCCATCGGTGCAACCGTCACCGCGACGACATGCAGCGGACGCTCGCATCGCAGCGCAACGCGCTCCACAAACCGCAAGAACTCTTTTCCATGAATCACGACTTGCGTTGGATCGCGCACGACTACTTGCCGCTTCTCACCCAGTTCGAGCAGCCTGCGGGCCGAAGCGGAAGTCAGGCCGCCTTCGATCTTCACAAACGGCTGCTGTGGATCGTACGATTGAATGCACAGGCGCTCGACGAGCGCGCGCGCGTATGCAGCCGCTTCTTCGATCGAAGTACCCGCGTCGGCCCCTACTGCAATGACGACCGCATCGTCACCGCCGGCTAACGCCGCGACGCGATCGATCGCGCCGTCCACAATCACTTGTTCACAGCCCAACTCGCGCAGGCGTTCGACGCAACGGCGAAGCTCCGATGCTTTCGGTGGACCTGCCAACTCGTAGAACGCCGGACGCCGAACGCGAGCAAACACAACGGCGCCCGCCGCCGTCTGCCAATTAGTTTCCTCAAGCACGTCAAAATCCGAGTGAGCGGGCAAGAGCATGGGCGCGGTCGCGACAATCGTGCCGGCATCGAGAAAGAGCCTCGGCTTCGCGGCAGCGTCAACCGCGTCGAACGTTTCACCGTCGCGGCCGGCGGACGTTAACCCGAGCGAAATGCCGCGGCGCGCAGCGGCCGTTGCGATCGCGCGCATCGCCACCGTCTTTCCCGCGTTTTTTCCCGTGCCGACAACGAAGAGTGAGGTGCGACCGTTTGCGCGCGCAAGGTCGAGCAGCGCATCTCCGGTTTTCACGCCGGAAGCAAGGCTTTTGCCAGCGTGAAGGCGATACCGGTCAACGCCAGCACGATGCCGGCCCAAAGTTCCGCACTCTCTTCAGCACGCCGTCCTACAACGCGTCCGAGTGTTAAGCCCAACGCGGTCGAACAGATCGACACCACGAATATTACGCCCAGCGAAAGATAGAGCGGCACGCCGATGTACAGAATTGAGAAACCGATGCCTAGCGAGTCCAGACTGATCGACAGCGATCCGATCAAGAGTCCCCAACCGCGCGACATGTCGAGCGGAGTTTTCAGCTCGGATTCACGCACCGCTTCGAAGATCATGTACGCGCCCAAACCGATCAGCGCCGCGAACCCGATGTATCCGGCCACGTCGCCGAGCAGATGCCCAGCGAGTTTTCCCAAACCCACGCCGGCGAGATTCATCACGACCTCGGCGGTTGCAAAAGCCAGGCCGATACGCACCTTGAGCCCGCGCGAGATGCCGCGCATCCCAACCCCGACTCCGACTGCGAAGACGTCGAGCCCCAACGAGAGGGCGATGACGAGAATTTTGAGGAAGTTCAACTCGAGGACGGGTCTTGAAATTTAGCCGAATCTCCTTCTTTCATCTCGCCGCGGCGGTGCTCGTCGTCGTAATGCTTGGCCCCGTCATCGCGATGTTCGCGGCGGTCAAGCCGGGCGACGTTATCGGCGCGTTTGCGCAGCCTCAAGCGCGCGACGCGCTGACGGTGTCGCTGATCGCTTCGAGCATTGCGGTCGCCGTTGCAACGCTGCTCGGCGTTCCGGCCGCCTACGCGCTCGCACATGCTCCCGCCGCACCGCGTGCGATCGCGCTGGCTCTGCTCGCGCTGCCGCTGGCGTTCCCGCCCGTTGCCTCGGGCATCATGCTTTTGCAAACGATCGGAACCCGCACGCCGCTCGGCGCGGCGCTCGCCGCGCACGGGCTGATCTTCGCCGACTCGCTGTGGGGTGTCGCGCTCGCCGAATTTTTTGTAGCCGGCTCGTTTGTTGCAATCGTATCGACGGCCGCATTCGCAACCATCGATCCAATCTACGAGGAGTCAGCGCGAACGCTCGGCGCCGGCACGGCCACCATCTTCTTTCGCATCGCGCTGCCGCTTGCCGCGCCGAACGTACTGGCGGGCGTGGTGCTCACGTGGATGCGCGCCATCGGCGAGTATGGAGCCACGTCTATCGTCGCGTACCACCCAACGGCATTGCCGGTGCAGCTCTACGTAACGCTCTCCGCCCAAGGGATCGCCGCCGCGCTCGCGCTGAGCTACGGCTTCGTTGTGTTGGCGGCGCTCGCCATCGCACTTCAATGGGCTCTGAGGCGGCGCGTCGTATAGCGGCTCTGTGGCAGTTCTCGACCGTTTCTTCGCGCCCGACTCGACCTTCCAACGCCGTTTTTTCTTTCTAGCCAAGCGCTTCGTCGCCGGGAAAACGATCGATGCCGCGATGGCGGCGGTTCGGGAGCTGAACGTCGCCGGTATGACCGCTTCGCTCGACTTCTTGGGTGAAGACGTCCTCGAGCGCGAGGCGGCGCTCAAAACGCGCGATGCATACATGCAGATACTCGACGCCATCAAGGCGACCGGCGCGCAAAGCAACGTTTCGGTAAAGCTGACCGCCCTCGGATTGCTGATCGATGAAGACTTCGCGTTTGACAATCTGGCGGCAATCTTGGAGCGGGCGCAGTCGAACGCCGATCCGTTCGTGCGCATCGACATGGAAGGCTCGGCGGTTACCGAGTCCACGCTGCGCGTCTTTGAACGAGCCTACGCGGAGCACAAGAACATCGGCCCCGTCCTTCAAGCGTATTTAAAACGGACGCCGCGAGACGTCGAACGCACCATCGAGTTGAACGCTCGCGTGCGTCTTTGCAAAGGCGCCTACAACGAACCCGCGGCGATCGCGTACAAAGAGATGCCCAAGATTCGCGAGCAGTACTTGCAATGCGCGCGCGAGCTCTTAACGCGCGGAAACTATCCCGGCATCGCCACCCACGACCGCCGGCTCATCGCCGCAGTCAAGGAATTCGTCGCAGCTGAAGGCATAGCGCGCGACCGCTTCGAGTTCCAGATGATCTACGGCGTGCGCCCGCACCTTCAGCGTCAACTCGTGCAAGACGGCTATCGCCTGCGCGTCTACGTGCCGTTCGGCACGCACTGGGCGGCGTATTTCTACCGCCGCGTTGCCGAGCGCAAAGAGAACCTGCTCTTCGCGCTCTCCAGCATCTTTTCGCGCTAAGATGCGAGCCGTTGTTCAACGCGTTTCCCGCGCGGAGGTGCGCGTGGACGGACGAGTCACCGGCTCGATCGCCGGCGGGCTGGCCGTCCTGCTGAGCGTCGGCGTGGACGACGGCGAACGCGATGCCGAGCAGATGGCCGAAAAGATCGCCACCCTGCGAATCTTTCGCGACGACGAGGGCCTTATGAACCGAAGCGCCGCCGAAGCCGGCGGTGGCATATTGTTGATCTCTCAATTCACTCTGCACGGCGATGCGCGCAAAGGCCGCCGCCCTTCATTTGTTGCCGCGGCGCGCGAAGAGCAAGCGAAGCCGCTCTACGAACGCGTCGGGGTGCTCTTAAAGCGCGACGGCTTGCACGTAGAGTATGGTGAGTTCGGCGCGATGATGGAAGTCGAACTGGTGAACGACGGGCCCGTCACGATCTTGCTCGACACGAAAAAAGTCTTCTAGAGTTCTTCACAAGGAAACATTCCGGAAACAATCGCAGTGTATCGTATGCCGGCATGGAGAGGGACCCTACAACGCGCGAAGTGATGGACGCCGTCCTCGAACTTCGTGACGCCGTGTCGCTCGGCTTTGCCCGGGTGGAAGGCGAAATCAGAGCTTTGGATGG
Organism: Candidatus Rubrimentiphilum sp.; assembly: GCA_035710515.1. NCBI lineage: Bacteria > Bacillati > Vulcanimicrobiota > Vulcanimicrobiia > Vulcanimicrobiales > Vulcanimicrobiaceae > Candidatus Rubrimentiphilum > Candidatus Rubrimentiphilum sp. Next base: position 390,803 of record DASTDE010000001.1, on the reverse strand, counting down.
CCGCCTGGAAGATTTTAGAAACGACGTCAATCGCCGTTTTATTCTCGTCTTCGACAAGTTCGACAAGATTGACGAGCGTTTCGAACAGGTCGATCGACGTTTCGAACAGGTCGACCGACGCTTCGGACAGGTCGATCTGCGCTTCGAAGAGATGGACCGGCGCTTCGACCGGGTCGATGCGCGGTTCGATCAGATGGACTCAAAATTTGACGGCCTCAACAATCGCGTCGAGCGGCTCGAAACCCGGCTCGCTATTTGACCGTTTGCGAGGTTCCGTCCTGATAAACCACGCGCGTGGCAAAACAGCGCATCGCGCGGCCCAAACTCCCTGAAACCTTTGTAGGAATCTCGAACGTCACATTCCGTTCTTCGCCCGGGTTTAGCGCCAGCGGGATCTTTGTTGTGCCGGTGAGATGCGTCGTGCGAAAGTCGCGGTAGAAATCGGCCGCTATCGACAGGCCGCTAACGGGTTTGTAGGAGTCGTTCTTCACGACGGCAGTTAGGGTGACACCGTGCGAGCCGACCACGGTATCGCACGACGGAATCTCGATGGGGAGCTGTTGCGGCGTCCCGCAGCCCGAAAGGATCAGCGCAAGCGCCACAAGCGCAATGCGCACTACGGTGAATCCGGGATGCATTCGGCGCGAACGATTTTGTCGGACTCGATTAGCCGGCCCAAGACATCCGTGCCGCCGATCACGCGCCCAAAGACCGTAAAGTCGCGATCCAGATGCAGCTGCGGCGAAAGCGTGATGTAGAATTGCGTGCCCGCCGAGTCGCGGATAGCATGGGCGTTCGGCGGATCGGTGTAGTTCATGCCCATGGAGATGATGTAGCTGTTCTGCTCAATCGGATTCTCTTCGGCCGGAATGGTGTAGCCGGCGTCGCCGCTGCCGTCACCCTTTGGATCGCCGGTCTGCACGACGAAGTCGGGCACGATGCGAAACCATGGATTGTTGTCGTAATAGCCGGAGTTCGTCAGGTTGAGAAAGTTTTCGACCGTGAGCGGCGCCCACTCCGGAAAGAGCTCGATGTAAATGTTGCCCTTGGTCGTGACCAGCCGGACACGCGGATGCGGGCCTTTGGCGGGTCCGGAAACCAAAGCGATGGTCGTCGGATAGAGCGGCGGCGCAGTCAGAATTGCGTCGGGGCTCGGTTTTTGCGGACGTGCGGAGGAGACCGCGCGCGGCAAAGCGGCCAAGGATGCGAACCGATCCGGCTCCGGCGCGGGCGTGTGAATGCCGGCGGGCATTTCTTTCAGATGTGCAGTCAGCGCGCCGCCTTGCAAAACTTTGATCGACTCTAGCGCTTGCTCTTGCACACGCCACGACGGATCTGCGGTCAACGGCTGAAGCCACGCGATCGCATCCTTGTCGCCGCGCCGTCCGAAAGCACGCACGGCCTCGATGCGCACGAGGTCGCTGCGATCGTGCAGGCCGGCCTGCAGCGTTTCAACCGGCGCGCGTTTAGCGTATGCGCGGAAGAGCGTCCACATGATATGCCAGCGCACGTATGAATCGCGTTCGCCCGCATAGGCGCGCGACAGCGAACCGACGACGTCTTGCGCAAACGACGACCCGTGAAAGGCCTCGAGTGTGGTGGCCGCGCGGCCGCGCACGATGACGTCGGCCACGCCCAGGAGCTCGCGGACCCGCCGCCCGGCAGCGCGTTCCTGATTGACGGAGAGCATGTGCGCGGTCTCCAGGCGATCGGTGGCGTCGAGCGCCACCACTTGTACGGCCCCGCTTGGGTCGTGCAGCAGCGCGTTGAGCACCGGGCCTGTCGCCGGGATGCCGCCGATGAGCCCCAGGCCGTAGATGCTCATGGCACGCAGAGCCGTGTCACGATCGCCGGCGTGCCGCGCTAAGAGAGCGATGCCTTCCGGTTTTTTGGTCCGGCCGATGGCCAGCGCGGCGCGTACCGCCACCCTGCGGTCGCCTGAATTCAGAAACCCGGCGAGGGCCCCGTTGCCTAGGCTCCGGGCCGCCTCGAGGCGCTCGATTTGGACGCTTGGATTGGCTGCAGCCGTGCTCACGGCCGATACTAAGGTAAAAGCAACCGCTTGGATCAGGGTCATTTGCTCAACTTTCCGGGCCGAACTTGCGTTCTAGTATATGGAGCATGAGATTGCCGTCCTTCTAGGGCGGCGCAAAGAACCGAGGTAGAAGTCTTATTATGAACACCCCAAACGGCCCGCTCAAGAAAGCCGGCGGCATGACCGTCCGCGAAGCCGGGCAAAAAGGCGGCGAAACCGTCAAGAAAAAGTACGGCCCGGAGTTTTACGAGCAGATCGGCCGCAAGGGCGGCCAGGCTACGAAAAACGCCCACGGCCACGCCTTTTACGAGCAGATCGGTAAGAAGGGCGGCAAAAAGGGCGGCGAAGCAACGCGCGACCGCTATGGGCCAAGCTTCTACGAGGCGATCGGGCAAAAAGGCGGCCAAAAAGTTAAGCAACTCATCGAAGAGGGCAAACGCGCTGCTGCAGCCGCCGAAGAGCAAAAGAAAGCCAGCTAAGCTGGGTCGCGCCGGAATACTGGCGCTCGCAGCCGCATCCGTTATCGCAGCAATGAGCGCGGGCCCACAAGAGGCTCGCGCTATTGTTGTTCCGCGCACGGTCGGATCGGCCAGTCCGGCGCCGGAGCCATCCCGTTCGACAACGGACCTCCCACTGAACTCGAGCATCTTCTTCGTTCTCGACGGCGACATTAGCTCGCGCGGTCAAGAGGGAACCTTTGTGCGCGCACATCTGCGCGATCCCATCATTCTGGGCGGCATGACGGTCGCCGCCGCCGGCGCGCCGGTTCAGATTCGCATCCTGCACACGTCGGGTGCGCAGATGGCCAACGTCGACGGCTCAGTGGACATTTACTTTGAACCGTTCACGCTTGCGAACGGCCAATCGTTGCCGCTGGTCACTCCCAGCTCGCACATCGATCCGTCTTTAACCGCGGGCCAGGCCTCGACGCGCAACGTGACCGACACGGTCGGCGACATCTTCATCCCGTACCACTTTCTCTATCACATGCTGCGCAAGGGCATGGAGGTCGATCTCCGCCCCGGCACTGTTATGCGCGCGCGTATCGCCGCTGAATTACGCTCGGTTGCCGGCGCCGTGGCGATCGTAACGCCCCAGCCCATCGCGGGAGCGGCCGACACGCCCCGCCCACCGTTCCGGCCGGCTTCGGTGGCCACGCCTCCGGGATTCACACCGCCCACGCCGAAGCCGTCGCCAAGCGTTCTACCGACCGCTCAACCAACGTAAATAAAGACGGAGTGTTGACCCATGAAACGTGCGCTTTTCGCACTGGCGCTATCATTTTTCGCCGCGTCGGCCGTTCTGGCTCAGACGCCGGCCCCGCTCCCCGACACGCCGCTCCCGAGCGAGCTGGCGTTCGTGCAAAACGCTACTAAAGATCTGAACGCCCGCTTTCCCAATCCGGCCGCAGCGATCAAGGGCGGCTACTTCCGCTACAACAACGAGGACAAGACGGGCGCCATCAGCTACGCGAACCTGAAATGGAACAGCGTTGACCCGCGGCATCCTTCTCAGCTCTGGTACGACGTCAAGGGCCGTTTGCTCGGCGCGGACTTCTCGCGCACACTCACGATGCCGGCGGTTACACCGCATCTGTGGGGACTGAGTCCGGGCCGCTGGTTCAAATTCCGCGTCGCGCATGTGCATTGGATTTTGAAGAATCCCGACGGAACGATGAGCTACGGACTGGCGGCGCGCGCCAAGGATTGGATCGCGGCCGGCGGCGACATCAACAATCCGCAAGTCGCAACCCTCGTAAAGATGGGCAAAGTCAAAGACGCCTCACAGGTCGCGAAGATCTTTCTCTTCCCGGCTCAATGGGACACAGAGATTTGGCTGACACCTAATCCGAAGGGCGCGTTTGCGGCGACCAATCCGCTGGTTCATCCTTCGACGGAGAACGCCAAAGGCGAGATGTAGCTTTGTCGCGCGTCCCAAGCGGGGACTCGATCCGCGAAATGCGCGCACACGCCCGTACGAAAGCATTTCGAAGTTCTTTATAACTTCGCGGATCGAGCCCCCGCTTGGGCCTCGCGTCAAATCAATTGGGGTAAACTGGACGGAGTGTAACCCCGCCGATCAACTTATTCGTTTGACCAATAGTCTTTGAGGGCTTTGCCGCGCGACGGGTGGCGCAGCTTGCGTAACGCTTTGGCTTCGATTTGGCGGATGCGTTCGCGCGTTACGCCGAACTCTTGGCCGACTTCCTCGAGCGTGCGTTGATGGCCGTCTTCCAAGCCGAACCGCAGCACGAGCACTTTGCGTTCGCGGTCGGTCAAGTTTTGTAGAACGTCCTGCATTTTTTCTTTGAGCAGCATCACGGAGGCGGCTTCCGCCGGCGCCACCGCTTCCTGATCTTCGATGAAGTCGCCCAAGTGCGAGTCTTCCTCTTCGCCGATCGGCGTTTCGAGAGAGATAGGCTCTTGGCTGATCTTAATCACTTCGCGAACTTTTTCAGGCGTGAGGCCCATCTCGGCGGCGATCTCTTCAACAGATGGATCGCGCCCGAGCTCTTGCAGCAACTGGCGTGAGATCTTAATGAGCCGGTTGATCGTCTCGACCATGTGCACGGGAATGCGAATCGTGCGCGCCTGATCGGCCAGCGCGCGCGTGATCGCCTGACGTATCCACCACGTGGCGTACGTCGAAAACTTGTAGCCTTTACGGTAGTCGAATTTTTCGACCGCGCGAATCAAGCCGAGGTTCCCTTCCTGGATCAAGTCCAAGAAGAGCATGCCGCGGCCGACATACTTCTTCGCGATCGACACGACGAGCCGCAGGTTGGCTTCGGTCAGTTGGCGCTTGGCTTCTTCGCCGGTGGTGACGATAGTGGAGTTGATCGAACCGTTGCGCTCGAGTTCGCGTTCGCCGGCCTCGATCTTCATCGCGAGATTCTTCTCGTCGTCCATGGAGAGCAGCGGAACGCGGCCGATCTCCTTAAGATACATGCGTACCGGATCGTCCAGCGCCAGCCCGGCCGCTACGGCTTCTTCAGCGGCGGCCTCTTCGTCGGCTTCGGCTTTCTCTTCTTCGGTTTCCTCGACGACCTCGATGCCTGCGGCGTTGAGATCCGTCATCAATTCTTCAAAGATCTCGGCTTCGTTGAGCTCCTCGCGCGTCTCCGCCAGGCGGCCAACCTCGAGATTGATCTCGTCAAGCGTAACCGAACCGCGCTTCTTCCCGCGTTCGAGTATGCGCTTCTTGAGCTCTTCGATCGATGTGGTCGGAGCTTCAAGGACTGCGCCCGTGCCGTTCGCGGACGGCGATTTCTTGCGTGCCATTATTTTCTATCTCACCTCCTTTCGTTTATTTTTTGAGCTTGGAGACCAGGGCGTCGTACTCGCCGCGCAGCTCCGTGCTAATGTTTTGCCCGGCGGTAGCCAGTTCATCTATTCGGCGCGACAGCTCCTGATAGCGTTCCCGCTGATCGTCGAGCTGCAGCCGTTCGACTACCCGTTCCAAGTGGGCTCGCCGCTCGTCAGAGTCTGTATAAGGCGGCGTTGAACTCCGGTCCCGCTGACTCAACCCCGAAAGCAGGGCCAAGGTTTCATTATCGTCTGTAAAGAGTGAGAATACGTCCGCCGTCTGGTTCAAGCGCTCCGCGGCGGCGGCCAGGCGGTCGTAAATCCGCCGGTAGACCTCGTTGCGAAACCGCTCTTGCGGAATCCGGTCCTTAAACTCGCGCAGAAGCGACGGATCCTCGATAACGATCGCCAGGACGTCGCGCTCGAACGACGAGGGGTGCACGCTGCGCGTGCGGTGCCCGGTGACGGGCAACTGGCGCGGCGCGAAGTTTGCGCTGTTGGCGAAAAAGCGGCTGTTGCGCAGTTCGTCGACGTTGAGCTGCAGGCGCTGGGCGATCCACACGCGCCAGCGGTCCCACTCCGCCTTGGGAATGAGCCGCCGGATCAGCGTCTCGGCCTCGCGCGCGATAACCGCGGGCGACGAGAAGCCGGCCTGCAGCCGCGCAACCTCGCGCTCCAAGCGGAATTCGATCGCCGGCTTGGCGTTCTTGAGCAGCGTCGCGAATGCTTCGGCGCCGTGTTCGCGCACGAAACCGTCCGGATCGGCGCCTTCAGGCAGTTCCACGATGCGAACGCCCGAGCCGGCATGTTCGATGACTTGCGCGGCGGTCTCGATGGCTTTGTCGGCGGCCGACTTTCCGGCTGTGTCCGCATCGAAGCACAAAAAGATGCCGTCGGCATATTTGCGCAGCTCTTTGGCTTGCTCTTGCGTGAACGACGTACCGAGCGCCGCCACCGCGTTTTCGAAACCGGCTTGGTGCAGCGCGATGCAGTCGAGATAGCCCTCAACGACGATCAGTGTGCGATCGCGCGCGGCCGCGCGCCGCGCGATATTCAAAGCGAAGAGATGGCGGCCTTTCTCATACGCGGGCGTCGTCGACGTATTCAAATATTTGGGCTCACCATCGCCGAGCGTGCGTCCGCCGAAGGCGATTACCTCGCCGGTCGTCGAGTACGTCGGCACCATCAAGCGGCCGCGATAGAAATCGTAGAACCCGCGCTCGCCGCGCTTAAGCAAACCGCCCTTGGCCGCAAGTGCATGATCGATATTGTTGCGCCGGAGTTCGCCCGCCAGCGCTTCCCATTCGTCGGGCGCGTAACCCAGATGGAATTTCTCTATCGTGGCTTCGGACAGCCCGCGTCCTTCGCAGTATGCGCGGGCCTTGGCGCCCGCCGGGGTACGCAGCATGCGCTCGAAAAACGCCGTGGCGATGCGGTTGGCCTCATGAATTGCTTCGCGTTCGTTGCGCGCGCGCGTGGCTTGCGGATTTTCGGGTTCCAGTTCCACGCCGGCGCGCTGCGCCAGCATGCGCAACGCGTCCGGAAACTTCAGATTTTCATGGCGCTCGACAAATGTGAAGACGTCGCCGGCGGCGTCGCAGCCGAAGCACTTGAAAAAGCCCTTGTCGGGATGCACGTGAAACGACGGCGTCTTCTCGTTGTGAAACGGGCAGAGGCCGACCAGATCGTTTCCGCGCTTGCGCAGCTGAACGTAGGAGCCGATGAAACTCCCGATGTCGATGCGAGCGCGAATCTCGCTGATGGCTCCCTGGTCGACCGGCATCAGCGGCAACTTCGCCGCAGCGCCGGAGTCTCCGCCGCTGCCGCAGAACTCGCAGGACGTATTATATGAAGCGAATTTACGATCCGGTCCATCATTTCATCGAGCTGGAGCCAGCCGAGGCTCGTCTTTTGGACACGCCGGCGCTGCAGCGCCTGCGGCGGCTTAGGCAGCTCGGCCTGGCGTACCTCGCTTTTCCCTCCGCCGAACATTCGCGCTTCGGACACGCGCTGGGAGCGCTCGCTGTAGGGACGCGCGCATTCGACGAGCTGGTCCGTCACGGGCGCCAATTCTTTACAAACGATGTCGACATCAGCTATCAGCGGCGGCTCGTGCGCGCGGCTCTGATCTTGCACGACGTCGGACACGGTCCGTTCAGCCACGCGTGCGAAGCCGTCCTCGGCGTGCGACACGAAGATCGCACCCGAGCTATTCTCGAGCGTCCCGAGATTCAAGCGCACCTGGCCGATCTCGACGTCGACTCACAACACGTCGGCGATCTCATTCTGGGCAAGCCGCAGGCGCAGTTTGGCGTGCTGGCGGAGCTCGTCAGCGGCCCCAACCTCGACGCCGATCGCATGGACTACCTGCAGCGCGATGCGTACTTTACCGGCGTCGCGGGCGGAAGATATGATGCCGACCAGCTGCTGAGTTCGCTCCGCATCTTCGAAGTCGAAGGGAAAGCCGTTATGGGCATCGACCGCCGCGGCGTCGTCGCGCTCGAATCGTTTCTGCTGGCGCGCTATATGATGTTTGCCTCGGTCTATTTTCATCACACGACGCGCATGTTCGAACGGATCTTGCAGCAGGCATTAACGGAGCTGTGGCCCGACCCGCACGCATTGGATTCGATCGACGAATTCTTGCGCTGGGACGACTTTCGCGTGCTCAACGAACTCCGCGACCGCGACACGACTGCCGCGCGGGCGCTGCGCGAGCGCGTGCGGCTCTATGCGCTTGCCGCCGAATTCAATGCCGAGAAGGACTTGCGCGCATTCGAGCGCTGCGAAAAGGCGCTCCGCAAAGCTTACGGCGATGCCGTGTGGGCGGACGAGCAGACGCAGCTCATGCACCGTCTGCCGCTGCAAGCCGATCCCAAAGCGCCGACCGTCTGGGTAAGCACGAGTTCGGGAGCGGTCGTTGACGCGCGCGAAGCGTCGGATTTAATCGCAAAACTTTCCGGCAAAGCTTACTGGCGCAAACTTTTCGTCGAGCGTGCGCGCGTCGACGTTACCGAAGCGCGCCAGATTTGCCGCGTGGCGACGCACTCATGAAAAAACTTATCGTTTTTGACCTCGACGGAACTTTGGCGCTCAGCAAATCGGCAATCGACGATGAGATGGCAAAGCTTATCACCTCGCTCCTAGGCGTCGCCAAGGTCGCAATCATCTCCGGCGGCGGCTATCCGCAATTCCAGACGCAAGTCGTCGCGCATTTACCTCAGGACGACCGCCTAAAGGACCTATCGCTATTGCCGACGTGCGGCACTAGGTTCTATCAATATAAGGACGGCGATTGGAAACTGCTCTACGCCGAGGATTTCACCGACGCCGAAAAAGCAACGATCATTAGCGCGCTGCAAAAAGCGGTCGCGGAATCCGGCTTCGCCGTTCAGCAGACTTGGGGCGAAACGATCGAAGATCGCGGAAGCCAGATTACGTACTCCGCGCTTGGCCAGCAAGCTCCGCTGGACGCCAAGGAAAAGTGGGATCCGGATTTCTCGAAACGCAAGGCGATCAAAGCGCTGCTCGACAAGACGCTGCCGAATTTCTCCGTGCATATGGGCGGCACAACGTCGATTGACGTCACCAAGCCTGGAATCGATAAAGCCTACGGAATCCGGAAGCTGCGCGACATTCTCGGGATCGCGATTTCGGAGATGCTCTACGTCGGCGACGCCCTGTTTCCGGGCGGCAATGATTATCCGGCGCGTGAAACGGGCGCCGTCTGCATTCAAGTGCGCGATCCGGACGAATCCAAGCGCGTAATTGAGACCGTCATCGCTTGCCTGAGTGACTAGGGCAAGGAATAGCCCAGAGCCCTTCACAACTCCTTAAAAATGAAGAATGCCGGACGTGCGGCCGTTGCCGCGATATTGGGAATCGTTTTTATCGCCGCGATTGCGGCGCCGCCACCGAGAGTTCACCCGCGGCCCTACGGCCGGGGGCAGGCCTACTATCACAAGACCGCGATAGCGCCGTATCGCTTCCACAATACGCTCATCAAAATGTCGTTCGACTTTGCAAAGGGCATCGCTTACGGCGATGTGACGAACGTCATCTCGCCCAAAGCGAACGGTTTGAGCGTCGTCCCGTTCAACAGCGTAGGCCTGCAATTTTCAAGCGTAACGGTGAACGGCGCGCCGGCGCATTACAACGTGGCCAACGATCATCTGTACGTCAATCTCGCGCAGCCGGCAAAAGCCACCGATACGCTCGCGATCGAGATGAAGTACAGCGTGAAACCGGTGCGCGGCATCTACTTCATCCGTCCGGACAAGTATTATCCAAATTACCAGCCCGAGATCTGGTCGCAAGGCGAGTCTGAGGATAACCGCCTCTGGCTGCCGACGTGGGATGAGCCCAACCAGAAAACGCCAGTTGAGCAGATCATCACGGTGCAAAAAGGCTGGCGCGTGACGGCCAACGGCCACTTGAAATCCTACACGGCCAACGGCTCGACCAGCACATGGGACTGGGTCGAACCGGCGCCTTTGTCCACGTATCTCATCGCTTTTAGCGCCGGACCGTACGTCCGCTTTCACACCGTAAACGGCACGACGCCGGTGGATTTCTTTACGTCGCAAGCCGACGCGCAGTGGGGCTCGATTTGCTTCGGCCGCACCAATCAAATGGTCGCGTTTTTCCAAAAGATCATCGGCGTTCCGTATCCGTGGGAGAAATACGACCAAACGGCCGTTGAGCGCTTTACCGCCGGCGGCATGGAAAACGCGTCGGCTACGACGCAGACCGAACTTGCCATTCATCCGCCGCAATACGATCTCGAACGCTCGTGTGACGGTCTCGTCTCTCACGAACTCGCGCACCAATGGTGGGGCGATGACGTTACGATGGCGGATTGGCCGAATGTCTGGATCAACGAAGGGTACGCGACATACTTCCAAGAGCTGTGGTCGCAGCATCACTTCGGCGAAGCGCAGTTCCAATACGAGCGCTATCACGCTCAACAGGCGTATTTCGGCGAAACTAGACGCTATTGGCGGCCGATCGTCGAGTACAGGTACGCCAACGCCATGGATTCGTTCGACTCAAGCGGCTATCCGCGGCCCGGACAGGTGCTGCACATGCTGCGCTGGATGTACGGCGACGCCAAATTCTTCCACGCGTTGCACGATTATCTGCTAGCCTACCAGCACAAGAATGCCAACACGCATCAGTTCTTCGTCGCGATCGGAAAATCGCTGGGTACGAACCTCGACTGGTTTGAAAACGAGTGGTTCTACCGTCCGGCGTATCCGGATTTTTGGGTCAAGGAGAGCTATGACGCGACCGCTCAGACGCTCACGCTTGACGTCACCCAGAAGAACCACGACGGTAAACCGTTCACCATGCCGATTGACGTCGGCGTTTGGATCGCAGGCTCGACGAGCAACGCGTTGCCCGGAGGAGCGGCCAACGTCGCGCACTTCACGGCCAACGCCAACCACCAGGTCGTGACCATTCCGAACGTCGCGTCGCAGCCCGTGATGGTGTTATTCGACTACAACAACAACGTGCTGCGCGGCTTGCACGTCGATAAGTCGATCGCGGATTTGGGCTACCAGGCTCTGCATGCGCCGTACGTCGGAGATCGCTTGTGGGCAGTCGCCAACCTAGGCAGAGCAAAAGGCAAAGACAAAGCTGCCGCGGCGGGCTTCATCCGCCAAGTCGTGACCGGCGATCCGTTCTATGGCGTGCGCGTTGATGCGCTCGATACCGAATCGTCGCTCGACGATGCGGAGACAGTGCGCTTGGCTCTGCACGACAAGGATCCGCGTGTGGTCATCGCAGCGGGTGGGGTTGTCGAAAATCTCGACCATCCATCGGTCCCGGCGCTCCAGAATGACCTCAAAGCGCTGACCACTTCGTCAAATCCATTGATCGCGGGCGCGGCGCTGCGCGGGCTCGGCGCGACCAAGATGGCCGGCGCATATGAGATCCTTGTCGCAGGCCTGAACCGGCACGCGTTCCGTGAGCCGGTTGCAATCGGCGCGCTGACCGGGCTTGCGAACCTTGGAGACTTCCGCGCAATTCCGCTCATCAAAGCTCGCGCTGCGTACGGCGTAAATGAAGCCGAGCGCCTCGAGGCTATCTCGTCTCTCGGCACGATCGGCAAGAAGAATCCGACGCTGGTGGAGGGTACGCTTATCGCGCTTGCCAGGAGCGATCCGTATTTCCGTGCACGGTCGTCCGCGATTCGCGCGCTCGGAAGGCTGAATCAGAAATCGGCTATCCCAGCGCTGCAATTCGTACAGACGCACGACACCGAACCGGGCGTACGAAATGCAGCCTGGGACGTAATCGCCGATCTCAAAGACCGCGGTCAGTGATGCTTGCATGGCGCCGACACTCGCTTTTTTGCTAGGTTAATCGCTCGGTCGGCACCATGCTGCGCGTAATTGCGGGCTCTGGAACCTGCATTTGCGATAGCCAGGCGCAGGCCACGCCAACTTCTGTAGCGAGATAGGCCAGCGCATCTATTTCGTCGGTTAGATACGCTGTGCGATCGGCCTTGGGCCCGCAGCACGCGAATCCAACCAGCACTCCGCGGGCGTTCATCGGCAGAACCAGCGTGTGGTGTTCGCCGCCGGCGTCCAGGGTTTCGAACGGCTCTTTCCAGCGGCGCAAACGCAGCAGCAACGCGCTGTTCATGTCGAACGCTTCCGGCCACGGAGCATCGCCCGCCGCGCGCAGCATGACGTATTCGTTCCCATCGCGCAGATAAAAAGCGACTGACGGTATATCCAGCCCTCGATGCATCGTTGCACACGCAACCTGCATAATGGCGTGCGAATCGGTTGCAATATCCGCCTCGCGAGCGACGCGACGAATGTCGTTTAATCCCGCAATCCGTTTGTGAAAGACGACTGCGGTGAGCCGGCTCTCAACGATCGCATGAATCCAGCGCACGGAAATGCCAAGTATCAGAACAATTATCAGTGCGACCACTTGCGGCGCATTTTCAAAGAGTCGACCGACTAGCCATTCGGCGAGGGCAAAGAGCGCTACAATAACAAGCAAGACCACCGCGTAAATCGTGGCACGCGTTACGAAGATATTCAGATCCGTCAAACGATGACGTAAGATCGGATACGAGATGCCGAATGCAAACAGAATGTTGGCGATAAAAGGCAGCGGATCGAGTGCATGGATTCCGAAGGTGCCGGCGATTAAGTCATAAGCTAGACCGTAGCCTGCCGTTAATGCGGCAGCGATGAGCCACGAGCCGGCCAGCCAGCGCGTCGCAGCGCGATAGGTGATCGGCGCGCGCACAAGCGCATCGACGCACGCAGCCACCAGCAATAATTGCAGGAGGCCGGCGAGCGCAATCCCATTGTTTCCAACCGAACTTCTGAAGTGTTGAGCTGCCGTTAACGGCACGTAAAACGTTACGTATGGAATGGTGGACGCTAACCAAGCGAGTATTCCCGCGGGAACTGCAGCGTATTGCAGAACACGCCGAACGATTCCCGGGTTCGGCGGAAACGTTCCCAAAAGAAACAGCATAGCGGCCAGAATGACGCCGTCGGTCAGCCAAACGGCGTACTGCGCACCTTCGCTTAACGCCGTTGTCGGCGCGGCCAAAGTCAGCGCTCCGGCGACCGCTCGCCATCCGAGCGCCAATAACACGAACGTAGCGATTGGCCCTAACCGCGACTCGCGCGCACGCATTCCCACCAGGAGCGCAAGTACGAAGGCCAGCAAAGCCGTGATCGCATAACCGGTTTTGCGCCACTCCTCCACGGTCGCAAGGGGCGGCGTGAACGGCCCCCACGTTAGCTTCATAGGCTGCCACCGGTTCCCGCGCAAAACCAAAATCGTTATCGCATCTCCTGCGCGTCCCGAATTCCACGTTACCCGGTCTTGGTACGGAATGAAGAACTGCGTACCGACACGCAATCCGGCGCGCGCGGCCACTCCGCCGGCATCGATGTTGCGAATGGTGGCGCGCGTATCGTTCGCGGTTGTGCCGGCTTTGAAACGCACCGTGAGGCCGCCATATCCCCACGTTACGGGGGCGATCAGCAGCACCAGCGCTATCGGAAGCCCGATGGCGGCGAAGACGACGCTAAATGCTTTCATGCTGTTACTTCAGAGAACCGAGCGCGGCTTGCGCGGCGGCGAGACGCGCGATCGGCACGCGGTATGGCGAACACGAAACGTAGTTCAACCCGAGGCCGTGACAAAATGCCACGCTCGACGGATCGCCGCCGTGCTCGCCGCAAATGCCGATCTTCATATCCTTCTGTTTCTCCCGCCCGCGGCGCACGGCGTCCTGCATCAGCGAACCGACGCCCTGGCGGTCCAACACCTGAAACGGATCGTCTTTGAGGATCTTGAGCTCGAGATAACGCGGAATAAACGACGCTTCGGCATCGTCGCGGCTGTAGCCGTACGTCGTCTGCGTCAGGTCGTTGGTGCCGAACGAAAAGAACTCGGCATGTTCGGCCAACTCGTCCGCGACAGTGCAGGCACGCGGCAACTCGATCATCGTGCCGACGTGATAAGGAACCTTCACACCGCGCTCGGCCATCACTTCTTCCGCAGCCGCGCGCGCGGCGTCGCCCGTAAACTGCATCTCTTCTTTGGTGCCGACGCCGGGAATCATCACTTCCGGCCGGACGTTGATGCCGCGATTCTTCAATTCGCAAGCCGCTTCGAAGATCGCGCGCACTTGCATCGCGTAGATCTCCGGGTAGAGAATTCCCAGCCGGCAGACGCGCAAGCCGAGCATCGGATTTTGCTCGTGCAACTGCTGCACGCGCTTGAGCACGGCCATTTTCTTTAAGTACTTCGACGACTTCTTGCCCTTCTTTAAACGCAGCTCGGTCGTCTCGACCAACAGGTCCTGAAGCGAGGGCAAAAACTCGTGCAGGGGCGGGTCGAGCAGCCGGATCGTTACCGGCAGGCCCTGCATCGCTTCCAAGATTCCGAGAAAGTCCTCGCGCTGGAACGGCAACAATTTGGCAAGCGCTTCCGCGCGCGCTTCCGGCGTGTCGGAGAGAATCATCTCCTGAACGATCGGCAGCCGCTCTTGCTGCATGAACATATGCTCCGTGCGGCAGAGACCGATACCGGTGGCGCCCAACTCGCGCGCCTTGATCGCATCCGGCGGCGTATCGGCGTTGGCCCAAACCTCGAGCTTGCGCTCCTCGTCGGCCCAACTCAAGAACGTGGCTAGCCAATCCGGCAACTGCGACGGCGGGTCGATCAGCTTGAGTTCGCTTGCGATGACGTCCCCGGTCGTGCCGTCGATCGTGATCCAATCACCCTGTTTTATCGCGGCCTTTCCAAGGGTCGCACGCTTTTTGGCCGTGTCGATAAGCAGCGCTTCGCAACCGGCAACGCAGGGCTTGCCCATTCCGCGCGCGACGACGGCAGCGTGCGACGTCGCGCCACCCTTTGCGGTCAGCACGCCGCGCGCGGCAAACATGCCGTGCACGTCGTTGGGATTCGTCTCGACGCGCACCAGGACGACAGCTTTGCCCGCGGTTCCCCAACTCTCGGCGGTGTCGGCGTCAAAGACGGCTTGCCCGGCGGCCGCTCCGGGCGACGCGTTCAAACCCTTGCAGGCAACTTCGTACTTCTCTTTCGGATCGATGCGTGCATGAAAGAGCTGATCTAATGAAGCGGCGCTGACGCGGCCCAGCGCCTCGCGTTTTTCGATTACGCCTTCCCGCACGAGGTCGAGCGCGATCCGGACGGCAGCCTCTGCCGTGCGTTTCGCATTGCGCGTCTGCAGCATGTACAGCGTGCCGCGCTCGATCGTAAATTCAAGATCCTGGACATCGCGATAGTGGCGCTCGAGTTTATCGGCGATGTCGACGAATTGGTCGTAGACCGCGGGCTGCGAGCGTTGGAGGTCGGCGATCTTCTCGGGCGTCCGGATGCCGGCGACGACGTCTTCGCCCTGCGCATTGCGTAAGTACTCGCCAAAGAGCTTCTTCTCACCCGTGTTCGGATCGCGCGTAAATGCCACGCCCGTGCCCGAGTCGTCGCCGAGATTTCCGAAGACCATGGCCACTACGTTTACGGCCGTGCCCCAATCGTCGGGGATCTTATTGTAGCGGCGGTAGTCGGTCGCGCGTTTGGAATACCAGGAATCGAACACTGCGTTAATCGCAAGCTTCAGTTGTTCTTGAACGTCCTGCGGGAATTCGCGCTGTCCGTGCTTGCGAACGATTTCGTTGAACTCCGCGACCAGCTCACGCCAGTTCTTCGCGTCGATCTCGGGATCGGTCGAAACACCCAGTTTTTTCTTTCGTTCCGCAATGCGCTCTTCGAACAAGTCCTTTTCGACGCCGAGCACGACGCTCGAAAACATCATGACAAAACGGCGATAGGCATCCCACGCAAAACGGTCGCTGCCCGAAAGCTTTGCCAATCCTTCGACCGTAATGTCGTTGAGGCCGAGATTGAGGATCGTGTCCATCATGCCTGGCATCGACGCACGCGCGCCGCTACGCACGGAGACGAGCAGCGGATTGGCCGGATCGCCAAAACCTTTGCCGGTGCGGCGCTCCAATTCGGCCATCGCCGATTTGATGCCGTCTTCCAAACCCGGCGGCTCGCGGCGTCCAAGGTCGTAGTACTGCAGGCACGTTTGCGTGGTGATGGTAAAGCCCGGCGGCACCGGCAGCCCGGCGCGCGTCATCTCCGCCAGGCCCGCGCCCTTGCCGCCAAGCAAGTCGCGCATCTCGGCGCTGCCCTCTTCAAAAAACCAGATCGGTTTTTCCAGTGCGTTCGAAACGGTCATCGGATCAGACGTTCGCGCAAATAGGCCTCAAGCGCTTCTGTCGGGACGCGCTCCTGCTTCATCGAGTCGCGCTCGCGCACGGTGACGGCCTTGTCGGTTAAGGTTTCATAATCCACCGTCAGGCAGAACGGCGTTCCGATCTCGTCCTGGCGCCGGTAGAGTTGCCCGATGTTGCCTTCATCGTATTGCGTGCGAAACAGCGGACGCAGCCGCGCCTCGATCGAGCGAGCGAGTTCCACGAGCTCCGGCTTGTTGCGCGCGAGCGAAAACACGGCGGCCTGCACCGGAGCGATGCTGGGATGGAAGTGCAGGACGATGCGTTCGGTTTCTTTGCCGGCCGGGTCGACGGCTTTTTCCTTTTCGTACGCATCGATCAGCATGACCAGCGTCGTGCGGTCCATGCCGGCCGAACTTTCGATCAGCAGCGGCGTGTAGTGCGTCTTGCTCGCCTCGTCGTAGAACCGGAGATCCTTACCCGACACGCGCATGTGCGCGTCGAGGTCGTACGTACCGCGATGCGCGATCGACTCGAGCTCGCCCCAACCCCACGGAAAGAGATATTCGACGTCGATGCCGGCTTTGGCGTAGTGCGGACGCTCGTCGGCGGTCAGTTCGTAAAACCGCAGACGCTCGGCGTTAATGCCGTACTTCGAGTACCACCCCTTGCGCAGCTGCACCCATTCTTCGAAATGTTTGAGATCTTGGCCGTCATCCGGAACGAAGTACTCGAGTTCGGCCTGTTCGAACTCGCGTAACCGATAGGTAAAGTTACCGGGCGTGATCTCGTTGCGAAAGGCTTTGCCGATCTGGGCGATGCCGAACGGCGGGCGCTTGCGCGCGCTCTGGTAAACGTTCTTGAAGTTCACGAAGATGCCCTGAGCCGTCTCCGGACGTAAATACGCCGCCGCAGCCGAGTCCTCCATCGGGCCCACGAATGTGCGCAGCATCAAATTAAAATTGCGCTCTTCAGTGAATGAGTTTTTGCTGCCGCAATCCGGGCACTGCTCGCGATTCTTGAGTTGATCGGCGCGAAAGCGGTGCTTGCAGACTTTGCAGTCCACCATGCGATCGTTGAACGCCTCGAGATGGCCGGATGCCTCCCACGTGGTGGGATGCATAATGATCGACGAGTCGAACGGCACGACGTCGTCGCGCAGATCGACCATGTCGCGCCACCACGCCTGCTTTACGTTATTCTTGAGGATCGCGCCCAGCGGCCCATAGTCATAGAAGCCGCCAATGCCGCCATAGATTTCGCTGGATTGAAAAATAAAGCCGCGGCGCTTCGCGAGCGCCGCGATCTCTTCCATCGAAGCTTGTGCACCGGAAGGTCCGCTCTCCATTGGCCCCGAGTTTAGGTCAGGAAGCGAAACCGTCCTTTGCCGTTGCCAAAAACGCCCCACCGCGTGACAGAGCAGTGCTGGGGCTCCCGGGCGCTCCAGCCGCGACGACTCAGTTGTTGCGAAGCCGTAGGAGATGTGCTACCGTCGGATCGCTAGGGGTATCATTCCGACAACACATCGAAACGCGCGAGGCGCTGCAGTGATGCGGCGCCTCGTCTTTGTTGTAGCGCGGTTAGCCGATAAAGCGCTGTAACGTCCCGCGGTACTGCGACAAGTCAAACTCGTAGCGCCCGGCAAGGACCGGCTCGAATGTGAAGCGATCGTACTCATAATCGGGCCAGAACTTTGCAAAGGTCTCCCAGCGAACGCGATCGCCGACTCGCGTGACGCTGACGGCAATGCCGCCGCATTCTATGTCGAGGCACTCGCGGCAGCCGTAGATCTGCGCTCGGCCTTCAAGGCGCTGATCGCCGGAAGCTTCGCTTAAGAGCTGACGCGCAAAATCGCTGCTGTCCCATTGATCGCTAAGGACGGCAACATCATCAGTTTTCAACACTTCTCGTAGAGAAATGCCG
Organism: Candidatus Rubrimentiphilum sp.; assembly: GCA_035710515.1. Lineage (NCBI taxonomy): Bacteria > Bacillati > Vulcanimicrobiota > Vulcanimicrobiia > Vulcanimicrobiales > Vulcanimicrobiaceae > Candidatus Rubrimentiphilum > Candidatus Rubrimentiphilum sp. The sequence continues at coordinate 372,789 of DASTDE010000001.1, read as the reverse complement.
TCGATGACAAAATCGAAGAAGTCTTTCGCGCTTCTATTCCCGTCCTTTGAAAGGACTTGGGCGAGCGATACCGGCACCAGCGTCAGTTCAGACGGGAGCATTTTCTTTCCGCACCTTCGGCTGAGTTTCCACGCGTAGCTGGCCGCAGGCAGCGGCGATATCGCGTCCCATGTTCTGGCGCACGGTCACCGGAACGCCCGCAGCTTCCAGAATCGCCGCGAACCGCCAGATCTGCTCCTGATCCGTGCCGGCATATGACGCACCTGGCGTAGTGTTGTAGGGAATTAGATTCACATGGTAAAGGTGCCCCGCCATACGGCGCGCGAGCTCCCGTGCATTTTCATCGGAGTCGTTGACGCCGCGCAGCATCACGTACTCAAAGAAGACTTTTCGTTTGGTCTTGCGGATATATCGATCGCACGCGGCCATAACTTCTTCGAGCGAAAACTTGCGATTGACCGGCATCATCGAACTCCGGATCTCATCGTTCGGCGCGTGAAGCGAGATTGCGAGGTTCACTTGCAGATGCTCGTCGGCAAAGGAATCGATCTTATCCACGAGTCCGACCGTGGAAATCGTGATATGCCGATGGCCCAAACCCAATCCATGCGGATCGTGCAGAAGCGCGACCGCGTCCATCACCGCGTCGTAGTTGTGAAACGGCTCGCCCATGCCCATAAAGACGATGTTGGTGATCCGCTCGCCCTTAGCCGCGAGCTCGCGCGCAAAATAGCGCGCCTGGTCGAAGATCTCGGTTGCCTCCAGGTTGCGCGTGAAGCCGGCCTGGCCCGTCGAACAAAACGCGCACGCGAAGGCGCAGCCGGCCTGCGAGCTGATGCAGACGGTGTTGCGATCGCGGTAGTGCTCCATCAGCACCGCTTCGACTTCCGCGCCATCGGCCAGGCGAAAGAGTCCCTTGCTCGTTTGCCCATCGCTCGAGCGCTGCACCAGCACCGGCGTGACCGAATCGAAAGCAAAATCCGTTTCCTGCAGCTGCGCGCGCAGCTCTTTGGGCAGCGGCGTCACGTCGCCGACGTCTTCAACCAACTCTTTGGCGGCTGCGCGATAGATCTGCTCGAGGCGGTACGGTTTGAGATTGAAATGCGCCGCGAAGGCCTGCGCATCGGCAAACCCGGCGCGCCTCACTTTTTCCGCAAACCATATCTCTTGAGGATTACGAGCCACGGCGGCGATTATAACACGGGGCGGGGGCCGAACAAGTCCACTTGCTCCGGAACGCTCGGCTTGGCGGCCTGAGCTTGTAGCTCATCGAGCTTGGCCCTCACCTGTTTGAGATCCGACCAGACCTGGCGCTTTGTCTCCGTCAGCGCCATGCCGCCCTGGCGTAAGACGTAGGCCGGATGAAACGTCGCCATCAACGGAATGCCGTTCGGCCCCTCGAACCAGAGGCCACGCGACCGCGTGATGCTGAACGTGGCGCCCAAAAACGATTTAGCTGCCGGCGCGCCCAGCGCCAGAATAACTTGCGGCGCAATGATTTCGATTTGTTCGTCCAAATATGGGCGGCAGTTTGTCATCTCGATCGGCATCGGCGCGCGGTTGCGCAGTTTACCGCCTTCTTCAACGGTAGGCCGGCATTTGACCGTGTTACAGATGTAGACGTCTTCGCGCGGAAGATCGATTGCTGCCAACATTTTGTCGAGCAGCTCGCCCGCGCGTCCGACAAACGGACGTCCGAGCAAATCTTCCGTCTCACCCGGACCTTCGCCGATCAGCATCAGCCGCGCGCACGGATCGCCTTCGCCATACACGTTGTTGCGCCGCTCGTAGCCGATCTGGCATTTCCGGCATGCGGCCGCGACGGCTGCGAATTTTTCGAGCGCGCGTTCGCGCCGCGCGCGGTCTTCCAAACTCATTGCAGGCGAACCGCTTCGCCGTGCGCCATCACAGCCGTCACGCCGCCCTCATCCTCGACCGCGTCGAACCGAATCTTGATAACCGCGTCCGCTCCCAGCGCCGAAGCATTGCTGCGCAGCGACTCAAGCGCTTCTTCGCGAGCCCGCTCGGCGTCGGTCAGGTATTCGATCGGTGCGAGGCCGATGAACGCGCCTATGCTGCGGAAGGTCGCGCGCAGCATGCTGTGCGGACGGCTGGCGGAGCCCGTTACCCGTCCCAGGCTGCTCGCGACCCGAAAGCCGTCGGGCGCATCCAGGGTTACCAGATTCTCTTTGGCAATCATTGGCTTGAAGTGAACTCTTCCCCATCGGTGCTTATCGTCCGTCTGGATGCGATTGGCGATGCGCTCGCGCTCGTGCCCTTAATCGCCGCACTGCGCGAGCGCGGCGCGAGCGTGGACGTCGTTTTGCGGCCGGCGAACGCCGGCGTTTTTTCGAAGGACGCGGTCAATGCGGTGCACGTTGCCACGTTTCCGTTGCGCGACAGCTCGCCCGAAGCGCGCCGAGAAATCGCGCGGCTCGGCAGCGAGCTGGCGGCCGCGCACTACGACTATGCGCTGATTGCCACGGAGGATCTTGCGGGCTACCAGCTAGCTCGCGTGAGCGGGGCGCGCCGGCGCATTGGGTTCGAGAACGGCTGGGGCAAGCCGCTGAAAACGCTATGGGCGCGATTGCTCTGCACGAGCACGGTTCACCGCACGGCGGGGCTGGATCCACGCGCTCCGCATGAAAGTCAGGTGCTGTTTTCGCTCGGACGCGACATCGTCGGAGGTTCCGCCGTGCCCCGCGATCCCACTCGCCTGCGCCCCTTCGTGATCGATTCCGAACCTGCACCGGACGACCGCGTCGTCTTGCAAGTCACCGACAAATGGAATCGCATGGGAGCATCGCTCGACGATCTCGTCGCGCTCGCCCGCACCCTGAGCGCGCGTCACACGATCCGCTTCATCTCTGCCGCAGTCGAACGCGCTTACGCTAAGAAGTTTTCCAAAGCCGCCGGAGTTTCGATCGAATACTTCGCCGAGCTCGAGCCTTGGAAAGAGGCTATCGCCTCGGCCAAAGCAATCGTCGCTCCGGATTCGGGCGCGGTGCATGTAGCCGGAATGGTCGGAACTCCTACTGTTGCGGTGTTCGCCGTCCAGAACTTCGCCCTGCAGACCGCCCGCTGGTCGCCGTGGGCGTCGCCTTATCGCGTCGTGAAATTGGAAGGCGCGTGGCCGGTCATCGCGGCGGATGCGTTGGAAGATCTGCTCCGCGACACAGCCGCGACTTATAAAGGGTGATGCCGCCGTCGCGCCGCGCCGTGATGTAGGTTTGGCTGCTCGTCAATAACCCAACGAGCTCGCGCGATTCATTCAGTCGAACGGAGTCCGGAAAGTCGGTGTCGGTCAGCAAATAGCAAGCGCGCACGGAGCTCTGCGACCCCTCAGGCAATAGCGTTGCATTCGGATCGGTCGCGGCGAGGTGCGTATACGCTTCTTCTTGCGTGGCGACGTTTAGGTCGGGCGGAAGTCCAGCCAAGAACCCGTCGAGCCGCGCATCCCGGGCGGCAGGCGCATGCAGAAAGTATCCCGGGTGCAGCGGATCCGCGACTACGAACTCGAGCGCACACAAACCGATACACCAATACAATAGGACGTGCGCGCGGCGCGTGTTAGAGCGCGCGATAGACGCTATTCCGAGCGCGAAGGCAAAAAACACATACCCAATCCAAGCTCCGGCGTAATGCGATCCCATCGTAAACGTCGTCGGCATCACAGAACTCAGCACTTCGAGTAGCGGCAGAATCGCGAGAACGATGGCGCGACTGCGGAACGGTACGAATAACAGCGGAACGAAAGCGAGCAACAAATAACCGGCGCGTTGGCCCAATGCGCTCGCAATGGCAGAAGCTAATCCGCCCCAGAGGCTCCAGTGCCAGCTATAAAAACGCGTGGGGGCCCAATTGGGATTGGCGTTCGCGTGCGGCTGAATGAGTGCGAAGTACGCCACGAAGACCACGGCTGAAGCTATCGCAATGCCGAGCGCCAAACGCATTCGCCGGTGGTCCCGCCGATAGCTCGACGCGCCGATTAGCCCTGCAACGGTCAAAAACAGCGCTTGGTCTTCTTTAATCGCAAGCGCGAGAGCAGCGAATACTACGGTTGCAACGACATAGCCGCCGTCGAACGCCCATAACAGCCAGGCGATTGCGGCCGGCGCTAAACCATTTTCGTGAAAGTCGTTGAACGTGACTCCGGCCAGCGGCGGATAGAGCAGCACGACGAACGCCGCGAGCAGCGCAGTCTTGCGATCCGCGTAACGCCGGACGATTCCATAGATCGGCGGTGCAGTCAACGCCCCTGCGATCGCCTGCACCGCCACCAGCGCCAGCGCCGAATGCCAAATCGCTACAACTGCACCGACCGCGTAGAGGATCGGCGAAAAATGAAAGGCCCAGTGACTGCCTTCGATCGGATTGCAGAAACAGCCGAACGCGCTGGCCGTGGTTTGCGCAAAGATGCCGAGGTCGACGAAATTGCGATGCCCCGCATACCGGATGTAACCCAGCGCAAAAAACACAACTGCGTAAACGACGACGGCGCCCCAAAGCACGCCGTCGCGCAGACTGCCGGGACGATCTAGCGGTCGCGCCGCTGCTGCAGATACGGCCAAATGAATGTGTCGATCTCGCCGTCCAGTACGGCGGCGGTACTGCCAGTCTCGACGTTGGTGCGATGGTCTTTGACGAGTTGGTACGGATTCAAAACGTAGGAACGGATCTGCGACCCCCACTCGTTGGCGCTGCGCTCGCCGCGTAATTCGGCCAAACGCTTATCGCGCGACTCCAATTCGCGCTGCACGAGTTTTGCGCGCAGAATGTTCATGGCTACGTCGCGGTTCTGGGCTTGCGAGCGCTCCTGTTGCGAGGCCGCAATCAGTCCGCTGGGTTCGTGGATGATGCGCACGGCGGACTCGGTCTTGTTCACGTACTGGCCGCCGGCGCCGCCCGATTTAAAGGTTTCGATGCGCAGATCTTCGGGATTGATCTCCACCTGCACGTTTTCGCCCGTCTCGATTTCCGGAATAATGTCGACTGCAGCGAAGGATGTATGCCGGCGGTGCGCCGCGTCGAACGGCGAGATGCGAACCAGACGGTGCACGCCGCGCTCGCTCTCCATCATTCCGTACGCGTTGCGCCCGCGGACAAAAAAGGTCACCGATTTCAGGCCGGCTTCTTCGGCCGGCGATTCATCCACGACGTGCGTCAAAAAGCCTTTGCTTTCAGCCCAGCGCAGGTACATTCGGGTAAGCATTTGCGTCCAGTCGGCGGCATCCACTCCGCCGGCGCCGGCAAAGATGCTCACGATGGCATTGTGCGCGTCAAACTCGCCGTCGAAGTTGGCCGCCATCTCGGCGTCGTCGAGCCGCTGCTCGGCCAGCGCGAGGTTCACTTCGACCTCTTTGCTTGCGGCGTCGTCTTCCGGAAAAAGCGCGAGCAGTTCGCGCGCCTCGCTGAGGGCGCGCGAGATCGCATCCATCGCATCGACGTCATCGCGGAGTTCGGAAAGCTGCTTCATGGTGCGCTGCGCGGGCTCGGGATCGCTCCAAAAATCCTCGCTGCGCGTGCGGGCGTCGAGCTCGCTGATCAGCCGCGTCTTGCCGGCATAGTCAAAGACGCTCCTTGAGCGTCACGAGACGCTCGGAGAGCCGGCCGATTGCAGTGAGCTGCGAGTCGCTCATTTTCGCGCCCTTCTGCGATGTTGGGGCCGGCCCTTTCCATCGCGCGGCTTTCGCGTGAATGAATGCACACGGAGGAGAGTATGCAGATCCAACAGAGCATCGCATCGCTCATCGGCGGCGCGATTGACGATTCTATCGGAAGCGACGCCGTCGCGGGCGCGCCGGACCGGCCCTCGGCCTGGAACGCGGGGCACATGGACAAAATCCGGCGGTCACCATTTCCGTCATGGCCTTCAACGGCCGGCGCGGCCGGCGGACTGGGCGCGATCCTTTCGCAGATCATGAACCTGCTGCAGCAACTGATGTCCGCGCTCGGAGCGAGCGCGCAGCCGTTCTTCAACAGCGCCCAAGGATCGTCGCAAGGCGACCCGCATCTCGCCTTTGACGGTACGACGGGCACGGGCACGCAGCAGGCGCGCTTCGACAGCATGGACGACCATCCGGACTTGCTGGATTCCAATTCGTTCCGCGGCGGTTTTCAGATCGCGACCGAGGTCACGCGACCCGACGCGAACGGCGTGACCTTTAACCGGCGAGCGGCGGTCACAACGAACTTCGGCGCGACCCAGGTCTCGCTCGACAACCACGGCCAGGCCCGCATCACGCGTAACGGCAAGTCCACGCTCTTGTCAGCCGGGCAAAGCTTGCAGCTGGGGCGGAGCGAGAGCGTCGTACGCAATGCGGACGGCTCGGTCGTCATCTCGGAGACGAACGAATCGGGCGGAAGCATTACGACGACCCTGCGCGATAGCGGCCCGGGCGTGGACGTCTCCGTGGCGGCGCAGGCGGTTCAACTGGGCGGGGATTTAGTGCGCCACCCTTAATCTCTACGCCATGAGGCGTCTGCTCATAGTGGCAAGCCTCCTCATGGTCTGCGCCGGCGCCGCAAGCGCCACAGACCAATACTTGCCCGCGAATCTGAGCGCACCGGAGATCGTGGCCAGGGGCAGGACGGCACGCGGGACGCTCGCGCCAGGGCGTTATGTCATTGTCGATCGCATTCGCGGCGGCGGGATCGAACGCGTGCGCACGACCCACATCGACGGACCCAACTCCATTGCGATCGTACAAGCTCCGATGTACACGACCGCTTCCGGCGTGTACAACGGCCAGGGCTGGAATCAAGACGAAAACGGCGTGGTACTCCTGCGCAGCGATTTTCGCAGATACGTCGATCCCAACACGCAAGCGCTGTTGCATCCGGAGAATCCCGACTACCACGTTTCGGTTCTGGGCTTGACTCGAACGCAGCCGCAAGAATACGTAATCGAGGCGAATCCGCCGGGAGGAAGCGACCAAGTCCGCTACTACGACGCGAAGACATTTCTGGTCGACCGCTTCATAACGTTCGACGCCGATCTTCACCAGCACGTAACGGAGTTCAGCGATTACCGGTCCGTTTTCGGAAGCTTGCGTCCATTTCGCATTCACAGCTACGACGGCCGTCCCCAGAACGACACGGTCACCGAAACGGTGTCCTTCGAACAAGCGCCCGCAAATAGCGCGCCGGTCGCTATGCCGACGTCGCGTCCACTGTACACGATCGACAAACCGCTTTCCATTCCCGCAACGTTCGGGCGCAGCGGCATCATCGTGCGCGTGACCGTCAACGGCCGCGGGCTGGATTTCTTGCTCGACTCGGGCGCCGGCGGCTTGGCGATCGATCCCGGCGTCGCGCACCAACTGGGTCTGACGACGTACGGACGATCGAATCAGACGATCGGCGGCGAAGTTGACGTATCGCGGACCCGCATCCCCGAGCTCGACGTCGGTCCGCTAAAACTGCATGACGTCGCGTTCAGCGTTATCCCAATGAACTATTACACGGACGGCGTGCGCATCGTCGGCATTTTAGGCTGCGACTTCATCGCTTCGTCGATCGTCGGGATCGACTTTCAAAAATCGACGGTGACGCTCTATCCGGATTCGTTCGACCCGCACGCTCTCGGAATGGCCACACTGCCGCTTCAGATGGACGACGGCGTGCCGCGCGTTCAGGCGTCGTTCGAGGGCGTCCCGGGCTTTTTCTTGGTCGACACCGGGGCCACGGGTACGGTCGCCTACGACACGTACGTAAAAAAACTGAAGTCTGCTCAGCCGCTCGACGAAGGCGTGAGCCTGAACGCGATCGGCGGGACCGTCCCCGCCCAGCTCAAGCAGCTGACCGACCTCAAATTCGGCGGGATTCATTTCGGCGACGCCATGGTTTTCGTCCCGAGTTCCTCGACCTTCAACTTGAGCGACTACGACGGGATTTTGGGCCGTGACGTGCTATCGCAATACCAACTGTACTTCAACTACGCCAAGCGGCAGCTTTACATCAAGCCGGCATAGCGCCGATCGAAAAGTAGGTTCATGTGTCCACGAAATTGGAGCGCGGCGATCATGTGTTCATTAGGCCGCTGAACATTATGGGTGAGGTCATCGAGCCGGACACCCGCACGGTCATCGTTCGTTACAAAAAAGAGGACGGCGAGCTAATCGAGCACCGCTTCCCGCCCGAGGATTTAGAGTACCGCCCGAAGCCACACTTGACCTAACCGGGCGGTGGCGGGAGCTCGACCTCGGTAACGGAGCCGCTCGGTACTTCAAAGCGGACGAGGTAAATCGTGGTCTCGCAATCTTTTCCGGCCGTCACGGTTATAGCGTCGACGAAATGCATCAACACGGCTTTCAGGTCGGCATCGATGTCGGGTGTCGGCGGGATTATCGGAGTCTTGGTGCCGTCGCACTTGATGCCTACCAGAATTGAACCGAAACCTTCGTGGTTAAATCGCGCAAAAGTTGTAGCGGAGGGAGCGGATATCTCGATGCGTGCGGGCCACGTTGTGGTTAGGGGCGGAGCCGCCGGTGCGGGCGCAGGCGTTGCCACTTGAGCCAGGAGAAACGCGAAGAGAACCGTCATCCCGCCACGCCGTTACGGCGCATTACGCGTCGAGCTAAAGTAGATGCCGAGGTCGAATGGCCATAAGACAAGCGCTAACACGCCGCTCCAAAACGACAGATGCAGAAATCCAATCGTGAAGAGCCAGCCTGCGAACCAGAGTAAGCCGGTCGCGCTGTGCTGTTCTATCCTGATTTTTTCCATATCTGAATCCTTCGCCAGCTAAGCCGCGGCTCCGTGACATTTCTTGTACTTCTTGCCGCTGCCGCACGGGCAGAGTTCGTTGCGTCCGACTTTGCGATCGGCGCGATGCACGGGCTGAGTCGGCGTTTCGTCGTCGCGATTCGTGTGCAAAGCGCGGGGTCGCGCAGGCTGAGGAATCATCTGGCCGGACGGAATCGGCTCGAGCGACGGACTGCCGGGCAGGCCATTGCTTTGTGCGCCTTGCGGCGGCCCTTCCTCGATCACGACGCGGAATACGCCCTTGATCGCTTCGTCGGCAATGTTGCTCTTGAGGTCCTCGAATATTTCGTACGCTTCTTTTTCGTACTCAACACGCGGATCGATCTGGCCATAGCCGCGCAGGCCGATGCCGCTCTTGAGGTGATCCATCACATAAAGATGATCCACCCACATGCGATCGATGATCGGCAACAACAGATAACGCTGCTCCACCATGCGCAGAATTTCGGGCGTTACCTCAGCCTCTTTAGCCTCATATGCTTCGAGCGCTTTATCATGCAGCACGCGCCGGATCTCTTCGCGGTCCTTTTTCTCGATGTCCGTAACCGACAGCGACTGCTTAATCGGAAAAATCAACTCGAGTTCGTTGATCATCTCCTCAAGATCCCAGTCACTGGGATGCGCGTTCTCGGGCGCATTGCCTTGCACCGCGCTGTCGACCTTAGCTTCCAATGTTTGCAGCATGAATTCGCGTGAATCGAACGTGCCCCGCAGAATCGCGCGCCGGTCCCCGTAGATTACCTCGCGCTGCTTGTTCATCACGTCGTCGTACTCGAGGACGTGCTTGCGGATCTCGTAGTTGTGCGCTTCGACTTTGCTCTGCGCGCGTTCGAGCGATTTGGTCACCAAACCCGATTCGATGGGCGCTTCGTCGGAGAAGCCGACGCGCTCCATGATATTGGTCATGCGCTCGCCGCCGAACAGACGCATGACCTCGTCCTCGAGCGAGACGTAGAACCGGGTCGAACCCGGATCGCCTTGGCGTCCGGAACGGCCGCGTAGCTGGTTGTCGATGCGCCGCGACTCGTGCCGCTCGGTACCGATGATGTGCAAGCCGCCGATCTGTGCGATGCCGTCGCCGAGTTTGATGTCGGTGCCGCGGCCCGCCATGTTCGTGGCAATAGTCACCTGGCTGCCCTGACCGGCATCCTTGATGATCTCGGCTTCCTGAGCGTGATACTTGGCGTTGAGGACGTTGCACTCGACGCCGCGCCGCCGCAGCTGCGCCGCGAGCATCTCGGACTTCTCAATCGAGCGCGTGCCGACCAACACCGGCCGGCCCTTTTCGTGCTCGGCGATGATCTCGTCAACGACAGACTTGAACTTGGCCTGCTCCGTCTTGTAAACGATGTCGGAGTTGTCTTTGCGAATCATCGGCATGTTCGTCGGAATGACGACGACGTCGAGCCCGTAAATATCCCGAAATTCGCGCTCCTCGGTCTTCGCGGTACCCGTCATGCCCGCGATCCGTTCATACAAACGGAAATAGTTCTGGAACGTGATCGTGGCCAGCGTTTGGTCCTCGCTGCGGACCTTGATGCCTTCCTTGGCTTCGATCGCTTGATGGATGCCGTCGGAGTAGCGCCGGCCGTACATGAGGCGTCCGGTGAACTCATCAACGATGATCACTTCGTTGTCTTTGACGATGTACTGCTGGTCGCGGTGGAAGAGATTCCATGCCTTGAGCGCCGCGTTCAGTTGGTGCGTAAGTTCGATGTTGCGCTGATCGTAGAGGTTGGTGACGCCGAGCATCTTCTCAACTTTGGCGACGCCGGCTTCCGTGATCGGTGCGGCGTGCGCTTTCTCGTCAACGGTAAAATCTTCGCCCTTCTTCATCCGCGGAACGATCTGCGCGAACTGTTCGTACAACTCGGTCGGCTCGGTGCCCTGGCCGCTGATGATGAGCGGCGTGCGCGCTTCGTCGACGAGGATCGAGTCAACTTCGTCTACCAGCGCGAAGTACTGCTCGCGCTGCACCATGTCTTCGACCTGCCACGCCATGTTGTCGCGCAGATAGTCGAATCCGACTTCGTTGTTGGTCACATAGGTGACATCGCAATTGTAGGCGGCGCGACGCTGCGCGGGTTCGAGATCGTGCTGAATGACGCCGACAGTTAAACCGAGCGCCTCATAGATCGGTCCCATCCACTCGGCGTCGCGCTTGGCCAAATAATCGTTGACCGTTACGACGTGCACGCCGCGGCCTTCGAGCGCGCGCGCATAGACCGGCAGCGTCGCGACCAAGGTCTTGCCTTCGCCGGTCTTCATCTCGGCAATCCGGCCTTCGTAGAGAACCTCGCCGCCCATGATCTGCACGTCGAAGTGGCGCATGCCGACGCTTCGCTTGGCGGCCTCTCGCGCCACCGCGAAGACCTCCGGCAGCATGGCGTCGAGCGACTCGCCGGCGGCTAGACGCTCGCGGAAGTACGGCGTCTTTGCGCGCAGCTCGTCGTCCGAAAGCGCGGAAATCGCCGGCTCGAACGCGTTGACTTGCGCGACGGTGCGCCGCAGACGGCCGATCTCTCGTTCGTTGCCGTCGAAAAGTTTGAGAATTGACATGCCTGTCTTAGTACCGTTCGTCGCGCGCGAGGGTTGCTCTAGCGGGTCTCGGCCAGGGGCAGGGTAATCGTGAACGTGCTTCCCCGGCCCTCGGTCGAGGCGACCGCGATGCTGCCGCCGTGGACGTCCACGATCTTCCGGCTCACATACAGGCCCACTCCCGAGCCGGAGATGCCCTTGCGCCGGGCGTTGCTGGCGCGGCCGAACCGGGTGAAAACCTGGGCCAGCTCGTCTTTGGGGATGCCGATCCCGCGATCGACCACGGTTATGGTGGCGTTGTCGTCGCCCCGGCTTACCCGCACGAGCACCTCGCCGTCCGAATACTTCAGAGCGTTCATCAGCAAGTTATCCAGCACGTGATTAAAACGCCCGGGATCCAGCGAAACGGGCACGGGCTCCTTCGAAGCTTCAAAGCGGATGCGATCCTCGGCGCGGTTGCGCGCCTTCACGCTCTCCTCCAGTACTTCGCGCAAGTCGAGAATCGAGCGGTCGAGTGAAAAACCGCCGGCCTGCGTCTGCGCCAGCGCGACCGCGTCTTCGGAGAGCCGCACCAGCCGCTGCGTCTGCGAGTAGATCGTTTCGAGTTCTTCGTGCACGGCCGCGGGCGCGTTCTCGAGCAAGAGTTCGCAATAGCCCGCGATGACGGTGAGCGGACCTTTGAAGTCGTGGGCCAGCATCGCCAGCAGGTCGTCTTTGAATTCGTTGCTTTCCGAGAGCGCGCGGGCCAGCTGTTGAATTCGCTCGAAACCGATCGCGGCCGAAAGCGCGAGCTCCAGATGCGAGGCGAGCGTGCGCAAATAGACGCGGCGCTCAACGTCTTGCCAATCGAAAGCTCCGGGCGAGTCCATGAAGAGTATGAATCCCCAAACGTTTTCGTCGCTCCGCAGCGGCACCACCGCTCCGCTGTTGCTGCCGAAAAGACGTTTGCGTTCGGTGTCGGGCAATTTTTCGGAGAGCGTCAGATCGCCGCGCTCGAGCATCGGCAAAAGGTGCGAGGCATCGAAACGCACCGGCATACCGGCACGCGCCGGTTCGAGCGTTCGCACCGCGCGCCGCATCGCGGCCGTGCGATCGACCTCATAGATGGCGCACGCGACCTTCACCTCGTGTGAAACGGTAACGGCAAAAACGAGAACGACTTCTTCGACCGTGCGCGTGTCTCGCAGCATCCGCACGACGCGCTCCAGCGACTCGGCCCGCGCCCTGCGCAGACGTTCGAGTTCGTACACTTGGACGTTGGCCAATGCCAGCGCAACGTGCGATGCCACCGAGCGCAGCAAGAGCGCATCGATTTCGTCAAACGCGTTGGGCTCCGTAAAATGAAGCGCGATTGCGTTTTCGACGCGCCCCTCGATAATCAACGGTGCGATCAAGGCAGACCCGGCGTTCATGGCGCGCATCAGGCCATCGTGCGGATCGTCGGTCGCACGCGCTCGCGTGATGACCGACCCTTTGAAAACGTCGTCCAGCCAGGTTTGCGCGATCTCCACGGTGGCCGGCATCGGTGTGCCGACGCGGTCTTTTTGCGCCTGCGCCAGCACGCGCGCAAAACCGGGAGCATCGTCTCGCCCATAAATGACGGCGCGAGCCGCGCCGAACGCGGCGCGGATGTCTTCACTCAGGGATTCGACGATGCGTTTGCGGTCGAGGATGTGGCCGGCGCGTTCGTTGATGAGCGCAAGCAGGGCATTCAGCTTGGCTTCGCGGTCGGCGGCCGGCGCACGACGCTCTAGGGCGATAGCGCGAGCCCCGTGACGCTGCCAACCGGCAGCGCTATCGCGACCATCGGCGCGACATTTCCATTGGCTGCCGGAGCAAAGATCAACAATTTGTTCGCCCCCGCATCGGTCACGTAGATGTTTCCGGCCGCGTCCAGTTTCACGTCAAGAGGATTCGAAAGTTGGGTTAGCGCGCCCGCGATGACGCGCGTCGGCGCGACGTTTCCGTTCGCTCCGGCTGCAAAGATCCGGACGCTCGGATTGCCGTTGTCGGGATCGGTCACGTAGATTACGTTGTTCGCATCCAAGGTGATCCCGGTTGGCGCGATCAGCCCCGTGGCAGCTCCGGCGATTACGACGCTCGGCGCCACGTTGCTGTTGAACGGAATCGGCGTCGGCGTCGGCGAGGGACTTGCGGACGGATTTGTGGTCGGCGTGGCCGTCGGCGTCGTCGATGGAACGGGCGTCGGAGTCGGAATGACGTACGCCGTCACCGAGCCGCTCCCGCGGTTGGTCACGAAAATTCTTTTGGTCGAATCGATGGCAACGCCATTGGGACTGTTCAGCTGCGTGAGGTTGCCCGCAATAACGACCGACAGCCCCGGCGCCGAGACCGACGTTAGCGGTGTGAACACTAGAATGGCGCTCGTAAAGGCTCCGGTCGCCGACGTGTTGGCCACAACGAGCGTTCCGTCGCTCACGAGCGCGATGCCGTGCGGCTGATCGAGCAATGTTCCCGGACCGCTCACTGTTGCGAACGGTAGCACGTTACCGGTGGCGAACTGCGCGTAGACGTTAATAGCGGCGGCCTGTGTTCCCGGATTGTAATTCGTTGTGTACAGCCGCGTCGAACTGTCGAATGCCGCGTACTGCGGTCCGTTGAGCTGCGTGTTCGAGCCGCCGATCGCGTATTGCGGCGTCGCGGCTGCCGCCGGACTCGGCGTATAGAGCTCTACGACGTTTTGCGTCGTGTTGGTCACGTAGAGTGTGCCCGTGACAAAGTTCGGCCCAATCCCGGGGACGCCGCCGCTTGAGGGGACGGTGTTGTACCCCCCGCCGCCGCCGCACGCGGCAAACACGGCACCGCATGCCAGGGCAAAGATCAGTCCGGGGAAAGAGCGACGCAGCATACTTCTCCTAGAGGGGTGGCTTCCCAGGATACCCGCAGCGCGGATCACTTTCCTGGAAAATGCAGGGCAAAGGCGATAACGAACAGGGCCACGACCAGGACCGCGACCACAATCGTCGCGGTCACCCGCCGCACGTAACGCGGCCGGCTCGACTCCGTATCGATGATTTGACGCGGCATGGCTCTTGGGGTTAAACGGGATGCCTGGCCGGATGGTTCACATCGTCGGCCCGGACTGCCCTGAGCAGCTGCCCAACCGTGACGAACCGGTAGCCGGCCGAGCGGAAGGCTGCCGCCACCGCCGGCAACATCTCGATCGTGGCGAGTTTGCCGCTATGCAGCAGCACGATATCCGGCGCGGTCGCAGCGTGCACGATGTGCTGGGTCAGCTCGCCCGGCGACACCACGCTGGTGCGCCAGTCTCCGGGGTCGTCGTTCCAAAGCACCGTCGTATACCCCAGCGACTGCGCTATCTGCACCGTGCCGGCCGTATAGCGCCCATGCGGCGGCCGGAAGAACGTGTCGATGGCGGGATCGCGCACGATCGCGCTGAGCGAAGCACGGCCTCCCGCGATCTCGTTACGCACTTGCGCGCCGGAGAGCAGATCGAGATCGGGATGCGTTTGCGTGTGATTGGCGATCTCGTCGCCGCTGCGTTCGATCCGCTGCGTAAGCTCGGGCCAATGCTGCGCGTCGTGGCCTATAAGGAAAAACGTCGCCGGAAGCTTCAGCGCGTTTAGCTCGTCCAACAGCAGCGGAGTGAAAACCGGATAGGGACCGTCATCAAACGTTAGCGCGATGAGCTTTTCGCCGTGCACGGGAGCGCCACTTATCGCCGGATCGCGAAGCAAGCGCCTCACGTGCCCGAGCAGCGACGGAGCGACGGCTTCGCGCGCATCCATCTGCGGCGTTACGATCGCGGGCTGCAAGTGGCTCGCGTGAAGAAATAGCCGGTAGATGCCATAAGCGATAATGGCGCAGACCGCCAACGCAGCGATGGCTCGGGCCCGGTTCATTGCGGGGATTGTGCAGCCAGCGAGGAGACGAGATCCGATCCGACGATGACGGTGACGTCGCTCGGCTTTGCGGCGCTCGATGAAACTGCTTCCGAGATTACCGGTACGCTTTTGGCGGCGGAACCCAGACCGCCGCGAACCTTCAGGCCCGCCAGCGCCAGACGGGAATGCTCGCGCACTTCGGTGGTCGTCACGTTTGACGAAACCGCATTGCTGACTTGCGCTATTTGAAAGCCCTCGGATCGCAGGAGCGCGGCTACGCGTTTGGCCACGCCCGGAATTCCGGTTCCGTTTTCAACGTCCACACGCAGCGAGCTTGGCGCGAGCGCCGCCAAGGCGCCCGGATCGGGCGGCGCGGACGGCTGCGGCGGTGCGATCAGCATCGTTCGCACCAACTGCGCGCGTTGCGTTTCATCCGCGACGATCGCAGCTCCGCCGTCCGGCAGCGTCACGTCCGCGACGTATGGCACTTGCTTAGAGGTCAGTCCGTTCGGCCCCATGTCGGCAAAGGCCGTCGCGATGCTCACTTCTTCCTGGCGCGATAGATTGGTCGAAACGTCGCGGTTGATGGTTGCGAGCAGATCGTTCAAATGCAAAAGCGTGTTCAGCTTATCCGCCGTCAACTTGTGCAGCAGCGCATGCAGCACTTCTTGTTGCCGCATGATGCGGCAGGGGTCGCCGCAGAAGTCATGCCGGAAGCGCATGTACCCGACAGCCTGCGCCCCGTTGAGATGCTGCATGCCCGGCTTGAGATGGATATGCAGGTGGCCCCAGCTGTCGTCGTAATCCAGCGGACCGTTCACGCAGCCGTGCGGGTGCATCAGGCAGTCGGCATTCATGACTTTGACATCAACGCCGCCGATCGAGTTGACGAAATCCTTGGTTGAATCGGGGCGAAAAACCATATACCGGTCGAACCCGGGAATGCCCAGGAATTGCGCGATGACGGTTTTTGCTTCTTTGATGCCGCCATCCGATTGCGCCTGATTGATCTTCTGGCGGCCGCCGTTCGGAAACGTTGCGACCATATCGCGCGGAATCGAAAGTTGATAGACGCGGTGATTCAGAAAATCGAGATTCACCGCCCAGATGACGTCGCTGCGCGCGTGCGACGAGTACTCAATGTCTTTGGCGGTGTAATCGTAATCGAGGCCTTCGATCAAGACGAGAATGTGACTCTTGCCGAAGATTTGCTGCGGTGAAGGCGTCAGCGCGGTCGCAACAATTTGCCAGACGGGCTTCCGCTGCGCGACCGACATGCCGGCCAGCGTCGCGACGCAACCCAATACCAAAACTCCGAGCACCATTGCAACGCGCTTTAGAGTCCGCCCGCGCGGCTGCCCCGGCGATTCGATGTAATCTCCGGGCGCCATGTGCTTACCCATGATTCATCCGTCCGTGGAAATCGAACGCGGCGCTGCGCTCGAGCGTGACATCGACAAACTCTCCGGGCGCTGCGCGGCCGGTAAAGTGAATTGCGCCGTCAACGCCGGGCGCTTCGCCCATCGAGCGGCCCACCCAGCCGCGCCGCGTGCGCGCCTCCACCAGCACGCGAACCGTCCTGCCGATACGCCGCTCGCGCGCCTCCAAAGAAGCGCGGCGCTGAGCTTCGCGCAAGCGCACTAGGCGGCGGCGCTGCTCGCGCGCCGGCACCTGTTCTGAAAGTTCGGCGCTTGGCGTGCCCTGCTCGCGGCTGTATTGAAAAAAACCGACGCGATCGAGGCGAGCTCGCGCGATCCACTCTTCCATATACTGTACGTGTTCTTCGCGCTCGCCGGGAAACCCAACGATGAACGTCGAGCGCATGGTCAAGTCCGGAATGCGCTCGCGGAAGCTTTCCAAGATCTCGAGGTACCGCTCGCCGTTTCCGGGACGCAGCATCGCGCGCAAGACGTCGGCATGCGCGTGCTGCAGCGGCATGTCCATGTACTTGCAGACCTTCGGCAGCTCGGCCATAGCCGCGATCAATTCCGGGTCGATCGTCGCGGGATACAGATACAGCAACCGGATCCATTCGATGCCGTCGATTTCATGCAGTTGCCGCAACAAATGCGCCAGGCCGCCGCGGCGGTATCCGCGGTCGCGCCCCCACATCGACGTATCTTGTGCGATAAGCACGAGCTCGCGCGTTCCGGCGCCGGCCAGCGCGCGCGCTTCCTTTAGAATGGCCTCCTCGCTGCGGCTGCGGAAGCGGCCGCGCAGCAGGGGGATAATGCAGAAGGTGCACGGGTGATCGCAGCCTTCGGCGATCTTTAAATAGGCGGTGGCGCGCGGAGTCGTCACGAGCCGCGGCAGAAAGTCATGTTCGGGCTCGGGTTCGAAGCCCAGGCGCGCGGGACGCGCTCCGGCCTCAACCTCATGCAGCAAGTCCACGATGCCCGCGTATGCGCCTGTTCCGATGACGCCGTCTATTTCGGGCACGAGGGCCTGGAGCTGCTCGCCGTACCGTTGCGCCAAGCAACCTGCAACAATCAGCTGCTGCCCGGCTCGTTTGCGCTGCGCCTGTTCCATGATCGCATCGGTCGATTCGGCTTTCGCGGGGTCGATGAACGCGCACGTGTTCACCACAACGGTGTCGGCCGCAGCCGAGTCGGCGCAGAGCTCCCACCCGGCTTCACCGAGCTTTGCAATCATGACCTCGGTGTCGACCAGATTCTTCGCGCAGCCGAGGCTAACGAAACTAACGCGCTTGCGCACTAGCGATAATTGACGAATTGCAGCGGGAGCTCGTATGGCAGTGAGCGCAGGTGCGCGATCACTTTCTGCAAATCGTCCCTGTTTTTTCCGGAGACGCGAATCTGTTCGTCCTGAAACTGCGCGTTGACTTTGAGCTTCAGGTCTTTGATGGCGTCCATCAGCGGTTTGATCTTGTCTTTCGGTATGCCGCTCTTTAGCGTGATCGTTCGCCGCACCGTATCGCCCGCGGCGGGTTCGATGGCGCCGAGTTCCAGGGCTTTGAGGTCGATGCCACGGCGGACGGCCTTGGATTGAATGATGTCAACGACGTTTTTCATCTTCATCTCGTCGTCCGAGGTGACGGTGATTAGTTTTTTCCCGTCGTACTCGATCTTCGTCTTGCTGTTCTTGAAATCAAAACGCCCGGCAATCTCTTTACGCGCCTGGTTCAGTGCGTTGTCGAGTTCCTGTTGGTCGATGCGTGAGACGATATCGAATGATGAATCGGTTGGCATAATTTAGAGCGAAAAACGTTTCTCCACGACGGCGCCCTTCGCGCCGAGTTTGCCGGCGGGTTTACCGTTAACCGTTACCTCTACGCCGGCTGCATTGCCGGCGAGAACGACCGCGGTTTTGCCGTGAAAAGTCTTGCTCGTGCCCCGCGGAAACGTACCCTCAATACTAACATTGCCGTCAATGGTAACCCTGAGCCACGACCCGGACGTAATGTTGACGGCGAGCGTCCGCGTCAGCAGCGGCTGCGGGACGGGTGACGGGTGCGGCGTTGAGCCGGTCGGTAGGGCGGAGGGCGCGGGCGTGGCGCTTTGCCGCACTGCGGTAACGGCGTTACGCGGCGGCGACAGATAGAGGTAAATCACAAAGCCGATCAGCCCGATTGCGATGACCCCTGCGATCCAGATTAGGGGCGCGAGGCTGCGCTGGCCGGGCGCGGCGGGAGACGCCGGCGACGCTGCGGACGAGGCGGGCGGCGGCCCAGTGGCGGAGTTGAACTCGGCAACCGCCTCTTCAGGATCGAGGCCTAAGAAGCGGGCGTACGTGCGCAAAAAGCCGCGGATGTAGACAGGCGCGCCGATCGCCTTCCAGTTTTCTTCTTCAATGGCCGCGAGATAGACCGAGCGAATGCGAAGTTGTTCGCCGACCTCTGAAAGCGTGAGGCTCCGTTCCTCGCGCGCAGCTCGAAAGCGTTCGCCCAGCCCCATCGAGCTTCTGTTA
This sequence comes from Candidatus Rubrimentiphilum sp., assembly GCA_035710515.1. Lineage (NCBI taxonomy): Bacteria > Bacillati > Vulcanimicrobiota > Vulcanimicrobiia > Vulcanimicrobiales > Vulcanimicrobiaceae > Candidatus Rubrimentiphilum > Candidatus Rubrimentiphilum sp. Next base: position 353,692 of record DASTDE010000001.1, on the reverse strand, counting down.
GAGGCCGTATCCTGTTATCCTGTGTCTTTAGATGATGGAAAAAACACGCGTAATCGCCGCAATGAGCGGCGGCGTTGACTCGGCGGCGGCCGCCGGCCTGCTGGTTGAAGCGGGTTACGACGTCATTGGCGTGACGATGAAGATGTATTCGCAAACGCGCGCGCCTCACGCCCGCAGCTGTTGCGGCGTGGACGATTTCGACGATGCCCGTCGCAGCGCCGCGGCACTCGGAATTCCGCACTACGTGCTTGATTTTGAGGAGACGTTCCGTCGGAGCGTGATCGAACGCTTCGCCGATGAGTACGCTGCCGGCCGCACACCGAACCCGTGCGTCTCGTGCAACAACTTCGTCAAGCTCGGAACGCTGCGCAAATACGCCGACTCGCTCGGCGCGCAGTACGTCGCGACCGGTCACTACGCGCGGATCGAACAGCGCGATGACGGGCCGCATCTGTTCCGCGGACTTCATGCGAAAGATCAGGCATACGCGTTAGCACAGCTCACACCGGATCAGCTTGCGCGCTTATTGCTTCCGCTCGGTGAGCTCGACAAACAAACGACTCGCGAGCATGCGCGGCGACTCAGTCTGCCCGTGCATGACAAAGTCGAGTCGCAAGATATTTGTTTCGTTGAAGGCGCGGACTACCGCGACATCGTGGCTGAGATGCGCCCCGAGTCTGCGCGCGAGGGTGACGTCGTAACGCTGGCAGGCGAGATCGTCGGGCGGCACGCCGGCGTGTCAGGTTTTACGATCGGCCAGCGCCAAGGTTTACCGGCGAGCGGTGACGGTGCGCGTTACGTTACGCGGATCGACGCCGTCAGCAATACGATAGTCATCGGCCGCGAGGACGAACTAGCCGTTACGGGGCTGGTTGCGAGCGAAGTCAACCTTATCCGGCCTGAGCGTTTCGGCGATCCGCCGCAAAAGGTGTTGGCGATGACCCGCTACCGCGCGAGTTTAGAGCCTACGCTCGCCACTATCGATGGTGATACGCTGCGCTTGGAGTTCGAAGCTCCGCAAAAGGCAGTTTCGCCCGGCCAATTGGTCGCGCTATTCGACTTAGACGGCGAAGAGGTGCTCGGCGCCGCCACAATCGAGCGCACGTTTTAGGGCTAGCGGCGCGCCCCAGAGTGTCATCCTGAGCATGTCGCTAATTAAGCTGTTGCTAAAGCGACGTCGTCGCGCAAATTCCAATACGTGTCGCGAATTACGGGTTTGAAGCCCGCCTTGATAATGATCTCTTCAATGTCTTTGCGCGTTGCGGCGTTGGTCGAGCCGGCGTCGTGGACGACTTGCTCTTCCAGAATCGTGCCGCCCATGTCGTCGCAGCCGTAATACAGCGCGACCTGGCCGATCTTCAGCCCCGGCGTCAGCCACGAGGCCTGCAAGTGCGGAACGTTGTCGAGATAGAGTCGCGAAACCGCGAGCACGCGTAAATACTCTAGGCCGGTCGCCTCTTTCCCGCGCAACGGCGTCTTCCACGGCACGTAGTACCACGGAATGAACGCGGTAAAGCCGCCCATCTCGTCCTGCAAGTTGCGGATGACGTCCATGTGCTCGACGCGTTCCTCGTCGGTTTCGATCGAGCCGAACATCATCGTCGCCGTGGTCGGCATGCCGAGCTTCTGCGCCTCGCGCATCACGCCGATCCATTCGTCCGGTTTGACCTTGCGCGCGCTGATGCGCTTGCGCACCCGTTCGACCAAAATCTCCGCGCCCGCGCCGGGCAGCGATTTCATGCCCGCCTCTTTTAGGCGCACGAGAATCTCGGGGACGGGCAGCTGCTCGACCGTCGAAAGCCCGACGACTTCAGAAACCGAGAGCGAGTGCAAGTCGACTCTCGGATATTCGCGCCGCACGCGAGCGAAAAGTTCCTCGAACCACGCTAGGCGCAGTTCCGGATTGACGCCGCCTTGAATCATGATCTGCGTCGCGCCCTGGTCGGCGGCGAACTTCACGCGCGAAAGCACATCGTCGTGCGACATCGTGTAGCCTTCGCCGTGCTTTTCGGGCCGGAAAAACGCGCAGAACGTGCAGTGCACGTTGCAGACGTTGGTATAGTTGATGGTCGTGTCAATCACGTACGTCACGACGTCGTCCGGATAGAGCTGCATTCGTCGCGCGTGAGCGGCGGCGCCGAGGTCGTGAATGTCGGCCTCTCGATAGAGCCGCACGCCTTCCTCGAACGTCAAGCGGCCGCCCGAGGCGGCACGGTCCAGCAAACTAGCTAGAGACACCAATGGCCTCCGGAACGATGGGCGGCAACGCTTCAATGGCGCCGATGGCGAGCAGCTCGCGGCAGTACGCCGCCAACCCGCGCTGCGCCGCCGAATGGAACGTAAAGTTCAGCTTCGCGTAATAATTCTCGTAAAACCCCGCGGGACGCGCGATGATTCCTTGCGCGAGCGCGATGACCGCCGGCATGTTGCCGCGCGCCCATGTATAGGCGTCGGTTAATGCATGCATGCACGCGCGCACGGCGTCGGGATCGCGCTCGTAGACTTCGCGGCGCGCGACCCAGACGGCGAAAACCGTCTGCTCGCCTGTCCAGTCGTGCCAAAGCGTTCCGAGATCGTACACATTTTCAACCGGCAAAGTGAGCATCGCGTCGATCGCGCTATCGCCTATCAGCAAAGCCGGCTGGCCGGACAGCGCGGCTGCGGCTGTGTCGCTGCTTTCGACAAACTTCGCGTGCACGCTGTAGCGCCGTTCGAGCAGAACGCGCAGCAAGTTTCGCCCCGTCGCCGATTCGGGCGTCACCGCAATCTCCGCGCCGTCCAGCAAGGCGGGTGGCACGTTCGAGACGAGCACGACCGAGATTACCTCATCGCGTGCACCGATGCAAAGATCGGGCAGTAGCACATAGCGATCGGCGTCCTGCGCGTAAGCGAAAGCGCTGATCGGGCCGACATCGAGCAGCCCATCGCGCATCATCTCGTTCAAACGCGACGGCACGTCTGCGTGCAGCTTGCCGGGATACGCGATGACGCCTTCATCGAATGCCGCGTACACGGGCAGGTCGTTTGTGTACTTGATGCGCCCGCAGTTAAGCATACACTTCTTCCGCTTGCGCGGCGGGCGGCGTCCAATCGTAGGGAAACGTTTCATACGTGCTGTTGCGGCGCACCGGAACGTACCCGGCTTCTTCGATGAGTCGCCTGAACTCACGGTCGTCCACGTACTGCCCCGATTGCGTGCCCGCGCTGTGATAGATCAGCTCTTCGTCGGTGCTGCCGTGCGTGCCGTCCATGTCGTCGGCGCCGAAATGGAGCGCGACTTGGCAAATCTTGAGTCCCTGGATCATCCAGTACGCCTTGATGTGATCGAAGTTGTCCAGCATCAGGCGCGAGACGGCGAACATCTTCAAGTCGTCGAGTCCGGTCGTCCAGCCGCAATCGTTGAGTTCGTTGCCGTCGGGATGAAACGCCAGCGGAATGAAGGCGTTGTAGCCCGGCGAGCGCGCTTGCGATTCGCGCAGGCGAATCAAATGGTCGACGCGATCCTCGAGCGTTTCGATCTGGCCGTACAGCATCGTCGCATTCGAGGCGATGCCTTGGCGATGGAGCTCCTCATGAATTGCGAGCCAATTGTCGGTCCCGACCTTGTTCGGACAAATCTTGCTGCGCGTCTCCGGAGCAAAAATCTCGGCGCCGCCGCCGTTGACGTTGTCGAGCCCGGCTGCCTTCAACGTGGCGATGAGCTCCGGATACTTCATCCGGTGGCGCCTGGCCATGTAATCGAGCTCGGCGGCGGTGAAGAGCGAGAGCTGGACGTGCGGAAGGCGTTCCTTGAACCGGCGCATCAGCGGAAGCCAGTAATCCAGCGAGAGTTGGCGCGGATCGTGGCCGCCGACGATGTGAATCTGATTGAAGTTCGTGCCGGTCTCCAGCGCCTTGGCCAGCACTTGCTCGGCGGCCATGCGCACGATGCGCTCGGGCTCCTTGAACTCATCTGCCGCAAACGAACAGAATTTGCAGCCCGCATAACAGACATTTGTCGAATTGATGTAGCGGTTCAGCACGTAATAGACTTTTTTGCCGCTCTTGCGTTCCTTCTGCGCGCGCGCCATGCGGCCAAGCGAGTGCAGATCGCGCGTCGCAAACAGCGTCAGCCCGTCTTCAAACGAAAGCGGGATGCCTTCCTCAACTTTGTGTTCGATGGGTTTGAGAGCCGGGTCGATCACGTGCGCAGCCATCAGCCGATGCTTCGGAATCGGCAGCATCCCCCCTGGTGGCGGCGGCTCTTCAACGCTCGACGACCGGATGGCCGGCGAACTCCATCACCGCCGTTCCGGCCAGGATAATCGACAAGGCAAGCATCACGCCGCCGATGACGTCCGTGATGTGATGAGCCGCCAGTTCGATCCGCGACCAGATGATCGCCAGCGTGATGAACGTCAGCACCGTGAACAAGGTATAGCGCAGCCAGTTAGGCAGCTGCGATCGCAGTGCAAAGAGTCCGCTCAAGAAGTAAAACCCGGTCGAGATTGCCGCATGCGAACTGGGATATGAGAACGCGGTCTCATGGCGTATCAACCAGTCGGTGCGGCGCGGCCGCGCAAAGAAATGCTGGAACTCGGTTGCAGCGAACCAGCAGATCAACGCGACAGCAACCGTGAATAACGCCGGCAGGCGCCACTCCGGGCGGAAAATCGCAAGCACGATCAGCGCTAGGTAGAGCGGCCCCAGCACGTAGCCCCAACCCATCTCAGTAAAGGTCCATGCGATGCCTGTGCCGTGGCCTCGTATCTGCAAAGCAAACACCGAGAGCGCGTGCGGCTCGGGATGCGTAGTTACATACCGGCCAAGCAACAGAAACGCGGCGAAGAGCACCAGCGCCGCGACAAGGTGTTCGATCGCGTGCTTACGATTCGCGGTGATGGCTATTTCTCAGGAACCAGCGGCGAAGAGATCTTGTTGTCCCCGCTCGGTTCCAAACCGATCGGATATGCGCTCCAAATCGTCCAAGCCGAAATGGATGCGGCGCGGCTTCGTGCCTTCGTGCGGTCCGACCACTTTTAGTTCTTCAAGCTGCTTCATTATGCGTACAGCGCGCGGGTGGCCGATTGAAAACTGCGATTGCAGCGCGGCCGTTGACGCGTAATTGCTTTCGATGATGAACTTCGCCGCCTCGAAGCAGAGCGGGTCGACGTCTTTCTTCTCCTCATCCGAAATCGGTTGAATGTCCACGTCGAGCAGATTCTGCGGGCGCGCCTGTTTCGTCCAAAAATGTATCAGCCGCTGCAGCTCGCCGCCGGAGATGAAGGCGCCCTGCGCACGAATCGGCTTGGGTGAATCGATCGGCAGATAGAGCATGTCGCCGCGGCCCAGCAGCCGCTCCGCGCCGACCAGGTCGAGAATCGTGCGCGAATCAACCTGGGATGTAACGGCAAATGCGATGCGCGATGGAATGTTGGCTTTGATGAGCCCGGTGATGACGTCGACCGACGGCCGCTGCGTTGCGACAATCAAGTGTATGCCGGTGGCGCGCGCGAGTTGCGCGAGGCGCATGATCGTCGTCTCGACCCGAGCCGGCGCAATCAGCATGAGATCGGCGAGCTCGTCGATGACGATCACGACGTACGGAAGATTCTCGTCGGGATACTTCGCATTGTACTCTTCGATCTTGCGCACGCCCGCCTTGGCGAAGCGCTCGTACCGCGCTTCCATCTCTTTGGTCATCTCGAAGAGCGCGCCCGCAGCCAGTCGCGGATCGGTGATAACCTCTTTTATAAGGTGCGGGATGCCGTTGTACATCACGAGCTCGACGCGCTTGGGATCGATCATCAAGATCTGCACTTGATCCGGAGTCGCGCTGACAAGCAACGACGCGATCACGGAGTTCAAGCAAACGGATTTTCCCGAGCCGGTGGCGCCGGCAATCAGCATGTGCGGCATCCTCGAAAGATCGCCCAGCACGGCACGGCCTGGAACGTCCTTGCCGAGTGCCATCCACAGCGGCGGAACTTGCCCCCGCTGCGGCAGCGCTTCCAGAATCTCGCGAATCGAAACGATCGAAACGGTCTTGTTGGGAACCTCGATGCCGACGGCCGACTTGCCGGGAATCGGCGCTTCGATTCGTACGCTGGTAGCGGCGAGCGCCAGCGCCAGGTCGTCGGCCAAGTTCGCAATCTTCGAAATCTTGACGCCGCGGTCGGGCTTGAGTTCGTACCGCGTGACGGACGGGCCGCGCTCGATGTGCACGACCTTGGCGCCGACCCCGAACGAGGCCAGCGTATCTTCGAGGACGTGGGACCGCGTCGAGTCGTCGACCGCCTGCGCTTGCGGTGGATCGAACAGCGAGAGATCCGGTAACTTGTAGGCTCGCGGGCCGCCGGCTACAGCCGCGGCCGATTCGTACTCGCCGGAAACGGCCGGCTCATCTGCATCTTCGTCTTCGTCTTCATCCTCGTCTTCGTCGAGATCGTCGTCGTCCGTCTCATCGTCGAGCTCTTCGTCGTCTTCTTCTTCGCCGATATCGGGATCGTCGTCGGCTTCCTCTTCCTCTTCATCATCCGCCGCATCATCTTCAAGGACTTCTTCATCTTCGTAATCCACGGCCACCGGCAGAGGCGCCGCAACCGGTTCCACCGGAATGATCGCGGTACTCGCGAGATCGGTGCGCTCTTTCTTGGGCTGGGTCGCGGGCAGCGCGAACGCGTCACGCAGCGTTTCGTGTCCCTCCGGCAACGCAAGGCGCACTTTTGGCATGCGTAGCTTTGAAAATACGAGGACGAGCCAGCCGATGATCTTCTTGACGGAAACGTCGCTGATCCAGACGAGCAGCAACACCGCGATCAGCCCGATCACGATCCGCGATCCGGTTAATCCGAGCAGCGCCGAGAGGCCACGCCACAACTCGGTCCCGAGAAAGCCGCCGCGTTTGGCAAGCGAGGCGTCGATCAGTATAAAATAGCCCAGCGCGGCAACGCCAAAAGTCGCCATGATGCGCGTCAGGTTGATCTCCAGGAAGATGATTGCGCCGAAGAGCGCGATGAGAACCGGGAAAAGCCCGGCGGCGGCTCCAAAGGTCCAGTGGAGAGCTCGCGCGGTGGCGGCGCCGATGTATCCGGCATGCGCCGGCGCCAAAGTGAGCGCAACCGCCAGTAGAACGGCGATGCCGATCGCCGCCATGCCGGCGATCTCATAGTTCAGTCGCGATTTCGCCGCCCGGCGGCGCACGCGTGCCATGGACTGCATACTTCTTCATTTTAATAGGAGTTCATTTGACCCCGACCAGCATCGTAGTTCTCGAAGGCGACCAGACCGGACAAGAGCTGCTGCTCGAAGCGCTACGCGTTCTCGACCGCTCCGTGATCGATGTGGAGCTGGGATTCGAGCGATTCGATCTTTCACTCGAAAACCGCCGTGCGACGCGCAACGCCGTCGTACTCGAAGCTGCCGAAGCGATGAAGCGCGCACGCTTCGGATTGAAAGCGGCCACGATCACGCCCGAGGAAAAGGACGACGTCGGATCGCCCAACGCGATACTGCGCAAAGCCGTTGACGGCAAGGTGATCGTGCGCACCGGACGGCGCTTGCCACGCATCCGGCCGGTCGGGGGCGTCCACGCGCCGATCTCCGTCGTGCGCATGGCTGTCGGCGACGCCTACGGCGCCAAAGAGTGGCGCGAGGGCGAAGGCACGAGCGAGATCGCCTATCGCACCGAGTCGATCGACCGTGGCGTTTGCCGCGTCGTCGCCGAGTACGCTTTCGTGCATGCCGCGCGCATGCACGCCAAAGTTTTCGGCGGCCCCAAATATACCGTAAGCCCGGTTTACGAAGGCATGTTCAAGGAAGAGATGGATGCCGCCGCCGCACGCCATCCCGATGTGCCATACGATCCGCAATTGATCGACGCCACATATGCGCTGCTGCTGAGTACCGATGGCGAGATCCCGATGGTCATTCCGGCGCTCAACCGCGACGGCGACTGCCTGTCGGATTTGGTGATCCAGCTCTTCGGCTCGATTGCCGGCGCGGAATCGGTTTTGCTTTCCTTTGAAGAGGGCCTCGAACCGTCGGTCGTGATGACCGAAGCGCCGCACGGCACGGCTCCCCGTCTCTTCGGCAAGAACGTCGCCAATCCGATGGCGATGATCCTCGCCTCCGGCGCGCTGCTTTCTTATATGGAAGACAAACGTGCGCAGAACGCATCGCGGGCGATCTACGAATCGACGCTGGAGGCCGTTCACGAGGGCATCGCAACCAGCGACCTCGGCGGCCATGCATCGACGACGGATTTCACCGACGCCGTGATCGATCGCGTCAAGCGCAAGCTCGACGTGTGGTCTAGTCTTTAGCTCGCGATCAGCGCGACGCCGGCAAGCGCAAAAGCGACGCCGATCTTCTGCAACACTGCGAGCCGCTCGCCCAATACGATTCGGGCAAGAAACACCGTGCTCGCCGGATAGAGCGACGTGAGAACCGCTGCGATCGAAAGATAGCCGGCCAAAGCTGCGAGCACGTAGAATGCATTTGCCGCCATGTCGAGCGCGCCGGCTAAGACGATCACGCCGAGCGCCGCCGGAGCTGCGACGATGCTGCGCCGCATCACGACGGCGATGACCAACAAAAGAGCGATCGAGCCGAGGCGCGCGGAGACGATCGGGTAAAGACCCGCCTCCTTTCCACCTAACGCGAGAAACGTATAGAAGCCGCCCAAGATAATGCCCGATGCAATCGCTTCTTTCACGCCGGCAGTCGAGAATTCGAACGTGCCGTCCGCTTCAGTCGAAAGCGATATGAGGATAACCGCGAGCAGCGCAACGGCGACACCGGCGAGTTTAAAGTTACTCAAATGTTCGCCGCGCACTGCGCCGACGATCACCGGGGTTAAAGCCGCCAGCACGGCCGTGATGGGCGACACGACGCCCATCTTTCCAATGGACAGCGCATGGTAGAGCAGCAGCAATCCCAGTCCGCCGCACATGCCCGCGACGAACCCCACCTCAAGTGCTTGCAGCGTCGGGCGTCCCGGAAAAAACGGAAGCGCGCAGAGGATGAGCGCTAAGCCGACGGCCTGCGAGATCACCGTCACCGCAAACATCGGGCTGCGCCGCGTCGCGAAGCCGCCGCAAAAGTCCGCCGAGCCGTAGAACACGGCGGCGAGCAAACCCAGAACGATCGGCATTATTTACCGCTGGGTGGGATCGAGTGCGTCCCGCAATCCGTCACCCAAGAGATTGAAACCGAGAACCATTAGCGTGATGGCCGCGCCCGGAAAAATCAGCGACCACGGTGCCGAGAGCCAATAGTCACGCGCGTCGTTGAGCATCGCGCCCCATTCGGGCGCCGGCGGACGCGCGCCCAAGCCTAGATATGAGAGTCCGGCCGCTTCGAGTTCGGCGGTTCCGATGCCAAGCATCGCTTGCACGATCAGCGGCGCGAGAATATTCGGCATGATGTGCCGCCACAAAATCCTCGGTATGCGCGCACCGAGCGCTTTGGCGGCTTCGACGTACTCCAACTCCTTGACCGAAAGCACTGAAGACCGAGCCAGCCGCGCGTACTGCGGGATGTACACAATGCCGACGGCGATCATCAGATGGTTGATGCTCGGGCCCAAGATCGTCGTGATGCCGATTGCCAAAATGATCGATGGAAATGCCAGCATGAGATCCATGAATGACATGATCGCGCCGTCGGTCGCTTTGCCCAAATAGCCGCCGAGGACGCCGAAGAGCGTGCCAATGGTGATCGCAATGCTCACTGCCAAGAACCCGATGCGAATCGAGATGCGCGAACCGTAAACGATCCGCGAGAACAAGTCGCGCCCAAGCTTGTCCGTTCCGAATGGATGCGCCAGGCTGGGGTGCTGCGATTGCTGCGCGAGGTTCTGGGCCAGCGGATCGCTATGCGCTATCAGCGGCGCAAAAGCCGCGGTCACAACGAGAATGGCGATCAGCCCGAGACCGATAAGCGCCCCGGGCGACTTTGTCAGCCTCCGCCAAACGTCCGCGAAATAGCCGCGCCCCGCAGGTAATTGTTCGGTTGCGGCGGCGAGCGTTACGTCCATAGTCGCAATCGGACCATGCCGGGCAGCAATGGGTCAGGCCGCACTCGCTTTTTTGCATGGTTAATCGCTCGTGCGGCCCGACCCATTGCTTTAGACTACAACAAGCTTCGGGTGTTGCTTATGGAATGAGGTGCGAGCTTGATAAGCTTTTGCAATAGAAGTGATCTGCATCTCGCCCCAAGCGCGGCCCATCATCGCCATACCCGTCGGCAAGTTGTGATCGCCGAAGCCGTTGGGAACGCTGATCTCCGGAAGGCCGGCGAGATTGCCGGGACTGCCGAGGCCGGTGACGCCGTTGAATTTTGCGGGGTAGGCTTTTTCGAACTTGATGCCGACCGGATATGAAACCGTCGATCGCGTTGGATGAACGATCGCGTCGTAACCGGCGAAGGCCTTTCCAACGGCTTCGTTCAGCAGTGTCCGGCGGCGCATTCCATCCACATAGTCGACCGCGAGCGCGTTGTAGACTTGATAGCCGCCCAAGCGATCGTCGGTAGATTGCAATTCGCGGGACTTTCCGCTTTCGATGAGATCGCGGAACGCCGAAGCGCATTCGCCCGCGAAGATCGCCTCGAAGACGGAGCCGTACGGGCCGCGCGGCAGCGCAACATTTGTGGTGACGTCGGCGAATTCGCGCAGCACGTCCAGTGAAGCGAGAAAGTTCGTGGCGACTGCCGGCATGATGCGCTCGGTCGATCGCGCCAGGACGCCGATCTTCGGCTTGCGGCCGCGGATACCCAAGAACGGCGCGTCGAGCGACGTGCGATCGGCGGGATCGTGGCCTGCAATCGCGCGGAGCACGAGCTCGGTGTCACGTGCCGAGCGGCACATCGGCCCCAGTTTGTCGGAGGTCCACATCAGCGCCATGGCCCCGTGACGGCTCACGCGCCCGTACGTCGGACGCAAGCCGGCGACGCCGCAGTACGCGGCCGGTGCCATGATCGATCCATTCGTTTCGGATCCGATCGCAAAGCCGACCAGCCCGGCGGCCACAGCCGCTCCGGGTCCGCTCGAAGATCCGCCGCTCCAGTAATCGCGATTCCACGGCGTGCGTCCCGGGCCCGTGAACGATGCGTCGGCATCGTCGTAACCGAAACCGCCGGCCAATTCCACCATGGCGAGCTTCGCGAGCAGTACGCCGCCGGCCGCGCGCAGCTTCTGCACGACGGTGGCGTCAAAATCGAAGACTTGATTGCGGTATGGCGCCGCACCCCAGGTGGTCGGCGCGCCGACGGCTGCCAACAGATCTTTCACGCCGTACGGCACGCCGTGCAGCGGCCCGCGCGATTTTCCGGCCGCCAGCTCGCGATCGGCGCTGCGCGCCTCGCGCAGCGCGCGGTCGTACATAATGGTAACGACTGCTCCGTACGTACTGCCGTATTTTTGCAAGCGTGCGAGATAGAGTTTGGTCAGTTCGACCGACGAGACTTTCTTTTTTGCGATCAGCGAGCCGAGCGTCGTCGCATCGGAAAAGGCGAGTTGCTCTTCGGTCATGACGTTATCACCTTAAATGAAGTAGCCGGCTCGATCGAATTCGGGATTGACGTGCCCTTCGGATTGACTGCGCGGCCGATCTGCAAGCCTCCGTCGATACCTTCGGCGATCGTCTGAAGCTCGTCGTCGGTGAGTTTCGGATCGAAAGCGCGCATGCGCGCGGCGAGCGCCGTCGCTGCGTCGGACGGCTTTCTCGGCGCCGGCGTGGCTGTGGGTGCGGGCGTGGGGGCGGATTTCGCCCCGGCCGGAGCTGCCAAAATGGCCCCGGCGCTAACGGCCGCGGCGATGAACTGTTTGCGCGTTTTCAAAGTTAATCAAACCTCCATTACTACCGGCACGATGATCGGCCGGCGTTTGTAGCGGGCCATAATGGCCTTGGCTAGACCCTCGCGAATGTGCTCCTTCACCGTGTTGACGTCACGCAGACCTTCGACTGAAACCTCTTGTATGAGCGTCGTGAGTTCGGCGCGCAGCTCTTCAATGACGCCGCCGGCGTCGGGCATGTAAAAGACGCCGCGCGAGATGATGTCGGGCCCGGCAATCACGTGCGCTTCCTCGGCGTCGATCGTCACGACCACCATCATGAAGCCGTCGGCCGCCAGCAGCCGGCGGTCGCGCAAGACCGCTTCGCCCACGTCGCCGACGCCGGAGCCGTCCACAAAAACATGGCCGCCGTACGTCTTACCGATCTTGTCGCCGTAGTCGGGCGTAAACTCGAGCACGTCGCCGTTCTCTACGACGAACACGTTGCGCGCCTCCACGCCGGTTCGCTGCGCCAGCTTACCGTGCTGCACGAGCATGCGATACTCGCCGTGCACCGGCACGAAAAACTCGGGGCGCACCAGGTTGAGCATCAGGAGCAGCTCTTCTTGCGATCCGTGCCCGGAAACGTGCGAACGCCCGTCGGTGCCGTGCACGACGATCGCGCCGAGCCGGTAGAGATTGTTAATCGTTTTGTAGACGCCTTTTTCGTTGCCGGGAATCGGCGTCGCGCTGATCACGACCGTGTCGCCCGGCACGATCTTCAGCTTTGGATGATCGCGAACCGACATGCGCGTCAGCCCGCTCATCGGCTCGCCTTGAGACCCGGTCGTCATGACCACGACTTTATCGGGCGGCAATTCGTCGATCTCCTCGACGCGAATCGTGCGATCGGACGGAACGCTCAAATAGCCGAGTTCGGATGCAAAGTGCACGACGTTGGTCAGCGAGCGTCCCAGAAACGCGATCTTTCGATCGAAGGCAATCGCGTGTTCGATCACTTGTTGAATACGCGGAACATTCGAAGCGAAGGATGCAACGATGATCCGGCCCTTCGCGTGCGAGAAAACATTTGTAAACGCTTCGCCGACGATCCGCTCCGAGAGTGTGTGCCCCGGACGTTCGGCGTTCGTACTGTCGGAGAGCATGCACAGCACGCCCTCGTCGCCGACGCGCGCGATCGCAGCGAAGTCCGCGGGCCTTCCGTCGATCGGCGTTTGGTCGAATTTGAAGTCGCCCGTGTGGAAAACCGTTCCGACTTGGGTGCGCAACGCCAGCGCGCAGGCTCCCGAAACCGAGTGGTTGATGTGGATGAACTCCGCGTCGATCGATCCGTAGCTCACGCGGTCGCCGGGCTTGACCGTGACCAGCTGCGCGTCGCCGATCATCTTATGGTCGCGCGACTTGGCCTTGATCAACGCCAGGGTCAGCGGCGTTCCGACGACCGGTACGTTGAACTCGCGCAAGAGGTAAGGAATTCCGCCGATGTGATCTTCGTGGCCGTGCGTGACCAGCAGCGCGCGAAACTTGTCGCGGCGCTCGCGTAAGTACGTGAAATCGTTGATGACGATGTCCACGCCGTACATCTCTTCGTCGGGGAACATCAATCCGCAATCGACGGCGATCAGGTCGTCGTTCGTTTCGATCACGGTCATGTTGCGCCCGATCTCCCCGCAGCCGCCCAGCGGAATGATCCGCAGGTATGGGCCGGCCGGAGGCTCGGGGACTGTCAGTGCGGTTGGGTGCACAGTATCGGGATACTACACGCGGGAATCCACGCGACCCCGGCCAGGAGCAGCGCGAAAATGCAGGGCAAGGTCGAATTCTGTCTCCGCGGCGCCGGTCGAGGGCGCCGTGGGGCTCGCGTCAGGCGCGGCAGGACGTGCCGAAAATCCCTCAGGACGAGCTCGCCTACTGCCGCGTACAGTCGCGGATAGCGCCTCAGCATCGCTTCGCAGTCCGAAACCATTGCCTGACAGCATTCCTCCTCTGGACACACAAGGTGATGCCCAAACGCAGCGGGGCTTCGAAGAATCTCTTCCACGGCGTTTTCCATCTCGACAAGCAGAGCCTTCTGGTGAGAGCATGCGCCGCGCTGTCTGCAATGCGCGCTTGTTTCGCGACAATTCGCTCTCAAATCAGATTCCAAAATCCCTTGGAAGCCGTACCGCACCGCGATGTATTTGCTCTGCGTCTTTGGTCTGTTCTGGTTGGCTCCATCTTGAACCAGAGCCGCCCAGTCATCACGTGACATTTTAAAGTGGCGAGCAACTTCGAGCAGCAATTGCGCACAAAACGACGCTCTCACTCGGTCAACGTACATCGCCTGACGTTGACGCACGGCACACTCATTCTTCAACATTCACCAAAACACAGCGGAGCCACCAGGGGAAAAACCACGCTCACCGAATCAGCATACGTCGCACGCGCGCGTTCTCTCCTGCGCCTGCCCTCCATCAAAAAAGGTGCGAGGAAGACACCAATTGAACGCGAAGCCGCCGCCACTTCTTGGTCCAAGACCAAGTCTTGTAAACAAAACTTGTCGACGCGGCGAATGCACATCGCGCTTGCCGGCGCAAACGTACATCCATCGTCAATTTACGCAAACTGCCGCAATAAATTAAGATGCTCTCCTTCTGAATTGAGGAGGAGAGCAATGCATTTTGTCGCCGATCCCGATGCGCGGGTTGGGCGCACCGCCAACCGCCGTAAACCAAAGTCCGGGCCAGTTTCTTGGCCACGCCCCAGCGCGTCCAGCGTGGCCGATCGACGTGCTCGCCTGAAGGAATTCATGCTTTCGGAACCGGCGCAATCCGTTCGAGAAATGTCGTCTGAGCTGGCCGGCCTGGTCGACCTTGCACTAGAACAAGCGGACGAGGATCGCCCTAACACGGAACGCGCGTACGCAGGCGATCAACGCCATTACATTGCGGCGACCGAATCGGCAAAGCTCGATTTCCTAATGCCGACGCGCGAGTTCTGGAGGAGTTATTTCACACAGCTGGCGAGTGAACCACAAGCCGAAGGGCGACCGTGTCGGCGACATCGCACCGTGCTACGGCACGCGGCCGGGATTGCCGCGTTATTCCGGCAATACGGCCTAACATCTCCCACGCGAACGTCCGAACACAAGAGGCTCATGCGCAAGCTGGCCCGTTTTGATCACCGGGCTACGCACAAGGCTAAACCATTGTCTCGACCAGTCATTACCAAGCTGTTGTCGCATGAAACTGAAACGCTACGCGGCGCAAGGGACGCTGCGATCGAGACGTTGGGGTCAAATCGAGGCTTCCGTGGCGCTAGCATCACCAGTATTCGGCTAGAGCATCTGACGTTCAAGCCAAAGGGAGTGCTTATAGGCTGGCGACACCAAAAGACCGACTCAACCTATGAACTCTACTGGGTCGGCGTTCGGCATCAAAAGAAACATGTCAATTGCGCGCCGTGCGCATTGCATCATTACGTCCAAAAGTTGAATTTACCGCGCGGGCCTGCTTTTCGTAAGATAGACCGCTGGGATCACGTTGGCGAACGTGCGCTTTCCCCAAAATCCGTGAGCTATTTACTGAGACATAATCTTCGTCGGGCTGGTGTCCCGCATTATGAACATTATACAAGTCATTCGTACCGGCATTGGGTAGTCAAGGAAGGCATCCGCCAGGGCTGGTCTGACGAGGAGATCATGCATACCACTCTCCATCGTTCACGTGCCGGTTTACGCGCATATATTGAGCAGATCGATCCATGGCAGCGGGTGCCGTCTGACTCACTTCTCGATAAACAAACCGCCGAGTCCACTGATCCGGATCGCGGATGGCGTCATGACGCGTGACGTTCAGCGGCGCACTCATCGCGAGCAACTTGAAGCTTTCGCCAAAGAGTGGTTCTGTGTTGAGCCAGATATGATCCGAGAAGATCCCCACATCTTCGCTTTTCTTTCGTATTGTACAACTCGACCAGTTACTTATGATAGAACGGGCCGCACAGCAGAACGGCCGTTTCGCCGAACATTGCCCGACCTTGTTGTCAGCATTGAGAGCTCATACCGCGCTTCCGGACAACGCTGCCCGATCACGCGGCGCTCGCACGCCTTCGCGCGACGCCTTTGCAAGCGCCTGTGCGAAGCGCCGCGCAAAGCCAAGCCACTTCTCCCCCGGCTGATGCGCAAGTGCGCGCAGGCTCTTAGTGCTAAATATCCCTGGCAGCGTCGGCTGAAAGCGATTCTGTTGCTGCTGTGTGATACCTGGTGTCGACCGAGCGAAGTACTCAGGCTACGATATCCTGCCGGCATACTTGCTGCATACGACAAGGGAATCGTACTGACAATCTCGCGTTCAAAAACAAATCAAAGTGGCGATCCGGAATTCATTCCGGTTGCGCACACAGCAGATGCCTCGATCTGTCCAGTCTGCGCGCTGAAAGATTGGATCGATTTCCTTGGATGGAATCATCGAGGACTACTCTTTCCAACGTTCCGGCCCGGGTATAAGATCGGATGTTCAGTGGTGGCCACCGGCAGTTTCACGCGATCGCTGAAAGATACGCTCCGACGCGTAGGTTGCTCGCCCAAGGGCTACTCAGCCTACTCCACACGACGGGGGGCGGCGACCGGCGCAGTGGTTGCAAATTGGCCCTGGGACAGAATTCAACGTAAACTTCGACACAAACATATTTTCGCAACTTTCGGATATGTCGACGATGACGTGCTAATGCAGCGTGCGCGGTCCGCACTGGACCCCTCTCGGTGAAAGCTCGGCAAAACGTGCTCGCCTACCGCAAGCGATTTCGGCAGTTCTTGGCAACACACGGTGTGGTGGATCGTCAAGTCAATGCGATGCACAAAATTGCCTGGCTGGAATCCTTCGTTGACCCGGATAACGGATATGCCTACCACACGCTCGACAATATGGCCCGTGCTATTCGCCAGATCGGCCCAAATCGAAAGGCAGAACTCGAGGAACAGCATGAGCTTGTGCTGGCCTTTCTTGCACAGCTCAAACGAAGCGCCCACGTAAAGCCACCGAATGACCCTTCACCGCTCATGCTGAAATCGGATTTTCGGCAAGTCTTGGCAACTTTTCGTCCCGACACATTCTTCGGTTCAAGAGCCCGCGCGACGCACTTGCTTGTCTGGTGGACCGGTCTAGCCGAGATAAGTTTGTCCCAGCTGAAACTCGGTTGGATCAAGCCAAGGCGAAAGCTAAAGGGGATAACGTTGCGCTGGTTACCATCTCACGCGCACGCTTATCGGCAGATGGCCGTACCTAAATCCAAGGATCCGACCTACTGTGCCGTCGCAGCCGTCGAAGATTGGCTGCGGATCGCGGGGGCTCCAACTGACCCTCAAGCATATGTATTTCCGCTGACACAGGGTTCGGCCAGGATCAACACCTGGTATGAGCCATTTCAAGAGGTGAACGCGCTTGTAGGCGTTCCATTAAGACTTGCTCTTGCAAAAATTGGTCACGGGCACAAAGGCTATAACACCACGTCGATACGGCGCGCACACGCGCTGCGGTCCCTCAAAGAGCTAGGCCCGGGGCTGGCGCTCTACCGAAGCGGCTTCGGCGAGGAGCGATCGTTCAGGCGCCTCCTGCGAGCCGAACCGGATTGGAACAGCCTCCCGCCAAGCCTGCTGGATTAGGGCCTTGAACGAGGATGTTGCGGACACGCTGGATCGCGTTAGAAGACTCGCGAACGCAGTATTCGGCGATGAACAATTGGCGAAAAGGTGGCTTTCGAGCCCAAAGGCGCGTCTCGACGGCAAGACCCCACACGAAATGCTCCTGATTCCCGACGGAGCGAAGATCGTGACTGAACTTCTCCTTCAAGCTTACTTCGGAAACGTTGGCTAATGTTCGGCGGCGCGCACACTCGCTAGTAAGCGCAAATAAACGCGACTCTTCAAAAAACGAGTTTAACCTTCGTGCTCTTGCCCTTTTTTCCCAGTCTTGTAGCTGTCGCAACAGCGTGCCCCTCATCGGTCCCGCGATAACAGTTTAGAGTCACGATCATGCGTTACAGAATCGACCCAAGTCGGTTGCGTCATTTATCCCGCAATTCCAAGGCAATGGCAGCCCAGCCGTGAACTCATTCCGCAGGGTTCCATGTTTTAGTAAGCGGCGCCCGGTGAACCGTTCGTACCACGTCAGGAGACGGTCCATCGTTGGCGTTTCGACACCTACAAGCTCCGCAAGCGATCTGAGGACGGTAAGTCCGTATTCAAAGTCTTCTACGAAATACGGCGACTGAAGGTCCGCGACATATCCGGTGTCGTCTCTGTTTTTTATGAGCGGAGCGTAGACGTGGTCTTGCGCAACGATATTGCGCATACGTTCGGTCAGCTCAGCACAACATGTGACTTCGAAGTGTTGTAGGACGTGCCTGAGGCTCGAGGTATCAGCCGGCAATGATCGACTCAACGCGCTGAGTTCATCGTCCAAGGAGAGGAGCATATGAGAGGCTTCGGTATCCCAATCGGCCAGGAAACGAGGTACCTCCGGATAGACGTAATCTTGAGCAGCACCGTTAAAGAGTGAATACACTCTCGGTGGATGCGCGATCGGGTTCGTCGTCGCAAGCATGACGGACATACAACCAGCGTCCGGGTCGATCGGCATGTTGAGCGCTCCGGATATTACTGCCGACAGATGCCCTGAAAATGATGATGGCCGGGTGCCCAAGAGCAGCCTCCTGCGTATCCCGGTCACCTCGACGGATTTCCCGTAATCAACTGCGGCTCTGACGTATGGCACGCGGTCAGTCCCAAAGAGCACGCGATCACCGAGAGCCGCCGATGCGGTCCAAAAGAAACCGCCAGCCGCGGGAAACGAACCTACAAACGCCCGGCTTTTTAGATAAGGTTTTATATTGGATAGTAGTTCGATGCGCTGAGACGCTGGAACGGCGCAAATCACGATATCGGCGGACCGTACCGCGGTACGAGCATCGTGCGATGCTAAGATGCCTTGGCCGACGAGAACGCAGTCTTTGTAGTAGAGGAGCAGGGTCGAACGCCACGCCTCCGCGTCAGGCGTTAATACTGTGACTTCTAAGCCGGCTGCCGAGAACACGACGGCTAATGCATGCGCGAGGCTCCCGTTCCCGCAGATGCAGACGTTCACACAGGCACCGAGCACAAGCCACGAAGCGCCTCAGTGATTGCCTGCAACGTGGGAACGGGTGTTCCCGCGCAACGGGCCGTCTCGAGCATTGCCGGCAGCCCGCACAGTGCCTCCTCCTTAACAATGCGATTCTCTACGTCCAGAACGTAGTGATCTCCCGATTTTCGCATTGGAATCATGGCGCCAGATAAAGATGCCAACCCTCGCAGGCGCTTCGTGAGCTGTGCAGCCGTAACAACGCCGTAATGCTCCTTCAAGGTTGGCAAATCGTTGATACGCAAAGCCTTCGTGACCGTCTTGATATCTTCGTCCATGCGCAGGGCAATCTCGCTCGCGCAGTCATCCCACTCTGAATACATACCTAACGGTCGAGACAGTGCAGCACCATTCATCATTACACTGACGAGGCGCGCGGAGTGCATTACCGCGTTTGCCGGACAAAGTGTAATACTCTCGAAAGACGACACTAATCTCACCGGAATATTCAGTGAGCTTTCCAGCCATGGGACGATGTTCTGCGTGTCACCTGAACCGGCAAGTTCAATGCAATTTGCAACACCCGTCACTGCAGCGTCGAAATCGAAACTCGATCGAACCGTGAAAGGCGTCCGGCGCGAGCCCAAAAACGAGTGCTGGGTTACGGCGCGGATCTGTCGATCAAGTCCACCGTTGCCGGGAAGCGACAATAAGCACGCGTGACGAGGCAAATACGGCAGAATGCTAGATAGGATATCGCTTCGCACATGTGAAGGAACCGCGAGAAAGACAATATCGGCGTCTTTGACCGCTTCAGCCGGATCGTGAGAGATCAGGTTGACGTAACCTAAAAGGATGTCGCGCCCAACCAGAATCTCGAATTGTCGGCGCCGCGCACTCCTCGAGCCGGAGAGAACGCGGACGGAGGTTGCTGGGTCTGTAGAAAGTACAGCCGCAAGGGTGCTGCCCACGGCGCCGGCGCCACACACTGTGACGTTCACGAAACTGCTTTAGCGGAAGTCTGCTCATACAGCTCTTCAAAATAGGTTCGAAAGAAGGCTCCGATCTCACGCAAGTACTGTAAAATCTGTTCATTCCCAAACCGCCGGCCTAACCCCGCGGCCAATGTCAAGATCATGTTGTAGTGATCCTCACCGTCGTCGATCTTCAGATGCGCGCGAGAACCACGAACATGATCGCGGGAGAACTGCGACTCAACCTTATCGGTCACTAATGCAGAATAGCGCTCAGAATTCCATTCTACGAACAGCGAGTAAGCGATCGTAGCGGTCGGCCCGGTTGTTTCGATCTCCCGCTCCAGAGCTGAGATCATTCGCAGCGTACTGGGAAACGGTTGAGTGTCCGCCACCATTTTAGCGGTGACACCATGAGCCTGAAGGTCCGCCAAAAACAGACGATCGTGGTCAAGCTCAGTGCAAGCATACCGAGCCCACGTGCGCGCGGCCTCGTAATCCATTACGATAAACTGAGCGAGCGCTAAAGCGTCTAATCGAGCCGTTAGTCTAATCCGCTTTATCGTTTCAATGCGGTGTCGTAGGTAATAAGCCTCGTTTAGGCGACCTTCACCCGTGAGGTGACTTGCATATGGAACGGTGCGGAGAAACATGGTGACTTCGTTTGCGATCGTAGCATCGACATCGTCGCGAAATCCCATGTTTGGGCTACTTGATAATGTCCATACCGTTCGGAAGCCGCGCGATGATCCGTCGGCCCCCTATCTCACCAAGATCCCCCATTTCTACGCGTTCTCTGAGCATTTGATCCAGAATCTCGACGTCCGAGTGGCTCAATTCACTCTTTCTTAGCCTCTCTCGAACCGCATTATAGTCCGTATTACTCATTCGATTGCTCCTCAGATTGATTACTGTCCCGGTTCGGCTGCCCGGCGCTTATCGGCGCTGTTCGACTAAAATGTTGACTTGCCCGATTCGCACGGGCGACAACACCTTCGGAGTTGAAGGTTTACCGTTGATCAGAATGCCGTGTGGCACCAATGTCGCAGTGACACGCTCCTCATTTAGCCGTAACGAAGCCGCCACCGCCTTATTTATTGCATAGCTGAATCTCGCCGGCTGGAACTCGCGATTGCCGTGGGTATCGCTTCTTATGCCCGTCCCAAAAAGCGAGAGATTGCCTACATAAAAGGGGCCTTTTGGGTTCGCTGCGGCATTCGCAGGCAAACCAACGTACACTTCCCAAACGACGCCCGGCTGACGCTGCGCGACCACGTTGCTAAAATCCAACATGAGCGTTCTTGTCTGGCTCTCCGCTAATCCGAAAAGCTTTTCTCTTAGCGGAGCCGTGTTGAATAATGGAAACGAGACTCTTTCTTGCCCAAGCGTCTCCGGCGGAACGGGAATGTGGAGAAAAGGAACCCGATAATAAAGAGGGATAGGCGGTTTGAAAAAGAGACGACAATACTCATTCACTTGAGCCGGCTCGCCCTCATACCGGTAGTTGAGCTGCAGCGCGGCGCGCAAAACATCGCAACTGGTCATGTGCACGGTAGCGCCGTTCTCGTCGAAAAAAGTCCAGATTGTGTTTTTCCATGGATTGTCTGCCAGCGGATCCGTCCGTCCTCCGCCCTGCGCGAGCCACAGATTCCACAGGCGATCGATGTTGCTGTGATGCAAATAGAAAATCGGATCCTGCGCCGCCGTAGGCACGTCGCCCATCCAGCCGCCGATGTCAACATGGACGTCGCCATGTGGAGTTCCCTGGATAAAGCCGTTTGCGTCCGCAAAGCCAGCAAACGCGAACGCCGCGCTGTAATCGACGTCCGTCGCCGGAAGCGAGCCGGTCCCATCGTTGAATGAAGGATTCCGGTTCGGCGTATACAGCTCGCTAGTAACATCGCGGAACATCGACGGGAGGTGCCGTTCGCTAGCGGATGTCCAATTCCAATATGGAAGCGCCCACGTCGGATCGCTCGACATCTTACGGACGATCCGCTCGAACCAGTACAAGTACATCCGGTGCCAGGACCAAAAGAACAGCGTTCCATGCTGACACGTGTTCCAGGCGAGCTTCGTGGGCATCGTCCGGGTCCCGTGAATTGCGGCTTGGTACGCCCACCCTCGCGGATCGTTAGGATTATTCATCGAAAGCGTCTGCATAGCTTTGACGGCCTTTCGATACGAAACGATGATCGGATCGGTCGCCATCAAGCCGCCAATATCACGTCTCACAAACGGTCCGGCGCCCTCGGCGATTCCAGCGTTCAATAGAGACGAGCCGATTAGCGTAGTCGATGCGATAGCGCCTGCGGCGCCGATAAAACGCCGCCGCGTTGGGCTAGTGGTCATGATAGAAGCTCCATCTGCACTTGCTTCCAAGGCAGCCGTATTGCAGGTCCGAACCCGACGGACAACTGAGCCTCGACGTCTGGCTAAGGAGCCACACTCACGACAGGCTCCAACGGTTCTTCTCTCGCCCGCTGGAAATCGGCCCTCATAATTCTGCGCCTGACGAAGGCGCGAGTCAAGGGGAAAACTGACCCATTTGTGCTAGTTTTGATCGGGCCCGCGCCCGTGGAGCCGCGGGCCAGTCGCCACTCGATCGGGTGATCGGTCCTCAAAGGAGACACTGCGCGTTGCTTCGATGGCCGCTCGGCGCCACTGCGGGTGCCGTGATACCCCAGTTCCCCGCTTCCTTTCGCTTTGGCGTCGCAACCGCAGATCACCAATGTGAGGCGCACATTCCCGGCCAGGACGATATTCGTGATCGGTGGGAGGCAGTGCGCGGTCTGACCGCGCGCGGGAAAGCAACCGATTTTTGGAATCGGTACAGCGAAGATATCGAAACGGCACGCCAGCTGGGATGCCGCGCGTTCCGACTGTCATTGTCCTGGGCGACGTTGGAGCCGGCAGCCGGCCAGTGGGATAGCCAGGCCTTCGCGCATTATCGACAGGTGCTGCAACGGATCCGCGACGCCGACATGGTCGCCGTCGTCACATTGCACCACAATACGTGGCCCATTCATGTCCAAGCGTCCGGAGCCGGCGCAGGACTTCTCGACGCGGGATTCCCCGAATTGTTCGCTGCTTATGCGCGCCAGGTTGCCGAGCAACTCGGCGATCTGATTGACTATTACGTTACGATAAATGAACCGAATCAGTTGGTCTACGGCTTCATCAAAGGCTGGGGGATGCGCGCTTATCCAATGCCGCCCGGGCTAGAGCCTTTTGCCACCTCAGCCGAGCAGATGGATGCCGTATTGCGCTTAATCCCAAATCTGTTTCGCGCCCACAGCCGCGCGCGAACAGCGATTCGTGGAGTGCACCCCACGGCTAGAGTGGGAGCTAACCCGCTTATTTTAGGATTACCGCGATGCTTGCAGGCTCTTGTTGATCGGCGAGCTACACGTGTTCGGAACCCCGCAGACGTACGCAAGCAAAGTCGTACTTTGTCACAGCGCGAGTTCCTGGAGTCCGGCGCCGTCGACCTTTCAATCGCGCAGATCACCCTCACACAAAATCGGATGGACCAGGTCTTGTTCTCGGAGCCCTACTTCATCGCACATCTTTGCGCTCTGCATCCGGCAACGCTCAGCTTGCCCGCCGATTTGGCCACTTGGCCTGGCCGCATCGGCGTAACGCGCAACACCGCCCCAGCCTATCAAGCTCCAACATTCTTCCCCGCGGCTTCGATTATCAGCTTCCAAAAAACGGCGGATACGATGGCCGGCCTTTCCCGTGGCGAAATTGACCTCGTTTTTGACGATGACGTCGTTCTGCGACAATACGTGAGCGACGGGCTCGTGCTGGTCAACGTCGCCGGGAGCGACCAACCGTTTGCAGCTGCCATGGCTCTTGGGAGCCGCACGCTGTTGAACGCCGTGGATATTGCCCTTCGCGAGTTCAAGCTTCGCGACGCTTCGGGTCTTTCACGCTGGGACCAAGCGATGGAAGCGGCTTTCCCGGGATTAGCTCACGACAGCCCGCCAAACGTCGATAACCGCAAAACTGTAGCGAACATCGGAAAGGCGGCGGCTCAGCCAGTCTGCTCGAGCTCACGCATCGAAGTGCCTGATCTCGACAAGTCACTACAAGCAATACGAAATCGGGGACTGCTACGCGTCGGCGTGCATCCCGGTGTTGTTGGGCTTTGTATGCAGGACGCCTCGGGTAGCTACAGCGGGCTTGAAATAGACCTCGCGAACTACGTGGCTCAGCGAATTCTCGGTCCCGGGAAGGACCGTGTCTTGTTCGTTTCCTTGAGTGGACAGGCACGGTTGAACGCCACTCGGTCGTGGTTGCGTTTTCTCGATCCGCTCCGCAGAACGATCTCGATGTTAACCACGATCGTCGCGACTAACTGGTGGAATCTTGGCATGGCCGGCAAGCTCCCCGAATTTTTGTGCCCGGCAGAATGCATCGGTCAGCTTGACTACGTTGGACTGGACTACTATTGGGGAGTAAGAACGCTTTGGCCATCGAGATTGCAGCATCTCGCCTCCGCAGCCGAATCCCGCTATGCAAACGCACCTGTCTGGCCGGAGGTATTGTACGATCTGCTCCGAGAGCAGCAGCAACAGTTTCCCGGGAAGCCTATCATTGTCGTCGAGAATGGGTGCGTTCCTAGTGCTGACGGAGTCTCTCGTTCCCAATATCTCGAGCGGCACATTTACCAGGTCCAACGTGCCGTTGCCGATGGCGTTCCAGTCGAAGCTTATCTGTGTTGGAGCATAACCTCGAATCGGGAATGGGGGCTTACGTTCGACGAAAACAGCGATTTCGGCATCTATCGCATCGACCTCGATCACGATCCTAATCTGGAGCGCGTGGCAACTCCCTCAGCGAAACGATACGCAGAGATTATCGCAAAGCGTTCCGCAATCGGATAGTAATGGAACAGCGATTTGACGCGGTCATCGTCGGTTCAGGGTTTGGCGGCTCCGTCATGGCGTATCGCCTTGCGCGTGCCGGCAAGCGCGTCTGTCTACTCGAGCGTGGAAAGCCGTATCCGCCAGGCTCCTTCTCCCGCACTCCACTCGAACTCAATAACAATTTTTGGGACCCAAGTGAGGAGCACTACGGACTCTTCAACATCTGGTCATTTCGTGGGATGGCTGCGGTTGTCTCGGCCGGATTGGGCGGCGGCTCCTTAATCTACGCGAATGTCCTTATTCGCAAAGACGAACGCTGGTTTGCCGATTCACTGATGCCAGGCGGCGGTACGTGGCCAATAACACGCGCGATCTTGGATCCCCATTATGACGCAGTCGAACAGGTTCTTCGCCCGTCGGCCTACCCGATACAATATCAGCGCGATAACAAGACCGCGGCTATGCGCGCTGCTGCGCGAAAGCTGAGCATTCCCGAAACAACGGGGGATGGCAATCCTTCTGAGCCGCAGTGGTACCTACCCCATCTGGCCGTTACGTTTAATGTCGAGGGCGAAGCGCCACTTCCCGGACGAGTGTTTGATCCCGGAGAGAATTATCACCAAGCGCCTCGGGAAACGTGTCGCCTTTGCGGTGAGTGCGACGTCGGATGCAACTATGGGTCAAAAAACACCCTTGATTACAATTACATTACGCTTGCAAAACGGGCCGGCGCCGAGATCCGAACGCTTACTGAAGTTAAATCGTTTGCCCCGGAGCCTGCCGGCGGATACCGTATCAGCTGCGTAAAGCATGATATCGCGCAAAAAACCGTCCCCGGCGTCCTTCCGGTGGGGCGAAGCTACGAAATTATTGCGGACAAGCTTATCTTGTCAGCCGGGACGCTCGGCTCTACCTATCTTCTGCTCAAAATGAACGCCCTTGGCGGATTCGATCGAATCAGTGCGGCATTGGGCACGCGTTTCTCAGGAAATGGTGACCTCCTCATGTTCGCCACTAGCTGCATGGATAAGGATCGAAATCCCGTCCGCATGAACGCTTCGAGAGCTCCGGTCATCACCAGCACGTTTCGCTTTCCCGACACCCAAGACAATCCAAACGAAGGGCGTGGCTTTTATCTTCAGGATGCGGGATATCCGCTAGCGCTCGACTACCTTTGGGAGTTGCTGGATAGAAACATACTTAGTCGCGCATTCCGCTTCGCGCGGGGCTTCATCCAAACATGGATAACCGGGAACGCGCGCGGCGAGATTGACCGGCAACTTGGCGACCTTATCGGCGAAGGAACTCTTTCATCGACCTCGATGCCGCTACTCGGCATGGGCCGCGACGTGCCCGACGGCCAGATGACAACGAGGATCGATCCGAAGACCGGCGTGCCCCTTCTGCAGCTTGCGTGGAATGACGCGCGTTCCCGAGGCTACTTGAAACGCGCTAACGCCGCAGGTCGCCAAGTCGCTCGGGCACTGGGCGGCCGATATTCGCTCAACCCATTGACGTGGCTGTTTAATAATTTGATCACTGTGCACCCGCTCGGAGGGTGCCCGATGGGTCACGACGTCAGCGAGGGCGTCGTCGATTCTTATGGACGAGTCTTCAATTATCCAGGACTCTATGTAGCCGACGGATCGATTATGCCGGGGCCTGTTGGCGCGAATCCAAGCTTCACAATCGCGGCCTTGTCTGACCGAATCGCTGATGCCGTGCTAAACGACCCTTAGGAAAACTGCACGCCTGCCGCCGTCTGCCGATTCTAAAGAAATAACCGGAAGACTCAAATCCTAGCACTCAGCTCGCGCGCGATAAGTTCGGATCGCGACTTGACACCGTATCGCAGGAAAATAACGCCCAGGTAGTTGCGCACGGTGTATTGGCTAAGGCGCATGCGCTTGGCTATCTCTTTCGTACTTAAGCCTTCCAGAAGCAAATCGACAACGCGCGCCTGTTGGGCAGGCAGCTGTTCATAGACGGACATTACACCCTCCCTCAGCGGCGGCCGGTCCGTCCTGCACTCTCGCCCTAAAAGTGTGATCGCAATCAGCGTTCGGAGACCTCACAAAGGCGCAGGAATCGGACCACTAACTAGTACATTTATGCTAGTCTCGCCGGCTCGGTCTTTTGTTGGCCGCCTATTGTAGCGAGGCCTAGCGGCGATCCCCCACGGAGGTCACTACTTTAGTGGGGCACTCGATGCCAGAGTGGTCCAAATGGACTACGGGAGTCTTGGAATGAGCGCATCAGCCGTCAACCAATCGTCTTCACCGCGTGAAGCGCCCGCCTCGGCCCTGATGAATTTCGTCGACGACGCGTCACACAAATCCGATCGGCCTGGTGACGAGCCGCTGCTCTGCATCGACAACATCCAAGGCAACAGCATAGCCGGCTTCAACAAGGACTTTCAGACCCTCGTCTTCTTGCGAATTAGCGACCCGGCGGCCTTCAAGGCGTGGTTAGCAAACGAGGTTCCCTTCGTTTCCACGGCCGCCGAAGTGCTTAGCTTCAACCGGCTCTTTAAAGCTTTACGATTCCGGCGCGGCGCCGAGAAGCGTAGCATTAAGGCGACTTGGTTCAATATCGGCGTTTCAGCGGCAGGATTGCGCCTGCTCATGGATCCGTCGGAAGTAGACGCTTTTTTGGATGCTCCTTTTAAAGCCGCGCTATTCGCGCAGTCTGCATCCTTGAACGATCCCAGCGATGCCGCTTCGGACGGTGCGCCGCAGAATTGGCTCTTCGGCGGCAACGCCGATTCGGACGCACACGTTGTCCTTATCTGTGCAAGCGACGATCAAAGCGATCTTGATGCAGAGATCGATCGCATTCAAGCAGCCATCGAGGGTACGACCGACACCCGTCAGGCCGCTACCGCCCATCGTAGCGGTGCAACAATCCTGTACATCCAGCGAGGCGCGACGCTCCCTCAACCGCTAACTGGTCACGAACATTTCGGGTGGCTAGATGG
The DNA here is from genome assembly GCA_035710515.1 of Candidatus Rubrimentiphilum sp. Lineage (NCBI taxonomy): Bacteria > Bacillati > Vulcanimicrobiota > Vulcanimicrobiia > Vulcanimicrobiales > Vulcanimicrobiaceae > Candidatus Rubrimentiphilum > Candidatus Rubrimentiphilum sp. The sequence continues at coordinate 325,994 of DASTDE010000001.1, read as the reverse complement.
CGTGTCACAACCGGGCATTCGAGGAAAACTCTCGGCCAACAACGACGACCTGCTAACGCCGCGTCAGAATCCCAATGAGCCGGGGCAAGGGAAACCCGGACAAGACTGCCTTTACCCTGGCGAGTTTGTGTTCGGCTACCTCAAACAAGATGCTGGCGCAGCTGACCCCGCCGCCCCAACCGGCACGTTCTCGAAAGCGCGAGGCTCGGCGGGCGCGGATTGGACGGATGACGGCAGCTTCTACGTTGTGCGGCGATTGCGTCAGGACGTTGCCGGATTCCATCGGTGGTTGAGTGACACCGCCGCGCAACACGACCTAAGTGCGGAGGAGCTCGGTTCGGCGCTCGTCGGACGACATCCACACGGAGCGCCGGTGCTCGCGGCGACGGCTGATGATCGGGTGATCGGGAACGACGACTGCCGAAATAACTTCTTCGAATTTCAAAATCCGCCGGCCAGCGGACAAGCGCCCAAAGACGACAGCCAATGTAACCCGGGGCCTGCAGCGGCTGCCGATCCGCAAGGCCAGCGTTGCCCGTTTAGCGCTCACATTCGCAAGGCGTATCCGCGTGACGACAAGAGTACGCTGATCGCGCAACTGACCGAATCCGATACCCAGACGCACCGTTTGCTGCGGCGCGGAATTCCTTTCGGAGACCCGATCGCCGATGAAGGAAACCTGTCAAAAGATACCGGTGATCGCGGCCTCCTATTCGCGGCATATCAAACCTCAATAGCCAATCAATTCGAGTTCGTCACGAAGAATTGGGTCAACAATCCAAACTTCAAAGAGGCCGGCGTCGGACAAGATCCTATTCTGGGACAGAACGCACAGGATGGCCGGCAGCGCCAATTTGTGACCGCATTCACCGATGACGACAACAACTTCCACGACCCGACCCTGACAATACCGGCTGACTTCGTCGTGCCGACCGGCGGCGGTTACTTCTTCACGCCTTCAATCGATGGGCTCTACCACATCGCCGGAAGGACGGACGTTCCACCCGTTTGCCTCGGAGGTCACGTGCCTCCGCAACCCCCGCAGCCACCCACGCCCCGCTATGGCGGATAATACGCAATTTATTTTGGAGGTTCGCATGTTCAAGAGAATCGCAATCATCACTGCAACCGTCATCTGTTGCCTGGCTCCGGCGGCCGCGTCGCCGACAGATTGGCATATGACCGCAGCATCGACCGTTCACGCGTTTCGAATTGCATCCGGTATCCAGATCACTGCGAGCGTCGAATTGGCTAACCCCTGTTATGAGGCAGCCGTTCATCGCTCACCGCTAAAGATTCTTCCAGTCCAGTATCAAGTCGTGACCCGAGTCAAGCCAGCGAATGCGCACAAGGTGTGCGCGATGGTGATCGTGCCCGCGATAGCGAAAGGCGATTTTGTTGTGCCTCAGGTTCCCCCGACCGTCGTGGTACATGCCACAAACAAACGGTTCATCGTTCCCGTCGAGATTTCGGCCAAATAGCGTCTCATGTCTTGAGCGCTTAAGCTAATAACGAGGGCGGTGTGTCGTGAATAGAGCCATTCTTCTCTGTATCGTGGTGGCGGCCGGACTCGCTTGCAGCTTCACGATGGGCGCATCGGGCAGCGCAGTCGCGGCTCCGATAACCACTGCAACCTGCGACAATGCGGATGCCCTTCAAATTCTCAAGCTACTACCTGCTAGGGGTCAGCAGCCGATGGGCGATGATATCTTGAGGTCGCGAATCACGGCTTGCCGCAAAAAGATCTCAAAGACCCTGAGTGACCTACCCACACCGCCACCCGACGATCCCTGGTTTGCAACACCTTCTCCTAACGAATCTTGCACTTCTCAGGAAGGCATTAACGAGGCCCAGCTTTACAGCATACTCACGGATTGCGTGGCATACCTCAAGGAGCTTTCTGGTCCCAGCGCTTCGCCACTTCCGTTCCTGGCAAGGCGTCCAACGTTCTATGTTTTCTCAACGGGCATCGTCGACCAGACGACCAATGCCATGATTGTCCGATCAATCGTTGACCGTTTATCAAAGACGCTCGCCCTTCCATCAAAGGCTGACGACTGGGAAGTAATCGGCAGGGGCGACTGGACAAGCGTAGCGAGTTTCGATTCGCAATGTCAGCTCGATCCGCAAACGCAAGGAGCAATCGTCGTTGAGGCCGATTACCCGCAGCCGTATTCCAATTCGTTTCTCATTTTAGTAAACAATGGGACTCGAATCGATGCCAACGTAGAGGTGCTTGGGTGCGGTCCCGAAGACCACAACTCCTCGGCGTCACCATTAAATCTATGGAGCGCTAAGGACGTTGATGGCCGAGGCAGGCAGCTGGTTGCGCCGCTGAACATCCTCGCTAGCACCGTTGCCCTGTTTGCGCAGAGCAGGAGCACAAACACAACAACAACTCTACAAACCGGGCCAACGCCGATTTCGAGTGCAGCGCCCGGGACAACCATTCAAACCACAACGACCTCAACTCAGGCTAATCTCTCGCCTCTGCTTATTGCTAGCACTGTCGCGGGCTCGCTCAGCTCGCAGACGGTACCGTCAAGCAACCCGAGCGGTCAGCTCAGCGAAGCAGCGTGGGAACTTACCAACAGGCTAATGACCCAATTGAGCGGGGGCTGCGGCGACGCTGTCGTGGTCGAGATCCAAAGAGTCATCCAAACCGGTACATACACGAAGGACCCATATGGTGCGGATTTCTATCGCGGGGCGTATCAATTTGGTCGATATTGTAAGCGTTTCAATGGCTTCCGCACGCTACCGGGCAGGTGAGTCACGTCGATATCACGCCGACGCTAGGGTGACTTATAAGGCTCCGAGGTTTCGACTGAATAGCTAAACACTGGTGAAGACCGCAATCCGATTTCCGGTCCCTCGCAAGAAGAGCAGGCAAGCGTCGATGTACGCATGGCGACTTTGCCATTCGAAAACTAGTCAATTCGAACTAGTCTCTCCTAGGCCTCTTCCCCAGGGCTGTCGCATGAGTCGCCTCTAGCCTTTGAGCTAGCACAAACATACTAGTCCACTGAGTGGACAAGGACGACAAAAATCATGCGACTATTGCGTGTTTCTTTTTTCGTATTTCTTGCCTTGACTAGCGCATCTGCGTGCACGAGTCGTAATCTCGGAAATGGGTTCGTACCAAGTACACGACACGTGCTTGACACCGGCGGCGGAAACCCCGGCATGCCAGCTGATCCAAACAATCCAGATCCCGGACCTACGCCAACGCCCTAAGGATCGTAGGAGGGGCGTTAGCCAACGCCCCTCCTTCATCGCTGCTGTCTTCGGCTCTCTTTATGGAAGCAATCCGCGTTTCGATGCTTCCGCTAAGAGCGCCGTGCGACGGTTCACGCCAAAAGATTCAAACACCAACCTCAAATGGTTTCGCACGGTAGATTCGCTGAGTTTAAGCCGCGTCGCGATTTCAGTCGTAGAGAATCCGCGGCAGATTTCCAAAAATACCTTCTCCTGCATCCGCGTCAGGTCAACGCCACCTTTAGTGACTTTCATCAAGTCTTGTCCAAGCCAGCTCGCGGTATAGTTCTTGAGTTTTTCGCGTGCGATTGCAAGAATCGAGCGATCGCGCGTAGCCTCATAGATGCGTAAGGCGGCTCGGCCAGCCCGCCAATCATATCCAACTCGGTCGAAGATCGCGAAACTGTCGCGAAGGGAACGTAGCCCTTGCTTGCGGTGATCCAGCGTGAGTTCAACGACTCCGTGGACATATTTCGCAATCGCCTGCAAACGTTCGTCGCCGGAAGCAAAATTGAGCAACGGATCACGTAAAGTGCCCGGAGATCCGAATTGAGCCAAATAGAAGGCTGCCTTTCCGCGATCGAGCGGCGCGAAAAGCTCGGCGAACAAGAGGAGCGCGATCCGCTCCTCACCGTCTCTGCTGCGCCAATCGACTCGCGCCGATACTTCTTCGGCTTCGGCAAGCTCTTGACGCGACCACGCCGACTCGCCAATGCATTTGGCGAGATACGCCCGATCCAAAAGCGCCATAGTTCTCCATGCATCGTCAGGCGCGGTCGAGGCGGCCGCCTTCAAGTACCGAAACCCGTTGAAGTGGTCCCCTTGGAGAGCACAGCTCCACGCCAGCGCCTTTTCCGTTTGAAAGCGGTTCTCTCGAAAATATTCGGGCCAGGATTCAGCTAGCTCTGACTCGATGACTGCTCGCGCGCTCGGAAGATGCATTTCGCGAGCGAGGCCTGCTAATGTGTGTGTGGCCCAGACGGCGAATTCCGGCGCCGGCTCTCGAGATTGATCTATGAAGTGGAGCAGCTCAGTTAGCGTCGCGGCCTGATCTTGATATCTTTGCCGCCGGCCTTCAATCAGACTCTGCAAGTCGAGGGCTCGCACTCGAGCCTTAAAGGTCCGAGGATTTGCAAGGTTAGAAAAACTGCCTTCGGCTCGCTCCAGGTCCCCGATTGCGACAGACTCTCGTGCCGACCAATACACGATTTCGGAAAGCAGGTCGCGGAGTTTGGCCGATTGCGCGAGCCGCTGCGCGGTCCGAAAATGCTCTTCAGCAAGATCGTGATCTTCCGAACGACCGTAGGCCATGCCGAGAAGCATGTGACGCTCTGCCTCAGCCGCCGGAGCACCTTTGGGTGCAGGGTGATCGATCAGGAATCTGATCGCAGCGGCAAATTCTTTCTTGGCATAGATACGCGCACGCCACAGCACAGCCTCATAGGGCAGGCGGGCAACAGCATTCGCGTCAAAAACGGCTGCCGCGATTCCGAACTCAGCCGATCCGTACGCTCGGCTCATCTCTTCCAGCCAATTGCGCGATCCTGAGAGTCGGCGAGACGGAACCTTAAGGGTCTTAGGTAGCACGAGGGTTGTTCCTTAGGCAAAAGCTACTAGTCATCTTCATCGGACGATCAAATGTTTTCAGCGCGTCGAAGGGTTGCGCCTTGACGGTAAGCCCGCTGAGCGAGCCGCAACGGTGATATCGCCCAGGTTACTAGCGCAGCAAGCGACAGTAGGGTACAATCTCATATATGCACGGCAAGGATAACGAAGGCGCGGCAGCAGCCATGCCGGACCTATCGCCTGAAGAGTACGGTTCGCTGCTCCAGGAGACGATCGGTTCCGTTGCTGAGGGCCAGCCCTCACGCGTCCAGCGTCTTGTCAGCTCTTCTAGCCCAGCGGCGAGAATCGAGAAACTGCAGACGTTGCGGGAGAAACTCGGCACCGATTAAACTTCGTTCCTGATTTTGTTTTGAACGTCCGGCGAAGTGCTAGCCGGGCGTTTTGCTTTGAGCGGCTGCTGCAGCGATCTTCAGAGCCGAGCGCGCCGCTGCGCTCCCCATGGCATATGCCAAGACCTGCGCTAACGCGCAAGCTACATTCTCCTGCTCCGGCGCAAAGTACGTTTCTTGTTTGCGTCGCACGCACAACATTCCCAATTTCTGATTCTCGTAGCGAATCGGCACCAAGAGAATCCCTTTGTAATCCTGATATTCATTATGAACAGGGACGAAGGCCGGTAACGCCTTCGCGTTCTTTTCATTCCACAGCCGTTGCTCGAGAAATGCTTGCCCTAAGCAACCCTCGCCGACCCGCCAAATCCGAGCGTGCACGGGCGCTTCGCCAATTTTCTTCGGATAGAGAACCTGTAAGCCGTTTTGGTCGTAATTCCAAACCGACAGCATGAAACCGTCGTCGCCCGGAGCGCTCAGCCACTCTGTTGCTTCACCCGCACGATCACGAATAAATCCGAAGATTCTATCCGGGGCGAGCACAGGATCGTCGACCAACCATCCAGCTAGCAGGTTGATAGACTCCGCCCAGTTCCGTAATAGCTCGGTCGCGCTCTCGGTCAACGCCCCGATGTTCTTAATCGTATCCTTGAGTTTGAACGTCGCGCCGGCAAAGCCGAACTCCTCGAGTCTGGGAAGCAAAAATCCTAACAATGCTAACGCGACCCAACCCAGAGCAACAAGATCAAACGCGGGGACATAACTCGCCGAGCCCTTGGTTTCGGTCCAGAATATGTGCGCTAGACTTCCGCCAACACCAACAAGAATCAGCAGCAATTGCATGCTGCGCATGGCGTCCTTGTCTGATACGTCGGCGCCGAAACGCGCAGCAAAAAAAGCATAAATTGCAACGGCAACCAGGAAAAAAATGAGGATCAGCGCCTCGATTTTCCAAAAACGAACCCACGAGAGCGACAGGCGCGTGGCCTGATCAAGGCGCGCATACTGCGCCGGCTCGGATGGCCCCAACAAGGCCGTGCTCCCAGAAGGCGCGGGAGCGTGTGCGACCTTGGAGGGATTTTTCGTCGTGCGATGTCCATTCGAAACGGGCGGTCTGTGCACGAGCACGTTTGGAGTCGATTGCGTGCTCGGAACCGCGCGGCTGGCATGGACTAAGATCTGAAGCTGATTGAGCTCCGCGTAGTTATACGCCGTACACAAAATAAATGCAGACAAACATATTACAAGCCAGCGCATCAGCTTGCTACCGGCCCTAGCAATATCGGAACGCTAGGATCATGCACCGAGCTCCTCAATAAGACCCCCGGCCCTCATAGCTAGGCCATCTGTCCTGGCCTGCGGCGCCGCAAAGCAACGGTCCTTCCGGCCTGAAACCGGGCCTTTCGTGGCCCTCAGAGGCCCGGGCTAGGTTATTTGTGCTAGTTCCTGCGCTTGCCTCGGCCGGGGAGTACGGTAGGCCCGGAGAAGGCCCGTTTTCGGGAGAGAAATCGGCCGGCGGGAGGCGACCCATATGAACCATTCAATCGCGGCAACTCCGTTCGTGGCCACAAGCCGTCACCAGGCCTCATTCTAGCTCGTTGGTGGGTCTTGATTCGCACATTGCTACGGTGGAGAGCATGGATGATATAAGAATCGCGTCGACGCTCCATACACTTGAAAAAGCGTTGTGCGACGCAGACGATGACGAGCGCTTCGTGAACTTTACGCTTGCCGTTATCAACGGTTCTCTATACTATTCGGAAAGCACGCCGGAAGAAAAACAATACGTAAACAGGATTGAGAACCTCATTTCCACCGCAGCATATCAACAAAAACATCTGTCCGATCTTGCCGCAACGCTTCGACAGCTGCGCGAGGAACTCAACTTTATCGCTGAGGGCATGCGGATGCGGCACTTCGGAGGATCTTTCGAGATAAACATGGATCAGCAAGTTCTTTTCTTGCTGGCCAAAATCGAGCAAGATCTGAAGGAATACGAATCGACATCGCTGAGCCGGAACAACACTCTGTCGAAGCTAAACGAACCCAAACCGCCGCCATTTCGGCTAAGCTAAGTCCGCGATAGAAATTTCCAGCGCACGCCAAACATCTTCCTTGACCAGCGGCCGCAATCCGATCGTAAACAGCACTTCCTTAAAGGCACTCGAAAAGGTGCGGAAGCCCTCACTTCTGACGCGGTCAACTCGGTATCTGCAAACCTCTGTGACGAGCCCCAATGGAATTGGGCCGATCGTTAGTCCCTTGCGATCGCAAATGGTTCCAAGACTATCGCCAATGAACTTGACGTTAAACATCGCCTGCCATGAAAGCCCGAGAACATCGTCGAGACTCATGTACTGCATCAGACGAACGACCAGCCTGAGTGCGATATTATCGAGTGTTGACTGGTCTCTAGCGACGTCCATTGACCCTCAAGACGCCATCCAGCGTGACAACTAAACCGCCGCACGCGACTGCTACAGCTTTCGCCAACGCTCGCTTTTCTTCGATCTCAGCGGAAAGCCAGAGTTCGGCCGCCTTTTTAACTAGTTCCCGGGCATGGTCAACCTTGGTTGTCCTGGCATCATCGGTTACTAACTGATTCTCAATCGCGGCGACCGTCGACCCCAAAGCGAGCTCGACGTCAGTGAGATCCGAAAGTCGCCACTGCAGGTCGCTCTTGGAAATCGCACCGCTTTCGAATGCTTCGAAGATTTTGCGCCGGCTGCGCTCCACCCCGCCCAATTCACGTTTGCGTGCGCTCAGCTTTGCCGCGAGACTCTTACGGCTCGGGCCCTGATTCTGGTTTGAAACATACCGTTCGAGTAAGGCGTCGTCTGCCGACAGACGCTGGAGCAGATCGACGAATTGTGCGTCGATTTTTGCGATCGGGTGGTGACGAGAACGCCCGTCGTGTTTCTCGAGGTGCGAGCAATGATAGTTGCGCCATGGACCCTTGCTTCGACTGGAGCCGGTATGGCCGGCCAGGGTGTAGCCGCATTCGCACTGGAGCGCGCCGCCGAGCGGATACTCGATCTTCTGCGTCCTGCGACGAACCTCGCGGCGGCGCTGCGCGCTCTGCCAGGTCGCGACGTCAACAATCGTCCCACGGTAGGCAGGCTTGATGACAAGTTGGCGAACACGATCGGCCGACCAGGCCTGTGGAACGGCGCGACCACCCTTTAGAATCATTGGCGGCGCTGTCGCCCGAATGCGTTTGGCTATCGTATAACTGCCATAGCCCTCCAATCGTAGATCATAGATTTGGCGAACCGTGTCGGCTTCAGGAAGATGCTCGACATAGCGTCCGTTGACATATTGCAAACCATAGGGAGGGCGATTGCTTAACGCAATCGCGGGGTCGGTTTTGTTCGCTTCGCGTCGGCGCGCATATTGCGCGTGCAGCTTGTCGCGGCGGACCTCGTTTTCGAGTCCTCCGATAAAAAACCGAAGAACCGGAAAAAGCAGCTCGCTCGCCCGGTCATACCCGACGTCACCATCTAGGCGGGTGTGGACAACTATCCCCAGCTTCCTGATGCGCAGAAAGCTTTCCATCGCCTCAAGCCCGTTACCGCGTCCCAGCCGTTCGAGGCGTATCATCAATATGCGTTGCGGCCGCGACTCCGCCGGAAGCTCTTCGAGTTCGACAATCATCCCCCCAGCGAGGGCTCGCGTTCCGTGTTTTCCGCTTGAGACGCCGGAAAACGTGCGCGTGATCGCCCAGTCGTTTCGCTCGGCGGTTTCCCGCGCCCAAGCCTCTTGATGCGGCAGCGTCTCGGCTTGCCCGGAATCCGAAACGACAAGTAACGCCCACGCCGTGGACGGTGCGAACTTCTTCTTCTTCGGCTGCTGCTTCATCTAGGAGACCCTCGGATTCCCGAGGATTGCCGTTTGCCAATCGGCAACTCCTACATATTGATGAATGTCAACGAGCGCCCTCTTGGAGGCTGAGGGCGCGAAGTCCGCCACGCAATTGGTGTACGAATATGCTGTCGCCGCTGGCCGAACGGTCTCCGCTCGAGAGCTCGTTACCGCGCTTCCGGAGAAAACGCGCTCGTCGATCACCTTCGCCCTGACCCGCCTTACCCGCGAAGGCAGCCTCAAACGCCTCGAACACGGCCGATACCGGGCTACGATCGGAACCGAACGAAACCCCTCAATCGAGCGCGAGGACGACCAATACCTAGCCGAGCTTTTCGAACGAATCCGGCCGCAATTGCAATTCGCGGACCTGGCCTTTCTGTACGAAATTGTGGCCGCGTCGCGGCGGCTCATACCGGAGACTTTTCGCGTGGCTCGAGTCCGGGCCAAGCCGGGCGAAACCTCGGCGCCGACTACACCCAGCGACTGACGCACGTTACTTGTCGTCACGACGCTTCGCCGATTTACGTTGGGCGGCGATCCGGTCCAGAACCGCCAAAACAGCCATCCCTTCAGCGTTATCAGCCAGCAGAAATGGCTGAGCCTCAGAGGCTTTTCCAGCTAAATGGAGGTCTGACTCAGTGGCTTTATGCTTGATGACCAACCATCCTAACCGCCGATAAGCATGGTTATCGCCGGTGAAGGTGGCCGTGTTCAAAGAGCACTGTGGCAATCTCCCATTAAGCCACTCCGTCTCTCAGAAATTGCTATTTGGCAATTATTTGTGCTTGATTTTCGCAGTAGAGAACCGGGGACCGATGTGGCAAACCAGCCCTAATGCCCAAATCCCTCGGCCGCGCGATCAAGTCCATGCGTGAGCAACGCAATCTGCAAGCCAAGACGCTAGCCCGCGCCGCGCACCTCAGCCAAGCCACGTTGACGCGCCTGGAAAAGGGCGAACGCGAAGGCATCAATCTAGTAACAGCCTGCCGGCTGGCGCAGGCTCTGGGTGTTTCTCTGGACGAGCTTGCCGCGAAGGCCGGCCTCTTGGATATCCCAAACGTCGTCTATGCCGACGTCGGCGGGCAGGGTGCTCAGGTCGCCCAAGCAGTGGACGCGGCTCAAAAACGCCTGAAGGCGGCTCTCAAAGATCTGGACCGCGCCGGCGCAAGCCTTAAGAAAAAGGTGTAGCGCAACGCGCGGGTACGATGGTCATTAGTGGCTATTTCGTGCTTGCGAATCGGCGGCGCGACCCACTAATTAACATTTGAAACTTAGGTCTCTCCAAATCCGACATCACTAAGCGTCAGGCTGGCGCAGATTGAGACCATAGTCTCGCGACACGGCGTCGCGACTACAGCCGGGCTCTCTACCTAGACAAGACTCCCGATGTCTATTTTGCCGACGCGCTAACGCGATAGTTTGGGTTGCAAAATGGTGCCTGGACAGGCATCCCCGGAAGATGTGGCGGAGGACTTTCGGCATACTTTTTGACGTCTGCAATTGGCTCGCTCGGAGGCGGCGGGATCGGTGTTTCTTGCCCAGGCCTGTTCGTCTGGCCCGGAGTCGGCGTCGGCCAGGCACAGTTCATTTCGCGAACGATATTGTATACCGCGCCCTCGATCGCGTTCCAAGCTTGAGCGTCGTCCGCCGGGATAACCGGAAGCACCGTACTGTTCGTTGCGGCCGACGTTAATAAAGCCTGCGACTGCGTCCCAAAGCCAGAATTCGTCGACGACGTCGATGAACTGGTCATCGATGACGGCCAGCTGCTTGGCAGCGGCGGCGTGGGCGAAGGAAAACTTGTCGTGGAAGACACCGTGAACGACTTCGACGGCGCGAAGGCTTCGTAGATTGCGACAAACGATAACAACGCCGTTACGAACGAAAAATAACGCGCCGTGTTTGTACTCGTCTTCCACTCTTGGCCAAATTGCGTATGGGACGACCAGATGTAAGCGTAGACAGGCGGCGGCGCCGGGGCAGCGCTAGGACTTGCAGACGGCTTAAGCGTTCCGTGATTTTTCGAAGGAACAAACTTTGCGAAATCAGCTTTCGGCGGTGACTTCTTCTTAAGAGCACAATCGGCATACAGCACGTTGACGCCGGCTTCTACTTTCGAGCGATATGTCGTAAAGGCGTCATGCAATCCCGATGCGAGTGCCACTACGGCAATAACGAGCGCGCCCTCCTTTGGGGCGTTGGGAAGTTGGCGGTCTGCCTCGCATTGGGTAACGAAATCGTCCGTAGTCCACGTCGGCTCGGCAACCAGCCTCGCGTCGTCTGCCAAATAATAATTTTGAAGCTGATCGGTCAGCGTTGCTACGAGTCTTCCTCGCGTTCCCTGATCCGCTGCCAATCCGATCATAAAAATGACTCGTTCTTTTGCGTTACAAGCCGCAAGTGGATCGCCCAAGATTGGCGCTGGGTTGACGGCAAGGCAGTATGGGATGATGCTCGGGGGCTTGCTGGGTTTGGGCGCAGGCGTTAATACCAGTATGGGAGTCGGCGACTCCGTCTGCGCCGCTCCCTGCGCAACTGCGGCGGGCGACATGCCGCTCCACGTCGTCACCAAAATGGCAATAAGACCGACGGATAAGAAAACGCGCGCCTTCACTACACCCTCCGATACGTTCCGCAGAACTAAGCCCTGGGAGCAGCCCTATCGTAGACCTAACGGAACAAAAACTCCAGCCTATTAGGCAAAAAGGCCCACACCCGAGTTTTCAAAAGAAAAGCCGGCGGCGACTGCTGAAAGTTCCACCTAAGGTTTGAGAAATTACGCTTAACCGTGAGAAGTACACCTAGTGCAGGGAAATAGGTGCGCGCGCGTGCTTGGGACCCACGGCCGCGTAAAGACCCGGTTTACACTTAATTCGTTAGTTGACAAAGGCGTTGATCAGGGATAGACTCCGCTAATCAATCATTTCTAAATCAAGAGGCCGGTAACGATGAAAGTACATTCGATCCGGCGCGAGATCCAGATTCTGCGCGTCTATACACTAGTGTCCACGGTCGCAGCCGGCGCATTTTTGCTCGGCGCCGTGCACGAATCCAAGAACGCCTCGTTCGATACCGTCACCCTCCACCAGATCAACGTCGTCGATCGCGAGGGCAAATTGGCGATGGTCATCACCAACCACGACAACGCTCCTGATGCCATCATCAACGGAAAGCACGTCAGGCGGAGCGACGCTGGCGATGACAACGAGATCGTGTTTTACAACGAACTCGGGAACGAACAGGGCGCGCTCGCATGGAACGGACGCATTAAAAAGGACGGAAGTTTTCAATCCGGCAACGTCCTGTCGTACGACTCCGTCAAGTCCGACCAGTTGCTGCAGGTCGACGCCTTCAACGACAATGGCCACCAGAGCGCCTATATGATCGGCTGGAACGAGCCCGACAACAGCACCTCGGAAGCTCAGGCCTTTAGCCAGGAATGGCATGCCGCTAAAACCGACGCACAGAAGCGAGCCGTGCACGCGAAATATCCAAACCAGCGAATCTACGAACGTTTCTTCTTCGGTAACGATGGCACTCAGTCAAGGGTGATGCTGCACGACGCGAAGGGCCGGCCACGCATCAACATGTTCGTAACGAACGACGGACAGGCGGAGCTACAGTTCTTGGATGCGGACGGCAAAGTTACGTACCAACTCCCTCAATAAGCCCCAACCCGCAAAGCCCTGTCCTTCGGCCGGGAGTCTTTTCGAAACAGCAAGCGAAGCTGATGCAACATGGACCTAGTGCAAGCGGCAGTGATCTACGCATCGACAATTCTAGCAAAACGGAGTACCCTGCGAACACTGTATTACGATTCCCTAAATAGTTGGCAGGAATCGGAAATACTGGGAAAGCGCCGTGATGCACTTTACGTCCATCGGCCTGATGGCTCCGATGTGGTCCGACCAGGCCACGAAGCGGAAGAGCGATATGTGACCGAGTCGTCGACAATTGAATTGTCGGTATCGCAAGATGCCGCGAACGCCTTCGTGCTAATTGTTGACTATTCACTGGAACGGTTCGCGGAGGAAGCTGACCTCGATTCTAAAGATTGTCGAAAACTCGGCGTCGAGACGTACGGTGGCGTCAAACTCAATGACGCGATCTACGCTCTGGCAAACCACGCGCGCCATCTTCACAGTTGGAGGAAGGACCCGAAAAATATACATGCGATCAACCGGGACACCCTGAAGCAGCTCGGCATCGACCCGTTGGACGATCACGCCGCCTGTCGTTTCCTGCATAATGTGGCAATACCATCATATCTAGACCTCGAAGCGTCGCTTATCATTACGGCGCACGAAGCACTTGCCGGCACCGGGCAGCAACTGGCCTTCACTCATCGTGGCGTAGATGCTGTTCCAATCTCCATGCCGCCTATTGTGCCGTCCCGCACCTAATTCATCGAGAGATGTCCCATGACGTCGTCGGATTGCTCGTAAGCTTCCGGCGCTTGTTTTGATCACTCTCGAAAAACCGCGAACAGAACTCGCCACTCCACCAAAGCAGCCTAGTTGCTTTCGCAGCCCGTCCTTCCTGAGCGACGGGACTGTTGATTGCATAATGATAGCAATTTATGCTACCATACCCCTATGGGCGCTACGTTCAATATCCGCGATATCCCCGACGACATTGCTACTTCAATACAAGCAGCAGCAGCAGCAGCCGGTGCGCGGTCTCGTGAAGCATATCTGCGTGACCTCCTCGGAAGAGTTTTCGGTCCGAACGAATCGCTCGTAGCCGCGGTCTCAGCGCGTGCGCGGGCGGCGGTATTACACTTTGAGGACTTAGGACGTTTTCGGGTTTTACAGCCGGCTCCCACGATTTCGAGGATCGCTCGCGCGCTCGGGCACGAGGATCCGAGCGTCCTTGAAGCCGAGTTGCGCGGTGACCGGCCCCTTTCATTCTCTGACGGAGATCGGCTCTGCGATTTGCTGAGTTTGGATGCCGAGTGGCTTGAGTCGGGCGGGCACGATCAACCGCGTTTTCGGACGCGCGCCCAATATCACGACTGTCGTTTGCTACTGCGAGCGTTTTTGGAGGCAGGCGTGAACTATGATGAGCTCTACTTCACGCTTTCTGACGGCGAAGGCAGCGAGGGATCTATTATTGGACACACCGCGAGTGAAGATCCCGCCATTGGCTGGCGCTATGATCTCCTCGTCGCCGGCATACCCATACACAACAGCGTAGGGGCAACTGGAGCAAGGCAACGACGAGACTTCGCTGACTTGATGATCGCGCTGTACGATGAACGCCTTTTTCCTGATTCGCCGACATGCATAGGCCGTTTGGTGCCTCATTCGCAGTATCTGGCGATGCTCTCAGGGTACGTGCACCCAGCAACGCTCACGAACACTTATGCGCTTGGTAATGCGCAGCCGATGGCACGGCAGTCAGATTGGCACGAAGATTTCTGCGAATTCGACAGCGTTGAAAGACACACACGAAGTTACAGCGCGGGACATTCAGCTCTTTTAGAGGATCTAAAGGTGGACGGCATCACCTCGACCGACCGTTACCAAGAAGCAGTTAGAAAGAGGCTCGCGTCTTGGAAAGTGCAAGGCGCCTTGTAATCGGTGGGCAGCTGGCCCTCGCTCAGTATGACATGGTGAGCCTTGACGCGGTGGTCTTCGTGCTTCTGCGGCTCGCTGCCGAAGCAATCATCGATGAGCAAGCGAATCCTAAGTGTCGCACGGAAAGCGAGAAGACATCGAACACAAGCGCGTAGGGCGGGCATCGCGCGCCGAGCGACGCGCTCGAGCACCTAGCGTTATCGAAATCGAACGTGCCCTGGGTAACGCCAGACATTACCTCGACCTATTGCGCACCCATGAGGCTGCGGCGCAGACGGCCGATTCACGCAGTGACGCAGCGCAATTGCAGGAATCAAAGAATGCATTCTTTCGTGACCTAGAGGCGTGCCTGAACGCGGGCAGGACAGCTCGAAACTATCTCTATGCGGCGGCGGAGCCGGCCGGCGCTCGCGCATGGCTTGACGAGCGCCTGGCCGCACCGCTCTATAAGTTTCATGCCGACGTCGCTGGTACCGATTTCCATGATCGGGCAATTAGCTTAAGCAATAGCTTTGGCGTAGAAATTCACATGGGGAGCGGCTCGGCGCAATTCGAGATGATCAATATGCCGGACGGCGCCATCGGGGTGAAGGGACTAACTAAAAACGTTTCGGTCATACCGCGCCGCTTTATTTACAATAGACCAGATTTGGGGCCTAAGCTGGATGCCGAACTCGAGAAGATCAACCCGAAGCCCGAACCGATCGTCGAGTTGCTGCAAATTTTCCTTACTGGACTGCAGCAGATACTAAAGAATGCCGTTCGCAACAATCGTTTCTAAATTCAACGCTTCCGCGGGTCCGCTCAGACTAGACTCTTCTTTGCGCAGGGCTCCTTTTGTCAGAACCCCAAATGCGAAGCTGGTCAGCATCGGCTGCAAAAATTGCGCAGCGCGGAGTCCAAGAAGGTTGGGTCATCCTGATAGTAACCGATTGTGAGGCTTTGAGCGGGCCCACGACGTCGGGTGTGAGCGATCTCCGATCGCACGCCGCGAACCCGCGCCCGCCTCTTCCTTCACGCAGCATCGCCACCTTTGCCGCCGGGACGCCCGCATCTCCGGGACCCGCAAAAGCACCCAGCTCCCCCTGAATCTATACCGAATTTAACCAAAGTTATCGATGCATGCGCGATTTTCGAACTTCGCTAACTTCTGCATACTTTTAGCCGCAGGAAGGTGCCAGAACAGCGCTCGTTGGCTGAGGGACAATCTGACAACGCGAGTCAAAAAGAGCTGCGGCCGGCATCAGCCCATTGCGATCACTGCCATCGCACCAAGGAAAATACTTTGTCGATGCCGACGATAAAGCGGACTTTAGTCTCATCGTCAACGTCGCTCAGACATGATGATCTGGTGATATACTTTTAGCCATGGCTTCAGACTCGCAAATACCCAAGCAGTCGATCACCTTCGAGGTGACTGTTAACAAGGGTAACCGAATCACGATACCAAGCCGCGCCGCCACGCTATTGGCGATACGCGAAGGCGCTGTTATTGTCTTGGAAATCAACGACGGCTCTGCGACGCTTCGGCCGGTCTTAAAGTCGTATGCGAGCATCGGTAAAGGCAGCTACGGTGACGCAAACCGCTACGTCGGCCAGGAACGTTCAGATTGGGAGTAGACGTCTGGCGTGCCGTTCGTAGATTTCCGCCCGTCTTCGGCGCCTTGCTGCTGGCAATTGCTGCGTGTTCAGCTCCGGTGGACAATCCTAACGGGTCCTCTGAGTTAGAAATGTCCCGACAGGTCAAGCCGTCCGTGTCAGCGGCGAAGATTGCCGGGAACCCGCTGAAGTATGTCGGCGTTGTCGTGAAGCTGAGGTGCACCATTGTCGACGTCCCTAGCGCTGACTTCGCAAACGCGACGTGCGGACCAAAGGATCCCGATTTTAGCGTTCCGTCGACTGCGAATGTGGACTATACGGATCCGGACTCCATCGCTAAGTACGAGCAAAGGCAAGAAGCTGCGTTCGCCAAGAGCGCCGAAGCGCTGAAGGAACAAGGATCCCTGGTTCTCGAGGGCGAGGTTGCCACGTTTGATGCAAATCAAGTCATCACACTCATTGGTACTGTCGTGCAACCCATGAACGGGAAGAACCGAATGGGAGTGGAGCAAGACTTCCCCGCCGTCCGAATCGACTATGTCATTACGCCGAACAGCCCTAGTACGATACAAGCGAGAGTTCATGCTCAGACGTCGTGCGTCAGGCGCTTTGAGTTGCGAATGGACGTCTTGCCAATGCGCGGCCACCCATTGACCGACAACGACATCTCGAGTTTTCTGGACAGAGTCTTTGATGGTATAGAGCGCTGCGACGTTGATAACGGCTTCGCGTTCATGCCATCGGATGAGATCAGCAAAATAGGTAGTGGAGAGCTTTATCCGGTGACAAAGGCGGCACCGACCGCTTTGCCAAGTGCCCCTCCAAAAACGAGCCCTCTGTCGTCGCGCATCGCTTATCAAGCGAAATGTGTGAAGTATATGTCCGACTACTATCCATGGTTTGTTAAACATAACGCTAAGAACGCGCAACAACACTGGTCAGGGCTGGCGGCGGACCTTTTCAATTCCCTTGAAGACTGCGATGACCTGAGCGGATTGGGCAGCGTTGATTCTGACCGTATGATACGGTGGGCAAAGAAGGCGCTGAGATAAATAATATCCACTGAACCAGCACGAGCTAAGGGTAGGGTGCCACAGAATGAAGCACGTCATCGCGAGCAATGTCCGTCGCGCACATCTGGGCGGGACTCAGCCAAAGTGGTTTGTCGATGCCGATAACAAAGTATACGTCGTGAAGGCACCGGCCGATCCTGCCGGCGCCGCTCATGGCGGCACGAACAGCAAGGAGCTGTTTAACGAGCTTTTCGCCTGTGCCCTGGCAGATCGCATAGGGCTTCGTGTCCCCGAACACGCGCTCGTTGAAATAAGTGACAATGCAAATGCCGGCCTTCCGCGAGGTCGCCACTTTGGCTCTGTTTTTTTGGCAGACTATCGGCCGCTTCCAGACGGCTCTCATATCGTCTCGACCCTGGATGACTACGACGCGCGCGATCTGTACTTGCTCTTAGCGTTTGACGAGCTGCTGCGGAATCCGGATCGGAAAGCTGGTGATATTCTAGTCCCAGATTCAGCGAATGTCAGTCGCCCGGTCAAATTCCTCGCCATCGATCACGCAAATGCGTTTACCGGCAGTCATTGGGATGCGGCCCATGTCGCCGCGAATCGCACCGGTAACTCAGGCTACAACGACCCCTGGCTATTTTGGGGGCTCAGTAATACGAAGTTGGCGATGCAAGCGGCGGAGCGGGTCTCGAAATCAAGTAGTGAGTTCGCGGCCATCGTCGCTGATGTTGCTGCCTGTTCCGGCGTCGACGCCGCCGAGCAACGTGCGATTGCGGATTTTCTGAAGGCGAGAGCGCATAATTTAGAACGTTGGACCTTGAAGGCGCTGGAGATAGCCCGCAAGGATTGAGGCCGACGGACAGTAGATTTGCGCCAGGTCTCTCCGTCATTTCCCGCGCATGATATCAATCTGTAGTTGAATGTCATCATCCAAACGCCTGGCCGCCTCGGCAAAAATTCCTCGAAGCGCTGCGGTCTGCCGCATGAAAGCATCATATTTTCTCAACGCCGTATGCTCATCTACTTCCTCGCGGAGCGATTCTAATCGTTTGCGCCAAGCTACAACAGGATCTGATTTTACTTTCCACGGAAATGTTTCGATAAACCATTGAACGAGTTCAAAATGATTCTTCGCTGCGTAATCTCGGCTTGACGCGAATTTCCGCCCTTCTTCTGAGAACGCCAGATGCCACGCTTGAACGGAAATAATTTCCTCGTCGCGTGAGTGTGCATTGGGATTGTTTTCGACCCAGAACTCAAGCGTGCCATCAAAATCGTCAATTGTTGCCTCCATGTCCGATGCGAGGTCTTCAATCATACGTTTTTCGAACGCGTCGGCGACCTCTGAGAGTCGGACATAGGCGCTTTCTAGAGGAGACGCGCTAAATAGTTCCCTCGAGGAGCCGATGTATTTCCGAGCACGATGCGAAACCGAATCATCGCTACCGTGCGACTGTACTCGTGGCTTGTATTCTCGTAGGAGCATGCACGCGTTCTTGGCATAGAAGATTGCCAAGGAGTGTAGGATGCCCTCGTGCCGGACGCCACGATGATATGCTGTATTTCTGAATGCATGCAGCGTTCGAAGACTTTGTGCCGATGCTTCCGACAGAAGCCCCAAGGAGCTTGCCAGCGCAACTTTCGCCTTGAAATCATTGTTCAGTGCTCGCTCAACCGCTTGTTCATCAAACTGCGGAGACTCCTTGTAATAGCGGTACACCTTGTTTTCCTGATCCATGTCTTCTGCAAATTTGTGTAAGGTGAGCTCAACAACATTGTCTATAAGGAGCAAGGCGAATCTGTCAAAATTGCGATCCGATACGGCAATTTGGTCCAGCGCCAAGTCTACTTGGTCGATAGCGTCAGCGAAGAATTGAAACGTTGTTACCATAAGGCGTCAGCGCGATCACCATCTACGCGGGTCACTAGAAACGCCCTATGTCTTGGCATGTTTCGTGGTCCACCGGCGGAACGAGCGAACCCGGTGGACGAGGGGTTCCCGTTTAGTCATCGTGACCATCTAACAAGAACTGGTCGAAGCCACTCAAATGCCGCTGCTGCCGCCGTGCCCAGTAACCCGCCAACCAGCACGAGAAGAATATCCCGGAATTGTTCGGCATCGACGTCGCGCCAAGAAACAACGACGTCGCTGCTTCCATTTGCGATCACGCGATTGTCGCGCATAACACCGCTGGCGTGAACGTCATGTTGCTGCGAAAACCGCGAGATGTCGAACAACACCTCTTGAGACCGCGCTGGACGAAATTGATGAAACGCTGGCGCGCCAAGCTCATCAATGCTCACACGTAGTTCTCGTTCCGTGAAGGTCTTGTGAAAGGGCGGGATGTTAAAGGAGCAGATTATGTAGCCGTTCTTACTTACTAGAAATGCAGAGCGATACAGCTGTGTTTCGACGCCGTTCTTGTCATTTGGCCCATTAGCGGCGCCTTCGTGCGTAACAGTGCTCTCATCCATGCATTGGATGTCTCGTACGCCCGATATAAAAACGGCAATTGGCTTACGCACGAGCGATCGGCCTGCAAAATATGCGCGTAGTTCCACCAGGACGTCAGAGCCTGGCAAATCTGAAAGAAATGCTCCCTGAGGCATGTTCATGTAGACATCGCCAGCGCGCAACTGACCCAAACCAAGGAGCGTGACGACAACGCCTCTGTAGGTCGTAGGGTCGGCATACTCATGGTGCGTCAAGACCTGAGTAATAGCAGCCGAGGCCACTAGACAAAGTAGAGACACGGCGCCCCAAAAGTGGCGAGCCGCGACTCTTCTTATTCGAGAAAGCCTTCTTGCCAGCCTCGGCATGATCTCGTATCGCACCGAATTCCGCAGTCGCTTCTTGTTTATTTTATTCCGTGAATGGCGGCGTAAAACTTCACTGCGACGACTAGGGACGTGATCACAACAAGCCCCCAAATACCGATACGCAGGTTGTTCAGTTTCCGCTCAATCTTCGGGTTATTAGATTCCAGTGAATCTACGATCGCCCCAACAGCGGCTTTGAGAGTCGTAATCGGATACCACGGAAACTTTTCCTCAAATTCGCGCGGATTTGGAGCATCCGTGTACGTGACCGGTAAGAGTGCGATGAGAAGGAACACGATCGGGATTAGATATAAGCCGGCCGCGATTGTCGCGTAAATCGAGCCCGACTTGTCCAATGAGAATCCAAGGGCGGCAAAGGCACCGGCAATAACCACGGCGATCTTTGATTCGATTCGGTCGAGCCGCTCACGGTCATCATCGCGGCGTTTTGTTAGAATTTCGAGTTCATATCGGTAATCGACCGGCGAGCCGTAAGGCAATGGCTCGTCTTCTTTGCGCGGCGGTCCGGGGTCTTGCGCTGACAAACCCGCGCTATCGATCTTTCGGCGGATTGCCCTCAGTGAGGGGTTGAACCATCGTATCGCGGTCGGGAGGTGGGGGTGGGGGCGGTGGTGGCGGTTCGCCATTTCCGTCTTTGGCGCTTGGCCTTCCAGTCGAAGGCGCACTCGCCGCATGCGGCGCGGCCGAGGCAGTTTTTGCCCTGGGAACTCCGACCGCTGTCTCACCCGCCGCGTGTGGCGCCGTTGCTGCAGCTTTTGATGTGCGAATGCCGACTTTAGCCTCGGTCGAGGGCTTCTCGCCCGCGCTTATAGCGCAAACGGTCCCAGACATGCTGAGACGTGTGGGGGGAGACGGCGCCGATACCTGCGGCGCGGCCTTACTGCTGTCGGCATTGGGAATCACCATTTTGTTCCATTCTAGTGTTTCGCGACCCGGGCCCCCTCCGAAAATCCGGGCCGAATACTTTCGATCTGTTTCGTGAATGAAGCCGACCCGGGAAGACGCGATGTGACCTTCGAGGCGTGGTGCAAGCACGAATGGTTCCTTGTCATGGGGTGACGGACGCTTATCAAGCGCGCGCGTAAGTCCGCATCTCGTCAGGACCTACCGATAGGACTGTTAGAATGCAATCCTTCCCGATTTTGACGCTGAGAGGCAGGCGCCAAATCCCAAACTGCTCGACAGCATTCGCGGATCCCGGACAAGCTGAGAGAACGCGCGACTGCCGGGCCTGAAGCGCAGATGAATGGCTTGAATCGCTCCCTGTCGAGGCGTAATCCGCAACTATCTTCTCCGGTGATGAGCGGAAATTTGGTGCCGTCAGATGGCTCCTAGAAAGGCCAGATCCTCGAGGCACAGAGCTCCGGCGAAATCGCCGGCGCCGGTAGATCGGCGCAAGACCCTTGGGGCCAGGCGGCGCCTATCTAAGCAAGACCTTAGCCTATTGCTAAACACCGCGATACTGATAGTGACTATTATCGAGGCCCTTGTGCGAAGATGACACTTCGTACAAAATGGCGATTCGCGCACCAGTTCGGGGTTCGCAAACGACGGCATGACTGGAACCCTAACGCCGCAAGAGGACGTCAACCAAAGTCACAATGAGTCTGACAATGTTGATCAGGACGTTCACGTCAAGTCTAAATTCCGGCTTTGGATTGGCGGGAACTGTGACATGCTTGACCGCCGATTCAGAAAAATTCTTGCCATGCGGCGAACTCTTTCGCGTTCGGCAATTGCGTTTTTTGTCGTGCAACATTTGACAAATCATTCGCTGCGCTCAAGGCACACTATATGATCGGCGGTGAACCCAGATCAGGACGCGATTCACAAAGACCACGGGCAGCGCTGTATAGTGCGGTGAGTGCGGGCACGACGTCTTGGTGCGCGAGAACACGGGAGGGAGCTTCGGACCGAAGGCGGATCTCACGGATGCCGAATCCGAAGTGCCGTTTCATATCGTAACCCCTCCGCGCCGGGCCCACAGCATCAGGGCGACCGCCCCGTTCATTACAATAAGGGAGCCAGGGTAGAGCCACGTCTCCAGCGAGTATGACTGAAGCGCAATGATCGCGACGACATACTTGGTTGAATTCAGCGCGAAGGGCAACACCATGTCCTCATTCGGTTTGAGCCATCCCTTACGGAGGGTCGGCCCGTAGCCCAAGACATCGGTCGCGGTTAAGGCGATTACGGATAATGTCACATTCTTGGCCACAAACCACAGAAGCAGCGCGAGTAAAGACCCGCAGAGGAAGGCCCAGTCCAACGCATGGAAACGCCGGTCGCTCACCCTTAACGCCAAGATGCCTATTGCCGCGCAAGCGACGGAGCTGGCTCCCGTCGCCCAAGCGCCGGCTCCGCCGCCTTTCACAACTTGAGCCGCAAATGCCGTTCCCGTTAGGAGAGCCCAAAGAAGCCAAGAGAATGCGTGCGGCTTGGTGCTGCCACTAGAGATGCCGTTCAAATACGTAGCATACGCGATTAGAGCGATCACGATAGCGACCGCCCCAAGTATCGTCTTTATTTCAACGTAATGCATAGTGCGCGCAGCTTTCGGGATCGCAATCGAGCTGGGTAAGCCGAGGTCGACATAGTCATACACTTGAGTTTGCGAATTAGATTATATCTGTCGCATCCGTCCCAAATGCGATCTTACCAGAATACAGGGCTTTCGCTAGACCGATAAAAATTGACGTTTTTAGGGGTGCTAAACCACTGCCGTAGATGCCGCACACTCCAAGAACTTATATTCTGGCGCTTGCGTCCAGTGGTTCTCGAAGACACTCTTCAAAACAGAGATCTTCCTGGGTCGCTCATCTTTCGCCACAAGCAGTGTAGAAAAGGCCCAACCCCTTTCCTCAAGCTTGGTTTCATTGAAAACGTAAATTGCTCGCTTGCCTGAAAGCCAGAAGGTAATTGCCGGCGGCAGGGCCCCTGCGCGTTTGAGCGCGACTCCGCTTCGAAGCAACATTTCCTCAAAATATCGTTCGCGCGACCAGAGCAGCGCCAGAAGAGGACCCCCGTCATCCCGGCTTGCAGTGAACGTTCCAGCGGGGTTGTAAACCGTGGAGCTGGCACGATTCATCCAAGCACAGAGCTCATCGGCGCTTGGAACCTGGTCTTGCTGAGCATAGCACTTCACCCAAGACAGTATCTCGCGGCAATCGTCCGCTTTGTGCTCATCCAACCATTCTCTGAACGGCTGCGCGTCAGTGCTCTTCTCGTCTCTTAGATACTCAATATAGCGATTCAGATACTCGATGAAGTGCATATCGGCCATGCGTTCTTCGTGCTTCATTTCAATAAACTCGGCGGCGCTTGTTATAGGCCGAATTGGTCCGGCAACCAGCATTCGGATCGCGCGCCCGCTCTTACGAAGATCAACTAGCATTTTGACAATTAGACGATGTAGAGCTGGATGGAAGAAGCTTCCGTAGTCGGCACAATCCACCAGTATATCGACACAATCGCGTGGACGCTGGTTCACCAGCCTTCTCAGGGCTTCTAAGTGAAAGGGAAATGGGCCGCCGTAGGTTCGCCGTGCCAGGTTATTTATCTCGACGAGCTGATCTTTGAGGCTATTGGCTCGCTCCGAATCCTGTGCGTAGCTTTCCTCAATGAACTTGTTGATTTTTGCCAGGGTCTTCGGGCGCGCGGCCTGCGTCTTCCCGTCATATATATCCTTAATAGTATCCGTTTTGCAGCTCAGTTTTTCCGCGAAGGCCTCTACGCTGAGACGTTTCTCCAATTGACGATTTTTTAAGAACGCCGCAAGCGGCGGAGGTGGTAAGACGGAACGCGTCATGTCGGCATAATGCTGAGGGCTCGGGCTTTCACCTTTTTGCGTAAGGAGCCGATCGCCGTAGGGGAGAAACCGGACCCAGAGAGTTGTGACGTCCGCGACCAGTAGCGGTTCGAGCACGCGGACAGTGGCGTTGAAGTTTATTAAGTCGACAGGGAGGTGCACGTCTTATGGCAACTTTTCTTGTAAGAGTCGAGCTGCATGGCGCCGAGCATGACGCCAACGTATACACGAACCTCCATGCCGCCATGGCAAACGCCAATTTTGCGCGGTTCGTGCACTACTCAGATGGAGATTATTGGCTTCCGACGGCCATGTATGTTATCGAAGGGCAGTCCGGAACCTGTGCCGATGTGCGTAACGCTGTCAGCATCATCGTAAGGCAGACAGGATACGCATTCCAATCGTTTGTTTGCGAGATCTACGGCAGTCAGTACTGTAGCGCCGGCCTTATCAAGAAAGGTTAGGAACCCGGCTCACCCAGTCCGATACGTCGAACTCGCCCAGGAAATCGCTCGGCTCAATTTGCCTGAACGTTCTGGCTCGGTGGTGTTGCCTCGATATTCTGGGGCTCTTTAATAGTGATTAGGACGGGGATCCGCGCGACGTTCTCCCACGCCTCTCCCTTCAGAAGCGCAACGCTGAAATAATATCGACCTTTGTCAGGCCAGGCGAACTTATTGATTGCAATGCCACTGCGGGCAAATCCCTCAGCCTTAAACTCTACCGTGTACTCTTCAGATGCACTAAGCTCATCGCCCTGGGCGTTCGAAAACATGATTTTATACTTGCTGGTTTCAGGAGCCTCGCTGAACCAGCTTGTAAATATTTCGAAATCTATTCCCGACTCATCATTCGCTTTTAAATCTATCTGCTCAATCAAATCGACTAAGGAAACTTTTCCCGTCTGGCTATCTACCAACGATCGCCGGCATAAGACACTCCACCGGTGTTCCAATTATTTTCTCACCAATTACGACACTTTGCGTTCCAAATGACCATAGACGAAGAATTCGGGAACGTTAGCCCGCTGGAGCTTTACTCCGTGGTGATTGAGCGCGAAATCTAAAAATATCGGACCCTTGGCAATCCATTCGCCGCGCGGATTTACCGGAAATGTCTTGCCACGGCTCAGGACCTTGCCGGCGTCTGTCACCAGGAACGCACGAAGCGGAACTTCTCCACCGAGCTTTGCAGCGCTCGATTCCGCGACATATTTCTGCGAAAAGGCGAACGGTTGCAGATGAGATGCTAGTCTGCGTGCCCACCAGAGATCGCGCCGGGCGGCATACTGATCTATGATGGGTAGCGAGTAGTCTTTTCCGGCGCAGTCAAGAATCGCAAGATAGGCTGCTAGCGCTGCGTCTGATGGATTACGATAAGCAGGATCAAAGCGCCGTTCCAAAAGATCCTTGACGCGGTCCATCAGCGGCGCGAGCATCTGCGGATCGCAGCGCTGCTTCATTAGCTGTTTGAATTCGTCTTGCTCGTTTAGCAGATCAACGAACGTCGAGAGACTATTCGCTATACCAAGGCGCGCGCTGAACTCCAGCGACTCAATCGAGTCAAATGGGAGGGACCGTCTAGTCATTTTCGATCCGTAATAAACCGCTTGTCGCGCCCGTAGATCTCCGGAACATCGTCAATCTTGTGAATGTACTCTCCACCCTCGCCCCACTTGCTCAAGACTAAAACGTCAAAACCGCCAAACTCATTCTTGCCGATTTGGGTGATTACCCCAACATGCTGGGGATTTCCGTCCCGGTAGTAGACGACTAGGTCCCCCGTTACCGCTTCGGCCAGGCCTCCACCCAGTTCCCTCAGGCAATCGTCTTTGCCGAAGCGGCCCAAGAAGCGACAATCGATCGTGGTCCGCCTGGAGGCAAAAGCGACCCCCATACAGTTGTAGACCGCGGTAAGCGCACGCATTAAAACGGGCGAGGTCTTCGAGGTGGCATCCCGATGAATTGCGTTCAATTCCTCGGCCGATCTCTCTGACGGCCTCTCGTTCTCGACAAAATTGTTTGCCCGCGTATACAGTTTGTACGCCAGCGGGTCGAGCTCGGTTCCTCTTCCAATAATCACCCAAAGTACTGAATCGCGCGCCGGGCAAACTACTCCTTCCCCGAACGCTCTCCAATCTACGTTGCCTGATCGAAGGGTATGCCTTCCGAGGCGAGCTCCCGACGCCCCGAACTGTCCATCGCTTCAACCTTCGAATAGCTGGGGTCTAGAACCGAGCGGTAATTCTCGGTCCCGAACCAGCGGGTTTTGTTCAAGCCGGCGATCACGCCATATAAGAGTCAGCTTCAGATCCGTTATTGTTTCCTTCTCAACGGAGCCGCCCGAATACGCCCGATCAACTATCGTAACCGTACTGCCCCTGTAGATCAGCTCGTCTCCGACCTGCGGAATCGGAACGTGATCCGGCCAGTCTATATCAATCTCCGATTTTTCCGGACCTCGAATGATCTCGAAAGCGGAAGGCTTCCATCCTATTAGCATAGTCCGATACTCCGATTTATTATCGCGGCTACCTGTGTATCAACAGTAGTCTTCATCCGACAACGAAGTCGCCAGCCGTTTGAACATGTTAATGCCAGTTCGTTCGCAGGTCGCCGCCAGCCACATACTGCCAGTGTTTGGTAATTTTCGGCTCGACATCTTCTGGGTCGGTTACTTTTCCGGCGGTTCTGAGCGCATACATGAGGGGTCGACGAGCCATTCGCACCACCGTGTCGCTTGAAAAGTCGACATTGAAAGGGAACTCGCCGTCACCAGCTAGCCGTTCTGCGCCGAGACCCCCGACCGTACGATGACAGATCAGCGAACAGCGGGCCCGGGGGCCCAAGCCCAATGCAAGCAATATCTGCGAACCCATTTGGTACAGATTGCAGAGTACGCTGATGAGCGACTCTTCATACGATCCTTCAACCTCAGTTTCGCGAAGTTCGAGACGGCCGTCCGCACCGACGTAGGCCCGCCGGCTCCAACGAACGCCTCGCGATTCGTCGATCACAACCGCGCGGTCGGAAACCGGCCTGAGCTGTCGCTCAAAAAGGACACCTTCCGGATAAGGAATCGGAATCGCATCGGTCAGCTTATTTACGTGCCCAACAATCCGTTCAATTTCATTCTGACGCGATTTTGAAAGCGGCTCATCTTCTGCAATGGTTTCCGGAAACAGCATGGCTCCGACGAACCCATCAGAGACCGAACGGTCAAACGACAGCATCGGATGCCAATTAGGACGCTGTATTATGGACACATCGGCCGAACCGTCACGGCGCCGTATCATCGTCTCGAGTTCGCGCAAGCTCATGCCTGCGATCGCCGTACCGCGGCGAATTAAGAATCGCCCGCGATCATTCAAGTGTTCGTGCGGTGCAGACATACTCGAGGCGACACGGAGAACTAGGGCTTTTTCGTTGCCATTACTCGCGGTGTAACCCGCAGCTTCTAACGATAAGCTCGGATAGACTCGACTCTGGATCTTACTAAGAAGCCGCCGGCGGGCCGGTTCGTCGATCTTATCGGGAAAAGAGAACGGTTTGAGCGGCGTACCCTCCATAGGATCGTCGAAGCCCACCACAACCAGTCCACCGCTTCCGTTTGCCATGGCGACCGCCTGCCGGGCTAGTTCCTCCGGATCGATTTCGCGCTTGAATTCCAACCGCTGCGTTTCGGATCCGACATCTCTGAAAGCTTCGCAGAGCGACTCGTACGTGAGTTGGTCGAGCGGCGCTGTAAACGGGTCGAGCAAAGGACCATCGTAGACTTTCGGGCTAACCGGGGCTGCAGACATAGAAACCAACCTTTTTGGGCGAGTGCTGAGGTGGAAATTCGATGCTTACTATTCTCCATCGAAGAGTGCCGACTGTATGGCATTCTGGCTTTCGCGCGACCCAAAAAAAGCCATCACGCGTCAGGCCGCTCGCTCGTTGCCGAATCGAAGGGTGCTGTACTAGCCACGGCGGCAGCGCCCATCGCCCCCAAAACGGCTCCTTCGATGACTGAGGTCACGGTCGCGCCGTCCGTTGCCTGGCTTTCGACCCAGCGTGAAGCTTTGGGAGACAGTCTAACGGAAAAGGGCACTCGGCAGTGAGCCAGGCCTTTTGTTGGCCGGCCGGCGGGGTTGTTGCGAGAGCCTTTGGGTGCGGCCATAGTCAGGGATTAGATAATGTATTACAATATCTAACAGGAAGCAAGAGCCCCGAGCACGGCGCTGAACCCCTTGTGGGCGCAGGCCGTTATATGGAAGAGACGGGTAAAAGGTACCACTCGGGCCGAGGTGCAGCAGGATGAGGTTACTACGCGAAGGGCTAAAAGTGGCGGATGCCGCGCGACGCGCGCTGTCCGGCCGGCGTCATCGCCGTGACAGCTCGGGGAGTCATATTGTGAACAACAGCCAACAGGTTTCCGGGACCGGGTCGGCAGGTTTGAATCTACCCGAATCCCCTTCGTCTCAGCCAATTGATCTCGCAGATGCCGTGAGGGAGTCCGATGCTGACGTCAAGCGCTATCTTGACGATCATCAGGTAACTCAACGCACCCTCGACCTTGTCATAAGCGTTTAGGCCTTCTCTCCGGGTGCCGTTCGAAGTCCGTCCTTTTAACAAGGACGCTCTATATGAGTGTCTTTCCAATCGCTACGTTTCTGCGACGTATATCGAAGCGCACTTTCGACAGCCGCAATACCTGGTTGGATATTTGGGCGAGCTCGGCGCTAAGACGATCGTCGACGAGAAAGAGTACATTGACGGAGACTACCTCGATGATTACGCGTCGTATTACGTTCGTTGCTTCGATCAATACGGTAACCGGTGCCGACGGCTTCATTTCTTCCGCAATGTTTTTTTAGACGCGGACCTCCAAAAATGGATCACTGAGCCCAACGCGAGCTCTGACAAGAATCTACAGAAATCGTATCTTGGTTACGTCGTGGTGAGGCCGCTTCCGGAAGCCGTGATCGGAAGGACTGCGCTGATCACCTACGAGCCTCAGCCATTGCGAACGTATAGCGCGCTGAAAGAATACAAGGTAAGTCTTTTCGGCATTCCATTAACCATTCGAAGCTTGGCCTATCAGCAGCAGGATACCGTTGTCGCAGCGTGTGCGACCGTCGCTCTCTGGAGCGCATTCCACAAGACGGCTGATCTATTTCAAACGCCGGTCATGCGCCCTGCCGCCATCACAAACGTCGCCAATCAGGTGAAGGTCCCGGGCCGCGCAATGCCTTCTCACGGCCTACGGCTTGAACAAATGTGCGAAGCAGTCCGACAAGTCGGCCTTGAGCCGCTCGTCGAGCCTGTAGGGCCGAGCACACCGCTCTTGTCGATTATTCACGGCTACCTCGAGTACGAACTTCCGATCGTTTTAGGTGTGGGAGTTCGACGTGAGGAGAATGGCAAAGTTAGCTATCCGGCACATGCGATTACAATAGTGGGCTGCAAATTAGCAGACAGTGTGCCTTCGGTATCGGAGCCGAAACGCGACAACGTTCAGTCTATTGGGTCACGAATTTACAAGGTGTACGCCCACGACGATGAGGTGGGTCCATTTGCACGTTTCGCGGTGGAGGCACTGCCACGCGAACTCAAACCTCATTCTAGAGAGTTCGGCCACATTCGACCACCGTTCGTATTTTGCGGATATGGCATCACCGGCTTGCCGGAAACGACCCTGGCTCCCCTCTTCGTACTCGTGCCCGTTTACGGGAAGATCCGTGTCACCTACACCGAGGTTGATGCCTGGGCACAATACTTTGCGAATCTGCTGAAACTCTTTGATCTGGACCCGCTTGCTCTCGAGTGGGACATCCATCTTACGGACACGCAACGATATAAACAATTGCTCCGCGAGAAATACATTGCCGTTCCAGGGGTGCGAGACCTTATTGTGCAGCCACAACCGCGTTTTATATGGCGAGCCGTCGCGAGATTTGAAGAAACAGTCTTGTTCGAGTTTGCTGCCGATGCAACCGGCTTGGAGCGATCGTGCCCACTCTTTGCCCTTATCTGGCACGATGGCAGTTTTGAGCGTTGGTTTAAAGCAAACCTAACCCGGACAACCAAGGACCAAGTCGCTAGACTTTACACTCAGCGGTTCGCCGACCTTATCTTTTAAACGACCTGTCAATTCCGTGAATTAGAGCTACCGTTCGTAGGAGTCGAGCACCCGTGCGACATACGCCCGTGTTTCGGCATATGGTGGAACGCCGCCGTATTTGTTAACCGCACCGGGCCCAGCATTGTAGGCGGCGACCGCTAACTTCACGTTGTTATGGTAGCGCCTCAGTAAACCACCCAAATAACGCGTGCCGCAGTCCACGTTCTCAAACGGATCGAACGGATTGCCGATACCGCAACCATGAGCAGTGCCCGGCATCAGCTGCATCAGCCCTTGCGCGCCCGCGCTGCTGAGCGCATTGGGCCTGCCCGCAGATTCAGCCATGAGCACTGCGTGCACTAATCCGCTGGGCACCGCATACCTCCCGGCAGCTGAGGTCACAATGCTCTCAAGGCGAGCCGAGCTTAATTTGGAGATAGGCGGTAGATACCCGCTTCCGCTACAACCGGATATTACGGCGCAAAGGAACGCAACCGGAACAAAACTTCCAATACAGCTAATTTTCACTGCGGATCACCTTCGTCTTCGTACGGATGACGAAGTCGACGTCCGCGACACGACGCTCACGGGAATAGGAATTACTGACGACGTCCCATCGTTCTTGCTGGCTGTCAGCGTAAGCTGGATGGTTGCATTAGGCACAGGCAATCCAACTAGCGTGAATGGGAACGTTGCCGCCCACTGGCCCGCCCCGCTCTGCGCGATCGAGGTTTGCACGCCGTTGTAGCTGAGCGTGACGTTGTTCACGTTGCTCGTCGTGATCGCGTTGAGAGTGATCGGCGTTCCATAGGAAACGACAGTCGGGGAGAGCGACACGTAGAAAATCTGCACGGCATCGCCGGGCGCGGCGAAATTATTGGGTGGCGGCGATCCAAAGACAAACGTATTGGTTTGCGCAAAGGCCGACGGCATCGGTGCCGGCATTGGCGTCAGCAGCGGCGTGGGCGTAAACAGCTTCGATACTACAACCGGAAGCCGTCGGCCGATCGGGTGGAACGGCGCGGGCGGAGTGGGTAAATTCCGCGCAAAACTGAAGTTACGCGGCAGTGCCGCGGACGAAGGTAGGACCGTTCCTGGCGCTAAGGTCGGCAACGCTGCCGGCGTAGGAACGGTTTGCAACGGCGCGCCCGGATAGAGTCCATCCGGTGTTCCCGGTATCACCACATGCGGCGTGACGGTAATGATCAACTCGTTACTCACGCCGTTGAGTGTTTCGTTGCGGAAAAGATGGCCGACGAGCGGAATGTCGCCTAGCACAGGAATCTTCGATTCGGTGCGCTGTGTGTTGTCCTGAATGAGCCCGCCGATCACCAACGTTTGATTCTCGCGAAGCGCAACGGTGGTTTGCGTGTCGCGCGTGGAGATCTGTGGAATTCCGTTGAGGATGCCGGTTAAGCTGTTAACAACCGGATGAAGCGCCACTGTAATGAGTCCGTCGTCGTTGACGATCGGCGTGATGTCGAGCGTCACACCCGTTTGAAACGTCTGTATTTGAGTGGTCGCAACCGTTCCCGCACCGCCGCCGGCTTGGAGTTGGATCGAGAGATTGTCGCCGGCGCGAATCGTCGCCGTGTGACCTGAGAGCGTGGTGATGCGCGGATCTGCGAGGACGCGCGCCGAGCCGTGCTGGATTGCCAGATTAAGCTGGAAGCCGAACGCGATCGGCGTGCGAATGAGTTTTGTTGGCCGCATCAACCCGGGCGTGATGCCGGTAATGGGGTCCGGCGACGGCGTCGACTCGCCGATCAGCGTACCGATGCTGAAATCTCCGCCGAAGAGCGATGAGAGCTGGATACCGAGGTTCTTAGCCGTGTTCTCGTCGACCTCAAGAATCTCTGTATCGAGGACCACTAGCTTTTCTGAGACGTCAAGTTTTGCGATCAAATCCTTGGCCAGCTTTATCGAATACGGATTGCCAGTCAGGATCAATTTGGGCGCGTCAGGCGAGACCGTAATATGTAAGTCCGGCGCTTGCGATGACAGGGACTGGGTCACAAGCGTCGCCAGATCACTGGCGGTCGTGGAATTGCTGCCATTGGTTGCCGGCAGCGCAGCCTTCAGGGTATAGATTTCCGCGGTTCCACCCCCACCGCCACCACCGTTCGAGCCTGGAGCCGGGCTCGGTACTGCGTCGAGCTGCGCAATTCCGTCGGAAATGCGCCGCTGGTCCGCCGCCGTTGCGGAGACACTGAGCGCGTTGATCTCCGCGTCAACTGTGACTTTGGCGTTAGGATAGGATCGCGCAATGAGATCGCCGACTGACTGAGCATCGAGCGTTCGGAGTCGATAAACCGCGGTGTACCGCGCCCCAACTGACGGCGCATCGAGTACTGCGATAACCTCCTTGGCGCGCGCGACGAGATCTGGTGCGCCGGCTAGCACAATGGTTTGACCGGCCACTCCGACGCGCAATCCGTGAACGGCGCCGGCGACCTCCCTCGCTATCATCCGAGGGCTTGCTTGCAAGATACGCACCACCTCAGTATCTGGTGCGCTTGGCAGCGGCCGTGGAGTCGGGGTTTGCGGAGGCTGATCGATTGCTGAAACCAGCGCCTGCATTTGCTGCAAATCAGAATTGACCGCGCTCACTAGGAGGGTATGCCGGTTCACGATTGACAGTTTTGCGCTCGGATAGAGTGGGTGCAAGCGAGCGGCAATCTGCTGAGCATCCATACGATGTAAAATGAACGACGTCGCTACTGGCGTCAGCGGGTTTTTCGTGTCGATTGCCGCGCCGATCTGGCGAAGCGCGGCAGCGTCATCCGGTCCAGCGAGGACGACGACCGCGTTCGCGGCTTCATCAATGGTGAATGACAGGTGCGGATAGAGCCGGCGCAATACGCGCGCGGCATCTTGCGCGCGCACCGTCGTGAACGTCAGGACGATTGGGGTTGGCGATATGTGCGTCGCACGATGTTGTGCAGCCGAAAGTCCGCCGCAGAGCGAAATCACCAACGACGTGGCGCAAAATAGAGAAAACCAGTAGCGGCTTTTCATTAATCACCCGATCATGTTACGCCAACTTTACTCTACCGCATCCCCACGATCAAGAGCATGCAATCAGAAAACAAGAGTTATCCACAACTTTGTTTGTAAAACCTGTTGACGATGTATTTTTTCAGCTCTATCATCTTGCCATTCAAGTAAGCGACTGCGCGTTTGCGCTTTGTTGCAAACTTGAAACGGGGAGGGTGGACCGGGTGAATACGTTCCGTCACGAACGCCTCGATCAGCGCATTAGAAACGGAACTTAGCAAAGTGCACCGCTATGGGTAAGCGGTGCACTTCTGTTATCTGTTAGCCGTCTTTATTTGTTTTGGCTTGATTCAAGCCGCTGCTTCGAGGAGATTCTCATATGCGTCGCTTCATCTGCGCAACGCTCCTAGCAACATTTTGCCTCCAGGCCACCGGCGCCGCCGCTGCACCAGTAACAAGCTCAGACAGCATCGGAGTCCTTGATCAATTTCGACTTGATATGCGAGGCCTCGGGAACTGGTGGTCTCAGACTCCGGTTCTCGCCTTGATTGTAGATCCAGCGCGGTATGCGGCCATGCACGCGTCGAGACCAAAGCGACCTGTCGCACCGCGTTTGGATCCGAGCATCGCCTTCCACCACAACCTCGCTAGACCGACAACAGCGGGACCTGGTAGCCGTGGCAATCCGCCCGCGATGTTATTGCGGCCTCTCCTACCGAAGGAAGCAGAAAAACTTCGTCCACCCACTGCCGCCGCAGGAAGTCCAGCCCCAAGCGTCCGAGCGCAGAGCGCTCGCGCACTCCCGGGTATCTCACGCGTTACGTCACCGCGACCGACGCGCGTTGGTAGCTTACGTAGCGGCGCCCACCCGATGGATGTCACCATGGGTGCAGCAAATCCAACCGGAACCAATTCGTGGTGGACATATCGCGGGGGTGGCCTTCCCGGGGTAGGCGAGTACATGGTCAATGTCGCCAATGGTAACTTGGTCGTGGAAACTACGGATGTCGATGTGCACGAACGGGGAGTCAATCTCACCTTCCAACGGAACTACAACTCCCTGAGTCTACGCAATTGGAACGCAAATGGGCAAAGCGATGACGGCGCTCCTACGCCGAGTACCTATGGTTCAGGCTGGACCAATACTTTTGACACCCATCTGGCAGGCAATTCCTCTGGTGGCATTTCTGTTTTTGACGCTGACGGCGCGCGCTATGACTATACGCCGAATGGCACCGGTTGTTTAA
This sequence comes from Candidatus Rubrimentiphilum sp., assembly GCA_035710515.1. Classification (NCBI taxonomy): domain Bacteria; kingdom Bacillati; phylum Vulcanimicrobiota; class Vulcanimicrobiia; order Vulcanimicrobiales; family Vulcanimicrobiaceae; genus Candidatus Rubrimentiphilum; species Candidatus Rubrimentiphilum sp. Next base: position 291,719 of record DASTDE010000001.1, on the reverse strand, counting down.
CGGCGCCGGCGGGAGTGCACACGACGCTTTGCTTTGATGGCGGTTGCGGGTATCTGTGGGGCAAGAAAGATGGCACGGTCTACTACTATTGGACACCGTGGCTCGCAACGAATTGCTTGGGCGGTAGACCGGATCTTGCGGCATATTCCGGCCGCCTCTATATGATCTTCGGCCGCAACAACAACAACTGGATCCGTTTAACATACTCTTGGGCAGGCGGAGACTCTTCTACGACTTCCAACCTCACGCAAATAGTTGCCCAACATGAAAACGGACAGGCCCTTACGCTCTCGTTTGGTAGTCTCAACGGAAAAATACTTCTCTCGAGCATCACGCGCCCGGATAATCAGCAGATCATTTATCAGTACGCCCCCAATCCTGGCGGGTCAAACGCCTACAGCAACTTAGAAGAAGTTGACCTCCCCGGCAATAACGCAGGTACCATTCACCAACAATACGGTTACTATTCGGACACAGGTCTCATGTACTGGGCCAATTCACCCAGGTGGTTCGGCAGCGGCGCCGGCGAAGGTTCCTTCACAATCTTTTACTATGATGGCAGTGCTCGTATCAGTGCGGTTGACCTATACGGCTGGGGCAATTTTACGCCTGCAGATGGTACGGGAGCCGTACTCCAATCCAATTATCCAAATCAGTACGGCACGATACGATACCTAACTCTTTCGTACTCTTCAGGCGAAACACAGTTTACCGACCTCGATGGGCACGCGACGAACTGGTTTTTTGACACACTAGGCCGAGTCACCCAGACTCAAAGTTGGACCGGTTCTCTCTGGCTGATCTCATCGGCTACGTGGAACAGCGACAATGCTCCCACGGAAATGGTAGACCAGCGTGGAAATGCCTCAGACTACGCTTACGATTCAAACGGAAACATTATCGCAGCAGCGCTTCCGGCCGTCTCAACGAGTCAGGGGACTTTCAGGCCAACGAGCTTATATTCTTATGATCGCACGAACAATGCGAACAACATCGTAGCCTATTGTGATGCTACTCGAACGCATGCTCTAGGCCAAGACTGGGCCGGCAGTCCCGGCAGCAGTGACTCGCTCTGCCCGAACCAAGCCGGCGCAACGCGATACAGTTGGGATTATAGCGACGGCGCCGAGCCCTTTGGACGAATCACGAGCTCTTTTACGCCGTTGGGCTATCACCGATCGTTTTCATACGATTCCGGAGCACAGGGCGGCGACTTCGGCCTACCTACTGCCCAAACGGGTGACTGCGTCTCACAAAATGACGGCACCAACCGGTGTCCATCGCAAACGTATTCCTACGACGGCCTCGGCAATCTAACGTCGCATAATAAAGGCAACGGCACATGGACATCGACGTTTGATGCAATGAATCAGCCTGTTTCGACAACGGATCCGGATGGCGTGACCATCCGCACCTGCTATTATTCGAATGGACAAATCAGCGCGCGGCAATCCGCGTTACAATACCAAATGGACGGGGGAACGGTCTGCGGGTCGCATTCTGTCGCGTTTACGTATGATTTCAATGGAAACGAAAAAACTGAAACACACCATTTTGGAAACGTTGCGGCGACAACAACAAAATGGTATGACGGCGTTGACCGTTTGGTGGAGGTTAAGCAGCCTCAAGATCCGCAGGACGTCTATCAGAACGCTTGGATCACTCGATACCTGTACGATCTATCGCAAGGTGGAACCGTAAGCTTCACTAACGGAACTACACAATACTACGCTGCACACGGAAGTCTTTTTAAGACCCAAGAACTCCTTGCCGCAACGTCGACTTGGTACTGGGGGCTTGCCCAGCTTAACAACAACGCATTCCAAGACATCAAGGGCACAGCGCGTGATGCGCTCGATCGGGTAGTCTCGAGATATGGTCCGAACGAGACATTTACATACGATAGCTCGCCCGGCACGTACGGCGCTCTGGCTCAGCATTGCAACGCGTTGAACGTTTGTGGGAATGTTTCATATGACAATGCCGGTCAGACCATCCAAGTATCATTTACCGATGGGTCTACTCCGTCAGCAACCGCTATGTATGATCCAAATGGTCGCGCAGTCAGCCTGACCTCTTCCGTATTTGGGGCGCAGTCCTATAGCTTTGACGCAGACGGCAGGGAGACGCAATCTGTAGAGCCATCGGGCGGCGGGGTGACCTCGCCGGCGACAATAACCTATCACTACTACGCTGACGGCCGTCGCTCATCACTGGACGTATCTTCGTCGGGGCTAAGCCAAGCGAATCTCTTGAGCTACTCCTACCGCGCCGACGGCAAGCTCCAACAGCAGCAGATTAATTTATCCAGTAACGCAATCGTGGGAAATAGCGCGATCAATATGACCTACAGTAACGGCGGCCGAATCGTTCAGCGAAGCGAGAGCGGGCCGGCGGCCAACCCGACACCCACGACGGTATCCTACGACATAAACAACGGCTCAAACACGGGAACCGTCACCGCCCTAAACTATCCCGCCGTGAATGTCAGTGGGTTCTCATACGACGCGGAAGGCGATCTTCTCAGCTATCAGGACTCAATCGTTAACGTTGGAGCGTCAACGCGCTCCTTCGCATATACTGATCGGCACGAAGAGCAAATGGATTCCCGCTCAAATGTTCCGGCAGGTACAAACGCAAACGCCAACTTTGCGAATGGCGTCATGGTAGCAGGCACGTATAACCAGAATGAATTGTCTTGGAACGCGACAGGCGGAACCGCCACAGGCTGGGATAATCCGTCAAACAGTGAGACCGGCAACTCGACCGCTTTTGGCTACGATACCGCCGGGCGACAAACATCTCGCGATGACACAATTTACAGGTTCGGAAATCCTTTCAGCTACGTCTCGACCCGCCAGTACGACGCGGAGAACCGTATCATCAGCGGTTCGCAACAAACGCGCGGCCTGGGATTAGCCGGCACATACAATACCCTGACAGCCGACCAATGGGGTCCAAACGGCCATCCAATACTGATCGGATCCACTCCGAGGGTATCAAACGCAACTCCTTCGACGTCACAACTCGCTTATGACACCTTGCATTGGGATGGTGGCCGTTTGCTCTTCACCACCAATTCGCAAGGGCAGGTCGACGATATCAAGCTAGCGGCTGGAGGAGACGTAACGCCGCTCGACGCCGGATACTCAGGACTGACTTTCTGGGACCGTCTTGCTGGGTCTGTGGCCTTTTGCCATAACGCAACCGGTGCAGCAGGCAACGACGCAAGCTCGACAACGCACACAGCCAACGGTTGTACTCTGGTAGGTGGACAATCTATGCAACAGCCCACCTCAATTGCTTGGAGCAGCGCGGGGTTGGCTGGAGGTGTGGGCCAGGGTCATATTCTGGGCATGCCGGGAACCGACGGGCTCTCGGACGGAACCGGAATTCTTCAAGGTGTCAGGCTATACGATCCGCAGCTGGGCGGATGGACAACTCCCGACGCCTTCCAAGGCAGACTCGACAGTCCCATCACTCAGAAGAGCTATGTCTGGAACAACGACAACTCGCTCGCTTTCAGCGATCCGAGCGGAAACGATCCGGCCGGCGAGACCTTCTGGGGTACCGTCGGCGGAACGGTCGGCTTCATACTGGGCGCCGTCGCCGTTGTCGCCGTATGTGTACTGATAGTTGCGGCTGCGCCGGAGGTCCTTGCAGCAGTCGCCGTAGTTGCGGGGGAGGCCGCGCTTGAATCCACGGCGATTGAGGTCACCGCGGCGGATGTCGTAGAGGGACTCGATACCGTTGCCGGCTTTGACGTGCCGCTCTTCAGAATACCGTTCGTCAGAATTCCTGCGATAGCGCAGCCACTTGCGAAAATGGCGGGTGCCGTCGGCGCCGCAATAGGATCGCACATCGGCGAGGACTATGCGAAATCCAAAGACACAGCTCCGTCGCATAATTCGTTTGTCTTTACATACATCTGGGGAGATTTCGAAACTATGGACCATCAAGTACTCCAGTATTTCTATGTGACAAGGGTCCATAATGCGGAAAACTACGGCTTCCATCATGGCGTACTCCACGACCCATTCGAGGGACTAAACGGTGCATACGACACGATGCAAAGCGCCCTTAACGGCGGCCCGGGCATGATGAACTACTGCTGGTCCTGCGATCACAGTAGCTTTGCGCCCGCTGGAAATCCGTTCCCGCGTTAAAGGTCGCGGCACGATTAGTATGACTTTGCCCGCGAAGGCAAAACGGGGGATACCGCAGATGCGATATCCCCCACAAGAATGGACGAGCCATTCTCGGCGGCTACGCGCTCTTGCCTTGACGATCACTGGCGATTTGCTATGCTTTCGTAATGAGCGATAAAACACGACGAAGCCCGCCGATCTGGGCGCTAGCTGGGGCGTTTGTCCTGAGTATCTTGTTTTCGGGATTTGCGAGATTTGCGCAGCTCTCTACCCCGCACGAAAGTGCGGCATACCCATGGTACGCGGCTTTTGCATACATAGGCTGGTTTGCCATTGTGGTTACCGGAGTCGCGCTCTCCCTGCGCGTGATTAAAGCAAGAACGCGCTAAGATGCGCCGCCCGGGCGAGGGACTGGTTTTCGGGATGTCGAGGGGAAAATGAAATACGCATCAATACTCCAAGAGGCAAGGTCTAGAAAATAAGGCCCTCATCACCTCTGCTTACAAAGGAAGTAAAGAATTGACAACAAGGGTGGCATTTCGCTCAGAACAAGAGGCCGGTCGAATTGCGGTTCTCATTTCTCGGAAAACTATAGTTGAAGCGGATGAGAACGGCCTGAGGTGGTTCATCCAAAGACAGCTCTTCGGCTGGAATCTGGTAACCATAATAATGTTCGACGTCCGCTGGGATGAGCTAGCAAGAGTTGAGCTCCGCGGCTCGGGCGATAACGCGCGGCTTCGGATAATTCCGCGAAATCCCGAACTTTTCAAGAGAAACGCACAAATTCAAGGGGCCGTAGGCCAAACGACTGCAGCTTACCGGATCAAGAGCGATGCTGAAGGAGCTGTGTATTTAACACAGGGCCAGCGCGCGCAAGATCTCTACGGCGCCTGCATTGGATACTTACCGGGCACCGTAGGCGATGAGACTGCGGGGTCGGCCTGATCCGCGATGCCGGGACCTCAGATAGAGGCTAAAAAGGCGATGTAGTACGCCGAGAGGGTGTGTTCACCGCATCTTTACATTCGAGGGGCAGCGCGTGATTGGTAGAGCGGAGGCCATTATGCTCGACCGATACCGCGCCGCGCTGGCGCTGACCTCGCTCCTCGCACTTGGGGCCGCGCCCGCTTACAGCCATCACCGTCACCCCGCGCGTCACCGGCCTATCCTGGCCGCGCCGCCGGCGGGCATCGAACTCTACTCGCGTCGCGCCCTGCGGCGAGCGAAGATTATCTTGCAATTAAGGCTGCTCGAACTTCATGAGGAAGAACTCGACCGCGTCCGCCGCGCCGTCGAGCGGCATCTACCGATCGATCTCTCCACCCCGCGTCCATAAAGGCGGGGCCCGGCGGCCCGTGAAACATTCGGTTTGCCGACGGCGTATTGCCGAGCGGCAAGCTTCCGTTTGTAGGGGAGGTCCTTTTCATGGAGACGCCAGCACCGGCTGCTGCTAAACAAAGCGGTTTATCGACCGTTGTCAACACGATCGCATCGCCATCCGAAGCATTCGAAACTCTTCGCACCGCGCCGACCTGGGGTTGGGCGTTGATCTTCGCGATCATTTTGATGATCGTCGGGACCTATTTGCAAGGACCGGCGGCGCGTCACGCGGGCGTCGTGCAGACGCAACAAATGATGTCGACGAACTCGTTCTTTGCGAGCTTGACGCCGGCTCAGAAACAAGAGGCGATCGCCCGCGCGGGCCGGCCTTCACCCTGGGCTTATGTCACAGTGATCTTTGTGCTGTTCTTCGCCGCCCTCTTCAATTCGCTCATCATGCTGATTGGCAACGCCGTCGGACGCGGCCAAGCCGGTTTCAAACAGCTGTGGGCCGGGTCGATGAACATCGCGGTGCCCACTCTGGGGCTGGGCGCCGTTGTCTTAGGAATCATCACGATGCTGCGCAGCCCCGACTCCTTCAACAGCACGCTGGATGTCGTGAAGGCGATGCCAAGCTTGGCATATCTGGCACCGCATGCGTCGGCCGCGACCGTGGCGTTCTTGTCCTCCATTAGCGTATTTACACTCTGGGGACTCTTCCTCAACGCTACAATGCTGCGCGTTACCGGACGCACCAGCAGCGGCGTTGCATACGGATTCGCGGCGTTAGTGACTCTACTTGGCGCGGTTTTCGCCGCCGGAGGCGTGGCCATGCTTCACAACTTCGGGATGGGATAATCCACGCATGATCGCTCGCGGGCGTACGATTGCAACTTCATGTCTGCTTCTCTCGCTAGCGGCGCCGGCATCAGCCGGCGCCGCCGGCCTGACGCTGCCCGACGCGGTGAAATACGCCGTTACGCACAGTCCTCAAGTTATTAAACAGCAATCCGTTGTCGCGCAACTTCACGAGCAATACGTAAAACTGCACTCGGCATCGCTTCCGAACGCGACGGGGCAGCTGCAAAACTTCTCGCAAAAATCCAATAACCTGCAAGGCAACTTTGCCATAGCCGGCATCTCGCAGGCGCGCACGTTCAGTCAAAACACCGCGCAAATCGGCTCGAACTATACGTTCGACACCGGCTTTCTTTCGACGCTCCAAGCACTTGCCGCCAAGTCGCAAGAGGCTGCGGCGCAAGCCGACTTGCGCAAGACGAAGGATGATCTGGCGAACAGCGTGGCGGCCGGCTTCTATGACATTGCCACCAAGGATGAGACCACGCGGTTGGCGGCGTCGGACGTGCAGTACCAGCACGTTCTGCTGACCGTCGCGCAAGCCAAAGCACGCGCAGGTGTCGCGGCCGAAGTAGACGTGCTGCGCGCCCAAGCGTCCGAAGATAAAAGCCGCTCGACCCTGATCGCAGACCAGTCGCAAGCAGCCAACGCGCGCGAGACGCTCGCGCAGCTGATCGGCGCGCCGCTGGATACCGCTTTCGATGTGCCGTCCACGATCGCGCAGCCGCCGCTTCCTTCGGAGCCGCTCGACCGGCTTATCGCAATCGCGCAAGCGAACCGGCCGGACATTGTCAGCGCGCAGTCCAGCTTGGCCGCCGCGCAGACCACGCGCAAGGGCTTCGATCGCGAACTCTTTCCGACGGTGCAGATGTCGGCTTTTTTCGGTAATCAATTCTCGCCGACGAACGCCGTACAACTGCAGGATCAGCTGAACTCGCAATTCCCGCCGGGTCAGGCGCCCAAGGTTCCGCGCGGGTCGCCCGGCTTTTGGCAACTGCAAGCGATCAGCACCTTCACGCTGCCGCTCTGGGACTACGGAGCTCGCAGGTCGGAACGTGAAAACGACGACGCGCAAGTGGTCGCGGCGCAAAACTCGCTCGATACCGCCAATCAGCAAGTGGCGTTGGAAGTACGCCAAGCCTACCGAGCGGCCCAAACGGCGCAGGCGCAACTGCAGTACGCCGGCGGCGAAGTGCGCGCGGCCGTCGAGTCGGCGCGCGTCGCCCGCCTGCAATACCGGAGCGGCCTCATTGCAATCGGCGACGTTCTGCTAGCGCAGGAGGCCGCACTCTCTTCTCAGATCGATCTTTACAACGCACGCGTCGCTTACGTCGAAGCGATCATCAAACTGCGCGTCGCGCTCGGCATCTATGATGCCCCAGCTGCGGTCGCCGGACTCTAGGATGCACGGAGCCTCTCTTACATGAGCAAACGCAATCGCAACTTGATCATCATCGTCGGCGCGCTCGTCGTGCTGATAGGCATCGCCTTGATCGTGGGGCGCGGCCAGCGCTCGACGGTTACCGTCAGCGTCGTCTCGGTCAAGCCCTCAACCTTCAACTCCAAGCTTCCTGAAAGCGGCATCGTGCAGCGTCCACGCGTCGCAACGATTCCGGCGCTCATCTCCGGCAACCTCGCGCAGATTTACGTGAAACCCGGCGATAACGTCGCGGCGGGTCAGCTCCTGGCAACCATCGTCAATCCGACGCTTGCAGCCAACGCCGCGGGTTCGCAGGCCGACTATAACTCCGCAGCCGCGAACATCAGCACGGCGCGCATCAACGAGCAGAACGCCAAGGTCGGCTACGAAGCCGCCGTGCAAACGGCCAAAACCAACCTCGATGAAGCGCAGCGCATTTACAAGGCGGACGTCAATCTCTACAACAATAAAGCCATTCCGCGCAACCAGGTCGACTTAGACAAAGCCAAACTCGATCAGGCGCAAGTGCAGTACTCTCAAGCGCTGCGCCAACTGCAACTCGGCGCGGTCGCCGGATATGGGCAGAGCAGTGTACAGTACGCGCAGGCGGCAGCTCAAAAAGCGCAGATCCTGAATCAATCGAATCAGCAGCAGCTCGGCTTTACGCGCATCAGCGCGCCGGTGGACGGCACGATTCAAACGGTCGCGACCCAGCCGTCGGATCCGCTGACGCAGCTTCGCCCCGGCGATCCCGTCACCGCGGGGCAAGGACTGTTCACAATCGCAGCCGGCGGCGGATTTGTCGTGAAGGCGCAAGTCGACGAACAGGACATCATCAACGTCCGGCTCGGACAGCCGGTCGACGTTACCGGTCAGGACTTTCCCGGGCGTACGCTCACCGGCCGTGTTGCCTCCATCTCTCCGGTCGCTACCAAATCAACGGATCCGTCCAGCACAGCGCGGCAAATTGTAACCACGGTGCGGCTCGACCAATCGCCAAGCTTCCTGCGCGACGGCATGACGGTTGACGTCGACATTCTCACAACCAATGTGAAGAATGCGCTTGTCGTCCCCACCGCGGCACTCGGTAAAGATGGGAAGCGCGCCTACGTCTTCGTTGTCCGCAAAGGAAAGCTGATAAAAACCTACGTCAGTACCGGAACCAAGAACGACACGCAAACCGTCGTCAAGTCGGGTCTGGCGCGAGGCGACAAAGTAGTCGCGGCGACCACGCCGCTCCTGCGTGACGGCGAGACCGTGACCACCGCACCGGCCGGCAAAGCCACACCCGCGAGCTAATGTCGCGCTTCCTGGCCTACGTTCCGGAAGCGTTCGAAAGCATCTGGCGCAACGGATCGCGATCGGCGCTTTCCGCACTCGGCATGATCATCGGTATCGCATCTGTGATCGCGGTCCTGGGTCTGAGCCAAGCGGGAGCCAGCGGAATGAAAGAGCAGATTGCAAGCGGCGGCGACCCCGGCTTCATAGTCGTCCCCGACCAAGCGCAGAACAATCCAGCTGCTGCCACGCTCTACTATCGCGACGCGGCGCTCGTGCAAGCATATGCGGCCGGGTCGGTTTCGCAGGCCATCCCAATGTACCAGCAGCGAAATTACCGCGTCACGGTGAGCGGAAAAAGCGAGTTCGTCAGTGTCACCTCAACGCGAGATCTCACGAAGGAGACCGGCCTCATCGTCGATTCCGGGCGGTTGACCGATTCGCAGGACGTCGCCGCAGGTGCGAACGTCGCCGAACTATCGCACGACGCAGCCCAAACATTTTTCCCGAATGGCGGTGCGGTCGGCAGCACGATCAACATCGGGACGCAACGGCTCGCCGTGATCGGCGTGCTTTCGATAAAGGCCAACCTGTTTCGCAGCTTGGTCGGTGAAGTGGTCTGGGTGCCTTACACAACGATGCATCATATCTCGCCGGGGCCTATCGATTACATCGAGTTCTGGCCGCTGAGCCGCTCGCAGAATCCCGTGGAGGTGATTTCGGACGTAAAAGCTGCGCTGGCTCGTATACACCGCCGCGGAGAATACAACGTTCAGGATCAGCTCGCTTTCAACGCCATTTTCGAAAACGTCCTCAACTTTATCGGCGTGGGACTCACCTTCATTGGCGGTGTCGCGCTTTTTGTGGCGGGTGTCGGGATCATGAACATCATGCTCGTCTCCGTCAGCGAACGCACGCGCGAGATCGGCATACGCAAATCGATCGGCGCCAACGCGCAAGATATCGCCATGCAGTTCCTTATTGAAGCGACGCTGCTCTCGCTGGGCGGCGGACTGATCGGAACAGTGATCGGCGTGCTGGTCGTGATCTTGATGCGTCCGGTCATTGCCCATGCCGTCGGCTCCGCGCCGGTCCCATGGGCGTTTGTGATCGGCATCGCTGCGGGCTTCTCGCTCGCGGTAGGCATCGGTTTTGGCTTCTATCCGGCCGCGCGCGCCGGTAAGCTCGATCCGGTGGAAGCGTTGCGCGGCTGATGTTCGCTTACGTTATTGAAGCGGCCCGCGTGCTGCTCGCCAATCGCGCGCGCTCGATACTCACGGTCATTGGCCTTATCGTGGGCGTCGCGACGATCGTATCGGTGCAAGTTGCAGCACAAGGCATGGCCGGCGCCGTCAGCGGCATTTTTAAAGGTACGAACGCAAGTACGTTTTTCGTCTTTCCAAAAGCTACACAAGGGAACATCGTTCGCGCCGCCCTCAAGCTGAGCGACCTTGCGCTCGTACAGCAAAGAGTGCCCGGTGTCGTGAGCGTCATTCCATTCTCGAGACGGCAAACGATCATCGACGCCGGGCATCAACGGGTTCGCCTGCGATTCGGAGGCGAGTCCGACAAACGATTCAGCACGTCGCCGCTGGCGGCCGGCCGTACCTTAGACGCGAACGATATCGCGAGCGCCGCTTCCGTTTGCGTGATTTCAAACAACGCTCTCACCCGCCTTTTCCCTAACGCCACCTCGTCCGCAGGCGTCCTCGGCAACTCGATTTATGTCGGCAGCAAACGGTATGTGATCGTCGGCGTGTTGGGAAAGACGAAAATCGATACGGCGGCGCTTGGGCTTGACGTCAGCAACGACGTGGCTATCCCGTGGACAACCTTTTACAACAATTACCAGCGCGGCAGCAGCTTCTTCGGCATCTCGGTACTGGCCGCACAGGGCACAGATCTCAAGTCGCTCGAGGATCAGACGCAAGCGCTGCTGGCCCGCGAACATGGCGCGCAGTATCAGTACTTTGACTTTGGCTTCTTCGCCAAAGCGATCAACGGCTTCTTCAGCGTCGTCGGCTTGATCGTCGGCGCGGTCGGCGCGATCTCGCTGGTCGTCGCCGGGATCGGAATTATGAACATCATGCTGGTTTCCGTCACCGAACGAACGCGCGAGATCGGGATTCGCAAAGCGATTGGCGCGCGTCGCGGGCAGGTGCTGTTCCAGTTTTTCGTCGAGGCGCTGCTGCTCTCTGCGTTTGGCTGCCTTACCGGTATGCTGCTCGGAGTTTTGCTCGGCTTCATCGTCGACAAAGGTTTCATCGCGAGGCTCTCCGGCGTCACCGGCGGCATCCCGTGGCTCGAAGCCGTCGTGATTGCGGTCGGCTTTGCGACGCTGGTGACACTCGTTTTCGGAACTTATCCGGCGTATCGCGCAGCCAAACTCGACCCGATTGAGGCGCTGCGCTATGAATAGACCCGATAATGTCATCGACGTCCAGAACCTGACCAAGACTTATGCGAGCGGCGCGCTGCAAGTGCAGGCGCTGCGCGGATTGACGTTCACGATCGCGCGCGGTGAGTACGTCGCGATCATGGGTCCGTCCGGTTCCGGCAAGTCAACGCTAATGAACGTGCTGGGCTGCCTGGATCGCGCAACCACCGGAACGTACCATCTGGACGGCATCGACGTCTCGGGACTCGACGACAATCAGCTCGCCGAGATCCGTTTGAAAAAGCTGGGCTTCGTCTTTCAAGGCTTCAACCTGTTGCCGCGCACCGACGCGCTGCGGAACGTCACGCTGCCGCTCTTCTACGCGGGCATGCCCGCCAAAGAACGGGAGCGCCGCGCGCTCGAACGTCTGACGGAAGTAGGAATCGGCGAACGCGCCCGGCACAAGCCGACCGAGCTCTCCGGCGGCGAGCAGCAGCGGGTCGCGATCGCGCGCGCCCTCGTCAACGACCCCGCCGTGCTCCTCGCCGACGAGCCGACCGGCAACTTGGACTCCAAGACCAGCACGGAGATTCTGGCGCTCTTCGACCGGGTCAATGCCGGCGGGCGTACCATCATCATCGTGACCCACGACGAAGGCGTGGCCTCACGCGCCCGGCGCATCCTGCGCATGCTGGACGGCGTTATAATGAGTGATGCGCCGACCGGGGCGCCCGCCTAGCATCCAGGCGGTTCTAAGCAACCTTTAAGCAACATATCGCAACCATCGGGGTAGGTAAGCGATAACACACTACACTGTGAGTAGCGTTATAACATTATGAAAAACAGCATTTTGCCGGCCGCGATAATCGCACTCGCCGGCGCCGTGGTCGGTTCGTTCGCGATGATGCTCTATGCGAGCACGCACTTCGTTGCCGTCACCGGCCCGGTCCACGAGCCGCCTGCAGTCAGAGCCGCGTCCATTTCGGGCGGGAGCGATCAGGAGCGCATCATCAGCGCCGTCAAGCGCGTGAAAGCCTCGGTCGTTGCCATCGACGTCTCGGTCAACGGCAAGCAGTACATTCCGATCGACCCGATCATGCAACAGTTCTTCGGGCAGCAAGGACCCGGCGTGCTCCAACCGTACAGTGCGCGCGACTCGGGTTCGGGCTTCATCTACGGCTCGCAGGGTTACATCGTAACGAATGCGCACGTCGTGCGGCCGATCCCGGGCGCGCAGACGACTTCGATTACGGTTGTCTTTCCGAACGGTCAGAAAGTGCCGGCTAAGCTGGTCGCGGCCAACGTCGGCGCGGATCTCGCGCTGCTCAAACTGAACGACGGCCGCCAGCTTCCGCCCGGACTCGCGTTGGCGGATTCGGACAAACTGCAGCAGGGGCAATGGGCGATCGCAATCGGCGAGCCATACGAACTCCAACAAAGCGTGACGGTCGGCGTCGTTTCGGCCTTCGACCGCAGCGAGCCGATTCAGACCGACACGGGGCAATCGATTACATATAAAGGGTTGCTGCAAACGTCCGCGCCGATCAACTTCGGTAACTCCGGCGGACCGCTCATCGACATGAACGGCGACGTCATCGGCGTCAATCAGTCCACGCTGGGCGGACGCGCTCAGGGCATCGGCTTCGCGATTCCCTCGAACACCGTCAAGCGTGTGGTCGAGCAGATGATCGCGCACCCGGGCATCACGCAGCCGCCGGCGCAAGCCTTTATGGGCGTCGGCCTGCAGCCGGTCACCTCAGGCTTCCGCAATCAAACCAATTATCGCGGCCAAGGCGGCGTCGCGGTCACGCAAGTGGTCAGCGGCTCGGCCGCCGACGCAGCCGGCATCGAGCCGGGCGACGTCATCTTGAAGATGAACGGCAAAGCGTACAACGATGCGGCCGCGCTGAACACCGCCATCGGAAAACTGCATCCCGGCGATAAGGTCAACGTCGAGTTCTGGTCGCAGGGCAACAAGCGCCTGGCCCAGGTAACGCTCGGCGCCCGCCCTGAGGCCATGGTCCAGCAGCAGTCCGACCAGCAGCCGGACCAATCCCAGTAAGGCCAGAGACACCTAAAGAAAGGGCCGCGCGAGCGGCCCTTTTTGATGTTACCGAAGCCGGCGGAATGGGCAGGAACTCCCTGCAACCGGGCGGCCTGCCAACTTGTTTAACTAAGTGGAACAGGATGGGGCCGATGGCGTACTATAATCGGAACCTCTGTTGTCCTTGTAGTCCATAAGTGGCAAGGCCCAGCGAACGGCATTCGTTCGTGACGGCTGGTCCGGGACTCGGAAAGGTATTTTTACTATGGCAAAAGTGGTCGGTATCGACCTCGGCACGACCAACTCCGTCGTCGCCGTTATGGAGGGCACTCAGCCCACAGTTATTCCGAATGCTGAAGGATCGCGTACGACGCCTTCCGTTGTGGCATTCACAAAAACGGGCGAGCGGCTCGTGGGGCAACTCGCGAAGCGGCAAGCCATCACCAACCCGGAACGCACGATCTCTTCGATCAAGCGGCACATGGGTACGGACTTCGCCGTCAAGATCGACGGCAAGGATTACACGCCGCAAGAAATTTCGGCGATGATTCTGCAAAAGCTCGTAAACGATGCGAGCAACTATCTCGGCGAACGCGTGACCAAAGCGGTCATCACGGTCCCGGCATACTTTAACGACGCGCAGCGGCAAGCCACCAAAGACGCCGGCAAGATCGCCGGCCTCGACGTGCTGCGCATTATCAACGAGCCGACGGCAGCCGCACTCGCGTACGGGCTAGACAAAAAGGGCAACGAAACGATCCTCGTCTGGGATCTCGGCGGCGGCACGTTCGACGTTTCGATTCTCGACGTCGGCGAAGGCGTCTTCGAAGTCAAAGCCACCAACGGCGACACGCACTTGGGCGGCGACGACTACGATCAGCGCGTCGTCGAATGGCTCGTCGGCGAGTTCCGCAAGGAACAAGGCATCGATCTTTCGACCGACAAGCAGGCCATGCAGCGGCTCACGGAAGCCGCCGAAAAAGCCAAGATCGAGTTGAGCTCCGTCGTGCAAACGACGATCAACCTGCCGTTCATCACGGCCGATCAAAGCGGTCCCAAGCATCTCGACTTCACGCTCACGCGGGCGAAGTTTGAAGAACTCACCAGCGATCTGACCGATCGCTGCGTCGAGCCCTTCAAGAAAGCGATCGCGGACGCGAAGCTCGACCTTTCGAAGATCAACGAAGTGATCATGGTCGGCGGCGCGACGCGCATGCCGGTCATTCAGCAACTCGTGCGCAAGCTCACGGGCAAGGATCCGAACCTGACCGTGAACCCGGACGAAGTCGTGGCGCTCGGCGCGGCGATTCAAGCCGGCGTGCTGGCCGGTGAAGTCAGCAACGTCGTGTTGCTCGACGTCACCCCGCTCTCGCTGGGACTCGAAACGCTCGGCGGCGTGATGACCAAACTCATCGAACGGAACACCACAATTCCGACGAAGAAGTCGCAGATCTTCACGACGGCGGACGACGGCCAAACCTCTGTAGACATTCACGTGCTTCAGGGCGAGCGGCCGATGGCAGCCGACAACAGAACGATGGGACGCTTCCGGCTCGAAGGAATTCCGCCGGCTCCGCGCGGCGTGCCGCAGATCGAAGTCTCGTTCAACATTGATGCCAACGGCATCGTGAACGTAGCCGCCAAAGATCTGGGCACCGGCAAGGAGCAGCAGATCACGATCACCTCTTCGACCAACCTCAGCAAAGAGGAAGTCGATCGTATGGTGCGCGACGCCGAAGCTTCGGCTGCAAGCGATCAAGCCAAACGCGAAGAGGCCGAGGTCCGCAATCAGGCTTCGAGCCTGATCTACTCGACCGAGAAATCGCTGAAAGAAGTCGGCGAGAAACTCGACGAGGGCGCACGCGGCGAAGTGGAGACCGCGCTTGGCGATCTCAAGAAGGTCAGCGAAAACGGCACGGTAGCGGAGATCAAACCCGCGATCGACCGCCTTCAGCAAGCCAGCTACAAGATGGCCGAGCTGCTCTACAAGAGCGCGCCGGGATCGGAAGCCGGCCCGTCCGGAAACGGCGCCTCGGGCGCACATCCGGAAGGCGAGGCCGAACCTTCGAAGCCGAGCGAAGACGTAATCGACGCGGAGTTCAAGGAATCTAAGTAGACTAGCTCGCCTACCATCGGTCCCAAGGACAGGTATGTTTAGTCCTTGGGACCGACGGTAGGCTCGCTTGTTCTTCTTGAATTCTGCGATTTGCAACAACAATGAATGAAGATAGAGTAACCACGCAAGCTGATGTGCCCGTGTCTGACGAGATCGAAGCGATCGCGGAGGCGCCCGATCTTGAAACGCAGCTGGCTGCGGCATCCGCGCGTGCCGACGAGAACTACAACAAGTTTCTGCTCGCGATGGCGGACTTCGAAAATTACAAGAAACGCAGCGAGCGGCACAGCCGGGAGATCGCGGAGCACAAGCGCCGCGATCTTTTAAAGAGCTTGCTGCCCGTCATCGACAACCTGGAGCGCGCGCTCGCATCCGAGGGTGAGGACGCCGCGCCGCTGCGCGAAGGCGTCGCACAAACGCTCAAAGGATTCGAGGCGCTGCTCGCGGCGCAAGGCGTCAAAACGCTGAGCGTTAAGGGCAAGCCGTTCGACCCCGCGTTCGCCGAAGCGATTGCGACGCTGCCTTCGAGCGACTCCGAGGACGGCGTCGTTGTCGAAGAAGCACAAAAAGGCTACACGATTGGCGACGAGCTGCTGCGGCCTGCGAAAGTCATTGTTTCACAGCATCCGAGCGCATGAACTACAAGGATTACTATCAAATCCTCGGCGTTCCCAAGAATGCGGCGGAAAAAGATATAAAGTCCGCTTACCGCAAGCTCGCAAAGAAATGGCATCCGGACGCCAACCCGTCTAATCAAAAAGAAGCCGAAGATAAGTTCAAAGAGATCCAGGAGGCCTACGAGGTCTTAGGCGACTCGGACAAGCGGCGTAAGTACGACGTGCTCGGCAGCAACTGGCAAGAAGCTGCGCAGCAAGCCGAGCAACAGCGCCGGTACCGCAGCGCGCAGAACGACGCATTTCAATTTGATTTCGCGGATTTCGGCGGACAGCCCGGCGCAGGCCCCAGCGGCTTCTCCGATTTCTTCGACATGTTTTTCTCCGGAGTCGGCCGCCGCAGCACCGCGCAAAGCACCGGATTCTCGCAACGCGGACAAGATTTGGAAACCAGCATCGAGCTTTCGCTGCGCGACGTATACGACGGCGGAAAGAAATCGATCTCACTGCAGCTCGAGGACGTCTGTCCGCGCTGCCGCGGCACCGGCACGGTCAGCGGCGCGCTCTGCCCGCAGTGTCACGGCACGGGGCGGCTGCTCACCACGAAAAAATTTGAGGTCACGATTCCGCGCGGTATCGGCGAAGGACAGCGCATCCGCTTGGCGGGCCAAGGCGGCGCCGGTATCGGCGGCGGATCCAACGGCGATCTCTTTTTGGTCGTAAAGATCAAAGACGATCCCACGTACAAACGCAAGGGCGACGATCTTTATGTAGATCTGCCGGTCAGCATTTACGATCTTGCGCTCGGCGGTGAAGTCAAAGTGCCGACGATGGCCGGACAAGTCGCGATGACCATTCCGGCGGGGACGCAGAGCAATCGTTTGCTGCGCCTGGGCGGCAAGGGTATGCCGAAGGTGCGCGACGGCGGTGCCGGCGACCAATACGTCCGGCTCGTCGGCCAACTGCCGGCCAATCTCAGCGACAAAGAGAAAAAGCTCTTTAAAGAATTAGCCGCCATCCGCAACGGCAAGCAGTAACGCATGTTCGGCGGACATTTGATGTGGGGCAACATCTACGGCGAGAAGCCGAAGATGAGCCTGAAGGTCAACTGGCGGCGTATCGGCGCATTTTTCTTGCCCTACTGGCGCGAGGAGGCGACGGTGCTCTTCTGCATCGTCGTCGCGTCACTGCTGGGATTGGTCCCGGCATACATGGTCGCGCGCATCATCGACAGCGCGCTTCCGCACCGCAATCTACGCGAACTGGGCATAGACGTCGGCATCATCATCGGCTCGGCGCTGGTGGGGATCGCGTTCGGCGTCGTGCAGGGCTACCTGAACTCGATCGTCGGCGAAGGCATCATGCGGGATATGCGAACCAGTTTGGTTTCGCATCTTCACAAGATGCCGCTCTCGTTCTTTACCGGCACGAAGACCGGCGAGATCATGAATCGCGTCGGAAGCGACGTCGACAATATCGACAACGTCGTAACCGGCACGCTGACGTCCATCGTCACAAATGTCGTGACGATCGCGACGACGGTCGTCTGGATGTTCATTTGGAACTGGCGATTGGCGCTCTTATCGATCGTGATCGTCCCGTTGATGGTTCTTCCGCTCGCCCCCGTCGGGCGTCGCATGTACAACGTCCGGAAACAGACGCGCGAGAAGCGCGACGAGATCGAGTCGATCACCCAAGAAACGCTTTCGATTTCAGGCATCACGCTGATCAAGTCGTTCACGCGCGAGGCTTACGAAAAAAGCCGCTTCTACCGCGTCGGCAGCGACCTCATGCACCTCGAGATCAGCCTCGCCATGGTCGGCCGCTGGTTTATCGCCGCCATCGGCGCGACGGTAACGATCGGACCGGCAATCGTCTGGTTCGGCGGCGGATGGCTGGCGCTCGCAGGCGCAATCAATGTCGGCGTCGTCGTCGCGTTCGTGCAATACATTCAATTCCGGCTCTACGGGCCCGGTGCGGCACTCGCCGGCATTCAAGTGCAGATCGTCAGCGCGCTGGCGGTCTTCGAACGAATCTTCGGGTACCTCGACATGACGCCCGAAGAATACGAGCCGCCGGATGCGGTGGCGCTGACTACGGCGCGCGGCGAAATCCGTTTTGAAGACGTACAGTTTTCATACGGAAACGATCGCACTGCGCTCCAAAGCGTGAACTTCACGGTCGAACCCGGACAGGTGGCGGCCTTCGTCGGGCCTTCGGGCGCCGGCAAGACGACGATCACTCAGCTCGTTCCGCGCTTTTACGATCCGCAAGCAGGGCGCGTTCTTGTTGACGGGCACGACGTGCGCACGCTTACTCTCGAGTCGTTGCGCCGCGACATCGGCATCGTCACCCAAGAGACCTATCTCTTTCACGACACCATCGCCAATAATCTGCGCTACGCCAAGCCGGATGCGACCGACGAGGAACTGCGCGCCGCCTCGCAAGCGGCGAATATCGACGATTTTGTTACAAGTCTGCCGGAAGGGTATCAGACGGTGGTGGGAGAGCGCGGACACAAACTTTCCGGAGGCGAGCGCCAGCGCTTGGCGATCGCGCGCGTTCTGTTAAAGAACCCGCGCATTCTGATCCTCGACGAGGCGACCAGTTCGCTCGACTCGCACAGTGAAGCCGCGATTCAAGCCGCGCTCGTGCCGCTGATGCGCGGGCGGACGAGCTTGGTTATCGCGCATCGTCTCTCAACCATCCTGAGCGCGGACGTAATCTTCGTCGTCGAGGGCGGCCGCATCGTCGAAAGCGGGACGCACCCCGTTCTGCTCGCGCGAAACGGCCCGTACGCGCGTCTGTACAACAGGCAGTTCCGCGACGAAACGAGCGTCGCGACGTAGTGCCCGAACTCGTCATCTCTTCGCTCAAGAAATCATTCGGCAAGACGCTGGCCGTTGACGGCGTCTCGTTCAACGTTGCGGGCGGCGAAATTGTCGGCCTGCTCGGACCCAACGGCGCCGGCAAGAGCACGACGTTCCTTTGCGCCGCCGGGTTACTGCGCCCGGACGCGGGCACGTTCTCGTGGGACAGGCGCGAACTCGGTTCCAAGCGTGGACAAACGATCGCGCTGATCTCTGAAACGCCGGACGTCTACCCGATGCTCACCGTTTGGGAGCACATGGTCTTCGTCGCCAAGAGTTGCCGTTTACCGGCCGGGTGGGAAATGCGCGCGACCGATCTGCTCGAACGGTTCGCCATGATCGCGCAGCGCGACACGCTGGGCAATGCACTCTCAAAGGGGATGCGTCAAAAAACGCTGGTGGCGGCGACTGTACTAGCGGCGACGCCGGTCATTCTCTTCGACGAGCCGATGGTCGGGCTCGACCCGCTCGGACAGCGCGAGCTGCGCGGCATCATCAGGCATTTGCGCGACAGCGGCACGGCGATCGTCATGAGTACGCACATGCTGGAACAAGCTCAGACGATCTGCGATCGCGTCGTCATTCTCAAGACCGGACACATCGTCGCTTCCGGGACGTTCGATGAATTACAGGCGCGTTCGGGCTCGCACGGCAGCGCCGAGGACCTGTTTCTGGAACTCACGCGGTGAGCGATTTTCTCACCCTTGCTTACCTAGACGCTCACCAGCTGCTGCACCGCGTCCAAACGGTCTTCCGCCAGCCGGGCCGCCTGATCGTCTATGCGATAGCCATCGGCTATTTCATATTTGTCGGCCTTGCGCGAGGATCGCGTTCGCACATGTCGGCGTTCCCGGTCGTCGTTCCGGAACCGTTCGCCTCTGCGATTATGTTCGCGTTCATCGCGCTGCTCGGCATCATTATGTACGGCGCCGCATCGGGTTTCGTCGGCGTCTTCTCGTCGTTGGCGGATGCGCGTTTTCTTTGCGGCTCGCGCCTCTCCGAGGCGTCGGTCGTCACGTGGCTGCAACTGCGGCGCTGCGCATCGGTCGTGCTGCGCACTGCCTTCTCAATCATTTTTTACGCGCTGGTCTTCCCGCGCGCCGCGCGCTTCGGAACAACCGGCCTGATCGGAGTGGCGGTAATCGCCGGCACGCTGTTCACGGCCGCGACCGCCGTCCCGATGCTAAAGCTGCGCGCGACGGCCGGTTCGCGGTTTGCGCGAACATTCGCAGCGGCGATTGTGGCGGCCGGGTTGCTGCCGCTTGCGATCCTGCTCGGCAACCTCTTAAGCCCCGGCCTCGATCCGTGGGCGCGCGCCATCCAATCGATCGGCGCCGGTTACGCGGTCAACGCGCTCTTTCACGGCAACGCGCCCGGACTCGCCGCGTTTTACGCGGCGGCCGGCGCAATGCTATGCCTCTCATTCTTCACCGGACGCGATCTCTATCCGGAACTTTACGCATCGTCGTTGCGCGTGCAATCCTTTCGTCAGCGGCGACGCCGCGTTCAGGGCTTCATCACAACCGAGCGAGCCTATAAATCTACCGGTCCGCTGGCTCCCTCGCGCATCTTCGAAGGCGCGCGCGGCGCGTGGACGATCGGGTGGAAAGAATGGATCGCGTTCATGCGCGCGCCCGGAGCGCGGCGCATGTTTTGGGTTGGGTTGGTCGGCTGCGCGGTCGCGGGCGCCATCTTCGGAAACATCGCCAGGCACTCGCACAATCCGCTCGAAACCGCGCTCATCTTGAGCAGCAGCGTTGCGAACATGGTGATCATCTTCATCACGATCGCTTCTTCATTTGGTTTGGCCGAAGATCTGCGCAAACCGCTCTGGTGGATGGGAACGGACCCGATCTGGCTGCGGCTGGTCGCTTGGGTGCTGGCAACGTCGTGGCGGCTCGCGCTCTGCATTGCCATCGGGACTGTCGTTTTCGCGGCTACGCTCGGGCTAAGCGTCATAGCGCTCACCGGAATACCGATCGCGATAACGATCGCCGTTTACTTGCGCAGCATCGGGCTCGCGCTCTATGCGCTGCTGCCATCCGGACTCGATCAGCGCGGGCCCTTGGCCATGCTGCGCGCGCTGCTCACCTATCTCTTCACGCTTCCCGGGATCGGCGCAAGCGTAGTGACAGCTCTCCTCACACACTCGCTGGCGGCCGCCGTCGCAGCCGGCATAATCGTCTCGTTGGCGGAAGCGCTGGGACTGATCGCCTTCGCTGCCGCGCAGATACAAGGGCGCGGCGCGACCTTTGCCCAAGCTGAAGCCGCATAACCCGTCTAACCCACGGGAGAATTGGAGCGTTTATGAAACGGCGTTGGGCTTTGTTTCTAGCGGCGGCGTTCGCGATCTCGATCTCCGCCGTCACAACGGCGGGAGCGTCCGACCATTCCTTATCGGGATACGCGGGCACCTATAGCTGCGCGGCGGGAAACGATCACTATTCAATGGTTATAACGTCGGAATTTGGCGGAAGAGCGATTCGCGTCGATTCGCACGGCAAGTACGACAGCGAATACATCGTGACGTACGTGCCGGCCCGCGGAGTGTATGTCGCAGAGTACGCCGATGCGCGCGGCGGCTATGAAGTCATGGAAGGCAGACCATCCGGTACGGCTATAAGGTATCACGAGGTTTATCCGGGCAAAACCGACACGATGGTCGAGAGCGGGCCGTCCGCCAAAATGTTCAGCGAAACCTACACGACGATGTCGAACGGCAAACCGCAAAGCTTCAGCGATACTTGCAGAAGGCTGCCGTGAAACGCATCCTTAGCGCTACCTGCGCGGCGCTTTTCTGCGCGCTTGCAATCATGCCGGCAATTGCAAAGACAACAAACCCCGTCACTCAGGTTAGCGCGTGGACCGGAACGTGGAACTGCGGGTCAGGCAAGAATCGAAATACGGAAACGTTCGTTCCCATGCTCAACGGTAAAGGCATGCACGTTACCGTCACCGGGCCCTTCGCTTCCGAAGGCGTGGCCACGTTCGACTCGCATAGTAATGCCTGGTTTTACACCTTCGTCAACGCCGATGGCACCTACGCGACATTTTGGGGTCCCGTCAGCGGTCCGACGATCGCATTCAAACAAGTCTTTCCGGCCGGCAACGGAAAAGACGCGATCCGTCAAATCTCACCTACGAAGTATTCCAGCGTCTACACTGTTGTCGTCAACCACAGACCCGTTACATCCAGTGAGATCTGTACGAAAAGCTAGCTGACGCCCTCGGGAATCTTCATCGCAGCGGGCTCCGCAGGCACATGCACCTCGGGGCCCGTCGCTCTTTTTACGTCGTCGACCGAGACACCCGGCGCAAGTTCGCGCAGCACGAGCCCGCGTTCTTCTATGTCGATCACGGCTAAATCCGTGATGATGCGATCGACCACGCGCTTTCCAGTCAAAGGAAGCGTGCACTCCTTGACGATTTTATGCTCGCCGCCTTTGGAAACGTGCTCCATCATCACGATGAGTTGCTTGGCGCCGTGCACAAGATCCATCGCACCGCCCATGCCCTTGACCATCTTGCCGGGAATCATCCAGTTGGCGAGGTCGCCTTTTTCGGAAACCTGCATTGCACCGAGGACGGCCAGATCGATGTGGCCGCCGCGAATCATCCCGAACGACAACGCCGAATCGAAGAAGGCGGCGCCCGGCAGCACCGTCACGGTCTCCTTACCGGCGTTGATGAGATCGGGATCTTCTGTGCCCTCGTACGGATAAGGTCCCAAGCCGAGGATTCCGTTTTCGCTTTGCAAGACGACGGTGACACCCGGCGGCACGTAGTTCGGAACGAGCGTCGGCAAACCGATGCCCAGATTGATGTACTCCCCGTCGCGCAACTCTTGCGCGACGCGCGCGGCCAGCTGCGTTCGCGTTAGCGGCATCAGTTCTGCTTCTTTCGCGTGGTCACGCGCTCGATACGCTTGCCCTCTGCGCCGACATGCACGACACGCTGCACGAAAATGCCTTGCAGATGCACGTTTTCCGGATCGATCGCGCCGGGTTCGACCAACTCCTCGACTTCGGCGACCGTAATCTTGCCGGCCATGGCGCAGAGCGGATTGAAATTGCGGGTTGACTTGTGAAAGATCAGATTACCGTCGTGGTCGCCGACGCTCGCTCGCACCAAGGCAAAGTCGCAAACGATCCCGTGCTCCAGCACGTACTCCTGACCGTTAAACGTTCGCGTCTCTTTCTTTGGCGAGGGCAACGCGATGCTGCCGTCGGGATTATGACGCCACGGCAGGCCGCCCTCAGCCACTTGCGTTCCCACGCCCGCGGGCGTATAGAATGCCGGAATTCCGCAGCCGCCGGCGCGCAGCCGTTCGGCGAGCGTTCCCTGCGGCACCAGTTCCACTTCCAATTCGCCTTGCAAATACTGCCGCTCGAACTCGCGATTC
Source organism: Candidatus Rubrimentiphilum sp. (assembly GCA_035710515.1). NCBI lineage: Bacteria > Bacillati > Vulcanimicrobiota > Vulcanimicrobiia > Vulcanimicrobiales > Vulcanimicrobiaceae > Candidatus Rubrimentiphilum > Candidatus Rubrimentiphilum sp. The sequence goes on along the minus strand of DASTDE010000001.1, from coordinate 268,272 downwards.
TCGCCGACGTACGAGCCCGTCGTTCGCTTAATGCGTTTTGCGTCGAGCAGTATGCCCAGTCCCCAGCCGTCCACGCCGCAGTTGTTGGAGACGGTGACGAGATCGGTCGCGCCCTGTGCGAGCAGCGCTTGTATCAGGTTAAACGGAATGCCGTTGAGCCCGAAACCGCCCACCGCAATAGACGCGCCGCTTGGAATATCCCTCACCGCCTCGGCGCAGGAAGCAACCACTTTGTCCATCCGTTTGCCGTCATAGGCTTTCCGTGTGGGGAAACCCTGGCGGTTGCCGAACAAGCCGCGCATGTCCGTTGCCGCATCGCGCACCGCTCCCGACGAAGAAGCGCAGGTACTCGCGGCCGTGCGCGAGCTGGTTGCGAAAAAAGTCGCACCGCGCGCCGCCGAGATCGACGAGCGCGGCGAGTTTCCCCAAGACATCCGCAAGCTGTTCGCCGAGAACGACATGATGGGCATCCCGATTCCGGTTGAATACGGCGGACTCGGCGGCACATTTCAAACCTACGTCAAAGTCGTCGAAGAGATCGCCAAGGCGTGCGCTTCCAGTTCGCTCATCGTAGCAGTGCAAGAGCTCGCAATGCTGCCGGTCCTGATCGCCGGCACCGACGAGCAAAAAGAAAAATACCTGCCGAAGCTGGCAACGGGCGAGTGGATTGCCGCGTATGCGCTTACCGAAGCCGGCAGCGGTTCGGACGCCGCCGGTTCGATGCGCACGCGCGCGGAGAAGCGCGGCGACAAATACATTCTCAACGGTCAGAAGATTTGGATTACCAACGGCAGCGTTGCCGACGCCGTCTGCGTTTTCGCGGTTACAGATCCGCAAAAGGGAGCCAACGGTATCGGCGCGTTCATGGTCGAGAAGACCTTCCCGGGTTTTCAAGTCGGCAAGATCGAGAAAAAGATGGGCATTCGCGGTTCGCCGACCGTCGAGCTCATCTTCGATAACTGCGAAGTACCGGCAGCCAATCTGATTGGGCCCGAAGGCGACGGATTCAAGATTGCGATGAAGGTGCTCGACAAGTCGCGCCCCGGAATTGCAGCGCAAGCGCTTGGAATCGCGCAAGGCGCGCTCGAGTACGCCACCAAGTACGCACAGGAGCGCATGGCCTTCGGAAAACCGATAGGACAACAGCAAGGCGTCGGCTTCATGCTGGCCGACATGAAGACGGAAGTTGAGGCCGCACGGCTGCTGCTCTACGAAGCCGCTCGCAAATGCGACGAAGCGGCCGACGACGTGACGCTCTGGGCCGCGATGTGCAAATTGAAATGCGGCGACGTTGCAATGCGCGTTACGACCGACGCCGTGCAGGTGCTCGGCGGTTACGGCTACTCGGTGGATTATCCGGTCGAACGCATGATGCGCGACGCGAAGATCACGCAGATTTACGAAGGCACCCAGCAGATTCAGCGGCTGGTCATTTCCCGCGCGCTCGTGGGGCGCTGGAAGGGCTAGATCTCGCCCGCGAGGGGCACTTTCCGGTAGGACGAATCGTTATCGCGCTAGCCGGTACTCTGATGGAGTCCCGCGCTACTATCACGGAAAGGAGGAGCACACTTTGAAACAGCTACTCGCGTCATTAACCGCGGCGGCTTTCCTCATGACGGGCACGGCCATGGCCGCAAACGCCCCGATGGCGAAGGTCAGCCCGGCGGCGCATATGGCGAAACCCTCGCCCAAACCCACGAAGAAACCGTGGCGCCGTAAAGGCATCAAGCCCGGTAAACCCACTCCGAAACCCTCACCGAAATCCACGAAGAAACCGTGGCGCCGCAACGGCATGAAACCCGGTAAACCGTCACCGAAGCCTACAAAGAAACCCTAACCCGTCTTTATTTCGATCCATCCTGGCGCAGCGCAAGCTGCGCCTTTTTTTAGAAGCCGCCGGGTTTGGCGTGAAAGAGCAGCGGGATGACGTAGCCGGCTGCGAACGAGAGCGCGAAAACGATCGAGCCGTAGAACGCGATCTCCAAGCCGCGCAGCCACTTGTTGCGCGCGCTCAAACTTCCCGCGTAAACGCCGATCCCGAACAAACCGGCGATCGCGATCGCAAAGCTGGTGTAAACAGCTTGCCCCGGCGTCAACCCTGCGACGAAGTACGGCACGATCGGAAGGAGCGAGCCCGCTGCGTAAGACGTGCCCATCGCGAGCGCCGGCAGAATATCCGAAGACTCGGCGACGCGCGGATCGATCCCGAATTCGTCGCGCATCATCTCGTACAAATAAATCTCGGGATTCTTGGCCAGCCGCGAAACGATCGTATGCGCCTCGTCGGCGCTGAAGCCTTTGAGTTTGTAATAGGCTACGAGCTCCGCAAACTCGTCTTTGGGATTCTCGGCCATCTCGCGCTTCTCCATCTCGATGGAGGCGCGGACCACTTCGCGTTCCGATTTGCTGCCTTGATACTCGCCTACGGCCATCGAGAGCGAGCCGGCAATCAATGCGACCAATCCGCTGACGAGCACAGCGGTTCGCCCACCCGAGGCGACGCCGACGCCCGTGACCACGCCCATCGTCGTCAAGATTCCGTCCTTGGCGCCAAAAACGATCTCGCGAACGCGGCGCTGGCGCTCAAGATGGCGGCGCTGCGGCGTGTCGGGAATGCGCGGCTTTATCTTATGCCAGCCGGGCATATCGACGACGACTTTAAATTCCGGTTCAATGTGGCTCATAGATGCGCGAGCCACCACTGCAGCATGTGGCCGTACAGATGCCGGCGCTGCGCGAGACCCGCGATGCTGTGCGTACGGCGCGGGTACACCATGAAGTCAACGTTAGTGCGGTCCGCGTCGATGAAAGTTTGCATCAGCGAGATGGAGTTGGCCATGTGCACGTTGTCGTCGGAAGTTCCGTGGCTGATCAGCAGATCGCCGTGCAAGTTCGCGGCCGCCGGCAGCACCGAACTCGCGTCGTACGCCTTGAAATCATCCTGCGGCTTGCCCATGTAGCGTTCGGTGTAAATCGTGTCGTAAAAATGCCAATCGGTCACGGGCGCTACCGCGGCTCCGGCTTTAAAGAGGCCGCTGTGCGTGAGCGCGTAGGCGGTTTCGTAGCCGCCGAAGCTCCAGCCCCATATTCCGATGCGCTTCGGATCGACGTACGGCAACGAACTAAGATACCGCGCGCCAATCTCTTGACCCATCAGCGAGCCCGGACCGAAGTTGTGATAGAGGAGCCGCACATTCGCATCGCTGTCGACCTGCGAAGCCGGTCCGTCGATGCTGAACACGACGAAACCGCTCTGCGCGAGTAACCGATGATAGAGCGCGCGCTGATCGCCGAAGGTGTTGGCGGTCGTCGGCGCCGCCGGGCCACCGTACACGTAAACGATCACCGGATACTTGTGCGATGGATCGAAGTGCGGCGGCTTTATCATCGTCGCATCGAGCGGGCCGAACTGCGACTCGACGGTGAGCATCTCTACCGGAAGGACGTCTTGGCGCAGCGATTCATTTCGCGCCGCTAGCGTTGAATGCACGCTACGATCGGCAGTTGCGACAAGATCCGTTTGCGGCGGATCGTTCAGGGTCGAATGCGCGTCGACAAACAGAGCTCCGCCCGGCGCCAGTGAAACGCTGTGCGAACCCGGCGCCGGCGTAAGATTCACCACATCCCCGCCGTTTATGGGAACGGCCAGAAGCGCGCGATCGCGCCGCGTTGGATATGCGGCCGTGATGTACGCGGCGGAACCGTTGGGATCGGCTTGCAGCAGCGAGTCGGAGCGGTAAGTGCCGGTCAACCGCTTGAGATTACCTGCAGTATCTCGCAGATAAAGCCCGCTCGTTCCATCGCGGTCCAGGATCCACAATGTTCGTCCATCGGGAAGCCACGCCGGAAGATCGACGTCGTCGACCCACTTGGGATCGCTTTGCGAATACAAAGCTTGTTCCGAGCCGCCCGCGTTGCGCACCATGACGCGCAAGTGAGTCTGCCCGCGATCGAGCAGCTCGTACACCAATTGGCTTGAATTCGGCCGCCAACCAATAAAAGGCAGGTATTCATCTTGCGCTCCGGCGTCGTAAATGAGTGAGTCTGCGCCGTTCGCAAGCTGAACCACGCGCAGTTTCACGCGCGGGTTCTTCTCGCCGGCTAGCGGATATTTTTCGGTTGAAACGGCGTTGTCGTTGGCAAGGAAGTCGACGATCGGAAAATCCGTGACCGGGCGCTCGTCCATTTGCATGTACGCGATCGATTTGCCGTCGGGCGACCAGGCAAAGCCGTGCGAGGTGCTCAGCTCCTCCGGATACACCCAATCCAGACCGCCGTTCAAAATGTGATCTTCGCTTCCGCCGCGAGTCATCCGGCGAATGGAGATCTTCGCCGCGAGCGTCGCCACATACAGGTCGGCCGATTTTACATACGCAATCGCGCCGCCGCGCGGCGACCACTGCGGATCGGAGACACGGCGATCTATGAGCCGATCGGTATTTGTCGCCATGTCGCGCACGTAGAGCGCGCCGCGAACGGTAAAGGCCAAAGATCGCGAGTCGGGCGACCAAACTAGCGAGCCGGGCGTGGCCGAAGTTCCAAAAGCCTTGGTGTCGATCAGGACGCGATCTTGATTCGTGCGCGTATCGTACTGGTGAATTGGGACCGGCCTAAACGGGTCTTGCGATTGCAGGACGTAGAGAAATGAGGTTCCGTCGGGGGCCCAGGTGATGCGTGAGGGCTGCCAACCCCACGGGGGCGTCGCACCAAAGACCGAGTCCAGCGTGAGCTGCGCGGACGCCGGAGCGCCGGCCATCGCAAACAGCGCCAGCAGTGAGCACGCGACGAGAAAACGGCGCACCATGCAAGCGGACTTCACCGAAATGCACCGCGAATACTTGCGAGGTGCCAAATCCGTTCGACGAGGAGTTCACGCAGCAAAACCCGATCGTTGCGGCTGCAACCCGCATTCGCGCGCGCCGGGAGATCGAGCGCGCTGCCGACGGAAACGACTCCGAACCCATCGCCTTTGAGGACGCCGAGCAAGCCTTGAGCGCTTTCGGCGAACGGCTGGCGGCCGGCGCGAAACGGCTCAACGCGATTCTGGGCAACCGCGCGGCGCTGAAGTTCATCAAACTGATGCGCCCGCTGCGTCTGCGTTTGCGGTTTGCCGACAAACGCGTGAGTTTGGATTTGGACGAAGTGCATCAGTTGGTGCGCATCGCCGGACTCGATTTGGAAGGCGAGTGGCAATTCGACCCGGGCGCCCAGGTGCCGTCGCTGATCAACCTTTCGAAAATCTCGACCGAAGCCGGCTACGGCGAGGCGCTCACGCCTTCTTCTTTGCTGAAGCTGATCGCCGCCGACGCGGAGTTGGAGCCGCCCGCCCACCTGCAGGGGCCCGGCCCTTTGAGCTTCTAGCGATAATCTTCGGCGTCGGGCAGATCGCGTTAACGGGACAGACCCCGCAGAGCGGCGTCGGCGCCTTGCAGATCGCGCGGCCGTGCAAAATCAGCCAGTGGTGCGCGTGAATCCACTTCGCTCGCGGAACGATCGCTTGAAGATCGCGCTCGACGTCGCGCGGGGTCTTGCCGAGCGTCAATCCCAAGCGGTGTGCGACGCGGAAGACGTGGGTATCGACGGCAATCGCCGCTTCTCCGAATGCGACGGACATCACGACGCTAGCGGTCTTGCGCCCGACGCCGGAGAGCGCTTCGAGATCCTCGCGCGCCGAAGGCACTTCGCCGCCATGTCTTTCCACAAGACAGCGTGCGGCGTTAATGATGTTCTTGGCCTTCATGCGAAAGAATCCGCACGACTTTATGATTCTTTCGACGTCGCTTTGTTTGGCGTTCGCGAGTTTTTGCGCGGTCGGATATTTTTCGAAGAGCGTGGGAGTCGTCATGTTCACGCGCGCGTCGGTGCATTGCGCCGAGAGAATCACCGCAATCAAGAGTTGGAACGGGTTCGAGTAGTGCAGCGCCGTGACCGCGTGCGGGTAGGTGCGCTCGAGAATAGCGAGTTCTTCAGCCGCAACGGCCTCGCTCACACGCTTCTTCGGGAACGGGATCTTCGGCATGCGTGGAGCGGATTTGCCGTGCCGTTCGACGTATCCTCATAACCATGGCCGACATATCACGGCGCGATATTCTCATTGGCGGAGCCGCCGCCGCCGCAACAGCCGGAATCCTGAGCGTTGAGGGATGCAACCTCGTGAGCGGAAGCGGCGGTGGTTCGTTCACGCCTGGCGGCGGTCCGACCAGCACCTACTCGCTGATCACGCAATATTCCGACCACGTGCTGGGCGGTAAGACGCTGCGCACACGAACCTATAACGGCAGCATTCCGGGACCGACGATGGAGATCGTGCCGGGCCAGCAGCTGGTCGTCAACATCACCAACACGTTCCCGGCGAATCCGGCGGCCACGCCCGGCCCCGGCATCGATCCGATGAACAACCCGCATCTCTATAACACGACGAACCTGCACGTGCACGGCGTTCAGGTCGTGCCGCACATCTTCGAGCCCGTCGGAACGAGCAACCCGGCGGCGATGATGGTCGCCATTCAGCCGGGCACGACCTATCAGTACAATTTTGCAGTGCCGCCCGATCAGCCGACCGGACTATATTGGTATCACGCACACCATCACGGATCGACCGACGTCGAGGTTTCCGGCGGGATGGCCGGGTTGATTCTGGTCAAGGGCGCAATCGATCGCGTTCCGGAGATCGCGGCCGCTAGAGATATACAAGTAGCCTTTCAAACGATCAACGTCAACGCGAGCACCACGACGCCGGGAATTTACGATCTCGAGTATGCGGCGTACCAGCCACCTTCCACCGGCGGTTACAAACCGCGCGCCGACTACATGGCTGCCGTCGTAAACGGCCAGCTCGTCAACTGGGTCGACTTCACCACCGGTCCGGTGTGCGGTGCGGCAAAATGTGGAGTACCTAATCCCTCGCCGGCGCCCCAGTTGCAGATGCAGCCCGGCGAAGTGGTTCGTCTGCGGCTGCTCAACGGCTCCACTTTACTCAACCTGCCCGTGCAGCTGCCGGGCTTTGAAGTGTACGTCATCGCCTATGACGGCGTAAATCTCCTCGCGCCGCAACTCGTCGATACGGTCGCCAATCCGATTTTGCTCACCATGGGTGGCCGGCTCGAACTCCTCGTACGCGCGCCCGCCGCTCCGGGCAACTTCGCACTTTCAGCGCAAGCGGTGATTGCCGAGCAGCACCCGTGGCCGCCATTCAATCTCCTGCAGATCAGCGTTGGGGGCTCGGCGGTTTCGATGGCCATTCCGTCATCGCTGCCCACGCCCACCCGCGAATATCCGCTGATTGCCGATAGCGAGATCACGGGGAACCGCTCGGTGCAGTTCAGCAACATCTTTCCGTCGAGCTCGATTCTGTTCGGCACCGCGCTTACCGTCAACGGCGTCGTCTATAACGAGATGACCGTGCCACCCGAATTCGTTCTGCCGGTCGGTACGGCAGAAAAATGGACGATCACGAATACCATGAACGAAGGCCATCCCTTCCACTTGCACACGAACTCGTTCGAAGTGCACAGCATCACCGGCGCGGGCGGTACGGTGAACTATTCGCCGCCCATCATCGCCGACACCATATGGGTTCCGGCTAACGGTACCGTCGTGATGCGCGTGCGGTACAAACAGTGGCGCGGCAAAGACGTCTTCCATTGCCATAAACTGAACCACGAAGATCAGGGGATGATGGCAAACACAATGCTGGTCTGACTAGGGCTTGAGGTAACGTATTGTCATCCTGAGCGTAGCGTTTCGCCTTCAGCGAAATGCGAAGTCGAAGGGCGTCCGAGCCAGGCGAGGACCGCGGGAGATGGCGCTACGCGGAGTGGGAGCGAGCTAACCTCTTCAATTCAGCGAAATCGCCGCGCACTAGCGCGGCTTTTTTCTTTCGCGACCATCCTTTAAGCTGTTTTTCCCAACTGATGGCGCGATCGACTTCCGAAAACTCCATCGCATGAACGAGCGTGACGGGGCGCCGCGTAAAGGTGTACGACCGCGGGTCGGTACCTTCGTTGTGCTGCCACACACGATGTTCGACGTCGTGCGTGATGCCAATGTAATAACTTCCATCGTCGCAAAGGACCATGTACACCCAGTAGGATCTCATCGCCAATCATCTGCGACGAGCCTCACGACTAGCAACCCCTCGCGCTATGGCGACGCCTCCCGCGGCCCTCGACTACGCTCGGTCGCCCTTCGACCGGGCGCGCTCCCGCGCGCCGCTCAGGATGACAATGCTAAACCCACTGCACTCCGTGAGCGCCGCGATCTAGGGCTTGAGGTACTGAACTAGCCAGTCAACCCAGCGGCGGTTTACGTCCATTGCGCGGACGGGATCGCCGGGCGAGTGCCCGGACACGGGATACGCAAAGAAACGAACGGTTACGCCGTGATCTTTTAGCGCACGGAACATCTCGTATGACTGCGTAATCGGGACGCGCATATCGCCCGTGTCGCTGAGAATGAGCGTCGGCGCCGTGATGTTCCACGCGTACGTGATCGGCGATTGCGCGCGGTAGGCCTCCATGTTGTTCCCGACGTACGGCGAGCCGGCCAGCTGTGCGATGCCGACGGTAATATTGTTGTCCGAAAGCGTGTACTCGTCGACCCAATTGTTGACGGCAGCGCCTGCGACGGCCGCCTTCCAAATGTTGTAATGTCCCTCGAGCCACGACGTCATGAAGCCGCCGTACGACCAGCCTGAGACACCGATGCGCGATGCATCTACGTTCGCAGCTTGTTTAACGGCCGCAATTCCGGCTATCACATCGCGACCCGGTCCCGCGCCGGCGTCGTTGAAGATCGCATGCCAGTACGCTTCGCCCATGTTGTCGCTGCCGCGATAATTTGGATTGAAGACCAGAAAGCCGCGCGCAGCTAACAATTGATTCAGGGTACTGAACGATAAGATGGATGCCGAGTTCGGTCCGCCGTGAACGACCAGGACCAGCGGATACGCTTTGCTCGCGTCGTAGCCGGGCGGATACGTCAGGGTGCCGTTCTCGGAAAAACCCTCGAACGTCCATGAAAGCGGCTGCACTTTACCCAGGTCCAACTTCGCAACCGCGTCGTTGTATGACGTGAGCCGCTTCGGCGCTGTGTTGGCGGAGCTCATGTAATACAGCTCGGTCGGGTGGTTCGCTTCGCTGCCCGTAAAGGCGATCGCGCCCGTGTTGCTCACGCTCGCGTCGAGCCAGAACGGCTGCACCGGCTGAACCGCACCGAGTTGCAAGCGCTGCGGCGCGCCGCCGAGCGGTTTGATCCAAAGCGCGGCGTCGGTACCTTTATGGCCGGCGATCAGCAAAGACTTCGAATCCGGCATCCAGATCGCACGCGCGACGTTCGTGTCGATATCGCTGGCTGTAACGTCGTCGCCGTTACCGCCGCTTGCCGAAGTTACGAGAACGTCATTTTGCGCCGACGGATCCCCTTGGAACGGATAAAAGTACGCGATCTTGGTTCCATCGGGCGAGAAATACCCATAGCCTTCGTATTTGCCATGTGACGTAAGCGCGTGAATTGCGCCCGTCTGCACGTCAAGTACGTTGACCGCCGCCAGATAACCGTCGGTGTCATACGCGTTCGGCATGCGTGTGAAGAGCAGCGATCTCCCATCGGGCGACCACGAAAGCGGAGATGCGGGCGGACCCGGCGGCGTGGCCGTCGGCAAACTCCACGTGCCCTGCGTTAAACGTTTGTCGCCGCTGCCGTCGGCGTTGATCAGCCAGATGTGGTTTGGCGCCGGCGCCGCTTTTTCTTGATAGGCCTGATCGCCGACGACAAATGCATCCAGGTGATGCTCGATGTCTTTCTTGTTCACCGGATCGTCCGGCGTAACGTAAGCGATCGCTCCGCCATCCGGCCGCCAGGTGAATTGCTCCACGCCGTTGTCGGCGTGCGTGAGCTGCATCGCGTCCCCGCCGCGCATATCCAAAACGAAGATCTGCTCGGCAGCTTTGTCCCCTTCGCCCGTTATCGCTAGAAATGCCAAGCGCCGTCCGTCGGGCGACCACGCCGCCGAAGCCACGCCGCGGCGCGCGGCCGTGAGCGGGCGCGTACTTCCGTCGCGCAAGTCGTAGAGCATCAGCGTGCGGACGCTGCGGTCCGCCTTGTAGTCCGGTTTGGAAAGTGTAAACGCGATGACGCTGCCGTCGGGAGAAATAGCCGGATCCGAAATCCCGGACAGCAATTTCATGTCGTCCAGCACCATCGTCCGCGCCGAGGCGGTGGCGCCGGCCGCGATCGCGAGCGCAAGAACGAGCGTTAAAAATTTCATCATGTCCTCAAATACCGGTCGATCCACGCGAGCCAGCGCCTCGTTACGTCTTCAGAACGAACCGGGTCGCCTGGGAAATGTCCGTGCACGGGGTAGGCCACGAACTGAACCGGTACGCCGTTGTCCTTGAGCGCGTGATACATCTTGAACGAGTTCGTGATGGTGACGTTGTTGTCGCCGATGTCGCCTAGGATCAGCGTCGGCGTTTTAATGGACTGCGCGTAGGTAATCGGCGACTGGTCGCGCCACATGGCCGAATACTTCGGGTTCCAGGGCGAGCCGCCGAACCACGGTACGTCGGTGTACACGTAAAATGCAACGTTGTAGTCGTCGAACCAGTCGTTGAGCGCCGCACCCGCCACGGCCGTCTTCCAAATGTTGTAGTGGCCGGTCATCCACGACGTCATGTAGCCGCCGTACGACCAGCCCGACACTGCAATTTTGCTTTTGTCTACATTATAAGCTTTCTCCACCGCCGCGATGCCGGCCATCACGTCGCGCCCCGGACCCGCGCCTGCGTCGTGGTAGATTGCATGCTCGAATGCGTCGCCCCAATTGGTGCTGCCGCGATAGTTGGGATTGAAGACCAGGTAGCCGTGCGCGGCAAAAAGCTGATTCTGGCTGTTCCAGGCCAGCGTTGACGCCGATTGCGGGCCGCCGTGGATCACGAGCACGAGCGGATACGATTTCTGCGCATTGTATCCGGGCGGGAGCGTCAGCACGCCGTTCTCGGAGAATCCGTCGTTCTTCCAGTTAACGGCCGTGACTTGGCCGAGCTGAATCTTTGAAATGAATCCGTTGTAATTCGTCAGCCTTACCGGTTTTGATGACGGCGACGCGAGGTAGTACAACTCCGCCGGATGACTGGTCGTCGTACCGACGAATGCGAGCGCGCCTGTCTTACGCGCCACTTGGCCTGTCTGTGAAATGGCGACGTTTCCAAGATTCACTGTCTTTGTCGAGCCGCCGAGCGTGACGTACCACGCCGCCACCTGCGACCGATCGGGACCGAAAAGCCACATCGCTTTGCCGCTCGGATCCCACGCGGTGCCGTTAATCGTGCGATCGATTTGCTTGCGAATATCTTTGCCCGGGCCGCCGCCCAAACGCGTAACATACACTGCGTTTCCGTTTGTCGGATCGCCGCCCGTGTTACGGGAATACGAGATCGCCGAGCCGACGGGTGCGAACGTTCCGCCGCCTTCTAATCCTTTGTTACCGGTCAGCGGCGTGAACTTTCCGGTGCGCACGTCTATCACGTCGATCACGGTGCCGAGCGTATCCCCGTTCACCGCGGTCGGAAAATGGTCGAACGCGATCTTCGTGCTGTCGGGTGACCATGACAGCCCGGATGTCGATCCGGGATCGACGGTTCCCAAGCTCCACGGCCCGCTCGTCAAACGTCTGGCGTCACCGCCGGCGGAAGAAATAACCCACAGGTGCGACGGAATCGCCGCCTCGGTGTGGAGATAATCGTTCGCCCCGACTTCGAACGCGTCGAGATGCGCGTCAATTTGTTTTTTGTACGGATTGGCATCTTGCGTGATGAACGCAAACTGCCGGCCGTTCGGACTCCATGCAAATCCATCAACGCCTTGTTCGGCCTTGGTGACCGGTCGCGGGTCGCCGCCGTTCATCGGAAGCACGAATATCTCTTCCTGCGGATCGCTCACGCCCTCGACAGTCGTCGACATCAAGAACGCAATGCTCGATCCGTCCGGCGACCAACGCGGCGAACTTAAGCCTCGCCGGTTGAACGTGAGCTGCCGGACCTTCTTGGTTTTGACGTCGATGAGCATGAGATCGCTTTGCGAGCGATCCTTGGTGTAATCGGGGCGCGAACGGAAGAAAATGATTCGTTTGCCGTCCGGCGAGATTTGCGGGCTGCTCAAAGACGTAAGGTTCCGAAGATCGCCGAAATCGATCATCCGGGCAGAGCCTGCGGCGGGGAGAAAGGCCGCGATCGAAACCGCGGCAATTATTGCAAAACGCATCGATGCGAAGGTACGAGGGCCACGCGGGTCGCCCTGCCTAATCCGCCAGGGCCACCTGCGCCTTGCGCAACGTCACCAGACCATCGCGAGCGAGGGCCTTGACGAGCGCGGCGACTTCTTCGCGCGATCTGCCCGGCAGGTCGAGCTCGCGGTGTAAGACGAGCAGCGAAACCCGTTTGCCCGGCGGCAGCCGGCGCAACCGGTCGATGATACGGCCTCGCGCGAACCGGGTCGTTTGCGCGAACGGCATCGCCGCACGTTTCGGGGAACGCGCGCGCATCAACGCCGCAGCGTCTATCGGAGCGGCCGCGCAAAATTTTTGCAAAGGACAGATCTCACACTTTGGCGCGCGCGCGGTGCAGATCGTCGCGCCTAAATCCATCAGCGCCGAATTCCAATCGTGCCCGTGGGAGTGCGGCACGAAAGCTTGCGCTTCTGCATCGAGCTCGGCTTGGGTAACCTTCGGCGGATGCTCCACTCCATAACGCAAGCGGTGAACCACGCGGCGCACGTTCGTGTCGATCGCCGCGTCATCAATGTCAAACGCAAATGCGCGTAGCGCCGCAGCCGTGTATGCACCGATTCCGGGCAGCGTCCGTAGAGTCTCCGCATCGCTCGGCATCACACCGTTGAATCGCTCGATAACAATCTCCGCAATACGTTTCAAGCGGACAGCCCGCGAATTGTAGCCTAAGCCCTGCCATTCGCAAACGACGTCTGCTACCGAGGCCGCGGCCAGCTTTCCAAAATTGGGAAACCGTTTCAAAAACGCACGATACTTTGGAAGCACGCGTTCGACTTGCGTCTGCTGCAGCATAAATTCGCTCACCAGAATGCGATACGGATCGCGCGTCGTGCGCCACGGCAAATGCGCGCGTCCGTGGCGCGCATACCATGCGAGCAGCCGAGTTTGGGTCGCCTTCACGCCCCGATGCTTCGGCGGATGTGAGCACGAGCCCGTCGAAGCCGATGCGCATGGCTGAACATCAAGTAGACGCGGTCGTTATCGGCGCCGGTCCGGGCGGGTACCACGCCGCAATCCGGTTAGGGCAACTCGGGAAGAAAGTCATCTGCGTGGACCGCGACGAGGTGGGCGGCGTTTGCTTGAACTGGGGCTGCATTCCGACAAAAGCATTATTGCACGTGGGCGAAATCATCCGGCAGATCGATCATGCCGGCGCGCTCGGGTTAAAAGTTCCGAAGGCGGACGTCGAGCGCGAAGGCGTCGCCAAGTTCAGGACCGAGGTCGTCAACGCAAACGTTGGCGGCGTCAAGCAATTATTCAAATTCAACAACGTCGAGTTCATCTACGGCGAAGCCGCCTTCAAGAGCGCGACCGAAATCACGGTCAAGAAAAAAGAGGGCGGCACCGACACGATCAAGGCGCAGTTCGCGGTGATTGCGACCGGCGGCGCGCCGGTCGACGTGAAGGCGTGGCCGCGCGACGGCGAGACGATCATCAATTCGGACGACGCCGTGCAACTGAAAAGCACTCCGAAGTCGATCTTGATCATCGGCGGCGGCGTGATTGGCTTGGAGTTCGCGACCGTCTATGCGCGTATGGGCGCCAAAGTTTTGGTCATCGAGATGATGCCGCAGATCTTAACCGGCACGGATCTCGAGATCGGCAAAGAGCTCGGACGCATTCTCAAAAAACAGGGCATCGAGATCATGCTCAACACCAAAGTCGGCGATGTCAAAAAAGACGGGAAGACCGTCAAGGCGACATTCAACGGAGAAGGCACGAACGGCAAAGACGAAACGCGCGAGTTCGAATGCGTGCTCGTCGCGGTTGGACGCCGGCCGGTCGTCGATAACTTAAACTTGCAAGCCGCCGGTTTGCAGACCAACGATCGCGGTTTCATCGACGTCGACCCGCAGCGCCGTACCAAAGTAAAGAATATCTTCGCGATCGGCGACATCACTGGGATGCCGCTGCTCGCGCACAAAGCGATGAAAGAGGGCGTCATCGCCGCCGAAGTAATCGCGGGCGATCGCTCCGCCGCGTTCGATCCGGTCGCGATTCCGAATTGCGTCTACACAGATCCGGAAGTTGCAACCGTCGGCCTTTCAGAGGAAGACGCCAAGGCGGCCGGCTACGAGGTGCGCATCGGAAAGTTTCCGCAAAAAGCGAGCGGCCGCGCACGCACGATGAACGACACCGACGGCTTGATAAAACTCGTGGGCGACGCGAAGACCGACATGCTGCTCGGCATGCACATTGTCGCGCCGCAGGCCGAGTCGCTGATTGGCGAAGGCATCATCGCGCTCGAAATGGGGGCGACGCTGGAAGACATCGGCCTCTCTATCCACCCGCATCCGACGCTGACCGAAGGCATTATGGAGGCGGCCGAAGCCGCTCACGGCAAGGCGATTCATATCGTGAACCCCAAGCCGAAGACGCCCCAGCCGGTCCCCGCAAAATAGGGGGAGTGCAACAAACGTCTTTTCCGGGGTGTTCTGGGGGCTGACATGACGGCCAGAGTCCTCGAGCTCGGGTTAAGGCCCTACCGTGAGGTTTACGACCTACAGCGCGAACTGCATGAACGCGTCCGCACGGGCCGAGATCCCGAGACCTGGATCTTCGTCGAACATCCGCCGGTCATTACCCTCGGGCGGAATGCGAAGACCGCCAACATTCTTCTTTCGCGCGAAGTCCTGGCGCAGCGCGGCGTGGACGTGGTCGAGACCGAACGCGGCGGCGACGTCACGTATCATGGGCCCGGGCAGCTGGTCGTCTATACGATACGGCGCCTAGAGCGCTTTCGCGAAATAGTTCCGTTGGTGCGCGCGCTCGAAGGCGCCGTGATCGAAGCATGCGCAGGGTTCGGCGTGCACGGCGAGCGCTTCGCAGACCATGCCGGCGTCTGGGTCGGCAACAATCAACTGTGCGCGATCGGGCTGTCGGTAAGAAAAATGACATCGATGCATGGCATCGCGCTAAACGTTTCCAACGAACTTTCGTACGATCAGCTGATCAACCCGTGCGGGCTGACGGATCGCGGCCTTACGAGCTTGTCGCGCGAAACCGGCCGCGCGATCTCGATGGATGACGCGAAGAGTGCGTTGTTGGGAGCGTTCGCAAGAGAGTTTGACTTGGAGTGCGTGACCTCGTCTGCGGCGCCCGTGGCGCCTCGCTCGGTCGTCCTTCGACAGGCTCAGGATGACAATGTAATTGCCACCACGAGAGTCGTCGCATGATCGAAATCGACTTGACTCGCGAGCAGCGTGTGCCTAAGCCGGAGTGGCTCAAAGTGAAGCTGCCCCACGGCGACGATTACGAGCGCGTGAAGCGCGAAGTCACCGGGCTGCGTTTGAACACGGTCTGTCAAGAAGCCATGTGCCCGAATCTGGCGGAGTGCTGGGGCGCCGGCACGGCGACGATCATGATTCTCGGCGACACGTGCACGCGGGGCTGCCGCTTCTGCAACGTGAAGACCGGCAATCCAAAAGGCGAGGTGGACTGGCTCGAACCGGTGCGCGTCGCCGAAGCTGTGCGCGACTTAGGCTGGAAGTATTTGGTGCTGACGGCGGTCGACCGTGACGATCTGGCCGACGGCGGCGCACTGATCTTCGCCAACACGGTTCGCGAAATCCATGAACGCGTGCCCGGCTCGCGCGTCGAGATTCTCAGCGGCGACTACCGCGGCGACCTCAAGGCGCTCGACATCGTACTCGATGCCAAGCCCGACGTTTTTGCGCATAACTTGGAAACGGTTCGCCGTCTCACGCCGCGCGTTCGCGACAAGCGCGCAAAATACGACCAATCCATGCGCATTCTCGAGCATGCGAAGCTGCGCGCACCCGACCGTTTTACCAAAACCTCAATCATGCTCGGCTTGGGAGAAACGGACGACGAGATTGAGAGCGTTATGGACGACGCGCGGTCGATCGGCGTTGACATTTTTACGATGGGCCAATACTTGCAGCCCACGAAGAAGCATTTGGCCGTCGAGACGTTCATCCACCCGCAAAAGTTCGCGCAACTCGGGGCGCTCGCGAAATCAAAAGGCTTTCATCAGGTCGTTTCCAGCCCGCTATCGCGCAGTTCGTATCATGCCGAACAGGCCTTTGCTTAGCAACAAGACATGACTCCGTTCTTCTTACGCCGGCCGATTTTGGCGATCGTCTGTTCGCTGGTCGTCCTCATCGCGGGTTTCATCGTCATTCCGACGCTGCCGATCGCGCAGTATCCGCAGATCGCGCCGCCGGTCGTCACCATAAACGCGATTTACACCGGCGCGAACGCCCAGGCCGTCGAGTCGGCGGTGACGACGCCGCTGGAGCAGGCAGTGAACGGCGTCGAGGGGCTGCGCTACGTCACTTCGACCAGTTCGGATAACGGCACGAGCACGATCACGTGTACGTTCAATCTTGGAACGAATCTCGACATCGCCGCGACCGACGTGCAAAACGCGGTGCAGTCCGCTTTGGGCCGGCTGCCCAACGAAGTTAAACAGACGGGCGTTACGGTCTCAAAGAACTCCGGCAGCTTCGCGATGGCCATCGCGATGCAGTCCAATAACTCGCAATACGGCCAACTCTTCTTAAGCAACTACGCCGAGCTGGACGTCGTCAATTCGCTGAAACGCGTGCCCGGCGTCAGCAACGTCATCATCTTTGGCCAGCGGCGCTACGCGATGCGCATCTGGGTGAATCCGCAACAACTGCAGGCGCGCAATCTGGCGATCTCGGACGTACTCTCCTCGCTGCAAGAGCAAAACGTGGAAGTGGCGGCCGGCAGCATCGGCGGAGCGCCGCAACCGAGCAATCAGCCCTTCACTATAAGCGTGCGCGCTGAAGGGCGATTGAGCGATCCTTCGCAGTTCCGCAATATCATCGTCCGCGCCGATCCGGGCGGCGGATTCACTCGATTAGGCGACGTCGCTCGCGTCGAGCTCGGCGCCGAGGATTACTCTAGCGTCATTGCCTTCGATGGAAACAAGAACTCCGTCGGTATGGGCGTGCTGCAACTCCCATCCGCCAATGCGCTGCAGGTCTCCAAGGGCGTACGCGAACAGTTGGCGCTGCTGCAAAAATCATTCCCGCCCGGCGTTACCTGGGAGATGGCGTTCGACAGTTCGGAGTTCGTCAACGAATCGATCCGCGAAGTCGTGCTAACCCTGGTGCTTTCGATATTCCTCGTGATCGCGGTCATCTATCTCTTCTTGCAGGATCCGCGATCGACGATAATCCCGGCCGTCACGCTTCCGATTTCGCTCATCGGCACGTTCTTCGTGATGAAACTCTTCGGCTTCACGATCAACACCATTACGCTGTTCGGATTGACGCTCGCCACCGGTCTGGTAGTCGACGACGCCATCGTCGTGATCGAGAACATCGCGCGCTTCGTTCAAGAGAAAGGCATGTCCGGCGCCGAGGCGGCCGCGGCCGCCATGCACGAAGTCCAAGGCGCGGTCGTCGCGTCGTCGCTCGTCTTGCTGGCGGTCTTCGTACCGGTGGCGTTCTTTCCGGGAACGACCGGACAACTCTACCGCCAGTTCGCGATGACGATCGCCGCGTCGATTTCGATCTCGCTCTTTGCCTCGTTGACGCTGACGCCGGTGATGTCCGCCCGTTTGCTGCGCACGGACTATCACTCGCACTTCCCGCTGTTCGTCATCTTCAATCGCGGCTTGGCGGCGTTCCGAGGCTGGTATCGCGACGTGCTGCCGCACTTGTTCAAAGCTCGTTATATTGTGGCGGCAGTGTTCATCGGAGCACTGCTCCTGACGATTATCATGTTCCGGACCGCGCCGACCGCGTTTATTCCCGACGAGGATCAGGGCTTCTTCGTCGTCACGATTCAAGCGCCGGAGGGAACATCGCTCGCGCACGAGCTCGACGTGGCGCACCGGGTCGAGAAGATTCTCAAGCAGCCCGAGATCACGCACGTCTTCGACGTCTCGGGGTTTAGTTTCACCGGCAGCGGACCTAATCGCGGTATTCTGTTCGCGCGGCTTTCGCCGTGGTCCGACCGCCGCGGTTCGGAGCACCAGCTCGGGGCGCTGCTCCAACGCATTCAGATGCAATTCTTCGGAATCACCGATGCGCAGGTCTTTGCGTTCAATCTGCCCGCCATCCAGGGCGTCGGAAACTTCGGCGGCTTTTCGTTCGAATTGGAAGATCGCGGCAACGTCGGTCTACCGGTGTTGATGCAGACGGCCTTCGGCTATATGGGTCTGGGGAACCGGGACCCAAGCCTGAAAAACGTCTTCACCACCTTTAGAATTAATTCGCCGCAGATGCAGATCCATATCGATCGTGAGAAAGCCAAATCGGTCGGAGTCTCACTGACGGACATTTTCAATACGATGCAGACGGATCTCGGCTCGTTCTACGTCAACGATTTCGATTATCTGAACCGGTCCTACCGCGTCATGGTGCAGGCGGAGGAACCATACCGCACGTCGCTGCAGTCGCTACAATATTTGTACGTGCGCTCCAAGAGCGGCGGAATGATACCGCTCAGCGGACTCGCGACAACGAAATTGGGGCTATCCGCGCCGATCATCAACCATTACAACCTCTATCGGTCGATCGAAATCAACGGGCAGCCGGCTGATGGAAAGGGCTCGGGCCAGGCGATCTCGGCGATGCAGGCCTTGGCCGCAAAGATCGACCCGCCCGGCGTCTTCTACGAATGGTCCGGCATCTCGTTGGACGAGATTGAGGGCGGCGTGCTGTCGGCGCTGATCTTCGGCGTCGGCATCGTCTTCGTGTTTCTGGTTTTGGCCGCGCAGTACGAAAGTTTCGTCGATCCGTTTATCGTGCTGCTGGCGGTGCCGGTCGCGATTCTCGGCGCGCTCGTCTTTCTGGATATCCGTCATATTGCCAGCGACGCCTACGCGCAGGTCGGCTTCGTCATGTTAATCGGCCTCGCGAGCAAGAGTGCGATTCTTATCGTCGAGTTTGCGAATCAGCAGCTCGCGCAAGGCGCGGATGTTATCACGGCCGCTTCGCGAGCGGCTCAAACGCGACTCCGCCCGATTCTCATGACGTCAATTGCCTTTATCGTCGCCGTAACGCCGCTCGTGTTCGCAAGCGGCGCGGGCAGCGCGGCGCGCCATTCACTCGGGACCGTGGTTTTTGGCGGCATGATCGTTTCAACGTTCCTCAATCTGGCAATCACACCCGTACTCTACGTGATCGTGAAGTCGTGGGCATTGCGACGGAGGCGCCCCGTAGAGCTGCACCTCGATGCACCGGACGCTCCGGCCGTGCCCGTCGGCTAGCAAAGGTTTCATTCATGGCAACAATTCAGGACATTAAAAATGCGCAGCCGGGCAAACTCAAGCTCATCGACATCCGCAAGAGTCCCGACGAGCAGCAGATTCCCGGCTCGATACGAGCCGACGGTGCGGAGCTTGAAGCGATGGTCGATCTACCGTTTTCAAAGGACGAGCACGTCGTGCTGTATTGCGGAAGCGGCAACTCGTGTTCGCGCGTGGCGCAAACATTGCGAAGCAAAGGTTACACAAACGCGGAAGCGCTCGAAGGCGGCTACTCCGCATGGAAGGACGCCGGCCTCCCGACCGAACCCCGCCCCTGATGTCATGGCGGCACTGTGAGGTTCTCCCAAGGCGTCGGGATATTTTTGATTGCAGCGGGAGCGGCGATACTGAGCTGTCATTTCATTCCGTGGCGCGCAAGTTCTCAGCCTTACGCAGAGAGTTTTCCTCAACAGAACTTCCCAAGTTGGGTCCCAGAATTCGTGCGCAGCTTTTTTGCGCTTGACGATCCTGAGGCTGTCGATCAAGATCTGCGCCGCCGGGGTATCCTGTTCTCGATAGCGTGCATTTCGCTCGGCCTGGCCTTCTTACTCCTCACTTGAGAGGACACCACGGTTTTGCACATTACGTCTTTCTAGATGCCCGACAAAATTCAATGCCCGGTGTGCGGATACCGAGGTCTTGAGGAACCACCATATTTTGAGGGGTATCCCTCTTATGAGATCTGTCATTGTTGCGGTTTTGAGTTCGGCTTCGACGACAAATCGCAAGGCGTGTCATACGAAGAGTATAGAGAGAAATGGATTCCGAGGGCTGCCAGTGGTTTTTCAGAAATCCGCCCGCCGAATGGGATCGTCAAGAGCAGCTTCGATCCCTCGATAGCAGCGGCGATTAGGCGCACGGCATCACCCTTCGCTACCGCTCAGGGCCGCTCGCCTACCGGCTCGCGGTCGTTCGATACCTCACGATGACAGTTGGCTAGGCGTAAACCCCGCGGAGCTTTAGCGACTGCACGACGCGGTCGATTGCGACCATGTATGCCGCGGTGCGGTACGGGATGTTGTGCCGCTTCGCGATTCCGCGCAATTCGTGGAAATTCGTGATGAGCGTGTCTTCGAGGCGGTCATTCACCTCATTGAGCTTCCAAAAGTAACCCATCTTGTCCTGAACCCACTCGAAGTATGAAACGGTAACGCCGCCGGCATTGGCCATGATATCGGGAATGACCGTAATCCCGCGCTGGTACAAAATGTGATCGGCATCCGGCGTGGTCGGACCGTTCGCGCCCTCCACCACGAGCTTCGCCTTTACGTGCGGCGCGTTTTCTGATGTTAAGACGCGCTCGAGCGCAGCCGGCACTAGTACGTCGCACTCGCTCATCAAAAGCTCGGCGTTGCTGATTTTATCGCCGCCGCGAAATGCGCCAAGGTTGTGATCTTTCTCGGCCAGCTCGATGGCCGTGTCGAGATCGATGCCCTTTTCGTTATAGTATGCACCGGTAACGTCGGAGATGCCGACGATCTTGCACCCGCGCTGCGCAAAAAGGCGCGCGGCCCACATGCCTACGTTGCCGAATCCCTGAATCACGACCCTCGCCTGCGACGGCTTCATCTTCATGTTTTCCATCTCGTCCATCGCAACAATCGTCACGCCGCGGCCGGTCGCTTCGACGCGTCCCTTCGAGCCGCCGATCGCAAGCGGCTTACCGGTGACCACGCCCGGCGCCGTTTGCCGCATGTGCATCGAGTAGGTGTCCATGAACCACGCCATCGTCTGCGAGTTCGTGCCGACATCGGGCGCGGGCACATCTTTGTCCGGGCCGACGACCTCCACCAGTTCCGCCGCGTAGCGGCGCGTGATGCGTTCGAGTTCGTTTTGCGAAAGTTTTGACGGATCGCAGGTGACGCCGCCCTTCGCTCCGCCGAACGGCAGATCGACGACCGCGCATTTCCACGTCATCCAAAAAGCCAGCGCCGTTACTTCGTCGAGCGTCACGCCGGGGTGGTAGCGAATGCCGCCTTTAACCGGGCCGCGCGCGAAGTTGTACTGCACGCGATAGCCGGTGTAGACCTCGAACTCGCCCGAATCTCGCTGAAACGGAATCGAAAAGATGATCTGACGCGAGGGGTGGGTGAGAATGGCGCGCATCGAGCGCTCCAACTGCAACAGTTCGGCCGCTTCGTTGAAATAGGTGATGCCGTCGCCGAAGACTGAAACGTCGCGGGCTGAGGTGCTCACCGCCTGGGGGTTAGGGTCCGTTTTCAGCATGCCCTGTTTATACTCTATACGTTGAACCGGAAGTTCACGACATCGCCTTCCTGCATCACATAATCCTTACCCTCACTGCGAACCTTACCCGCCGCGCGCAGCGCATCCATCGTTTTATAGCGCACATAATCCGCGTAGTCTACGATTTCTGCACGAATGAAGCCGCGCTCGATGTCGCTGTGAATCTTGCCGGCGGCCTGCGGGGCCTTGGTTCCGCGCTCGATGGTCCAGGCGCGGCTCTCCTTCGGGCCCGCCGTCAGAAACGTCATGAGCCCAAGCGCGTCATAGGCGCTGGCCGCCAGCCGGTCCAGGCCGCTGCGCTCGATGCCCATCTCGGTCCGGAACTCCTTGGCCTCGGCCGCCGAAAGCCCGGCCAATTCCGCCTCGACCTTGCCGCACAGCACCACGACGCGGCTGCCCTCGGCCTTGGCAATGGCCTCCACAGCCTCGACCAGAGGCCCGGGCTGCACGAGTTGCTCCTCGTCCACATTGGCGACGTACAGCAACGGCTTGGCGGTCAGCAGAAACGATTCGGCGGCCACTTCCCGTTCGACCGATTCCGGGGCAAAGGAGCGCGCCGGACGGCCCTGCTCGAGCGCCACGATCAGGTTTTCCGTCGCCGCAACCTTGGGCCGCATTTTGGGATTGGCGCGCGCCTCGCGCGCGAGCTTGTCCACCCGCTTCTGCAAGGTCGTCAAATCCGCCAGCGCGAGCTCGATGCCCACGATTTCGATGTCGCGGCCCGGATCGGCGGTGCCCTCGACGTGCGTCACGTTTTCGTCTCGGAAGCAGCGTACGACCATCGCGATCGCGTCCGTCTCGCGAATGTGGCTCAGAAAGGCGTTGCCCAGGCCCTGGCCCGAGCTCGCGCCGCGAACCAGACCCGCGATGTCAACGAAACGCACGGTGGCCGGCACGATCCGTTCGGAATGCTCCAGCTCCGCCAGCACGTCTAATCGCTCGTCGGGGACCGGAACCTCGCCGACGTTGGGTTCGATGGTCGCGAACGGGTAGTTGGCAGCCAACGCCTGCGCCGAACGCGTGAGCGCGTTAAAGATGGTGGATTTGCCGACGTTGGGCAAACCGACGATGCCGCAAGAGAGCGCCATGGAACCGCGCTCCGTTCGGCTGGCCTGGACCGGCGACCTGGCAGGCGGGCCGCTTGCGCAAGAATGATTGCAAGCCGAGCGCGTAGGATTAGTTAGGCATGCGCCAGATGAAGGTCGATAAACTCGGGATCGATCTCCTCACGCACGATCCGGTCGTCATTCTGAAAGACGTCGACGGACAACGGTATCTTCCAATTCTCATCGGCCCATTTGAAGCCACCGCGATCGCGCTGGCGCTCGAAGGCGCGCCCGTTCCGCGCCCGCTTACGCACGACTTAATTCGCACGATTTTCGAAACACTGGACGCGCGGCTCGAGCAAGTCGTCATTCACGACATTCGCGAATCGACGTTCTTCGCCAAGCTCGTCGTGCGCAAGAACGGCGAGCTGCAAGAGATCGACACGCGCCCCTCCGACGGCATCGCGCTGGCCCTACGCATGAACGCGCCGATCTACGTCTCGGACAAAATCGTGTTAGAGGAGTCGGCGGGCGACAAGAAGACCGACAACGGCGCCGACATCGAGCACTTCAAGAAATTCATCGACGATCTAAAACCCAGCGATTTTAACCGCTAGTGCCGGCGCCTTTCAGCGCGATCGAGCACGTGCAGCTGGCCATGCCTGCCGGTGGCGAGGAGCGCGCACGCGCCTTTTTTCGAGATATCCTGGGCATGGTCGAGATTCCCAAGCCGACCGAGCTGGCGAAAAATGGCGGCTGCTGGTTTCAAAGTGATGCCGTGCAGATTCATATGGGCATTGAATCGGATTTTCATGCCGCGCGGAAGGCACACCCCGGACTCAAATGCACGGACTTGGAGACTTTGCTCGTACGGCTTCGTGAACATAGCGTGGAATGGATCGAAGATAATGCGACCGACGTACACCGGGTTTTCCTTCACGACCCTTTTGGAAATCGAATTGAGCTAGTCGGTTAATACCGCCCCTTCGACAAGCTCAGGATGACAATTGAATTAGATGTCCCACTCCCATATGTTGTACCAGGGCGTACTGCCCGGGTTCACTTTAAAATTCTGTAGCGCCGACGAGTGCACGCTTTGCCGGCGCAACTCATAAAGCGGAATGTACGGAACGGTGTTCCAGATGCGCGGCTCGGCTTGGCCGTAGATTGCCGCGCGCTTAGCCGTGTCATCCGTGAGCAGCCCTTGTTTCTCCAGCCGGTCGACGGTGCGGTCGCAGTAGCGGTAGACGTTCTCGCCGCGCGGATAGAAGAAATCGCAGCCCAGATAAAACAGATTGTCCGGATCCCATGGCAGTGTGACGGAGTAGATCGCGAAGTCGTACCGGTTTCCGTAGATCGGGCCCGTCGGAGTGAAGACCGCGTTGTATGGATACGGCTTGATCGACAGACCGATGCCAACGGCGCGCAGATATTGCTGCAATTGCACCGAGGCCAGCTGCTGACTGGTCGAACCCGAAATAATGACTAGCACGTAGTCGAGCCGCACGCCGTTACGCGTGCGGACGCCGCCCGCACCGCGCCGGTATCCGGCTTGGTCGAGCAGCGCTTGCGCGCCGGCCGGATCGAAGCGATAGGGCGCGTTCTTCGTATAGCCGATTGCGGTCGGCGGGATCACGTCGTATGCCCGCTCACCGACGCCATGCGTCACCTTCTTGATGATCGCGTCGTAATCGATTGCCATCGTGATCGCGCGGCGGACACGAACGTCGTTCAAACCCGGACTGCTGTTGTTGATGATGAAATACGATTGCGCATTCCAAGGCGACAGCTCGGTGACGACGTCCGGCACCTTCAGGTAATCGTAATGAAATGACGTCGTGGGCGAAGCGATCAGATCGATCTTGTGCAGTCGCAGCTCGTTGAGCATCGTTTGATCGTTCGGAATAACGTAAAACTCGATGCGACTGAGCTTCGGCTTGCCCTTAAAATAGGTGTCATTGCGGACAAGCACGATTTCGCGGCCGCGCTCCCAGCGCAGGAACTTAAAGGGCCCGGTGCCGATCGGTGCGGCGTTGAACGGAACTGTGTTAATGGAATGATAGCGCGCCAGCAAATGGGCGGGTAAGATTCCCTTACCGCCTTCTTGCAGCGGAGCAAAGAAACGCGAGACGAACGGCGGATAGCGGCGCTTTAAATGAACCACGACGGTGTAGCGGTCGGGCGTGTCGATCGACCTGACTTCGTCGTAGCCCTCGCGATGCAGCGTGTTGTTGGCGGGACTCACCACGGCTTGCCACGAGAACTTGACGTCAGCTGACGTAAAGGGGGCGCCGTCGTGCCAGCGCACGCCGCGGCGAAGGTGATAGACGTACGTCTTGCCGTCGCGCGAGATACCTCCGTTATTCAGCGCCGGGACTTGCGTCGCAAGATCGCCGACCAGATGTCCCTGGTCATCAGAGATGACCAAGTAGGAATAGATCATGGAGGAGAGATCGTAAACGAGGTCCATGGTCGACATGTAAGGATTGAGGCGATCGGGATCCGAGACATCCGCAAACCGTAAGACGTGGGGAACGCTGACGGCGCCCGAGCCCGCGCGGCTGCAACTCGCAAGCGATAGCGCGCAAAGCAGGGCGGCCGAGGCGCGTAGCGCGCTGGGGTTCACCCCAACTCCTTCGAGGGGCTCGACCGTTTTCCCAGAACTGCGCCCGCCATGCAGACGAAAGAACGCGCCGACATCGGCGTCTTTGGCGGCTCCGGTTTTTATTCGCTCATCGAGAATGCTCGCGAGGTCGAGGTGGAAACGCCGTACGGCTCGCCCAGCGACGCGTTCGCGCTCGGCGAGATCGCCGGCAAGCGCGTTGCGTTCTTGCCGCGCCACGGCAAGGCTCATCGCATCCCGCCGCACATGATTAATTACCGCGCCAACATGTGGGCGATGAAAGCGCTCGGCGTGAAGTGGATCATCGGCCCGACCGCTTGCGGCTCGCTGAGTGCGCCGGTCAAGCCCGGCTCGATGGTCGTGGCCGACCAAGTGGTCGATCGCACCAGCGGGCGCATCGACACATTTTACGACGGCCCAATTACCACGCACGTCAGCTTCTCCGACCCGTACTGTCCGACGATGCGGCCGATCGCCATCGAAGCACTCAAGTCGCTCAAGATCGACACGCACGAACGCGGCACGATCGTCGTCGTCGGCGGACCGCGTTTTTCAACCCGCTCCGAATCGAAGTGGTACGCGGCCGCTGGTTGGGAAGTAATCAACATGACCCAATACCCGGAATGCTACTTGGCGCGCGAACTCGAGATGTGCTACGTGAATATCTCGCTGATCACCGATTACGACGTTGGATTGGAAGGCGTCGAGGGCGGCACCCCGGTTTCGCATCATGAAGTGATCGAGGTCTTCAACAAAAATAATGCGCGCGTGAAGGACGCCATCTTCCGGATCGTCGACAAGATCGATATCAAGGCATCGTGCTCGTGTCAGTCGGCGCTGCAGGGAGCGCGTGCGTGACGCGAGGTCTCGACCTCTCGATGTACGTTCGAGCTCTGCCGCTCTTTGCGCGTAACCTCGGCGTGCTTCTCCCGCCGCTGGTGGTGGCGCTGCTCGCTATCGGGCTGAACTATTTCGGCGGCTGGTTTTTTGCAGCAATGGGCGGAGCCGGCGTGCCGCTTATCGGGTTTCTGATAATGGTGCTGTACGGTTTTGCGTTCGGGATCTCTGTGATTTTTGCGGATGACGCTTGGCGCCACGAACGCGCTCACCTCGGTGCGGCTTGGGACAATGCCGGCAGGAAAGCCGCCAACATCCTCATTGCTGTCATCGGTTTCTTATTTTTGGTTTGGATTGCGCGCTTGATCGGCGGTATGATTCTCGGCAACGTCGCAAGCTTGGCGCTCGGGGCGCTTGCCGTCTGGGCGTTTATCTACACGATTCCGGCAGCCGCGATTGGCGGGACGCCGGGCAGCGCCGCGTTGTCGGCGTCGCTGCAAGGGGCAAAGCGGGAGCCGGCGGCGACCGCGATTCTTGTCATCGTCAGTCTGGTTGTCTGGGCTGGGCTCACCATTTATGGCGCAGATGCTCTGCCGTTTTATGGAATCGGCTACGATATTGCGGCGGCGTTGCTAAAGGCGATCGGACTCGGCTACATCGCGCTTGTCGTCGCCAAGCAATACAGCGCCTTAGCGTTTCGTCCTTACTGGTAGCTGCTCGGCCCTCGACAGGCTCGGGCGTGCCCTTCGACAAGCTCAGGATGACATCCCGACAGAGCTCACCATGACACTATTGTACGGCGCTTAGGCCGCCGTACCACTGAGCGACATTCGCACGAGCTCGCTCACGAGTGCCGGTGAAACGTTTGTGCGAGCGAGCTTTTGGGCTTCGCCAATCTTCGTTAGCGCATTCAATGCCTTGGCGGGATTGATTTTTGGAAGCTTCTTCAGCTTCGGCGCATAGTCGACGGCCAACGCCGTGCCCGCCTCGCCGCTTTCGGGCCGCAGCGAAATCCAGTCGCGCACCAATGTCTTGACGATCTCAAGACCTTCGTCGAGCGATTCGCGTGAAGCCCAAGCCTCTTCCGGCGTTTCCCCGCTAACCACGTCGAAGAACCAGCGGGCTACTTGATCCCGCAGTTGCTCCTCATCTTCCGAAAGCGCGGCGAGGGCCCGCGTTACGGACCCTTGTGAAAGCGCGGCTCCGAGCTGCGCACGTTTCTTATCGTAGCCTTTGTCGTGCAAAATCTGCGCGACCTCGGTTTGCCGCAGCGACGGAAAGCGCACCTCTACCAAGCGCGAGCGGATCGTAG
The DNA here is from genome assembly GCA_035710515.1 of Candidatus Rubrimentiphilum sp. Classification (NCBI taxonomy): domain Bacteria; kingdom Bacillati; phylum Vulcanimicrobiota; class Vulcanimicrobiia; order Vulcanimicrobiales; family Vulcanimicrobiaceae; genus Candidatus Rubrimentiphilum; species Candidatus Rubrimentiphilum sp. The sequence continues at coordinate 240,672 of DASTDE010000001.1, read as the reverse complement.
CTAACAGTCGCGATGGCGTAGCCGTCGTCAGTAACAAGACGACTCGCGGCGGAGGCTCTTCGAAAAATTTGAGGAGGGCGTTTGCCGCCGCGGGCGAGGCGAAATCGATGTCACCCAACACGAAGATACGGAAACCGCCGGAATACGATCGCAGCGAGAGCTGGCGGACCAAGTCGCGCGACGTCGTCGCGTCGGCTTCATGAAACGCCATCGGTTCGTCGGCCTCGCCGATCTTCAATGCGCCGATGCTTTCCAGCAGATCGGGGTGGCGGGTTTCGTCCTTGCCGATCAGCTTGCACGACGCGCACGTCCCGTCATAACCAAGCACATGTTCTTTGGGCGCCTCGCACAATAACGATTGAGCCAAGCGGCGCGCGAAAGTCTTCTTCCCGACGCCGGGAGGGCCGGTAAAGAGATAGGCGTGCGCGATCGTTGCTTTGTTCAAGCGGCCGAAGAACTGCTTCGGGCCTTCGGCGCCGACAACATCGAACTGCAGATCGCTCACGTTAGCACGCGCGCGAGCGCCTCCATCGCATCTTTGTAAACCTGCTCTTCACTATGCTCGCCGTCGATCACGATGATGCGCGGATCCGCTTCAGCCAGTTCGAGGAATCCTGCGCGAGCGCGCCGGTGGAATGCCTCTTCCATTTTTTCGAGCCGATCGTCAGCGTTGCCGCGCCGGTGCAAACGCTCGCGTGACGTTTCATATGAAACGTCAATCAGCAGCGTCAAATCCGGCATCAACCCGCCGGTTGCGGCGTTGCAGATTGCGCGCACGGCATCGAGCGACTGCTCGCGGCCATACCCTTGATACGCGAGCGATGAATGCACGTACCGATCGCACAACACGAGCTTTCCATCTTTTAGCGCCGGGCCGATAACGTCGGCCACCAATTGAGCTCGCGACGCGTTCACGAGCAGCGTTTCCGCCATCGGGCTCAGTTCAAAATGCGGCTCGATGAAGACACGGCGAATGGCGTCGCCGGCCGGCGTCCCGCCCGGTTCGCGCGTGACCACGAGATCGCGGCCTTGCGCGCGCAGCGGACCTTCTACCGCCGCGAGGAGCGTGGATTTGCCGCTCCCCTCAATTCCTTCGAATGAGATGAACACTTAAGGCTGAGGGTTGTTTACGCCTTATATATCCGGACCCTTCGATTCGGCTCCAATCCCGTGCTGCGCGATTGCAACCGGTATTTTTCAGCTAGCTGATGCTGCATCCGGCGAACGTACGACGTTTGCGGTGAAAGCTCGGCCGCTTGGCTGTCGAGTAACACCTGGTAGATCGCTTCCTCCGCCTCACGCAAGGCGATCTCTTCGGTGTCGATCGAAGGCAAGTTAAAGACGTCTTTCAGACAGCTCTGAATCTGCGTCGTCGTGTTCGTCTTGATTGCGTAGATCGGAATATTTTCCGAAGCGATCTGCTTAAGCCTCGGCTGTTCTTTGCGTTCGAGCGCCTTCAGCGTGAGAACGACGTCGGCATCGTCCCACTTGCGCGCGATCGAGGCGTTCACGCGCAGGTTGTGCACGGCGCGCTCGATCTTGTTGCGCGATACGCCGTAGGGGAAGATCATCAGCGGTTTTTCGCGATCCCCGTCGGGGACGTCATAGCCGGAAGTCATGTCGATGTGCGGCATGGACTCCGTATCCGCTTCCTGCACGATCGCCACGCCCGCGGCGGTCCGTTGACGGATCTCGGGCTGCGGCTGATAGCCGCGCAGCAGTGCGTCCACGACGTCGGCCACATTCTTGTGGATCGCCAGGCGGTCGCGGTCGTGAATCTCGACAATGACGTCGAACGTCGGAGGCGCCTTCCGCTCGAGGACCGTTTTGCGCGTGCCGCGGCGGCGGGCTTCTTCGTCCGAGAGCGTCACCGCCCCGATGCCGCCCATCAAGTCGGTCAGCGTCGGGTTCATCAAGAGGTTTTCCAGCGTCTGGCCGTGCGCGGTGCCGATCAGCTCCACGCCGCGTTCGGCAATCGTCCGCGCGGCTTCAGCTTCAGCCGACGTGCCGATTTCGTCAATGACGACCACCTGCGGCATGTGATTTTCGACCGCTTCGATCATCACCGCGTGCTGCAGCGCCGGATCGGTGACTTGCATGCGCCGCGCGGTGCCGATTCCGGGATGAGGGATGTCGCTGTCGCCGGCAATTTCATTCGAAGTGTCAACGATCACGACGCGCTTGCGATCTTCCGAAAGCACGCGCGCGCATTCGCGTAACATCGTGGTTTTGCCCACGCCGGGACGGCCCAGCAAACAGATGGACTTGCCGCTGCGCAGGATGTCCAGCAGAATATCGATCGTTCCGTAGACTGCGCGCCCTACGCGGCACGTCAAACCGACGATCTTCCCGGTGCGATTGCGGATGGCGCTGATGCGATGCAGCGTCTGCTCGATTCCGGCGCGATTGTCGGCACCGAAAGCCGAGAGACGCGAGCAAACGTGCGCGATGTCTTCGGTCGAAACCGGCGTCTCCGACAAATAGACGAAGTCGTCTTCGAAACGCGCCTCGGGCGGACGCCCAAGATCGAGCACAACCTCGATCATGCTCTCGAGATTGGGAAGACGAACTAACGATTGTCTTATCGGGAGAGGGAAGATGTCGAGGAGTTGCGTCAGCTCCCAGTTGGAAGCCATAGAGTCGGCTTTAACGGCCAATACCTGTCCTCGCTAAAGATTCCGTTTGAGCTACGTTTTACATGTCCAGGCTAGCACCCTGCAAGCGATTGGCGGTGGGCCTGTTCCCCGAAATGTCTGACTTTCTCGAGCTCGACAGGATGTCGACTTCAAAACTTTGTTATCTCGAGAAAGCAGTCAAGCGGCAAAATTTCAGGAGGTAATTTTGCCAGCGGTTTTGGGGAATAGGCCCATCGCCAATCGCTTTCTACTCATTTAACGACGCGGATGCGCTTGAGCTCGCGGTCATACGGGCCTTGCATCCGGACGCCGGCTTTGATCTCCAACGAGAGGTAGTCGATAATTTCGTCGGTGACTTCTTCGCCCGGCGAAATCACGGGAATGCCCGGCGGATAGGGCGAGATCGTCTCGGCGCAGATGCGTCCTTTGCTCGCTTTGAAGCGCACGGCTTCAGTTGGCGCCAAGAACGCGTCGCGAGGCAGCATGCGCATCGGCGGAATCTTCGGCAGTTTGTAACTGCCGGTCTTTAGGCGGCGCTCCAGGATGCCTGAGGGCGAGAAGATGTCGACAGGCCGATCCTCGCGTGCCATTTCGGCCACGCCTTGCACGAGCCGGTCGGCGGCCTCTTGGGACGTCCCGATCGTAAAGAGTGCGACAACATTGAAGAGATCGGCGAGCTCCACTTGCACGTTGTACCGGCGGCGCAGAATCGCCGAGGCCTCGTAACCCGTGTAGCCGAGATCCTTGACCGTGATCGCGACTTTGGTGGGATCGAGATCGAAGATGCCGGGCCGGCCCTTCAGCTCATCGCCGAAACAGTAGACGCCCGGGATCGCGTTTAGCCGCTTGCGCGTCTCTTGCGCCAGCTCGATCGTCCGGGTGAGCAACTCGACGCCGTCCATCGCCATCTGCTTGCGGGCAACGTCCAGCGAGGCGATCATCGGCAGGTTGGGCGATGTGGACAGAAACATCTTCAGCACGCCTTCTAGCCGGTCCACATGTACCCGCGGGCCGATTTGGTGCAGCATCGCGCACTGCGAGAACGCGGAGAGCATCTTGTGCGTCGAGTTGACCACCAAGTCGGCTTTGGCGGCCGTGGCCGAAAGCGGCAGCCCGGGATGAAAGTGAAAATGCGGGCCCCAGGCTTCATCCACCAGCACTAGTTTGCCGGCGCCGCGCGCGACCTTCACGATCGCTTTAATGTCGGCGGCTACGCCGTAGTAGGTCGGCGTGACGATGTAGACGGCTTTGACGTCCGGATGTTCGCGCAACGTTTCCGCGACCGTCTCGGGCGTAACGCAGTGGTCCATGTGCAGCGCTTCATCGACGACCGGCTGCATGTAGACCGGGTCGGCGCCGCTCATCACCAGCCCGCCCAGCATGGATTTGTGCGAGTTGCGCGGCACGGCGATCTTGTCGCCGGGGTTGACTGCGGCCATCATCATGGCTTGGTTGCCGCTGGTCGAGCCGTTGATCAAGAAGTACGTGCGATCGGCGCCGTAAGCTTCGGCGGCCAGTTGCTGCGCTTCGAGCAGCGACTCGGTGGGCTGCAACAGATCGTCGATGCCAGGCATCGGCGTCAAGTCGATCGCGCACAGATTGTCGCCGACGAATTCGCGGAACGCGAGATCCATGCCGATGCCTTGCTTGTGGCCCGGCGTGTGAAACGGAATCACGCCGGCGTCGACATAATCGAGCAGCGCTTGAAAGTACGGAGTCTTAGATTGGTCCACAGGTACTTCTCCCTCCCTGAGAGGGCGGCAAAGAGCGACGAAACGGCAGAATTAAATCTGCGAACGTCCCTTTGCCGTAGCGCTGTGGTGAGAGATGAGCCACGCCGCCATACGCAGCGCAATGCTGATGCTCGAGAGCGTCACGCCAATACCTCGAAACCGAGGCGATCGAGCATCGTGAAGTCTTCTTCGTCCTTGCGTCCCTGCGTCGTCAGATAATCGCCGAGCACCAAACCGCTCGCGCCGCTGCGCATTCCGAGATCCTGCAAGCCTTGCAGCGTCACTTCGCGCCCGCCCGCAAAACGAATGAGCGCAGTTGGCATGGCAAGTCGTGCGAGCGCGACAAAACGCAATGCTTCGGCGGGTTCCAGCAGCGGACGGTTTCCGAACGGCGTTCCCGGACGCGGGTTGAGAAAGTTAATCGGAACTTCCTGGGGCTGCAGTGTTTGCAGCTCGAGCAGGAAATCAACGCGATCGTCGAGCGTCTCACCCATGCCGATAATCCCGCCGCAGCAAAGTTCGAGGCCGAGCTGTTTGACGAGCAGACACGTTTGCCAGCGTTCGTCGTAGCTGTGCGTCGTGCAAACCTTCGGGAAGTATCGCCGCGAGCTTTCCAAATTGTGGTTGACTTTGTCGACACCGGCCTCAAGCAACTTCTGCAATTGCTCTTCCGTCATGATTCCGAGCGAAACGGCGACGGTCAGCGGATAGCGCGCCTTGATGGCCGGCACCGCTTCACAGACGCGCTCCAGCAGTCTTTGCGACGGACCGCGCACGGCAACCACAATGCAAAACTCACCGGCGCCGCGCGCGTGCGCGTCGCCCGCGGCTTGTACGAAACTCTCGACCGAACCGAGCGTCTCGGGTTCAACGTCCGTGGCGTAGCGCGCGCTCTGCGAACAGAAGTTGCAATCTTCGGAGCAGCCGCCTTTTTTGGCGTTGTACAGAACCTCGACCGCAATACCGTTGCCGCAGTGGCGTTCGCGCACTTCGTCGGCGGCCGCCAGCAGCTGTGGCACCTCGCTAACAGGCAAGCGAATGAGCTCGTTCAAGAGTTCGCGATCGGCCGGGAGTCTGTTGGTTATCTGCATCGTTATACGAGCGCAGCGAACAGCTGCGTGCCGTTCCGCACGGATGCGAGTTCGTCGCGCTCAAATGGCAAAATGCCAAGTATCTCGACTTTTCCCTGCAACGCGCGCCGCACATCGGCCACGTACGACGCTTCCGAGGTCTCCCACCGGTCGACCAGCACCGCGCCGGCAACCTGGAGCTCGAGCTGTTCGCAGAGGCTCAAGGTGAGCAACGCGTGATTCATGCAGCCAAGCCGCAAGCCGATTGCCAAAACGATCGAGAGCTGCGCGAGCTTTGCGACGGCGGCGAAATTGTCGAACCGGTTCAGCGGTACGGCGAGTCCGCCGGCTCCTTCGGCCACCACCGCGCCTTCGAGCGCATCCAAGACGCGCGCGAGATCCTCGGCGCGTATGACCGGCATTCCGTCGGCGAGCGCGGCCGACCAGGGGTCGGCAGCTTTGGTGAAGCGCGCGAGTTCGAGCCACGGGCAACCTGCCAGCTCGCTTACGCGATCCGCATCGCCGAGCTCGCCGGGGCTAACTCCGGTTTGTACGAGTTTCACGAACGTCGGCGCTTGGCCGGCATTTTGCAACGCGAGCGTGAGCGCGGCCGCGATGCGAGTCTTTCCGACATCCGTGTCGGTTCCGGTTACGAGGTAACGGCGCAAGCTAAGCTGTCGATCAGGAGATCGATTTGGGCGTCGGTGTGATCCGCGCGAACCGAGAGGCGCAAGCGCGACGTACCCGCCGGGACCGTCGGCGGCCGAATCGCGGGCGCGCGAATCCCACGTTCCGCGCAGCGCGCCATCGCTTCAAGTGCAAGCTCCTCGCTGCCGAAGATGACGGGCACAATCGGCCCGCGCGACGCAGGGACGTTCAACCCGATCGCTCGCAAGCCGTTGCGGAGCCGATCGGCTTTCACAAAGAGCCGTGCGCGCGCATCGTCCGCATTTCGCGCCAGCATGACGCCAACGCGCGCCGTAAAGGCGATCGGCGGCGGAAGTGCCGTATCGAATATGAACGTACGCGCCGTGTTCACGAGCAAGTCAATCACTTTAGCAGGCCCCGCTACGAAACCGCCGGCGGCGCCGAGCGCTTTGCTCAGCGTGCCGAGAACGAGAACGCGACCGTCGTCGAGATTGCGAGCCAGACCCGCGCCTCCGGTTCCGAAGACGCCGAGGGCGTGGGCTTCATCTATAAGCAGCACATCATCGTCACGCAGGCTTCGCAGCGCTGCGGCGACGTCGATTTCGTCGCCGTCCATCCCGAAATACGATTCGGTTACGATCAGCGCGGGGCCGCGCCGCGCATCTTCACGTGGTAAATCACCGTGCGGATAAATCTCACGCGGAAGTCCGCTTGCCCGAATGCCGTCGATGAGCGAAGCGTGGTTCAAGCTGTCTGAATAGATAACGTCCGTCAGCGAAGACAACACTTGCACGGCGCCAAGTGCCGCGAGGTAACCCGAGGAAAACAGCAGCGCGCGTTCGCGGCCGACCCAGCGGGCGAGATCTTCTTCTAGTAACCGAAGTTCGCGATGCCGGCCGCCCAGCAGTCGCGATCCGCCGGAGCCGACACGCTTGGCTTGCCGTAACGCCTCGACCATTCGCGAATCGGTCGCGAGCCCGAGATAATCGTTGGTTGAAAAATCAGCGACGGGGGTTTGGTCGTCACTCCCGATCTCGCGGTAGCGATGCTCGCCACGAATACGCTCCAACTCAGCATCGACACGCCTTAAGTATGTCATCGTGAGGTATCGAACGACCGCGAAGCGGAGCGAGCGGCCCTGAGCGGCAGCGAAGGGTTTAATGATGCAACGAGGTCACCAACGAACCGCGCCAACTCTTCCCGTGTGCTCGTTAATGGCGGAACGAGTTGAATGACGTCGCCAATCGGCCGCGTGAATTGCCCACGTTCGTAAAGATCGTTTGCAACGGGCCAGCCCAAGCCGCCCTCGAGCTCGATCCCAACCATGAGCCCAACGCGCCGCACATCGCGGACCAGCGGATGCGTGCGTAGCGGTTCCAGCAGTTCGTCGAGCACGCCGCACAACTCGCCCACGTGCTCCATCGTGCGGTCGCTCTCGAATATGTTGAGGCTTGCGATCGCCGCGGCACATGCTATCGGATTGCCGGCATACGAATGTCCGTGATAGAACTTCTCTCCGCGAAACGCATCAAAGACTCGTTCCTTCACAACCGTCGCCGAAAGGGGCAGCGCGCCGCCGCTCAATCCTTTGCCGATGCAGACGATGTCCGGCTGCAGTCCGAGCTGCTCGTGTGCGAACATCGTGCCAGTACGTCCGAACCCCGTCGCGATCTCGTCAACGATAACCAGCGGTTCGATACTCTTGAGCGGCTCGTACAACTCCGGCCGCACGATGCGCATCCCGGCCGCAGCTTGCACGATCGGCTCGACGATGACCGCCGCAATATCCGGCTCCGCCAACACAGCAGCGTCGCCGTCGTACGCGCGCGCCTCAAACGTGATCGCCCCGAAACGCGACTTAAAAATCTCAACTCCCGATACGCTCATCGCACCGGCCGTGTCCCCGTGATACGCATCGACAAGCCGCACGAAGCGCGTGCGGTCCGGCTGACCCGCACTCTGCCAAACCTGCAGGGCCATCTTTATCGCGGCTTCCACGGCGCTTGCTCCGTCGCTCGCATAGAAAACGCGGTCGAGCCGTAACCGCTCCGCGAGCCGCGCGGCGAGTTCTTCCGCAACCGGATTCGTTGCGCCGAGCAGTGTCGAATGATCGAGTTGCGTGGCCTGCCACGCAATTGCGGCGACGATCTCCGGCCGGCAGTGCCCGTGAATCGTCGTCCAAATCGAGCTGACGGCGTCGAAGACGCGACTGCCGCGCGAGTCAAAAAGATAATTGCCGTCCCCGCGCACGAAATTGCGCGGCGCTGAGTCGGAACCGTCCATTTGCGTGAACGGGAGCCAAAGATGGCCGAGGGCTGTGCGAATCACGGGCCTTTACTGTTGGAGCCCGTTCGCCTCGTGCCTGCCGGCCTAGTGCCAGTCGGTATCGTGAACGAGCTGCATTACCGCGGTTACCAGGCTCCCCAAGGAATTCGGCCACGTGTTCTTGTCCGGAGCATCAACTTCGTACTTGAAGCCATCGCTGTACCACCAGCCGAACGAGACGCCCCACATGTCCGTAGCGTGCAAGGGATACTCCGGGGCGAGCGTTTCAAACTTCGACGACGCCAGTAGCGCACGTATTTTCTCGAACGGCACGGTTGCCGTGCCATCTCCATTCAGCCGCTTCAACTCGGGAACGAAGCGAATGTTGCTTATAGTAGCCGTTCCATTCCTGTTAAACACTACCTCATACGCCGGGCACGTGCCGAAGCAGCCCTTACTGACAAAAGTAAAACTCTCGAGCAGGTCGAGCCGCTTCAGATGCGCTTGCGTCGCCGCACACTGCGCCTGGCAACGTTGTGCGGGAAGCACGATTTTCTTTACGGCCGGCGGCGAAGTAGTTACGCCGGTAACCAAGACAGCGAGGAAAAGGGTGGCGGTTCGAAACGTCACTTTACACCAACGCGAGGCTTGATGGCGTTGTGACCCCGCAAGCCGCTCGCCGCCGAGATCGTGATCCCGAGTACCGGGTGAATCTCGATGCCGGTCGGTGTGCCGCCGAAGAGTCCAGCGGTTTGTCCATGCAGCAAATCGAAAAAAAGCGGTCCGTATAGTGTAACCTCTCGATTCGCGGGCTTCCACGTACTCATAACGGGCGTACCGAACTCGGCGATGAACTCGCGGCGCGTTCGTGCTACCGCTAAGCGATATATGTTCGGGGCGCCGGTCATGCGGCTTGGATCAGGAATCTCCGCGATCATCGTGTCCTGGGGATGGCCCGGCTGCGCGATGGCGAGGTGGATGTCGCCGTCACTCGCCAGCGTGAAACGTAGCAGATCGGCGTCCACCCGATACACCTGACGCTCTTCCGCAACCCGCGCCGCATCTCGATCATCGACGCCCGCAGGCCGCGGCATCTTGCGCAATCTGTCGACCGTCGTAACTATCGGCTTGAGATTGATTGTAGCGCCGTCACCCAATGTTTTTGCCGGCCAGCGTGAATGTCCGCAGCCGGCTGCTCCGATAAGTACGATTAAAAAGAGCGCCGCCGCTCGCGCTCCGCGCATCGGACTAAACTTCGATTCGTTCGTCGATCGAAACGTTGTAAAGGAACAGAAACTTGCCCCATTCGTCCGGCAGCGTATTGCGCTTGATCTGAATCCACGGAATGTACTTGGGCTGACGCGGCTTGCGCTTCAGCGTCATGTTGGCGTCGTGCGGCGAGCGGTTGTTCTTGCGATTGTTGCACCGCATGCACGCGCACACGAGGTTTTCCCACGTGGATGGTCCGCCCTTACTTCGCGGGATGACGTGGTCGACCGTCATAAGACGATCGCCGCGCAGACCGCAGTACTGGCACGAGTGGTCGTCGCGGATCAGGATGTTCTTCTTCGTCAGCGCGACCTTTTGCATCGGCCGGCGGATGTAATACAGCATGCGGATGATGGACGGCATGCGCATTTCGAACGACGTGGACGCAATGATGCGTTCGCGGCCATGAACCAGCTCGGCCTTGCCTGCGAAGATGAGCTTGACCGCGCGCTGAAAGTTGGTGATATTCAGCGCTTCGTACGTAAAGTTCAGCACGAGGACGTCGGTCATCGCGCCCTACTTAAGCGATTTTGCGGCTCTTCCCTACAAGCGCGTTGCGGACCATCTGCGTGAAGTACTCGTGCACGCGGGGATCCGCCGACAGTTCGGGGTGGAACGACGTTGCCAGCACGTTTTCTTGACGGACCATCACTGCGTGACCGTCACGTTCGGCGAGTATTTCGACGCCGCGGCCGGCGCGGTCGACCCAGGGCGCGCGAATAAAAATCCCTGGAAAAGGCTGCTCGCCGAGGGCCGGAATCGCGAGCGGAACTTCGGCCGATTCATTTTGCCGCCCGAACGCGTTGCGGCGCACCGAGATGTCGATTAAATCGAGCGTGGGTTGTTTGGTCCCGGCGACATCGCGAGCGATCACGATCATCCCCATGCACGTTCCCCAAAGCGGCATGCCGCTTTGCGCGCGTTCCACGATCGGTTCCGCCAGCTCGAAACGATCGAGCAATTTCATGACGGTGGTGGACTCGCCGCCCGGAATAACCAAGGCATCCACGCGTTCGAGTTCAGCGATCGTCTTTACCGATACCGCCGCAATGCCGTTGCCGTGCATCGCGTGCAAATGCTCGACGACGTCGCCTTGCAGGGCGAGAACGCCGATGGTTATTTCGCTAGTTGCCACGGGGAGCCAGCAGCTCCGACTCGGGAAGTTTGCGCAGATCGAGGCCCTCCATCGCACGGCTGTCTTTGCCTAGCGAGAGGCTGGCTTCGATCACGACCTTCGGATCGTTGAAGTGTGTGGTGGCGTCAACGATCGCTTTCGCGAACGCGCGCGGGTTATTCGATTTGAAAATTCCGCTGCCGACGAAGATGCCTTCCGCGCCGAGCTGCATCATCAGCGCCGCGTCGGCCGGCGTCGAGACGCCGCCCGCGCAGAATAACACGACCGGCAGTTTGCCGTTCTTCGCAACGTCTTGAACGAGCTCCAGCGGCGCGCCGAGGTCCCGCGCGCGCGCAACGAGCTCTTCTTCCGGAACAATCGTCAGTTCTTTGATTCCATCGTTAATCGCGCGCATGTGCCGGACAGCCTCGACGATGTTTCCGCTGCCAGCTTCGCCCTTGCTGCGAATCATCGCCGCGCCTTCGGCGATCCGGCGCAGCGCTTCGCCGAGGTCGCGCGCGCCGCAAACGAACGGCGTTGTGAACTTCTGCTTGTCAACGTGGTACTTGTCGTCGGCAGGCGTGAGCACTTCGGATTCGTCGACAAAATCGACGCCGAGTGCTTGCAGCGCTTGCGCTTCCGCGAAATGGCCGATGCGGCATTTGGCCATCACCGGAATCGTCACGGCGTCCATGATCGAGCGCACGAGTTCCAAATTGCTCATGCGCGCAACGCCGCCGGCGGCGCGAATGTCGGCCGGAATGCGTTCGAGCGCCATCACCGCGACGGCGCCGGCTTCCTGGGCGATCAGCGCGTGTTCGGGCGTGACGACGTCCATGATGACGCCGCCTTTGAGCATCTGGGCTAAGCCGCGTTTGACGGTAGTAGTGCCGGTCTCGGCCATAACAAACTCCTAGTGTATCGGGTGCGATCTCATCATATCAGCCGGGGCCAATGATGACACCCATAACACCCCTTAAGGCCGGGACGTTTGCTGTGGCTCCGGCGAGGCGCTGGCGGGAGGGCCAGGGGTGGTCTCGGACGGCGCCAGCGTAGGCAGGGGAGCAGCGCGGCGCCACACGGGCAGGTTCAGATTGGGCGTAGCCTTCACTCTGGGGCCTGTCTTCGGAGCCGCAAAGGTGGCCGGCGTGTAACTCGGGATCGGCGAGGGCGTGGGCGGCGGCGCGGGCGGAACCCGCGGATCGGGGAAACCGGGGTCGGGCGCGGCCGCCATCACGTCGCTGCGCTTCCAATCGGGCCCGTATGGAACGACCGTCGCCTCGGGGGCAGCCGGCGCCACAGTAATGGGAGCGATGCTTTCGAGGCGCTTTTCGGTGACTTGGCCGATGACGCGATCGCCGGCGCGCTCGCCAATCACAATAGCGACGACGAGCACGACGATCCCGAGCGCCATAACGATGGTCGCGAATCGTTTAGATGGATCCGGCACCGGACGATTATACATGCTGCAGCGTTTGCGGCGCGACGTCGCGTGCCGCAGCTTGGGCGCGCCGCTCGGCGGGCTTGCCTACCAAGTGGAGTTCGTGCAGTTCGCCGGCCTCCATCGAGATGCGTTCGGTGAGGCCCCGGAATTCGACCGAGACGTGCCGCGACTGATCGTCGAGATTGCAGATAAAGACGCGCACTGCGCCCTCGTCGTCTTCAAATGCAACGGCAGCCACTTCCACCGGCGAAGTCGTCACTTCGTCGCTTACGTCTTTGCCGGCATAGAAACAGACGAACGGCTCTTCGGCGGAAAGTTCGCGCATATCTCCGTAGATGTGGTTGTTGACAAAATCGATGACGTACGTGCAACTTCTTCCGCCCCAGCGCACGCGTGCGGCGGCGGACCACTGCCAGTCTTTGACGCGCAGCGGCACCAAATGCGGCCGGCCGCTGGTGCGGTAACCGTTCAGGCCGCCGATCGTTTCGGCCACGGCCCAGAGGTATTTCGCGCTCGTCCACGGCGACAGATACATGCCTCTATTCGTCAGCGAGCCGCCGTCGAACCATTCGCAGAACTCGCCCGGCACGGTGTTGCGCACCGCTCCGGCTTCCATCGTCGCGTAAATCGCGTCGAGCCAGCGCACCGCCTCGTCGGGCGAATCGTTATGCGCAAGCGCAACCGTGAACCAGAGCGTGAGATCCGGCCACACGCCGCCGAGCAGACCAAAACCATGCGACGGAAAATACCAGGCGTCCGCCGTCGAGATGGTGCGGATGCCAACCGGCGTTTCAAAGTCGGCTTCACTCAAACGCGTCAGAATGTCGCGGCGGCGTCCGGCTTCGGCGACGTTGAAAAGCACCGGAAAGATTTCATCGGCGGTAAAGTTGTCTTGATAGTTCTGCTGCTGATCGTAATTCAAGACGAACGCGCCGGTGTCGTCGTTGAAAAGAAACTGCATCATCGCCTCGCGCAGCGCTTGCGACTCGCGCGAATACTTGTTCCAGCGCTCGTTGTCGCCGACCACCGCCGAGAGCATCGCGGCGGCCTCCAAGGCGAAGACCGCCTCGGCGTTGATCTCCGTGACGGCGCCGTCGAGCGTGTAGTAAGGGATGATGTTGCGCCACGAACTGATGCCGAACATATCCACGCCGCCCGCGCGGCAAAAAACCAGTCCGTTCTTGTCGCGCTGCGTCAGCATGTAGTCCGCAATCTTGCAGATCAAGCCGAACCATTGCCGCACCCACTGGTCGTCGAGCGTGGCGTTATAATGATGCAGCATCGCGATGAGATGCAGCGGCGTATCGTCGTTAATGTTCAGGTCGTACGAGGTCTTAAACCCGCTCACGCCGCGCACGTACTCGATCATCTCGCCGCTCTCGTCGGCAAACTTGTTGAAGACTTCGATTGCGTCGCGGCTGAAGTCGGGCAAGAAGTAGTCGAATCCATGGACGAACCACGACGTATCGCGCGACACCAGAATATCGGACGGCGGCGAGTTCGTGGAGCCCCAGCCGTTCGGGTACTTCTTGATTACGCGCAGCATATTCGCGCGCGCCCAGACGACGGCGCGGGAGATTGTGGGCGACGGGCAGATGAAGCGCGCGTCCCGCAATCGGCTGGCGAAGTATCGTTGCGTATCGTGCAGCGCCTTCGGATCGTGCAACAGCTGCTCGAGCGCCGGACGCGAGTGTTCGCGGCCATCCTTATGAAAGACGACCGCCAGCCGCAACGATTCACGCGCGCCGGGCTGCACGGTGAGGCGGTACTCAAGCGCGCCGAAGATCCGCCGGCTGACGCACTCGGCAAGCTGCGGCGTGACTTCCTCTAAATGCTCTTCCGGCCGCAGCGAACCCATGCGCATGCTGTGCAGCATGACTTGTTCGCGCACGCCGACGACGGCCGCGTGCGGAGTTCGCGATGCGCCCCACCAGCGCTCGGCCCCGGTCTGCTGATTCTTCGAGCAGATGTAGTCGCCGTCAACAAAAGCGCGAACTTCGTGTTCGGGCTCGCCGTAAAAGCGCTGACCGACCAGCAACGCCCACGGAAACGCGGTCACTTCGATCGGTGCGCCGCCCGGGTTGTACAATGTCACGTCCACGACGAAACTTACCGTATTTTCGTGCTGCGGACCGTGCGGAACGTAAAATGCTTCGGTGATGTGCAGGCGATCGGCCAGAGTAAACTCGGAGATCTGCGCATACGGCAGAAATGTGAATTCGCGCGTTATCTGATGGGGAAAGATCGTTTGCTTGAGTTCGCGCAGACGATAGGCGACCTGATGCGTGCCGAAAATAATCTGGTCGGTGTCGGCATCCCAAAGTCCGCGGACGCCGCCTTTGGCCGTCGATTGCGCGAACGTTTTGAAGTTGCCGAGCAATAGGCCGTAGGGCGTCTGGGCTTCCGGCAAGACGTAGGCGCAATACTCGTTGTGTTGTGCGTCGTAGCTCGCCCGCATTGGCGTTTCTCTACGACTTCGCTACACGATGTCCCGCCGAAGCTAGCGGCTAACTGCGCGCGCCGCACCCATGGAGATCGCCGTGCGAGCCAAATTTGAGATCGAATCGAGCGAGCAGCTTTCCCGTAAGGCTGACGATCTGAAGACGCATGCGCCTGTTCGCCGCACTTCCCAAATAGCGCACCTCGCGCTCGGTCGATCCGGAAATCAGCGTTCCCGGCCGGTCGAAGGTGTGCCCGTCGAGCGAATTCAGGGACGGGCCTTCGGAGACCATCGCGCCTCGCATACAATTAGCGGAGAATGTCGCCGCGCGGGCTTGAATCGCCAGAGCCGCACCGGCGCCGCCCCAGGTCCCGGAAAAATCGACGCGCGGAGGCTGCGGTATACAAAAACTCTTGAACGCATTCTCGACCGCAGGCGACGCAGGCAAGAGCGAATCGCGTGTATAGATGAGGGCGGACGTGTGATCAAGGACGGTCGCGAATTCGCGCTCGAGAGTGATGCCGTCTTTCGCATCGCCGTAAGTGAGAATATCTTTTTGCAGGCTCGTGCCGCAGTGTGCGATTGTGGCCGATAATTTCTTCTTGAACCCGTGGTACACCATGTACGACGCACGCATGGACGGATCGTAATCCAAATTCGTCCCCGATAAATAGACAAGATTGTGTTCAAGGCCGCCCAGCGTGCGCTGCTCCCACACGCCTTCAACCTTGTACCGTCGGGAAGGTCCTCCGATATCGAAACCGGTGAGGCCCAGCACTTCCATCTGGCTCTCATCGCCGGGACAGAATTTCTGAAGCTTTTTCACGACGGCGTCGTTACGCGGAACGGTTGTCGGCCGCATGTAGTCGATTACGTACGCTGCTCCATTCGAGATGAACGTCCACTCATCGACTGCCCAGCGCAAATGGCGGTCCTCCTGGACGTAGGTGCCGTGGACGCCGATCGCCCCGCATATCGTGACCTGTTGATCGAATGATCCCCCGTGCGGCAGACGCGGTAACTGTTGCTTCAGCGCGTTAAGCGTTCGAACCAACTGGGCCTGAGTTGTAACGGTCGGAAATGCTTCGGCGACGATGTACTCATGCGTCGCGGTGTTCAGGACATACGGGCTAACGGTGTATTCGAAGCCTCCGTCTACGGTTCGTGTGAAATCTGCAGGAGGCGTGAACGGTAAGCCCGCCGCAAGCGAGACTGCGGGCCACGCGACCAGGAAAAAGGCAAAACCCAAGCGCCGCACGTGGAAATCTTAGAACAGGGGAAGCGCCGGCGCAAGCTCAACAGCTCGCGAGAATGGAATCAAGCGTTACGTTGCGGGCGCCGGCGAAGCTGAATCTGTCGCTGGAAGTGCTCAACCGCGGCGCCGGCGGTTTGCATGCTTTGCGCAGCGTGATGGTGCCTGTCGATCTCTGCGACGAGATCCTAATCGCTCCGGGCAAAGACGGCTTGCATTTCACATGCAACGACCGGGCATTGCAAAACGATAATCTGGTCGAGCGCGCCTATAACGCGCTCGGATTGGCCGGCGGCGCGACCATCGAGCTGCGCAAGAACATACCGACGGCGGCGGGACTTGGCGGCGGATCGAGCGACGCCGCGGCGATATTGCTCGCGGCGCAGCGCGGCGCGTTCGGAGCGACTCCTCAGATCGACTACCTGACGACGGCGCTGTCGCTTGGCTCGGACGTGCCGTTCTTCTTGGCGGAAACCGCCGCATTGGTTGAAGGCACCGGCGAACGAGTTACGGCCTTGGGACGCGTTCCCGACTGGCATGCGGTGATCGTGAAGCCGCCCATCGCCGTTTCAACCGCACACGCGTATCAGGAACTCGACCGGCACGAGCGAGCGGTGCGGCCGCGCAACAGTTCGGCAAGTCTCGCGCTCGGCGAAGCGTTGCAGCGCGCGCAGTTCGATCGCGTTGTCGAACTCCTTCAGAACGATTTCCTGGATGTTTATGCCTCGACGCCGGAGATCGCGCAAGCGCTCGACATGCTTCGAAAAGCCGGCGCCGCCAAACCGATGCTCAGCGGATCGGGGTCAGCGGTCTTCGCGCTGGCGCAAGACCTAGACGCACGCGACGCGATCGCCGAACGGATCGATCCGGTTCCGGAGTTTCAGGTTTTCCCGTGCGCGTTCTGGAGCGGCGACGCTTGGACGCGCTAGTTCTCGCCGGTGGACCATTCGATGACTTGGCCGCACACACACCGCATGCGCCGAATAAAGCCTTTGTAGAGATTGCCGGCGTTACGCTCGTCGAGCGCACGTTACGGGCGCTGCGCAGCGCCAAAAGCATCGGGCGCATTATCGTAGTCGCTCCGCCGTCGGCGCACGCGCATCCGGCGCTTGCGCTGGCCGACGAACTGCGTCCGGACGGCGTGCATATTCGCGAAAGCCTGCGGAGCGGGCTGGCGGGCCTCGATCCGAACGAGGCGATCCTAGTAAGCGCGTCCGATTTGCCCAGTCTCACGCCCGAAGCGATTGACGACTATATCGCGCGCGCGCAGGCAACGGGCGCCGACCTTACCTACGGCTGCATCGAAAAGCGAACGCACATGGCAAAATTTCCTGAAGCGCCGCACACTTGGGCTCGCCTGCGCGACGGGACCTATTGCGGAACGGGATTCATTACACTGCGCCCGCGCGTGTGGCCGGCGCTCGAGCAGGTTATCGAGCGGGTCGGCGAGGCGCGCAAAAATCCGCTTAAACTGGCATCACTGTTTGGTTGGCGTATCCTGTGGCGTTTTGCCGTTCGGCAACTTACAATAGCGCAGGCCGAGGCGCGCGCGTCGTACGTCATCGGCGCGCAAGTGCGCGCGGTGGTTTCGCCCTACGCCGAGATCGGCATCAACGTCGACAGGGTCAGCGACATCGCGCTGGCCGAAAAACTAGTCCGGTGACTCCCACCGCGTAAAGAGGTTGTGCTCGATGCCGAATTGATCGAGCGCTTTGCCCACCGTGTGCGCGACGATGTCGTCAATGGTCTTCGGCTTGGCATAAAAGGCCGGCATCGGCGGCATGATGACGGCGCCGATCTCCGCGAGGCGCTCAAGGGTCCGCAGGTGGCCGGCGTGCAACGGCGTCTCGCGCACGACCAATACGAGT
Source organism: Candidatus Rubrimentiphilum sp. (assembly GCA_035710515.1). Classification (NCBI taxonomy): domain Bacteria; kingdom Bacillati; phylum Vulcanimicrobiota; class Vulcanimicrobiia; order Vulcanimicrobiales; family Vulcanimicrobiaceae; genus Candidatus Rubrimentiphilum; species Candidatus Rubrimentiphilum sp. Next base: position 222,933 of record DASTDE010000001.1, on the reverse strand, counting down.
TTTCGCCTTTCCTTTAAACAGACGTCGGCCGCCCGCACGAGTAAGTTCGCATTGAGCGAATACGCGATCGCGCTCGCGCTGCCGATCGAGCACGGAATGACGAGCATCCCCTCGGTGATAAACGACCCGCTGGAGATCGAGGCGGCCAAGTCGTCGTGGTTGTGGACGACGTCGGCCAGCGCTTCAAAATCCCGCACGCTCTTACCGGTCTCCAACTCGATCGTGCGCGCGGCTTGGCGGCTGACCACGACGTGCGTCTCCACGCCTTCGCAGGCGCGTAAAACTTCGAGCGTGCGATAGGCATACGCACTTCCGCTGGCTCCGGTTACCCCGATGACGATTCGCCGCATGCTCCGCCGTTATACGCTTCGAGCAGGGTCGCCTTCGTACGTTTTCCAAAGATGCGACGTGCAGTCGGCAGAGCAACGCGCTTTTCTCGCGGCCGCGGTGGCGTGGAGCCGGAAGCCGGACGAACGGCACGCTGCGCGCATGCTGCATTCGCCTTTTTCGGGAGCGCCGCAAGAATTGGGAGCGGCGTACGCGGCGCTTGCGGCCCGCGAAGGCCGCTTGCTGGATCTGCTGGCACAAGAGCGGCTTCTCGCTCCTTTCGGCTCGGCTTTGCGCGAGTTGTCGAAATTCAACGATGAAGACACGGCGCGCGCCGACATCGTCCGCCGTTTTCAGCTCGACATGCCTGTTCGTGACACCGGCGCACCGCCCGCCGGCGAACGCTTCGAGTTGTGCGCGCCCACCTCGCCGGAACGGCGCGAAGGGATGCGCGCGCCACGCAATCGCTTCTCGGCTTCACAACTCAACGCGTACGTGGAATGCAACCGCAAGTGGTTCTACCGCTACTTGTGCGGCGCCGTCGAAGACAAAGGATCGTCGGCCTCGTTTTACGGCACGGCCTTTCACGCGGCGCTGGAAAATCTCCACAGCGAATTTCCGCGTCCCGGCGATGCGACCGCGGCTCAACTCTCGCTTAAGCTCGAGGGCCTGGTAAACTCGGCTTTTGACCGGCACCGCAACGACTTCGGGACGCCCGTCGAATTCGAACTGCAGCGGCGCCGTGCCCAGCGTACGGCGCGAAAGTACGTCGAGTGGCTGCTGGCCGAAGCCAAGCGGGCCTCGTTCACCGTCGTCGGCTGCGAGCTGTCGGCCGAGCTCGAGATGGAAGGCTACGAATTCATCGGCTATATCGACCGTCTCGACCAAGACGACAAGACCGGCGCGGTGGCCGTGATCGACTACAAGACGGGCACCATTGCGACCACGGCGGCGGAGTACCGCGAAAAGATACGCCAGTTCAAAGATTTCCAATTGCCGTTTTATTACTGGGCGCGGACCGCGCTCGGCGACCGCGTTTGGAAGCTGGCGTTGCTTCCGCTGAAAGATGCGCTGCTCGACGTTCAGCCGATCGTACTCGAAGTGGTTCCCGTTCCTGCGGAGGTTGGAAAATCGCATAGCGCCACCGGCGTCATTCCGCTGGCCGAACTCGAACGCGCGCGGCAACGAATGATCGAGCTTTGCGCCGAGCTGACGTCGGGCGAGGCAACGACTTTCGGAGTGACCGCGGATCCGTCGGCCTGCACGTACTGCGCGTATGCGATCGCCTGCGCGCACAAACCGTACCCGGCCGACCTGCGGTTCGGACGATGAGCAACTTCATTACCGGCGCTTCCGGAACCGGAAAAACGACGGAGTTGTTACGACGCGCGAGCGAGGCGGCGGAAAGCGGCACTGTGCTCCTCACGGCGGGCGCGCCCGCATCGTTGGACGTCTTGCGCGTGAGGTGCGGCAACGAGGGCGTTTCCGCGCGTTCGCTCGACGATCTCGCGCTCGAAGTGCTGTTTCGAAGCGCGCCGCGGGCCGAGCGCCCGTCGCTGATCGACGACGTGCAAGCGGCTTTGCTGTTCGAAGACGCAGCACAGCCGTTGCTCTCGATGGAGTGGACGGAGTTCTTGGAGGCGCAAGTCGATCCCGAAGTGCCCGGCCTGCGCGCGCCGCAACGGTTCTTGGACGCGGCGTTTCAGCTTTTTCGCAAGTTTCGCGACGCGCTGGTTTCGCCCGAGCAGTTTTTGGAAAGCGCCTTACGCGGCGCGACGTCCTTCTACGCAAATCCGCCGAACTTCGCGCACCCGGATCTGCTGTACTACACCAAAGAGACGCATCAAAATTCGCTGAACGTGGACGGCGCGGAACTTCAACGGCAATACCGTCATGAAGTTGACCTTGCGAAGATCCTGGCGAAGCTGTACCGCTCCTATCTCGACCATCCGGTGAAGCAAGGTTGCCTGACAGCGCGCGATGCGGTGGCCGAGGCAGTAAGAATTCTGCGCGAATCTCCGGCGCTGGCCGGTGAATTCCGCGCGCTCCATGGCGCCGCATTTGTGGACGACGCGCAAGAACTGACGCTCGCGCAGCTGCACTTCTTGCAAGCGATTTACGGCGAGAATCTTGAAGCCGTAACACTGGCAGGCGATGAGAACTCCGCCGCGTCAACGTTCCGCGGTGCGCGGCCCGATCGCGTCTTTGCGGTGCCCGGCGAACGGGTTGAACTCGCGGAGCAGCGCCGCAGTCCGTTCGCGGTTGACGTTGCCTGCCGTCACCTCCTGGGAACTGCCGGGTCCCCGCCGCTCAGCACGGATCCGCAAGTGGGCCTTACGCTCTTCCGCGCATCGACGCGCAAAGCGGAGGCACAGTTCATCGCCGAGCACGTGGCGGGCCTACTCGCCGGCGGCGCGCAGCCGCGCGAGATCGCGCTGCTATTTCGATCCGTCGCGAACGTTCGCGCGTACTGCGACGCTCTGCTCGACCGGAACATTCCGGCGCAGATCGCCGGCGACTTGAATCTTTTCAGTGAACCCGAAGCGCTCGACGCACTCGCCGTGCTTTGGCTTCTGCACAATCCGTTCCGGCACGAATACTTGTTGCGCGTGCTCTCAGGCGAAGCCGTAGCGTTTGCAGATTCGACACTCGCTGCGCTCTGCGCCGAACCTGCGGATTCGCAAACGCTGCTCTTTACCGAAGAGCCGCTGCCGGAAACCGGTCCGCACGCACCGCGCTGGGATCCGATGCGTGACGTCCGCCTGGGCTGGAACGTCTTACGCGGCGATCGCGATCGTGATTTGCCGGAACTCGCGCGCGATCGGCTCATGCGGCTGCGCGAGTTGCGCAACGGATGGCTAACGGCGATGCGCGGACTCTCGTTACCGGATCTCGTGCGGCTGGTTTGGAGCCAAGGACTAGCGCGGTCCGGAGAACCCGAATCGGCGCGCGGAACGTATCAACAGCTTACCTTGCGCCGTCTGTACGATCGCGTCGAATCATTTGCGGCCGATCATCCCGATGCGTCTCTCGCGGAGTTTCTCGAGTACGCCGAAGCGCGCATGAACAGCGAATTCGAATCGTGCGAGACCATCGAAAACGGCAAGTCGGTAAACATCTTGAGTATCGACGCGGCCAGAGGCCGGGAATTCGATCACATCGCCGTCCCAAATATCCGCGCCGGTGCATTTCCGCGATACTATGTGCCCGACGCGTTTCTCTACAGCCCGAGCCTAGGCATGATTGCCAAAGAAAACGTCGGCGAAGCTCGCGCGGCCCGGACGGCCAAATTCACGTATTATATGTTCCGAAGCAAGACTCGCGAGCGCTACAATCGCGAAGAGCGCCGCGCCTTTGTCTACGCCTTGCGGCGCGCGAAACGCTCCGCGCTTGTAACGGCGCACGAAAAGGCGACGCGAGGGATCGCCGCGCCGGAATTCTTGGCCGAGTTGCAGGCCGCGCGCCTTCCGGGCACAGTCGATCTTTCGGATAAGTGGCACCCCTCGAACCTGCGACGCGCGAAATGAGCGAGACTCTAGCGGAGATCTCGCCCGAGGCATACGCTAAACAGATTCTTCCGTTGACCGAACCGCTCTGGGCGAACGGACGAACATTTGACGCGTACGTGAAACAAACGCTGGCGCTGGCGCGGACGCCATACGGTAAGCGCAACTATTCGACGTTCGGGTTTCGCGTCAATCGAGCGATCGTGTCGTCTTTCAAACGATACCAGCGCATGGCGCGGCTGGGTGACCAGCGCCTGCTTTCAATCGGTATCGGCGCGGTGTTCACGCCCACCGATCAGCGCGGACGCGGCTATGCGAGCGCGATGCTCGCAATGGCCCTCGACAACGCGCGCTCTCAGCGCTTCGATTTTGCATACTTGTTCTCGGATATCCATCCGCAGTTTTATAAGGCGCTGGGTTTTGTCGAGCTCGCTTCGCGGTTGATAACCTTTCGCGCGGATTCGCTTTCAGGCAAACGCTTAGACGTCGCGACGCTCTCGCAAAAGGATTGGCCGGGGATCCGCCGCTGCTTCCAATCGACCGAGGCGCGGCGCGATTGGGGATTCGAACGTGGGCCCGCATTTTGGGGTTGGCTGCAAACGCGCATCCAGCACGGATCCGAGCACGCTCGCGGACAAGCCATTCATTTGGTAGCGCGCCGCGGGCGCGCGATTGCCGCGTACGTTCTCGGTCAACGCGAACCAAAGCACGATGCGTACGTGCTGGACGAGTTCGGATTCGCGAGCGAAAAAGATCGCGCGCTGGTCGGACCGTTGCTGCGAGCCGCTGCCGGAGATTTCCGGCGCATTACGGGTTGGCTGCCACCCGACAGCGTGCGTGAACTTTTACCGCGGGGCTCGGTTCGCAAGCGCAAGGACGCGATTCTGATGATCGCGCCCTTAAGTGCGCGCGGTAAAAAGTTTTTGGAACGCGCAAAAGATACCGGAACCGCCGATGGAGTGTGGTCCACCGACCATATTTAAATGTCATCCTGAGGTATCGAAGGACCCTGAGGTAACGAAGGGTGCGCGCTACTGACCGCTTGGCGGAACATCCTTGTACTCGCGCTCGCCGGTTTTCGGATTGTAAACGACGTCGACAAGTTTGCCCGTGCCGGGATCGATGAAGCGTTCACCGGTCGGTTCCCAACCATCGGCGCCCGAACGAACGCGCGGGCGGTAGCGCCCTTCGAATAGCGTTCCAAGCAACAGCAGCACGCCGCCCGCCAGCGGCGGGAACGCAGCCACGGCCGAAAACCGCAATACGAAAAGCCCGCATCCCAGCAGCACGAGCCCAATCAAGATGAGTATCGCGCGCAGCATTACTGAACCGGCGTCAGCGTAACGGCTGTACCGTACGCCACGACTTCGGTCATCGTCGAACCCATCTCCGAAGAATCGAAGCGCATCATGGCGACGCCGTCGGCGCCCATCGCTTGCGCGCTCGCCACCATGCGGTCGATCGCGTGACGGCGCGTTTCTTCAAGCAGCTGCGTGTACTCGAAAATCTCGCCGCCCATAATCGAGCGCAGCATAGCGACAATGTTTCCGCCCAGTCCGCGGCTGCGAACGACTACCCCAAAGACTTGGCCCTTTGTCTCCTTGACGCAGTAGCCGGCAATGTTTTCGGTCGTAGCGACAATCATGGTTATCCTCCCGGAGTCGTACTACTTATGAAGAGATTCTGTTGTTTCGGCTCGCCGTGGACAAGTGAAGCGACGCGCGTTCCCAGCAGGCGCACCGGCGTGCGTTCTATGTCAGCACGGCGTAGGCAGTGCACGGCCGAAACATAGATTTGCCGGGCGTCCATCGTGGGTTCCGCTAGATTCGTTTGCCGGACGATGATGCGAAAGTCGGCGCGTTTTATCTTAATGCCGATCGTGCACGCCGACAAACCTTCGCGCTCGAGCGACTGAGCAAGCTCGAGCGCTTGTTCGCGCAAGACTTCCCGCAATTGGTTTTCATCCCGAACGTCGTATTCGAACGTCTCCTCGGTTGAGATCGATTTCGTTTCGCGTTCGGGATCGACGGGGCGGCGATCGATGCCGCGCGCAAGATCGCGCAGCTCCATTCCCCAGGAGCCGAAGATCGCGCGCACGCGCTCGTCGGAGAGCGCGGCGACGTCGCCGATAGTCGCGATGCCGCGTTCCATCAGTCGAGCTTGCGTCTTTGGCCCCACTCCCCACAGCCGCCCAACCGGCAGTGGCGCCAAGAATTCCGCTTCACGTCCCGGCGCGAGCGTTTGCAAACCGTTGGGTTTGCACGAGTCCGATAAAATCTTCGCGACCATCTTGCCGCTCGCCACACCGGCACTCACCGTCAATCCAACTTCATCCAGAATCTCGCGCCGGATCCCTTGCGCTATTTCGCCGGCGGCTTCGGTCGTACAATCGCCGAGATCAACAAACGCTTCATCCATCGACAAACCTTGCACTGGGCCGCCGCGCCGCTCCAGAATCGAAAAAATCTGGCGGGAGATTTCACGGTACTTCTGCATGTTCGGCGGCACGACGATCAAATCGGGACATGCCTCCAGCGCACGGTACAACGGCACCGCGGATTTCACTCCGTAGGGCCGCGCTTCGTATGAAGCAGTAAGCACGACTGCGCGACGGCTCGATCCTGCCACAGCCACCGGCTTGCCGCGCAAATCGGGATTGTCGCGAATCTCGACGCTCGCGTAGAACGCGTCGATGTCAAAATGCGCAATCACAAGCTTGTCATCCTGAGCGTAGCATTTCGCTCTTGGCGAAATGCGAAGTCGAAGGGCGGCCGAGCTTGACGAGGCCTGCAAACCACCCCTCCCGCGGGCCTCGTCTCGCTACGCTCGCTCGGCCGTGGTTCGACAGGCTCACCATGACACACTATTGACGCTCGCGTAGAACGCGTCGATATCGAAGTGCGCTATCATATTTCGTGGCCGGCGCCCTTGAATATCGCGCGGATCGTCTCGACGTTGCGGATATCGTCGGCTTCTTCTCCCGGCGTTTCGAGAATGGCGGTCTTGTCGCGCAGTTCCGGCCGCGCTGCCAACGCGCGAAATCCGTCGAATCCGATGAGACCTTCGCCGATGTGATGATGGCGGTCGCGGTTTCCGCCCAGCGGCACTTCCGTGTCGTTGAAATGAAACAACGGAATGCGATCAAGGCCGATTTGTTCCGCCGCGTCATAGATGAAGTCGTCGACGCCGCGCTGCGAGTTGATTTCATAGCCCGCCGCCCACGCATGCGCCGTGTCCAGACACACGCCGAGTTGCGGATGGCCGATCGTTTTGATGAAACGCCCGAGTTCTTCCAGCGTACCGCCGGCGAGCGATCCGGCGCCGGCTGAGTTTTCCATAACGAGCATTACGCCCGGCGCAATTCCCCCGAGCGCTTGTTCTAACAAACGGCAGGCTTGAACGAATCCTTCATTTCGATCGCGCTTGCCGTACGAACCCAAATGCGTGTTGACGTACGCGATGCCGCCCGCTTCGGCGGCCTCCAGATCGAAACGCAGCAGCGCCAGCGATCCGGCCGCAATTTTTTCGTTAACGCTGGCGAGATTGATAAGGTACGGCGTGTGAATCACGCACGGCTCGATGCCGGCGTCGATCCGCATCTTGCGGAAGGCTTCGAGTGCCGGCCGGTTGACCGGGCTCGTGCGATAGCTGCGCGGATTGCTCGAGAAGATTTGAATCGCGCTGCACTTGACGCGTTTTGCGTACTCGATCGCCGCCGCGTAGCCGGCGCCAACGCGCACGTGCACGCCGATTCGCACGTCTTATTCCGCCGGCGCGGCTGCCGTCAGGTTGGCGGTGAGCAGGCCGAGCTCGAGCGGCTGGCCTTGCTCCAATTCCATCGGCGGAAGATCGTCGAGCGAACGCAAGCCGAACGACTCTAAAAACTCCGGTGTCGTCTTGTACAGCAGTGGCCTGCCGACGACGTCTTTGCGTCCGGCTTCGGCGATAAACACGCGATCGAGCAGTGTCGAAACGACGCTGTCGGAGTCTACGCCGCGAATCGCTTCGATCTCGCTCTTGGTAACCGGCTGAAGATACGCGACGATCGCGAGCGTCTCGAGGGCTGGCGTCGAGAGATTGCTGCGCGGCGGAAGCAGGTACGCCTCGACGACGTCGCGCGCAGATGGCGCAGTTGCAAAACGATACCCGCCGGCAACCTGGCGCAAGACGATTCCCCGATCGGCATACTCCGCCTCGATGCGTTGCAACACCGTCGCGACGTCCGTCTCTTCAGCGCGCGTGAGTTTGGCAATCTCCTTAATCGGAAGCGCCTCGCTCGCGACGAAGAGCAACGCTTCGATGGGACGCTGCAAGCGATCGATCTCCCCGTTCACGGTTTGGCCACCATGAAGAGCCGGATGTCATCGAAGGGCGCCTGCTGATCGAAGGCCAGCCGCTTGCGCCGCACCAGCTCCAGGATCGCCAGAAACGCAACCACGATCGATTCCCGCGTCATGCCAAGTTCTTTGCAGATCGTCGAGAAGAGCACCTCGCGCGATTCGCGCACGCGACGCACGATGTAATCCATCGAAGCCACCAGGGTCAGACGCTCGCGCGCGATCGTGCGCTTCTCCGGACGCGCGCTTTGCAGCATTGTCAGAAACGCGTGCGTCAAACGATTGGGGTCGACGCGATAACGCTGGCGGAGTTCGCTGTGCGGGTCGCCGAGATCGCGAAAAAAGTATGACGACGCTTCGAACTGCCGCTGGCGCAGATCCTCGCCCACCTCGCGATACTTCGAGTAGGCGATGAGCCGCTGGCGTAGCCGCTCCTCGACTTCTTCCGGCGACTCGCCCTCTTCCAAGAATTCGGCCGGGATCGGCGGCAGCAGCGCGCGCGATTTCAGGAAGACCAGCGTGGCGGCAATCACCAAGTACTCCGCGGCGACCTCGACGTCCAGATTCTCCATCATCGAGATGTAGGCCAAGTATTGTTCGGCCACCAGCGCCAGCGGCACCGTGGCGATGTCGAGCTGGCGTTCTTTTACCAGATGCAGCAGCAGGTCGAGGGGGCCGTCGAAATTTTCGACGCTGACGCGCAGCGCATTGTCGTCAAGGCCCTCGGGCGGTAGAACCGCCGGGGCCGCCGAGTCGTTCACGAGCTTACTTTACGATGAACGCTGCTCGGCAACCCTCGCGACGACGGGCACGTCGCCAAATGCGGTGGGATTGGCCAAGAGATATTCCTGCGCCATGTCGATCAGGCGCTTCTCGTTGACGTACTTGAGCGACCGCTTCGCGGCGGCGACGTCGAACCAGCGGGCTTCGTCCACTTCGTGATCGTGGTTCGCCGTATCGCCCGAGAGGTAGCGCATCAAATAGAACGTGACGGATTTTTTGTGCTTGAGGTGATTGAAGTAAAACCAGTAGGCGATGTCGTTGAGTTTGGTGACAATCTCACCCCAGCAGCCGGTCTCCTCACGGACCTCGCGCAGAGCGGCTTGCTCGTGCGATTCCTTGGCTTCGACGTGCCCCTTGGGCAGCGTCCAGATGCGCGGCGTGCCTCGCCCAATGAGCAAAGCATCGTAAGCCGACTCGCGCCGCCGAAGCACGAGTCCGCCTGCCGAAACCTCGTATTTGATTCGCATCGTAAGCCCCTAAAGAACCCCTAGAGGACCGGAAAGGCGTCCCCCTGGGGGTCGCCTCCTATTACTTCGATTATAGCGGACGGGCCCAAGAAGAGCCTGCTAAGGCGGCACGGTTCCAGGCGGTTCGGGGGGTCCGGCGACCACGAGCGGACACGGCAAGAAGCGGCTCGCGGAGGCCGGGCCGGCGGAGAAAGTGAGCGTGTAGCCGCCTGCGGCCGGGCAGGGTTGCGAGGCGGTCGCGTGCCCCGACGGGTCGATCGCCAGCGAGAAGGGCGGCGCGCCCAGCGAGGTCTCGGAGACGTCCACCCGTAGTGTTTCCGGCGGCACGCCGTCGGTGTCGGGGGCCAGCGAAATGAGGGTGCCCCGGCCTGGCGAGGCCGGGGTGAAGACGAGCGTCGCGGCGCTTCCACCCGTCGCTGCAATCGCGCGCGCGTGCGCCAGCTGGACGTCAAAGATTGTGGCTGCCGATTGCGCGGCAAACATGCGATCGCCGGTGCTAAAACCCCACGCGATCGCCGAGACGGTTAGAATGATGGCGACGACGACCAAGACTTCGATCAGCGCGTTGCCGCGTTGCGCATTCACATGGCGACGAGTGCCCTAATTTCGGAGATATGCACGACGTAGTATGAACCGTTCGCGGCACTGAACGCGCCGTGCGCGTCATGTCCTGGTTTCCAGATCGTTTCAACCTTTGCGTACACTGCAAGCGGATACGCAATCGTGTGCTGCCAACCTAATGTCAGGTCGCCGACCGAATCGTCGTCTTTTTCAAAATCATCGAGTATCTTCGGGATATTAGCTGAGACTACGCGCTTTAGAACGGGCGCTAGATAGTATGCGGACTCGCGGTGCGGTTTCGAGCGGCACACAAGTTCCCAATGAGAATCTACGTTGTCGGACATATCCACGATGTTGCAAGTGAAGAACCCGTGTCCGAGCGGCATCGCGACGGCATACGCTCCATCGGCCAGACGGCGTCCGCGAATTCGCAAGAAATGGTTCGGCGCTTCCACTATGCCGCGCCGAACGATTTGGGCGAGCGCCGCGGATTCGGCCGCATTTTGCGCAGGCGCTGGTTGTGCGACGGCCATCGCCGCTGCCAGGACGAACGCCGTCAAGAAGCTGAGTTAGCGCGCCACCTGAGGTCGGGTTGGCGGGCAGCGCGCGTTTCGTCCAGGCGGCCGACAACTGTTGTTTCTGGCGCGGCTAGGATTTTCTCCGGTTCGCGCTTCGCCGTTTCGACGATGTCGCGCAGCGCGTCGACGAATCCGTCGAGCGTTTCTTTCGACTCAGTTTCGGTCGGCTCGATCATCAAGCACTCCGGCACGATCAGCGGAAAATAGATCGTCGGCGCCATGTAGCCGCGGTCGAGCAACGCTTTGGCGATGTCCAGGGCCCGCACGCCGGTCGTCTTCTTCAGTTCTTGCGCTGAAGCGACGAACTCGTGGCGGCAGATCTCGTCGTATGGCGTCTCCAAGAACTCCCGGATCTTCACGCGCAGGTAATTCGCGTTGAGCACCGCCAGTTGCGAAACTTTTGTAAGGCCGTCCGCGCCGTTGGCGTAAATATACGCTAGCGCGCGCACGACGTGCGCGAAATTCGACCAGAACGAACGCATCGGGCCGATGCTCTTGGGCACATCGAAGTCGAGCGAGAACGAGTCGTCCTTCTTCCGCACGTACGGCGTGGGCAAGAAATCCATCAGATGCTTCGCTACACCGAGCGGCCCCGCGCCGGCACCGCCGCCGCCGTGCGGAATCGTGAACGTCTTGTGCAGATTGAGGTGCATCAGATCGAAGCCCATGTCGCCCGGCCGCGCGTTGCCCATAAGCGCGTTGGCATTGGCGCCGTCGTAGTAGCACAGGCCGCCCGCTTCGTGCACGGCTTTGGTGATCTCGTGGACGTGATCTTCGAACAGGCCGAGCGTGTTCGGGTTGGTCATCATGCAGACCGCGGTGTCAGGTCCGAGATGCTTCTTGATTTCGTCGACGCTCACGCGCCCGCGCTTGTCGCTCTTGAGCGAGATGACTTTGAAGCCGACCATCGCCGCGGACGCCGGGTTCGTGCCGTGCGCGGTGTCGGGGACGATCACTTTATCGCGATGCGTCTCGCCGCGATCTTTAAAGTAGGCCTTCGCAATCAGCAGTGCGGCCAGTTCGGCGTGCGCGCCGGCCGCCGGATTCAGCGAAAATGCCGCCATGCCGAAGAGCGAGCAGAGGCTGCGCTCGAGCTCGTACATGATGCGCAGCGCGCCTTGCGCCAAAGCATCCGGCGTATACGGATGGAGATCGCGAAGCGCCGGCAGACTCGCCATCGCGTCGTTAACGCGCGGATTGTACTTCATCGTGCACGAGCCGAGCGGATAGAACCCGACGTCGATGCCGAACGTTCGCTGCGAGAGCCGCGTGTAATGGCGCACGACGTCCATCTCGCTGTTGTCGGGAATCGGCAGATCGTCGCGCAACGCCGTCGCGGGCAAGTACTTCTTCAGTGGTTCTTCCGCTCCGAAGTAGCGATTCGCGCGGCCGTCCTGGCCCGATTCGAAGATTAGCGGCGAGGCCGTATGATCAGACGCGAGCTGGGGCATGTACGCTCTCTCGTAGGGCTTTGGCGAGCTTATCGATGTCGGCCGTCGTCGTCATTTCGGTCGCCGCCATCAGGATGCAATCCGCATATTCGGGATAGTAGCGTCCGAGGTCGACTCCACCCAGAATTCCGCGCTGCTCGAGTTTCTCAAGTACGTGCTTCGCAGGCTGGTGAACGTCCACGACGATCTCATTGAAATACGGCGCGGTGAATTGCAGCGAGCACCCATCGATCGCACTTACGGCTGCAGCCAGTTCGCGTGCACGCCGCAAATTCGCAGCCGCGATGTCGCGCAGCCCGGTTTTTCCAACTAGCGCCAAGTAAATGGTGGCGATCAGCGCGCAGTGCGCTTGATTCGTGCAGATGTTCGAGGTCGCGCGTTCGCGCCGGATGTGCTGTTCGCGCGCCTGCAAGGTAAGGACATACCCCTCCCTGCCGTTCGCATCAACCGTTTTCCCGGCGAGCCGGCCCGGGATACGGCGCAGATGTTCGGTAGTCGAAGCGATAAAGCCGACGTACGGGCCGCCGTATGCCACCGGAACGCCGAAGCTTTGCGCTTCGCCCACGACGATCTCCGCACCCCATTGCGCCGGCGTCTGCAATGCGCCCAGCGAGAGCGCTTCGGCGACGACGCCGACAAGAACCGTCCCGGATTCCTTGAGTGCGGCCTTCGCGGCCGAGTCGGGCGTATCGATTACGCCGAAGAAGTTCGGCGATTGGATTGCCACGCACGCGTACTCTTTGCTTGCGACGCGACGGCTTAGCTCGCTCAAGTCGGTCGTGCCATCCGGCGCGACCGGCAGCTCGTCGATCTGCACGTCCAGCCCGTTGCAATAGGTTTTTAGAACCGCACGGTAATTCGGATGAATCGCGCGCGAGACCAGAAGTTTCTGGCGCCCGTTCGCATTGATCGCCATGATCGCGGCTTCGGCCAATGCGGTCGCGCCGTCGTAAACCGAGGCGTTGGCGATGTCCATGCCGGTTAGCAAACAGATGTAAGTCTGCCACTCGTAAATCGCTTGCAAGTAGCCTTGCGAAACTTCGGCTTGATACGGCGTGTATGCCGTCAGAAACTCGCCGCGCATGGCAAGCGCCGTTATGGCCGGCGGCGCGTAGTGCCGGTAGCTTCCGGCGCCTAGAAATGAAACGAAGGACGCGCCCGCATTTTCGCGCGCCAGCTCTTCGAAGCGCCGCACAATCTCCGACTCCGGCAGCGCCGGCACCACCTCGAGCTTTTCGCGGAGCTTGACCGCGTCAGGAACGGGCAGGAGCGCGTCGAGCGAATCAACGCCGATCGCCTGCAGCATCTGCGCGATATCGGTTTTGGTGTGGGGCGTGTACAAGGGCTAGCCTTCTTTAGTGAACTTCTCGTAGTCGGCGGCGGAGAGTAGGCCGGCCGTCGGCGAATCGCCGGCCAGCTTCACTTTGAACATCCAGCCGCCCTCGAATGGTTCGCGGTTGACGAGCGCGGGGTCGTTGTCGAGCGCGGAGTTCACCTCCAGAATCTCTCCGCCGACCGGCGTAAAGAGATCGGAGACGGCTTTCACCGATTCGACCACGCCGACTGCTGCAGACTGGGCCACTTGCTTTCCGACTTTGGGCAGCTCAACGTAGACGATGTCGCCCAGCGAGTCTTGCGCGTAGTCGGTGATGCCGACGGTCGCCTTGTCTCCGTCGATCTTCACCCACTCGTGTTCTTTGCTGTAGAGCAGGCCTTCAGGCTGCGCCAATTTTGTAGCTCCTCTTGTAAAATGGCAGTTGCATGACTTTCGCGCCGTACGCGGTTCCTCGAATGTGAACCACTACGTCCGTGCCGGGAGTTGCGGCTTCCTTTTCCACCAACGCCGTGCCGATGCTCTTGTTTCCGACCGACGGCCCGATCGATCCGCTGCGAATCTCGCCCACGCGCTTCTCGCCCAAGAAGACGTGGTATCCCTCGCGTGCCGGGGCGCGGCCGTCCATCACGATTCCCACGATGCGCGGAAAGTCGTCGGCCGCTTTTTGCGTCGCCAGCGCCGTCTCGCCGACGAACTGGGGCTTGTCGAGTTTTACGACCCAATCCAAACCGGCTTGCAGCGGCGTGATCTCTTCGGTGAGCTCGTGTCCGTACAGCGGCATGCCGGCTTCCAAGCGCAGCACGTCGCGCGCGCCCAACCCCGCCGGAATCAACCCGGCACCCGCATTGTCCGCCAGCAGCCTCGTCCAAATTTCGGACGCGTCTCGCCCGTCAACGAAAATCTCGAAGCCATCTTCTCCGGTGTAACCGGTGCGCGCGACAATCGCGTCTTTGCCGTAAACGTTTCCTTGCGTGCAAAAATAGTATTTCAAAGCGTTGAGGTCGAAATCGACGTGCGTTCCCAGCATCGCCACCGAACGCGGTCCCTGAATCGCGATCAACGCGTTCTTGCCGTGCCGCGAATGAAGCTTTACTCCGGAGTCGCCGATGTTGTCGTTGAGATACTTCCACATCTTGTCGGCGTTGCCGGCGTTGACGACCACCATCCAACGTTGGTCGTCGAGGCGGTAAAAGATCACGTCGTCGTGCGCGCCGCCCTGCTCGTTGGTGAAGATGTTGTAACGCGCTTGCCCGAGTTTCATGGTCGGTACCGCGTTCACGGTTAGCCGATCGGCCCACTCAGCCGCGGCTTCGCCCTCAACAACAAACTGTGCCATGTGCGAAAGATCGAAAAGCCCGGCGCGTTTGCGAACTGCTTCGTGCTCCTTCAAGATGCTCTCGTACTGCACGGGCATGTCGAAGCCGCCGAATGGAATCAGCCGAGCGCGCAACTTGACGTGCTCGTCGTACAGGGCCGTTTGCTTCATTTTTTCTTTGGTTTTTCGTCCGGGTAGGTGTTGAGGTAGTTCAGCGTCGAGTGGGCGACCACTTTCTCGCCGCTGCGCACGGTCACTTCGCCGTAGCAGATCCGGCGCCCGGCCCGCAGCACCGTTGCCTCCGCGACCAGATCGTGCGGACCCACCGCGGGCGCCAGGAAGTTGCATTGGAGCGAGACCGTAGTCGTGTCCTGATCGCGGCCGTAGATCGAGGCGAGCGCGACGTAAAAAACCGTGTCGCACAGGCTGACGATCGCTCCGCCGTGTACGGCGCCGGTCCCGTTCGAAATCTGCGGCCGGTAGGGCATGCGCATGACGGCGCGCCCCTTGTCGACGCTCTCGAGCTTCAGATCCAACAGTTCGACAAAATGCGAACGCTCTTTGTCCCAGCGGCGGCGCACCGACTCCGGGTCGATCGAACTCAAAACGTGTCGCCGCCGGCGGCAAGCGCGCGGCGCATGTAGAGCGGCAGGGCAAAGATGCGCCGGTGCGTCTGCGCGTCATAGAAAAAGTTCTCGCCTTGCAGCTTGGCGCAGTACGGTTCGATCTCGCCTTCGTCCAGCCGCGCCAGGTCGAGCCGGTCGCTGCAAGCGATGAAGGCCCAATCGTTATCGAAGGCCGGGACGTGCGTGTAATACGAAACGACGAACTTGTAGTACTTACGCAGCGTGCGCGCCATCTTCGAGTGCAGCGAGAGGTTATGAAAGCCGGCGGTGCTGGCTTGCAGCACGTAGATGCCGTCCGGCGCCAGCCGGTTCTTGATATTGCGAAAAACCTCGTCGCAAAATAACGGATTGCTCGGAGAATCTTCCAGCGGCTCCGTCAGATCCGAGATGATCACGCCATAGCGATCTTTGTCTTCAGCCAGAAACTTGAGCGCGTCGCCGATGATCACGCGAGCGCGCGGCTCGGTGAAGGCGCCGTCGGACCATTCGGCCAGATACATTTTCGAGAGTTCCACCACTTCGCCATCGATGTCGACCATCGTGGCGCGCCGCACATCCGGGTGCCGTAACACCTCGCGCAGTGTCGCGCCCTCGCCACCGCCCAAAATCAAAACGTCGGAACGGTCGGTCGCGCCGGCCATCGCGGGATGGACGAGCGCTTCGTGATAGATTCGTTCGTCGGCTTGGGAGCTCTGCGTGTCGCCGTCGAGTATCAGCATTTTGCCGAAGACAGCCGTCCCTATAATGCCGATGTCCTGAAATTGCGAACGGCCCGCGTAATAGACACGGGCCACGGCGTGATGGTGGGCTTCAGTCGGAGCGAATTCCTCGACATACCATTGCCAATTTTCAGTTTTCGGCATGGCTTACAAATAGAAACCGCGGGTTACGCGGTGCGTTGGCGATCTTTTGCTTCGGTGGCGGTTACGACGTGGGTGAAGGTTCCGTTCTTTGCCTCGATGCCTCGTTTGAATTCAGTCGTCAACATTCGCGTCGCCGAAAGAACCTTGGCAGCATGCAAACAAGCAAGCCAGGGATCCGTGTGGTCGCCGCACGTGTAGAAATCCATGGCGGCGTATTCTTTCTCAGGCCAGGTATGAATCGAAAGATGCGACTCCGCCAGGATGACTGTGCCTGAGACGCCTTGAGGTTCGAACCGGTGAAAAGAGCTTTCCAAAATGGTCGCATGCGCGATTCTCGCGGCTGCGATCATCATGTTCTGGACGCCGTCCAGGTCGGAAAGGGCCACCGGGTCACACCCCGAGAGTTCGCACACAATGTGCGTACCGAGTGCTTTCAATTTATTGCGATCTCCTCGCCTTGGGGGAATCCCACCTCCGGACTTGTCGGCTGGCGCCTGCAGTGCAGTCACGTCCCCGACCCATCGGCGAGCTCTTGGCCGGCGCTTTTTCGGCTGCGCGGGCGACTCGCCGCTATGGCGCGTAAGGGCGCGCCTCCCATAACCGCGAGCTCTTTCCTTTAGAAAAAGAGCTCGCAAAAAGAATAGCCCCTATCGTCCCCTGTGTAAAGCTACCGGGCAAAAGACGGCGCGCTTTAGGCTGTCCGGTGCAAACGCCGAAACGCAAGCTGTCGCGTAACGGCAAAATAGACTTCGAGCTCCAGGCCCAGCAGCAAGCGCCCGCTAAGCAGCTGCCTGGGCGCAACCGGCGGGTTCAGCAGCCTGTCTTAATAAGTGAAGATACCCCTTCATTATCTTGACTATCGCTAACCGCTGACATACCTTTATAAGACATGGCCACCCAACTAAAGCCCGCCCAGCCCCTCATCGAGGAATACCGCCACGGTTTCCACGATTCCGAGGACAAGTACGTCTTTAAGTCCGAGAAGGGCCTGACGCGCGAGATCGTCGAGCGCATCAGCGAGATGAAGGGCGAGCCGGATTGGATGCGCGAGTTCCGGCTGAAAGCGCTGGACGTCTTCTTAAGCAAACCGATGCCGACGTGGGGCGACACCGAGCGCCTCAACGAGATCGATTTCGGCGACATCCATTACTTCGTGAAGTCGACCGACCAGGCCGAACGCTCGTGGGACGACGTGCCCGACGACATCAAGAAGACGTTCGACCGTTTGGGCATTCCGGAAGCCGAGCGCAAGTTTTTGGCCGGCGTCTCCGCGCAGTACGAATCCGAGGTCGTCTATCACAACGTGAACGAGGAGCTCGAGAAGCTCGGCGTTCTCTTCTGCGACATGGACACCGCGGTCAAGAAGTACCCGGAGATCGTGCAAAAGTATTTGGCCACGATCATTCCAGTCGCCGACAACAAGTTCGCCGCGCTCAACTCGGCCGTGTGGTCGGGCGGGTCGTTCATCTATGTTCCGCCGGGCGTCGAAGTGAAGCAACCGCTCCAAGCCTATTTCCGCATCAACGCGGAAAACATGGGCCAGTTCGAGCGCACGCTGATCATTGCGGACAAAGGCTCGAAAGTTCATTACATCGAGGGATGCACCGCGCCGAAGTTTTCGACCACGTCGCTGCATAGCGCAGTCGTCGAGTTGGTCGCGCACGAAGATGCATCTATCCGCTACACGACGATCCAAAACTGGTATCGCAATATTTTCAACCTCGTCACCAAGCGCGCCATGGCGCACAAGAACGCGACGGTCGAGTGGGTCGATGGCAACATCGGCTCGCGCCTGACCATGAAGTACCCGTCGATCTATCTGATGGGCGAGGGCGCGCGCGGTGAAGTGCTTTCGATGGCGTTCGCCGGCGAAGGCCAGCACCAGGACGCGGGCGCCAAAGTGATTCATGCGGCGCCGAACACGACCTCGATGGTCACGAATAAGTCCGTCAGCACGCATGGCGGCAAGACCACTTATCGCGGCTTGGTCGAGATCTTTCCGGGCGCGGTCGGTTCGAAGACGCGCGTCAAGTGCGACGCGCTCATCATGGACGAGCAGTCCTCGAGCGACACCAAGCCCACCATGAAGATTCACGAGCAGCGCTCGACGGTCGAACACGAGGCCAGCGTCAGCAAGATCGGCGAGGAGCAGCTCTTCTACGCGATGAGCCGTGGTTTGAACGAGGCCGATGCCACCGCGATGATCGTCAACGGGTTCTTTGACTTCTTCGTCAAGGAACTGCCGATGGAATATGCCGTCGAGTTGAATCGTCTGGTCAAAATGGAGATGGAAGGCTCCGTCGGCTAAGGCCGTTCCGGCGCTCCGCATCCTTTGGCCGCCCGCAAGGGCGGCCTTTTCATTGGAACGAACGGCAGAGTCCGCGCTTAAAGAGGAGCATTCAAGTATGGCAATCCTGGGAGTAGATACAACGGCGTACCTCGTGAAGGACGTCGAACGCGCCAAGAAGTTCTATCGCGACGTGATGGGTTTACCACTAACCAGCGAGTTTGGCACTCAAGGCGCCGAGTTCGTGATGCCCGACAACACGGCGTTCAGTCTATGGAAGATGGACGACGGATCGTGGACGCAGGGAAACGGCGTGATGTTTTCTGTTGATAACTTTGAGGCAGCGGTCGATCAGTACCGGAAAGCCGGCGCGAAGATCGCTCCGGAGACCGAAGACACGCCCGTTTGTAAGATGGCATTCGGCGAAGATTCAGAGGGCAACACGTTCATCATTCACTTCCGCAAAAACGGCCGCGACTAGCGGCGCAAGCGATGCCCGAAAGACTCATCGCTAAAAAGAGCGAGATCGGCGACGGCGAAGCGCATCGCTTCGTCGTCGACGGGACCGAGGTGCTGTTGTGCAACGCCGGCGGCGAGATCTATGCAGTGGAAGACATCTGCACGCACGACGGCGGCGCGCTCGACCAGGGCCAGCTCGAAGGCGTGCGGATCGTCTGTCCGCGGCACGGCGCAACCTTTGACGTAAGGACCGGCGAGGCGCTAACGCTGCCCGCCGTGATGCCGCTGCCGACGTACACGGTGCGCATCGACGGCGAGGACATCTACGTTACAGTCTAGGCGCCGCCGCATAACGCTGGTTATGCGCGTCGTGATGCTGGTATTCTTCATTCTGGTTGCCGCGGTCGTGATGTACGCAATAAATGCGTTCGCCGGCATGCGCGTCGCGGCCCAAACTTCCGGCACGATTCGCGTCGCGGGCTTGAGCGCACCCGTCGAGATCGTACGCGACGATCGCGACATTCCGCACATCCGTGCGCGCAACGATTCCGATCTTTTCTTCGCGCAAGGGTTTGCCGAAGGTTCAGATCGGCTCTTTCAGATGGATTTCATCCGGAGGTTCGTTTACGGGCGGCTCTCGGAAGTTGTCGGAACGCCGACGCTGAGCACCGACCAAAAGGCGCGCATTGTTGATATCCGTGGAATAGTGGCGCGCCAGTGGCTGGCGCTTGGCCCGAGAGAGCGCACTATGCTGCAGTCCTTTTCGAACGGCGTCAACGCCGCTATGCGCCAACAGCCGTTGCCCGTCGAATTTCGCCTTCTTTTGTATCGACCCGAACCGTGGAAACCGCAAGACACGCTGGCCGCCGGCATGGCGACCGTTCTTGATCTGATTGATTCGTGGGACGACGTGATCCGGCGCGACGACGTCGCAACGCATTTGGCGGCGCCAATCCCGATGACGGACCTTTACTCGATCACGGATCCCGCTTACGATGTGCCGATTGCGCCGCCGCAACCGCTGCCGATGCCTTCGCTAAAGCCGCTTCTCATCGACAGAGTGCTGTCGCAAACAGCTTCGATCGAACGCGCGCCGGTCGGCAGCAATGAATGGACGGTCGGCGCAAATCGTTCGACGACGGGGCGCGCGCTGCTCGCGAACGATCCTCATCTGGGCCTCGGCATTCCCGGAGTTTGGTATCTGGTCGAACTGCGCTCGCCCACGTTGCACGTTGCGGGCGCGACGTTGCCCGGCGTACCCGGCGTGATCCTCGGCCACAACAACGACATCGCGTGGGGCGCCACCGACGGTACGGTTGTGACGGAAGTCGT
This sequence comes from Candidatus Rubrimentiphilum sp., assembly GCA_035710515.1. Classification (NCBI taxonomy): domain Bacteria; kingdom Bacillati; phylum Vulcanimicrobiota; class Vulcanimicrobiia; order Vulcanimicrobiales; family Vulcanimicrobiaceae; genus Candidatus Rubrimentiphilum; species Candidatus Rubrimentiphilum sp. The sequence goes on along the minus strand of DASTDE010000001.1, from coordinate 202,705 downwards.
CTACCGCACGAGCACAGAAGCCGCACGCACGCGCTGGGAGACGTTTCACGTGCGTTTCGGCCGCGACGTCAGAGTGCAATACAAACAAACGGCGCACGGTTTTGTCGCGCAAACGAACGGATCCGATGCGTACGCCGTGGATTGGAACGCCGCGACGATGCCCGTCACTCCTGTCATCGCTTTTTCGGGACTGAATCACGCGCGCTCCATCCGCGAAGGGCTAGCCGCGCTCGCGCCTTACCCGGGGCCGCCGCAAAACTTCGTGATTGCGGATCGCAGCGGGGCGGTTGCGTACCACCTGGCGGGCCTCATTCCGCACGATCCATCCTGGGGCTTACGCGTGCACGCGGCGAGCGATCCGCATTACGGCTACATTCCATTCCAACAACTGCCGCAAGTCGCCGCTTCCCGCGACGCATTGCTCTTCACGGCCAACAATCGTACCTACGGCAGCGGTTACCCGTATCGTTTGAGCCCGAGTTTCGGACCGCCGTATCGCGCGGCGCGCATAAAAACGCTACTCGCTTCAAAGAAGCGTTTTAGCATCGCGGACATGAGTGCATTCCAAGCGGATACACTCTCGCTGCCTGAACGCGACCTGGCGCGCGCGACGGTCGCCGCAATTCGCCGCAAAGGTCTAACCAACGATCGCGTCCTGTCGCTGTATGTTGCTGTGCTGGCACGCTGGAACGGCCGGTTCGATCCGGACTCGCGCGGCGCGGCGATCGCGTGGGAAGTGCGGCGGGGTGCGGTCGCGCAACTCGCGCGATCGCTCGTGCCCAAACGCTACCAAGATTACCAAACCAGCGCAAACGGTGCGGACTACATGTTGTTGATGCGGCTGCTGCGAGCGCACCCTCAGGACGATTTACTCGTGCAGTCGCTGCGCGCCGCCGTCCAAGCCAACGGCGTAAAGTTGCTGGAACCTTGGAGCGAATACGGAGGGACGACGATACGCCACTCGTTGGCGTCGCTCGGTTTCACGTTCTTGAACGGCGCCAAGCTGCCGGGAGACGGCGACAGTTACGGGATCCATGTACAAAGGGCAGCGTCGTCGCAGAGTTTTCGCGCGGTGTGGGACATTGGGAATTGGGACGCGGGCGGAATCGCGATTCCAAGCGGCGAGTCGGGGCAACCCGGATCCGGACATTACACGGATCAAAGCCCGGCCTGGATCGCGCAACGGCTGATGCCGCTGCCTTTTAGCGATGCAGCCGTACGCAAAGCGGCTCAAACGACGCTAACGCTGCAGCCCTAAGTCTTAGCTTGCCAGCGCAAGATCGCCATCGCGTCCGGTTTCATGCCCTCGCACCACGTCGTATAATACGGCCGCGGAGGAACGCTGCGATCGCTGCCCGCCAGCGGATATCGCAGCACCGGACCCGGGACCACGCGCGCGCAGGCCAGCGCAAGTTGTTTTTGAAAATCGGTTCGCTGCGCCAACGGAATTTTGTCGACGAAGAGCATGCGCTGAGGCCGGTCGCGATCGCCGAACCAGCGTAACGCCTCTTGTCCCTGCGCGTCATAGCCGATTAGGACGGGCCGCAGCTCGCCGTAAAAATCCAGCAGCGACGAAAAACCGTATCCGTCGGTCATGGCATAAGCGCCGCGTGCTTGCGTGATTGCCCGTACATCTTTGGCCAGCGGGCGATACGTGAACATTTCAAACGGCCCGCCGTCGCTGAGTTTCACTCCCGCATGACGCACGCCCGCGTAGACAACTCCTGGCCAGATCCCCGCGAAAAAGACCAGTGCGCTCAACAGAACCGCCGGCGCAAATATCCACGCTCCGCGACGTCTTTGCGCCTGCGGCGACCACTGCACAAACGCGACCCCAAGCCCGACGGCCAGCGAGATAAATGGGCCGATGAACCAGTAGATCTCGACGCGTTCGCGCAACGCAAGCAGCAGCAGCGCGACGCAGAGCGGCACCGCCGTCCAGGTAACCAGCGGTTCCTTCGAGCGCGCGGCTACGATTGTCGCGGCAATCCAAAGGCCCGGCGAGAATGCGAATGCGGCCTCGAGATAAACGATTAGCGGGCGTACCAACTGAAATTGCGGTTCGTGGCGCTGCACGATTGCGAACGTGAACGAAATCCAATCATGCGAGGCGTTCCAAATTAGGAACGGCGACCAGACCAGGCACGCGACTGCCAACGACACTGCCAAACGCGGCCACAATGCGCGATACGGTTTCGCGCAGACCGCCGCAACCAAACCGGCGGCCAAAGCCACCGCGAAGAATCGCGACAGCAACGCGAAACCCAGCGCAACTCCAAGCAGGACGAACCATTGCCACGAACGGCCGCGAAATGCGCGCGCCGCACAGTACAGTGTGAGCGCCCATGCCAATGCGAACGGCCCGTCGGGACTTACCATCCCGAACGCCACGATCAGCCATGGTGCCAGCGAGACCGCCAGCGCCGCGATCCATCCGGCGCGCCGATCGCCGCTGAGAACGTTCGCGGCGCCCGCGGCCGCGATCGCCGTGCCGAGGCCGCAGAGAACAAACGGCAACCGAACCGCGAACGGCGTGCGGCCGAGCCACGCAAACGCCGCGATCGCGAATGCCACAGCCGGTGGATGATCGACATAGCCGCCGGCAAGCCTCCGGCTCCACTCCCAATAATATGCTTCGTCGCCGGTCAGCGGCAGCGTCGCGTCAAAGATCGCGCGAAGCACCGTCACAAGTACGACGGCGCCCCATACAACAAAGCCGATTCGAGACGCGCGCATTGCGCGCTATTTGCCTTAGGGCGAAGTGCCCGCCTGCACCGGAGGGCGTTGCGCGCGAGCGATCATGCGTTGCGCGATGATCCCGCCCACGTACAAGACGAAGAAATCGAGACCGCCGCGCCTTTGGTCGACGACGGCGAGAATGATGCCGAGCAGTATCGCGCCGGTGAAGACTTCCGAAAGTAGGCCCTGCACGAGCGAGGGTTTCACATCGCCTTGAGCCGCGACGGGAGTCAAACGCGGCACGAGCGAGGGCACCTGCGCGGCATAGGCGCGGAAGCGCTCGCCGTACGTACGTTCCAGGATCACTTCTTCATGCCGGCCCAGCGCAATGACGAACACGACGTTCGCTATGATAATGAACACGCAGCCGGCAACCGGCGCCATGAGCCCGGCCGCGACTGCCAGAAATGTATTTCCAAGGTACAACGGATTCCGCACGTAGCGGAACGGACCGGCGATCAGCAGCGTGTCGCTGCGCGCATCCGCGTTCCATACGATGCCGGCGCGCAAGTAGCTCGAACCCCACACGCGCAGCACGTAACAGATCGCGGCGCAGAGCGCTGCCAAAGCGAACAATGCGATGCGTCCATTTGGACCGAGCCGGTTGCCGAGCTCCACAACCGCCGGTATATACCGTCCGTGAAGCGCGACGGATACCAGCGCGCCGAAAAAGAAACCGCCAAAATAGATCGCGGCAAAGACATAGGTTCGCCCGCGGTACCACCAGGGTGAGGTCACGAAGCCGCCTCTTTCGCAAGCAACCGTTGCATTTCGCGAGCGTGCTCCACGAAGGCGGCACGCCCGGCTTTCGTCAAGCGGTACCGCGTTTGCGGACGCCGCTTCACGAAGACTTTTTCTTCGGCTACATAACCCGCTTCGACGAGCTTTGCGAGATGCGCACCAAGGTTGCCGTGCGTCGTCTGCGTCGCTTGCTGCAGTTCGCTGAATGTGACCCATTCCGCGTTCAACAGCTCGGCAATCGCGCCGAGGCGAATTTTGGAGAGCAACAGTTCGTCCAAGCTAGTCGCGCGCCGTTAGACTAACCAGACCGAAACCCGCGTATCCGAACAGCATCCCTGCTGAAAGCGCGTATCCTGTGTATGCCGGCATAAAATTCGCCGCCGCCAGCGAGAGGAGCAAAATGATTCCGCCCGCGAGCGCCCGGCGGTTTCCGTGCGTGGCAATGAAAAGCAGCACGATCGCAGCTGCCACAGTCCAGATCGCGGAACTCGCCCACGTCGTGAAGATTCTGTAGCCGGCAATGTCCGTGAACATCGCGGCTCCCAATGAAATCCAAAGTACGGCAAAATACTCGCGCTGAATGAGCGAGAGCCCGTCCTTTCGCCGGCCCAGCTGCCCGCCGCGGATTACACTGATCGCGATCGCGACTGCCAGCAACACCGGCAGCACCCACAGCGAGCTCTGCGGCAGCCGCCTGTCCGCGACGAGCTGAGCCATCAGGGTAACACCGGCCGAAAACAGGCCCCAGACGACAAAGAACTCTCCCCCCACCTGCAGCGAGCGCTCCGTGCGCGCCAAAATATGGTCGACCATTTCAATGTGCTCGCGAGCCTGCGAGGCGGTAAGGCTTTCCATTCCAAACTCCAGTCTAGATTACTCTGTTTTACAGACTTCTCTGTCAAATATAGTCCATCGGCAGCCTGAGGTCAAGCTGGAGCTGCGTTGACAGGGCCTGAGGCGGATGATAATGTTCCAAAGTTATGTACGCGATTATCGAAACCGGCGGCAAGCAGTATAAGGTCGCCGAGGGTGACGTCATCCGCTGCGACCTGCTCGACGGCGAGGTAGGGAAGAACGTGACCTTCGACCGCGTCGTGCTGGCCAGCAAGGGCGGCGAGAAGGTGACGCTCGGGTCCCCGCTCGTCAAGGGCGCCTCGGTCACAGGCAAGGTGCTGCGTCAGGATAAGGACCGCAAGATTCTGGTCTTCAAGTACAAGCCCAAGAAGCGCGTCCGCAAGTTGACCGGCCACCGCCAACGCTTCGCCGAAGTGCAGATTACGAAGATCGAACTTCCCTAGCTCGGCCCTCGACAGGCTCAGGATGACACTCTCAGGATGATGGAAGTAATATTTCGCAGGGACAGCCGGCAACGGCTGTCCTCTGTTTTTGCCGAGGGTCACGTCGAGCTGCCGCAGACCAGTTCCGACGAGTTCTCGCTCGTGTGCGCGGCGGTCTCGGGCATTCTACAGGCGGCCCGCTTGGGTCTTGAGGCGCACGTCAAGGTGCCGCTGGACGCGACGCAGAGCTCCGGCAGGCTCTCCCTGCGCTGGCCGAACCGGCTGCGCGACGACGACCGGGTCCAGGCCATCGTGGATACGGCGCGGTTGGCGGTCGAGCAGATCGCCTCGCAGTACCCGCAGCACGTCCGCTGCATCGAAGAAACGGAACCTTAGGCCGATAGGTATAAGCGGGTAAGAAGCACCCACAAAAGGAGCTGGCATGTCAGAAACTTTCCGTACCATCCCGCCGGAGAAGCAGTGGTCCCCCGGCGACGCCCACAACGGGGCGCATTCGCAGAACCCTGACAGCCTCGGCGCAAACGAGGCCGGCAAAGCGCTGCTCGTCGGCGTGCTCGGCGGCGTACTCGCGGCCGCCGGCTACTTGGTCTTCCAACGCCTGCCCGAGGATCAAAAGAGCCGGCTGCAATCGCAAGCCAAGCAGATGCTGCACGAACGGATCACGGAGATCCGCCGCAACTTTAACGTCTAGGGCTTTTCACCGAACAGCGGGCGCACGTTGCGCTCGCCGCGATGCAGGTAGTCGACGCCTTTGGTCATCCACTGGGGCGCCGGCTTTCCTTTTAAGAAGTGATCGAAGAACTCGTCGAAGTGAACGGTCCAATACTTCTGCTGTTCGCGTCCGCGTAAATTATGAAACTCGCCGTTGAAGCTGAACATATACGCTTCGCGGTTCAGCCGCCGCAGCGCAGTGAAGAATTCGATGCCCTGATACCACGGCACGGCGTCGTCGTTGTCGTTAGCGATCGTAAGATACGGCGTACGCACGTTGCGAATATGGAATAGCGCGGAGTTCTCCAGATACAAATCCGGCCTGTCCCACGGCGTCGCACCGATGCGGCTTTGGCTCTGCTCGTATTGAAACTCCCGGACTAATCCGGATCCCCAGCGGATTCCGCCGTAGGCGCTCACCATATCGGCAACGGCTGCGCCCGCTTCGGCAGCCGCAAACCGGTGAGTGCGAGTAAGAATGTACGCGATTTGATAGGCGCCCCAACTGTGGCCGCTCACGCCGATGCGTTTGGTATCGATGAAGCCGCGCCGCACGACTGAATCGATGGCGGGCATGACTGCATCGTATGCATTGCGGCCGGGGTGCCCGGTCGTGTATGCAATGTCAGGAAGTAATACGACGTACCCGTTACTGACGTAGCGCGCAAAAACCGGGCCTGTCGAAGGCGCCGGCGAGTAAAAGCGATGCAGCGTGTCGGCCAGGCGCTCGTAGAAATACACCAGCATCGGATACCTGCGCTTCGGATTGAAGTTCTCGGGAAGAATCAGAATGCCGTCGAGGTGCTTGCCCTCGAGACTCGTGTAATGCACGAGCTGCTCGGTGCCCCAGAGATAATTCGCCGCCTGCGGGTTGATGTTCGTTACGCGCGCGGGATGCGCGAGCGATGCGCCGGCCGACCAGAAGTCCGGAAATTGCGCGAACCGCTGGCGCGTAAAGAAGTAGCGGCCGGCATTCTTCGCTTTTAGCAGAGTTCCAAAAACCTCGGGTGCGGCGAAGAGCACCTGCGGCGCCGCCGCTTTATTTGCATCTGCCAGGCGGTAAAACGCGTTGCTCTTGGCGCGATCGTTGAATGCTGAAAGGTACATCACGGCGTTGGGATCGACCGAAGTTTTTTCGGGATCGAGCTGCACCGGAACGAACCGCAGCGCATTCGCGCGGCCGAAGCCGTTCGTCAGGCGGTACGCATTCGCGCCGTTCGGATCGACGGACCAAATGTCATACCGGTCCAAGAGCAGCACGCGCCGGTCGCCGTCGAGCCAGCCCGCGGAGCCGTAGGGCGGCGGCGGAGCCGGGTGATCGTCGAGTTCGTCGTAAAACGCCACCTTTAAATTGCGCGTAAGATAGGTTTTGTGCCAGTCGCTCGTGCGCACCGTGTACCAGGCACGCGCGATACGGTCGTAACACAGCACGTACTTGCCGGCCGGCGAAAGTTCGCAGCCCTCACGCTGACGGCGCGACACAAGATGTTTCGATCCGGTCTGCAACGACACCGCATATTCGTCATCGAAGAAATCATCCCACGAACGCTGCGCCAAATAGGGAAGCGCATTGTGACCAAGCGCGAAGGCCGCGTTATCGTTTGTCTCTATCGTTGCTAGGTTCGGCGAACCGAGCTGTATGTAACGCTGTGCGCCCACATCATATACGCCCAAGTACGTGCGCGTGCGATCGTCGCCCGCTTCAACCTTCTGCTCGCTCTGCAAGCGCCCGTCGTGCCAATTCCAGAGATCGACCTGCATCGGATCCGGCGTGTTCTTAGGCAGCGGCGTCGGCGCTACGTTCGCGCCGACGAACAGCCGCTGACCGTCTTTAGAAAACGTTACCGCGCCATCGGCGCTCGGCGACCAGCCTGACGGCAATCCGCGAGAGGTCGAGGTCACAATAGCGTGCGCTGCTGCCGCTCCCGGACTCCACAGATACACTTCGAAGTGCGGCGCCGCTTCTGAATACGATGCGCGATCGGTGACAAACGCTAAATTGTCCGTCGAAGGCGCGAACGCCGGCTTGATGTACCGGCCGCTGCCCGTTGCGACGTCTGCAACTGTGCCGTTGCGCAGATCGCGTACGTGCACGCCGTCGCCGGCGCCGTCCGTAGTCTCCGTCGCGTATGCAAGATAATGCTCGTCATCGGAGATCGCGAACTCGCTGACCGACGGAATCGTCACGCTCGTGCCGGCGGCGATATCGCGCAGCATCAACGTGCTCGTCTCAGCCTTTTTCTTATTGTCGGGAACGGGCGACGCGCTCGCGCTCGGCGCGGGTGAGGGTGAGGCTGAAGCACGCGCCGCCGGCTCTTGCAGATAGGCAACGAATTGCGATCCGTGCTTGGCGAACGCGTATCTCTTCACGCGATCGGCGGTGAACGCTGTTCCCGACGGAAGCACGAGCACGCCGAAGCCTTCCCTCGGAAGTTGATCGGGCCGCTTGTGCGCGCGGCGTGCCGCATCGAGCTCGGCGGCGGTTAAGGAGATCGTATAAAACACGATTTGCGAATTGTCGGAAAAGAGCGGCGCCTTGCCGCGCGGTTCGCGGATCTCGCGCCCGGTGCCGAGGTCGCGCACGACGAGCGTGCCGTCACCGTCCTCGGGCGCAACGCCGTACGCCATCCACGCGCCGTCGTGTGAAATCGCGACTCCGGCGAAGCGGTTCCAACCGTCGTAGACTTTATAGTCGAGCGGCGCCTTTTGCGCTGCGGCCGCTGATGCGGTGAGCGAAATCGCGCAGATCGCGCCGGCGAGTACGGTCCGGTGGAAGCTATTCATGCGGGCCTTTCAGGTGGCGCGACAGACGGCGGGTCGGCGGGCGGCACATCCGTAGGCTGCACATCGGCAAGCGGCACATCGGCCGGCGGCACCTCGACGGTCGAGTGGATGGGTTCGCTCACATCGGCGGCGCGATCCATCTCGCGCAAGAACGATTGCGACGTGTTCTGCACGTCGCGCATGATGCGCCCGGCCTGGCGCATGACGCCCGGAAGCTTCTTCTCGCCGAAAACGAGCAGCGCCAGGACGCCCAGAATCGCCATGTCCGGTATGGAGAGCACGACCCAAGTTTTGCATCAGTAGCGCGCTTGGCCTCCAGGCGCCGCAGTCCTGAGCGAAGTCTAAGGGAGGGTAGACTTGCTCACCCGTGCAAGGTTGCGCGTCCCGTGAAAATCATCTATACGCGGGGCAACCGGACGGAGACGCTCGCCTCCCTTTCGACGTTGCGTAAAATTCTCAATCGGTTTGTCGCGCACCGGGTCTTCTATGAAGTCTCCAGCCGCAACAAGCGCGGGCATGAGTTTTTCTCGGCGAAAAACATTTTCGTGGTCCTCTCGATCGAGATCGTCAATCGCGACTACCTCACCATCACGATCTTCGACGCCCACAACGCCACGCACTCAATCGAGATCCTCAATCCCGCTACGATGCGCATCTACGACGAGACCCCCGGCAAGGGCTTTGCGGTGTCGTTCATCAGCGAAAGTGACACGGGCGTGGAATCGCGATGCTACCTGCGCGACGAAGGCGAGGACGGCGAAGGCGACATCGGACGCACGGCTCTCGAAAAGATCACGCTGCCCCAACTCTTCGAATACTTAGAAGAAATAACGAACACCGATCTTGTGAAGTAGCAGGTGGGCCGAAGGCCGGGGGCCCCGACCCCCTTCGACAGGCTCAGGACGGCGGGGGGCGCGCAGCCGCGCAGCGCGGATGCGCCTGTTCAATGAAGTAACTTATGCGCTCGGCGCAGCGCGCGCACGGAGTCCGCGGTCCGGCCAAGCCGCTTGTAGGCGACCGCCAAATTATGGTGCGCGGGCGCGTACCGATCGTCGGCCGCGATCGCCGCTTCGTACTGTGCGACCGCCGCCTCCAATTCGCCCGACTCCAAAAGAAGATTCCCGATGTTGACGAGCGCGGGCGCGAAGCGCGGTTTTATCTCGAGCGCGGCTTCGAAGGCGCGGCGCGCATCCTCCGGGCGCTGCAGGCTCACCAGCGCAACGCCGCGTTTGTTCGTCATGGCCGCGCGCTGCTCACGCGCCAGACTGCCGTCCGACAGTAGCTCATCCAAACGTTCGAGTGCTTCGGCAAATCGTCCGCGCGCGAGCGCGTCGAGTGCGATCTCGTACGGCGTGAGTGACTTGCGCCGGAAAGGAGCGAGGAAGCGCCCGAGGTTGAACACTCGCCCTATGTTCACGATCGACGTGCTAACGCTCTTTCCTGAAGTGTTTGCGCCCTTCGTCGGGCTCTCGATCGTTGGGCGGGCAGTCGCGGCCGGGATCGTCGACATTCGTTACCATCACGTCCTTGACGCGCTGCAACGAAACGAACGCGCCGACGACGAGCCGTACGGCGGCGGGCCCGGCATGGTGATGCGGCTCGAACCGCTCACGCGTATCCTTGATTCGATCCAAGGAATGGCGCCGGAAAAGGAACGCCGGCTACTGATCGTCCCCGCGCCCGGCGGCAAGCCGTTCACCCAGCGCGAGGCGCAACGGTTCGCGGAATTCGACCGGCTCGTCTTCGTCTGCGGGCACTACGAGGGAATCGACGACCGTCTCGGCAGCCTCTATCCGATTGAAGAGTACTCGCTCGGCGACTTCGTGATCACCGGGGGCGAGCTGCCGGCGCTGGCCATGATCGACGCGACGGTCCGCCTGCTCAAAGGGACCCTTACGGCCGAATCGCTCGAGAGCGAGTCGTTCACGGACGGCGGCCTGGACTACCCCAGCTACACCCGGCCGCCGGTCTTCCGGGGCGTTCACGTGCCCGAGGTGCTGCTGTCGGGCAACCATGCGGCCATCGCCGACTGGCGCCGTGAGGCTTCCCGGGAACGGACCCGCGCCAAACGGCCCGACCTCGAGGGCCAATCATTGCGGAACGACGAGGCGCGTGATAAAATCCCCAAGCCATGAACGTCATTGATGTCCTCAACCAAGAGCAGCGCAAGGAAAACGTCCCGGATTTCGCCCCGGGCGACACCGTCAAAGTCTATTCGAAGGTCATCGAGGGCGGCAAAGAGCGCACGCAGATGTTCGAAGGCGTCGTCACGGTGCGCAAGGGCGGCGGAGCGCAGGAGTCGATGACGATTCGCCGCGTCGCGCACGGCGTCGGCGTTGAGAAAACGTTTTTGGTGCACAGCCCGCGCGTCGAGCGCATCGAAGTGAGCAAGCGCGGAGCCGTGCGGCGCAGCCGGCTGTACTATCTCACCGAGAAGATCGGCAAAGGCGCGCGCATTAAAGAGAAGAAATCTGCCCGCTAACCTAGCGCTCTCGCCCCTGCAGCTGCTCGGGCTGATCTGCGTTTTTGCCGTCGCCCGAGTCGCGCTGAGTTTTAAAGCCGACAGCGCAAAAGTCGCCGTTCGCGAGTATCTCGATGCGTTTATCGTCGCAGGCTTGGCGGCGCTCTTCATGATCACGTTCGTGATCCGCACGTTTTACATTCCGTCCGACTCGATGCTTCCCACGCTGCAGCAGCACGATGTGCTGCTCGTAAACGAATTCGAATACCGCTTGCATGCGCCCGCGCGCGGCGACATCGTGGTCTTCACCCCGCCGATTCCATCCGACAGCAATTTCATCAAACGCGTGGTTGCCGTTCCGGGCGACACGCTACGCATCAGCGGCGGAACCGTATACGTCAACGGAAACCCCGTGAGCGAACCGTACGTCGCGCAGCCGCCGGCGTACGATCTCCAGGTTCGCAATTACGGCATCTATGTGGACAACGAGCGGCTCTCGCCGGCGCAGGCCGACGTTCCGCCGCGAGCGCTCTGGCAGTCCGCGGATCGCATTCCGGCCGGATTTTATTTCGTGATGGGCGACAACCGCAACGACTCCGATGATTCGCACATTTGGGGATTTGCGCAATTCCACGGTCCGTTCGCAGCGGGCCAGCTGGCAAACACTCGAGCTCAGGCCGCATTCACGGGCCGGGCGTTCCTACTGATGTGGCCGCTGACCCGGCTGCGCGTCCTTCATTAGAAGAGCCAGAAGAGCCGATCGATGACTCCGACCATGCTGCTTGCCCTCGTCGGCGCTTTTTTCGTGGCCAGGATCGTGCTGAGCTTGCAGCCCGTGCGCGTGCGAACGAACGGCCGGTCCGTAGTCATTGCGCGCGAGTATGTGGATCCGTTCGTCGTCGCGGGCATCGCGGCGTTCCTACTGATTACATTCGTGGCGCGGACGTACTACATTCCCTCGGCCTCGATGGTGCCGACGCTGCAAGTCGGCGACGTCCTGCTGGTCAACAAATTCCAATACCGCTTCACCAAGCCGCACGAAGGCGACATCGTCGTCTTTCCTCCGCCGATTCCGACGTCGGACGACTTCATCAAACGCGTGATCGGCCGTCCGGGCGACCGGCTGGCGATCAAGAACGGCGTCGTTTACCTGAACGGCAAGGCGCTCTCCGAGCCCTACATCGCGCAGCCTCCGGGCTACAATTTGCAGATCCGCAACTACGGCATCTACGTGACCGAGCTCGGCGATCCGAACAGCTACGACCCGCTGGATCCGCACAAAGCCAACGTACCGCCGCGCCGGTATTGGACCGCGCCGGATCGCATTCCCAAAGACTGCTATTTCATGATGGGCGACAACCGCAACGACTCGGAAGACTCGCACGTCTGGGGTTTCGCGCAATTTACCGGGCGATTCGAAAGCGGGCCCGAGGCCGGCAAGCCGGCGTCATTCACGGGACGCGCTTTCTTGATCTTCTGGCCGTTCACGCACGCGCATATACTCTAGTTAGGATTCGCCACGTCAGTGGCGAAGTAGTCGATCCGTGCAAGGGCAACTGCACTGGCGCTCCGTCGCACGAACGACGCTGCAACTCGCTGCATTGGCTGCGCTCGCTACGGCGTTTTTTATGCGCACCCCGGAAGTCTCCGGACTTTCCATGGCGCCGCGTATCGCGAGTGGAGAGTTCGTTTTGATCAACACGATCTCGTACCGCTTGCACCCGCCGCAGCGCGGTGACATCATCGCCTTCCGCCACGACTCCCCCACGCAAGAAATCTTCATCAAGCGCATCATCGGCTTGCCTGGCGATCGCATCGCTATCGATCGCGGACACGTGATCGTCAACGGCAGCCTGCTGCCCGAAACCTACGTCCGTTTTGCCGACGAGCGAAGCTTTCCGGAAGCCGTGGTGCCGCCGGACTCCCTCTACGTTTTGGGCGACAACCGGATCGACAGCAACGACTCGCGCTTCTGGGGGTTCGTCCGCGAAAGCGACGTGCTCGGCAAGGCGATTGCGGGAATCTGGCCGCCCGCCGCGCTCGGCACGTTCTAACCGCCGTGAAAGACGGCGGCGACTTCGAACGCGTCATCCAATGGTATCCCGGCCACATGGCCTCGGCCATGCGGCGGATGGGCGACTACGTAAAACTCGTGGACGTCGTCATCGAGGTCGTTGACGCGCGTGTGCCCGCCAGCGGAGTCAATCCCTTGCTCGACGAGATCGCGGGAAACCGGCAGCGCCTTAAAATCCTCAGCCGCGAAGACTTGGCCGAGCCGGCCGAGACTGCGCAATGGCTGAGAGCGTTGGGCAACGACGCGCTCGCGGTCAACGCGCGCACGCAGGGCGCATTCGTGAAGGTGCGGCAGCGCCTGCGCGACTTTGTGGGCGAGGGGCACCGCATGCAGCGCGCGATGGTCGTTGGAATTCCGAACTCCGGCAAGTCGTCGGTCATCAACGGCCTGGTGGGCCGCTCGGTTGCGCGCACGGAAGATCGGGCGGGCGTCACCCGGCAGTTGCAGTGGTTCAAAGTGGGCGGCGGGCTCGAATTAATGGATACGCCCGGCATCCTGGTTCCGCGAATTCCGACGGCTGACGCGCAGTGGAAACTCGCGCTGGTGGCCGCGGTTCCTCGCGATCATTACGACCCGGAGGACGTCGTCACGCGGTTTCATCGCTGGCTGACGGAAAAGAGCGGCGGCCGGACGAAGGTGCCCGACCTCTCGGCGTTCGCGCAGATGCGAGGATTCGTGCGGCACGGCGGAGAGAGCGACTACCATAACGCCGCACAGTCGTACGTCAAAGATTTCAACGACGGCAAGTTCGGCAGAATAACGTTGGAGAGCGCCCCGCGTGACGACCAAGCAGCGTAAGGCCAAGAACGCGTACGAACGCGAACGCCGGCGCTTGCATCGGATCCACTCATTTGAAACGGCCGCACGCGCGCAGGGCTTTCTGTTTGTCGGCGGCATCGACGAAGTCGGCCGTGGCCCGTTGGCCGGCCCTGTGGTGGCGGCATGCGTCGTTGCCGGCGAACCGCTTATGCTGCGCGGACTCAACGATTCCAAACAAGTGCGCCCCGAGTTGCGCGAGGAGCTGGCCGAGCAGATCAAATGCGCGTGCGCCGGTTGGGCGATCGGCAGCGCGAGCGTGGCCGAGATCGATCGTCTCAACATCTATTGGGCCAGCGTGCTCGCGATGGAGCGCGCGCTGGCGGCGCTCGCGGTCCTGCCGGAGTATCTGATCACCGACGCCGTGCGGATCAAATCGTTTACGGGTCCGCAGGAACCGTTGATTAAGGGCGACGCGCGCAGTGCGACCGTCGCCGCGGCATCCATCATTGCGAAGGTTCATCGCGACCGGCTGCTGTGCGAGCTGCACGAGATCGAGCCGCGTTACGGTTTTGCCGATCACAAAGGCTATGCGACGCCGGAACATCTGCGCGCGCTGAAAGAACACGGACCGAGCACGCATCACCGCTCGGGCTGGTGGCGCGTGCGCGAAGCGCAATTAGCATTCGGCTTTACGGTACACGAGGCGGAAGCCGCATTTGGCGCTTGAGCGAAACGCCAAGGGCCGCGAGGGGGAGAGCCGCGCGGCCGCGTTTTTGGAATCGTCCGGTTACAGCATCGTGCGTCGCAACGTGCGCGTACCCGGCGGTGAGATCGATCTCGTCTGCCGCGACGGCGCCACGATCGTTTTTGTGGAAGTCAAACGCCGTGACACGCGCAGTTTCGGCAGCGCGCTTTCGGCAGTCGGGCCGCGCAAACGCGCGACGCTGCGGCGCATCGCGGCCGATTACATGCAAATCGTTGCGCCGGACGCGCCATTTCGCTTCGATGTCGTCGCGCTCGACGGCGACCGCTTGACGCTGCACCGCAATGTCTTCTGAGATCGTAACCGGCGAGCGTCAGGAGCTGCGCCGCTCCGTCACGCCCTGGGGTTCGTACTCGTGGGGCTACGCGGACGTCGGCGCGGACATCTTTGTCGCGCTCGGACTGGTCATCGGCGTCGCGGGCGGCGCGACGAACATCGCTTTTCTTTTCGCGGGGTTGGTGTACGTTGCCGTCGGCCTAGCGTACACCGAACTCGCGGCGGCCTATCCGGTCGCCGGCGGCGGACAGTATTTCGTCATGCGCGGCCTCGGAGATTTTCTCGGATTCATCGCGGGCTGGGCGGTGCTGCTGGATTTCACTATCGACATAACGCTTTTTGCATGGGGCTGCGTCGGCTATCTGAGCCACTTGCCGGTGCTGAACGTGCTCGATGCGAGCGCGCATCCGCTGGCACACTTCTGGGTAATCCTGGCGCTGATTGCGGGACTGGCCGTACTCAACGTCATCGGCGTGCGCGAAAGCACCGCGTTCAACGGATTCGTCAGTGCGATCGACGTGTTCAGCGAAACGTTGATTCTCGTTCTTGGATTCTTGTTCACATTTCATCCCGAGTTGCTGATTCACAGCATGCAGTCGGGCTGGCCGAACACATTTCAGTTGATGAACGGCATCTCGCTGGCTATTATCTCGTTCGTCGGGCTCGAATCCATTTCGCACGCCGCCGAAGAGACGAACCGTCCGGCTTCTATCATCCCGCGGACGTCGATCTCGCTGATCCTCACGATTCTGATCTTCGCGCTGGCATATTCGAACCTCGCGCTCGGCATGCAGCCCTGGCATCCGGTTCCACACGACGCTGCCGGGCACGCGCAACAGTTCTGGCACTATTTGGGCGCCGTCCAAAATCAAGACAAAGCCGTCGCCGTTATGGCAACCAACATCCCGTACTTCGGACTGCTGGCGGCGTTCTACGTGCCGGTCTTCGGCGCGACGCTGCTGCTGATCTCCAGCAACTCCGGCGTCTTCGGAAGCTCACGCATCGCCTACGCGATGAGCCAGTTCCAACTGCTGCCGAGCATCTTCAAGCGGGTTCACCGCAAGTTCAAAACGCCGGTTATCTCGATCGCCGTCTTCTGCACGCTGGCCGCCATCGAACTGGTTTTCGCAGCTCTACAGGGGAATTTCGGCTATGAGTTTCTGGGCGACTTGTACGCCTTTGGTGCGGCGGCGAGTTATACGCTAGTTTTCGTCGCGCTGATCGCGCTGCGTTTGAAAGACCCGCTCACGCCGCGCAAGTTCTTGATTCCGCTCAATCTGAAGATGCGTTTCAAAGGCGAAGAGGTGCTGTTTCCAATCGTCGCCGTTATCGGATTTCTAGGTATCTTCGCGATTCTGATCTTTGTGCTGCTGACGCATCACATCGGGCGCATCGCCGGTCCGTCCTGGCTGCTCTTCGGCATCGTCATCTACGCGATCTACCGGCTTCGCAAAAAGCTGCCGCTCTTCGGTTCCGCTCCACGTAACTGGAACCGCGATCAGGTGCAGATCCTGAAAAACGCCGGCGAGCTCGAGCTAATGGACGAGCTGGTCGGCAAACTGAAAGCTCGCGATCCGAACTTCACGATGAGAACTCCATGAGCTTTCGCCAATCGAAAACCTACGTCGGGTTCAAGGCGTTCAACGGTTTGCTCTTTATCGCGCTGGGCGCCGCTATTCTCGTGCAGGTCGTTCGTTTTGCGGGAGTGCGCCTCGAAACGATTCCGGGAATTATTCTGGGCGCGGCCATGCTCGGGCTCGGACTCTACCGGGTAACCCTAATGCTGCGGGCGCGCGGATGAACGAGCTGCACGTTACGGCCGCCGGCGCGGCTGCGGCCATTCTAACCGTGCTTTCGATCAGTGGGACGCTCTACTGGATGCTCCATCCGCCCAAGAGCAGGGCCGATATCGCAGCGGTCAAAGCCGAACGGCTGCTCAAGGAGAGCTTCGGAACCGTTCTCGTCGCATTCTCGTCGGAGATTCGCTCGGAACATATGATGGTGCTGGCCGCCCGCTTGGCCCGCGGACTGAACTCCGAGTTGCTCGCCCTGTATGTGATCGAAGTTCCGTTTACTCTGCCCACCAACGCAGTCATGGAGGACGAAGACCGCTTCGCGCTCGACGTCATGGCCTCGGCCGAGGTCATCGGCAAACGATTTGGCGTCGACGTTCGTACTGAGATAGTGCACCATCGTCACACCTCGCAGGCCGTCCTCGACTTGGCCAAGCGCGAACGCGCGGACCTGATTATCATGGGCTCGTATCGCGAGGGGACCTATACCGGCGCACCGCTGGGGCGCGAAATCGAAGAGATCGCCGCCAACGCCAAGTGCGACGTGCTCATCGGCGTCGAGGGGAAACACGGCACCCTGCTTTACGACGAGACGCAAGCGGAGGCGGCATTACAAAGCAAAGTTTAGGCCTGCTCTTGGCGCTGGCGATCGTCGCGGCGCCGGCTTCCGCTGCAACCGTGCCCGCGCTCACTGCCTTCGACGAAGTGCTTGCCCATGTGAACGACTACACGGTCACCGTGCATTCACACGAAGTCAAAGACGGCCAAGCCCAAGACCGTGTCTATCAGTTTTGGTATAAGAAGCCGAACCTCATAAAAACGCAGATCATCTCAGGTCCCGGCGCGGGCGGCGGCGCAGTGTGGAAGGGCGGCGACACGGTGAGCGGTCATCTCGGCGGCTTCTTGTCGTTCGTTCACCTCAGAGTCGGCATACATGACCGGCGGGCGGTCTCGCTGCGCGGCTATACGATCCCGGACGGACGGCTTGAAGTACTGGTCAGCAAGTACAGCACTCTTAAGGGCCGGCTTTCGGAACACAATGGTCCGAAAATCGGCGGACAAGAGAGCACGATGGTCGAGCTGATCCTGGCCGACGAAACCGACGATCCCGGCGTCGCACGCGCAACCATGTATTTCTCGAAGACGACGCACTTGCCGCTGGAGCAAATCCGCTACGACAGCGCCGGCAAGATTGTATCGCAGCAAATATGGGCCGATCTGCGCACGAACGTCGGCCTAAAGGACTCAGACTTCTAGTTGCCATCCTGAGGTATCGAAGGACCGCGAGCGCTTGCGCGAGCGGCCCCGAGCGCCGCGAGGGGTGACCCTTCGGCTACGCCTCAGGGCCGCTCGCTACGCTCGCGCCCCTTCGACCAGGCTCAGGACTCGATACCTCACGATGACAATGCGCCGGAGCGGCGCTCCTATTAGAGTTTAACCTCAACTCCGAATTCGATCACGCGGCTCGGCGGTAAGCCGAGCGAATCGGTGAGCGGGCGCGCGTTGCGCGCGAGCCAGCGGAACAGATTGAGTTGCCAAGCCGGCAGTCCGTGCTTGGTTCGATCGTCCCCAATGGACGGTTTTGCCAGATAGTAGGTCGGCTGCGAAAGATCCAGCTGGGGACGTTTCCGGCGTAGGTTTCTGAGGATGCCGTCGATGTGCGCTTCTTCCATAAAGCCATACCACGATTTCACGCGCAGCACGCGCGGCGAGAGGTCTTCGATCTCCAGGCGGTGCTCGTTGTGCACGAACGGACGCGACGAGTGCATGATGGTCAACAGGACGATCGAGTCGTAGACGATGTGTTCGCGCATCCAATCATGCTGGAGCACGAACGGTATGCCTCGAGGCTCCGGCGTCAGGAAGAACGCGACGCCGCTGAACTGCGTGTGCGCTCGGATCTCGCGCACGAATTGCTCCACGGGCATCGTGTGATGAGCCAAGCTCTGCATCATCCGGCGGCGCCCGCGATTCCAAGTGACGAAAATCACGAAGAGTACGCCTGCCATCGCGACCGGCACCCAGCCGCCGGCAAAGAATTTCGACAGATTGCCGATGAGAAACGGGATGTCCCACGAGAGAAAAACTGCGATGAGCGGCGCCCACTGCCAAAACGGCCATTTCCATTTTTGGATCAAGAGCATTGCAAAAGCGATGGTGGTGGTCAGCATCGTTATCGTGACGGCCAGGCCGTACGCACCGCCGAGATGCGCCGACGATTCGAATGTGATCACCAGAACTACGCAGACGATCCCCAGCACGGCGTTGATGGTGGGCATGTAGACTTGGCCCGCGTAGTGTCGCGACGTGTGAACCACGCGGAATCGCGGCACGTAGCCGAGTTGCATGGCCTGCTGCGTCAGCGAAAAAACGCCGGATATGAGCGCTTGCGACGCGATAATCGTCGCCGCGGTTGCGAGAACCACCATCGGGATCAAACCCCAGCGCGGCACCAGCGCGAAGAACGGATTGTTGAGCGGATGGGAGTTTCCGAGCGTGATCGCGCCCTGCCCAAAATAGTTGAGCAGCAGCGCGGGGAAGACGGCGACCAGCCACGCGAGCGTAATAGGCTTCCGCCCAAAGTGCGCGAGGTCGGCATACAGCGCTTCCGCACCCGTCACGCACAGCACAACGGCGCCGAAGATCAGCAGACTGCGCAAGCCGTTGCGCAGGACGAACTCCCAGCTAAAAACCGGATTCAACGCGAGTAATATATGCGGGTTCCGAGTGATGCCCCACACACCAAGCGCCGCAATCGCCGCAAACCATACAAGCACGATTGGACCGAAGAGTGCGCCGATGCGCCCCGTCCCGCGTTTTTGAGCCGCGAACAGCCCAATCAGAATGACGACGGCCAGCGGAACGATGAACGGATGAGCGGCACTCGTCCAAACATCCAGCCCTTCGATGGCTGAGACAACCGAGATCGCCGGCGTGATCGCGCCGTCGCCGTACAGCATCGACGATCCGAAAAGCAGCATCAGGGCGATCGCCGAGAGTCCAACCGGCATCGCTGCGCGTCTCGGCGGCATGAGCTGCGCCAGGAGCGCCAGCGTTCCGCCCTCGCCGTCGTAGTCGGCGCGCAGCATGAAGATCACATACTTCACGGTGACGACAATCACAAGCGCCCAAAAGATCAGCGAACAGATGCCGAGTACGTTCGCATCGGTTACAGCTGCGGGATAGTCGCCCGTAAAACATTGCGCGAACGCGTAGAGCGGGCTCGTTCCGATATCGCCGAAGACGATGCCCAGCGCCCCCAAGGCCAGCAAGCCGATCGGCTGGGGTCGTTTGGCGCGCCGCACCTGCGGAGACTCAACCGGCACGCCCTTGGGCGGCTGCTCACCTTTTTGGTGTTCAGACATGCTGTCGCCGTTTTAGGCTCGTCGAAAGTACCTCTTGCGCAGCTCTTCGAGGACGACGGCCAAAAGAATGACGACGCCGAGCACGACAAATTGCAGATACGAGTTCACTTGCAGCAAATTCATGGCGTTATCCAAGAACCCGATCAGCAAGGCGCCCAACAATGTCCCTACAATCGCGCCGCGGCCACCCATAAGGCTGGTACCGCCAACTACGACTGCCGCGATCGCGTTGAGCATTTCGTTTCCGGTTCCGGTTTGGGGCGATCCCGACTGAAACAGCGCCATCCACAAGAAGCCTACCGTGCCGGCGCACATGCCGCTTATGACATATACGGCAGTCTTCACGCGCCCCACGCTAATGCCGGCCAGCCGCGCGGCTTCTTCGTTTCCGCCGATCGCAAACACGTAGCGCCCGAAACGCGTGCGCATCAGCAGCAGCGAACTGAGGATCAGTACCACGATCATCCAGATCACGGGCACTGGGAGTTTCGTCCCTAGGAACCCGCCGTAGCCGGTGTGCTGGAAGTCCGTACTATTGACGTGGACCGGTAAACCGCCCGATATAATATACGAGAGCCCAAGCGCGATCTGCATCATCGCAAGCGTTGTGATAAACGGCGGCAGGTTGAGCTTCACAACCGGCACCGCGTTCACAAAACCGGCCGCGCCGCCGACCGCTAGTCCAACAAGAAGCGTTAAGACAATCAGTGGGAAGCCGTGCAAACCGCTTGCGTTTGCAAATAGCGCCATGACGACGCCGGTCAGCGATATCAGCGAGCCTATCGAAAGGTCGATGCCCGCCGTGATGATGACGAACGTCTCGCCCACTCCCATGATGAAGTTGTACGTGATCTGACGCAGGACGCGTACGATGTTGCCCTTATCGAGAAACGAGCCGTGCGCTGCGAAGTTAATGATTAGAGCGACGACGACCAGGACGACAATCGCTCCTCCGACACGCAGCCAGTAGTTGCGCACCTCCGGCTTCATGCCGCGGTTCCAGTCGCCGCCGCGATGACCGCGTCCGGTGTGGCTTGTGCGCGATCGAATTCGCGAGCGACGCGCCCGCCGCGAATCACCAGAACCCGATGCGACATGCCGAGCACCTCCGGCAACTCGCTGCTGACCATCACGATGCCGGCACCTCCGTTCGCAAGCTTGATCATGAGATTGTAGATCTCGGCCTTGGCTCCGACATCGATCCCGCGGGTTGGTTCGTCGAAGAGAAACACCTTTGCATTCCCAATCAGCCACTTGGCGAGCACGACTTTCTGCTGGTTGCCGCCGGAGAGATTTTGCACCACTTGTTCCGAGCCCGGCGTGCGAATGTCGAGCTGCTTGATAAATTCCTGCGTGGTCGCTACTTCTTTTCGGCGATCGATCAATTGATCGCGCTCGACGAACTGCGAGAGGTGGGCGAGGGTCACGTTTTCTCGGACGGTCATCCCAAGGACGAGTCCTTGAGACTTGCGATCCTCCGTGATAAACGCGAAGCCGGCTGCGATTCCGTCGTGCGGCGAACGAATATGGACGACGCTGCCTTGCACTTCAACAGCCCCGCTCTTCGGAACATCAGCTCCCGCAATCGCGCGCACGATCTCCGTGCGTCCGGCGCCTACCAGGCCCGCAAGCCCAACGATCTCGCCTTGACGCACCTCGAACGAAATGCCGTTCACCGCCGGCGGACGCGTCAGATCGCGAACCGCCAGCACCACAGGCGCGTCCGGCGCAACGGGCGGCAGCCCGGGAAAATGCGACTCCAGCCGCCTGCCGACCATCGCGTGGATGATTTCGTCGGGCGGAAAGTCTTTGGCGGCGCGCGTTTCAATGATGCGGCCGTCGCGCAGTACCGTCACGCGATCCGCGATGTCGGGCAATTCTTCGAGCCGGTGCGAAATGTAAATGATTCCCGCACCGCCCGCTTTTAGCGTGCGGATCACTTCGAAGAGCTTGGTTATTTCGCGGTCGGTCAGCGCGGCCGTCGGCTCGTCCATCACGATGATTCGGGCGTTGCGCGAAAGCACTTTGGCAATCTCGATCAGCTGCTGTTGTGCCACGCGGAGCAGAGACGCTTCGATATTCAGCGGCATGTCGACGCCGAGCCGCGCGAACACCGCTTCGGCGCGCTTGCGCGCCGTATTTTCGTCCAATAGTCCGCGATTGGTGGGTTCGTTTCCGAGAACGATATTATCGACGGCGTTAAGTGCCGGCACCAATGTGAACTCCTGATAGATCATACCGATGCCGAGATTCTCGGCCGCGCGCGGCGAGCCAATCGTTACGGTCTTTCCGTCGACGGCAATTTCGCCGGTGTCCGCTGCGTACGCGCCCGCCAGGATCTTCATCAGCGTAGACTTGCCCGCACCGTTTTCGCCGACGAGCGCGTGCACCTCGCCGGCCCGCAGATCGAGCGAAACGTCTTCGAGCGCGCGAACGCCGGGAAATGATTTCCCGATGCCGCGCATTTGGAGGAGCGGACTAGCGGCTTGGGCTATTTCGCGTTGGCCTTTGTGTAGGTTCCGACCGGAACGTCGATGCGCGCCGGAACCTTCTTGCCCAAGAAATAATCGTGAATGACGTCAATGGTCTTGGAGCCGATCACGTCGGGATGCTGAATCGCATCGCCTATCATCGAACCGTTCTTGATCGCCGTCTGCGCTTCGGGCGAAGCATCATAGCCGACGACGGCGATACCTGTTACGCCGGCAGCTTGAATGGCTGCGACCGCGCCCAGCGCTGAATCGTCGTTGATCCCGAAGATGCCTTTAAGATCCTTGTAACGCTGCAAAATGTCGCCGGTGTCGGCGTTGGCTTTCGTGCGCGTGCCGCCGGAATCAACGTCGGCGACAACTTTTACGTTCGGGCATTTTTGTTGCAGCGCTAGACGGAACCCTTTGACGCGGTCCTGCACGCTTGTGACTTCCGGTTCGTCGATGATCGCGACCGTACCCGAACCATGCAGCGCCGTGCACATTAACATGCCTGCCTGTTGACCGCCTTGCACGTTGTTGGAGGCGACGTGCGAGATCACGACGCCTTGTGTGCTCGCGTTGGCAATGTCGGCGGTGAAGACAGGGATCTTCGCGTCGTTCGCGGCGACGATCGCGCTACCGATGGCTTGCGAGTCGTAAGGCGTCAATACGATTGCATCGACCTTGCGCGAGATAAAATCTTCGACTTGCGACTGTTGCCGCGAGCTGTCGCGGCTGGCGTCCACGAACGTAATCTTGTAGCCGTACTTGGCAGCCTCGGATTTCATCCCGGCTTCCATCTGTTGGTAAAACTGCGCTTCGAGATCTTGGATCGAGACGCCGATCGTCTTCGCGCCGGCGTTCGTTGTGGTCGTGGTGCTGGAGTTCGAGGAACAGGCGGGGAGCAGAACTGCCATCGCCGCCAGGGTCGCCAAGCCGAATTTCTTCATCGCCTGGGGGTTATATCCGCGAGGCGCTAGCCCCCCTGTGAGCGCTGTGGAGAAACGGTGGGTAACGCGAGCGTCTCCCAGTTGCGCCGCCTCAGGTCCCACAGGATGAACGTCAGGCATCCGGCCGCCAAGACAAGCAGCGCTATCCCCCAGCCGATTTGGCCGAGCGCCAGACGGCCGATGCCAAACAGCGAAAAGTAGACCAGGGCGCATCCCGCCAGCCAGTCCAGTGCCGACACCACCAGCTGCCGCTCGTCTTTGGCCAGGCTCGATGCGGCGACCGCGCCCCAGCCGAGCGGATTCGGCCGGACCCGTTCGTAGAATCGCGTCAGCACGTCCATCGGTTCGGGCTTGGTGGCCATCGTCACGACAATCCATACGACAGTTGTGACGGCGACAGTGATGAGCAGATTGATCGCAACGGCATTCGGATCGTCGGGCGGAACAACGTGAACGAATTGCAGCGTCGTCGCCGTGATGCCTGAGGCGAGCAGCGCCGAGATTTCCGTCCACGCATTGACCCGCCACCAGTACCAGCGAAGGATCATGACCAGGCCGACGCCCGCGGTGAAGGTGATGAGATATTTCCACGCGTCGGTGATCGAAGTCATGTAGAACGTTGCACCGAGCGCGATGAGCATTGCCAGAATAGTTGCAATGCGCGAAACGGTTACGTAGTGTTGTTGGCTTTCATTCGGCCTGAAGAAGCGGCGATACAGGTCGTTGGTCATATACGACGCGCCGAGATTGAGCTGCGTCCCGATGGTGGACATGTACGCGCTCAGGAAGCCGGCGAGCATCAACCCGCGCAGCGACACCGGCAAATAATCCACCATCGTCCGCACGTAGTTGAGTTCGAAGTCAACCTTATGCGTATCCGGACTCAGCACACCGCCCGGATAGAGAATTAGCGACGCGAGCGCAACGAGGATCCACGGCCAAGGACGCAGCGCGTAATGCGCAACGTTGAAGAACAGCGTCGCGAGGATCGCGTTCTTCTCGTCTTTCGATGAAAAGATACGCTGCGCGATGTAGCCTCCGCCGCCCGGCTCGGAGCCGGGATACGACGACGCCCACCACGCTACGGAGACGTACACGAGGAAGGTGAGCAGTGGCATATATGCCGCATTGCTTGTCGGAAAGAAATCGAGATGCGAACCGCCGCCGGCGATGTGGTGATGCAAGTCATAAATCGCGAGCTTGGCTTTCAGCGCGCCGATACCGCCGACCGCCGCGACCGCTGCAATGGCGAGCGCGATTATCATCGACATCTTCACGATGAATTGAAGGACGTCGGTAACCAGGACGCTCCACAGTCCGCCGATCGAAACGTATAATGCGGTCAGGACCAGGCAAACGAGAATTGCTTCCCATTTCGGAATCCCAAGAACGACCAGCATGATCTTCGCAATCGCGAGGTTCACCCAACCCATGATGATCGTGTTGACGATCAAGCCTTGATAGACGGCGCGCACGCCGCGCAGCGCGGCGGCCGGTTTGCCCGAATAGCGCAGCTCGATAAACTCGACGTCCGTCAAAACTCCGGACCGGCGCCAGAGCGCGGCAAAGAAAAACACCGTGAGGATTCCGGACCCCGCCATGCTCCACCACAGCCAGTTGCCGGCAATACCGTTGTCGGCAACGAGTTTCGTAACGACCAGCGGAGTGTCGGCCGCAAACGTCGTGGCAACCATCGACGTGCCGGCGAGCCACCACGGAACGCTTCGCCCCGATAGGAAGAAGTCGCTAAGACTCTTGCTCCCGCGGCGGGCGTAGTACAGTCCGATCCCCAGATTGATCGCAAAGAACGCGGCGATGGTCAGGAGATCGGCGGTGCTGAGCCTCATCTAGCCGGACCTTCGCAGGCGCCCCTAGCGAACCTCCGCCTAGCGCGTGATAGGCATAGGTGCTTTCACTTGCGTTTTCCGCCGCGATGCTCGGCATCGACGGCTACGTCGTGCGCGTCGAAGCTGATAGTTCGCCCGGCTCACCCGGGCTCGCGATCATCGGCCTGCCGGACCGCGCGCTCAACGAGGCGCGCGAACGCGTGCGCAGCGCGATCTTTAACTCCGGTTTCGCGTATCCGGCGGGACGGCTGCTCATCAACCTCTCGCCCGCGGACGTGCGCAAGGAGGGGCCGGCCTTCGATCTTTCCATCGCGTTGGCATTGCTCGCGATCGACGAGCAGATCGACCGGCTCGCGTTGCAAAACTTCGTCGCGCTCGGCGAGCTCGCACTCGACGGATCGCTGCGCCCGGTGCATGGAATTCTGCCGATGGTGCTCGGCGCGCGCAACGCCGGATTCACCAAACTCATCGTCCCGCGCGCTAATGCCGAGGAAGCGGCGCTCGTGGAAGATATCGAACTGTACGCGGTCGACTCGATGCAAAACGCGTTCGCCGCGATCTCCGGTCACGGCGCAAAGTGGCGCACTCGCACGGTCACGCCGGCACTATCGCCGCTCGACGAAGTGCTGTACGGCGATTTTAGCGACGTAAAAGGGCAACTCGCCGCCAAGCGCGCGATGGAGATCGCCGCGGCCGGCGGACACAATCTGCTGTTACTCGGACCGCCGGGCTGCGGTAAGACGATGCTCGCGCGGCGATTGCCCTCGATTCTTCCACCGATGACGCCGCTCGAAGCGCTCGAGGTAACCAAAGTGTACAGCGTTGCCGGTCTACTCGGATCGCGGCCCGGCATCGTGCGCGCCCGGCCGTTCCGTTTCCCGCATCACACCATCAGCCAGACCGCGCTCGTCGGTGGCGGCAGCGTCGTAAAGCCCGGTGAGATCAGTCTGGCGCATCACGGCGTACTTTTTCTGGACGAGCTTCCCGAGTTTGCGCGCGGCGCGATTGAAGTGATGCGCCAGCCGATCGAAGAGGGAACCGTTACGATCGCGCGCGCGTCCGGAACGTTCACCTATCCTGCGCGCTTCATGCTGGTCGCCTCCATGAATCCGTGTCCGTGCGGATACCGGGGAACGCGCAGCGCGGAGTGCCGCTGCGACGACGCCGCCGTCGCGAGGTACGTTTCAAAACTTTCCGGTCCCCTGCTCGATCGCATCGACCTGCAGATTGAGGTAAGCCGCGTACCGTTCGACGACATGGTGCGCGGCGAAGGCGCGGAACGCTCGTCGGCAATTCGTGGACGCGTGCTTGCCGCACGCGAACGGCAGGCTGCCCGTTTTGCGGGTACGGCGCTCACGTGCAACGCGGATATTCCGGCCAATAGAACGCGCGCGTATTGCCGGCTCGATTCGAGCGCGATGCAACTTTTGGCCCATGCCAGCGCGCGCAAGCAGTTCTCAGCCCGCGCGCTGGATCGCATCGCGCGCGCCGCCCGCACAGTCGCCGACCTGGCGGACTGCGACGAGATCCTTGCCGAACACGTGGCGGAAGCCGTGCACTATCGAAGCCTGGAGCGCCTCGCTACCGCGGCCTAGCGAGACCAATTAAGGCATCGTTAAGGCAGGTTGCCTACGGGTATGAAGGCAACTTAGCGTTCCTACTTTTTGCTGCCAACCTTGGAGGTTCGCCCATGACGCCACTCCTGACGCTCCCTAGAGCGAAGGCACTCTTGGTCACCCTTACACTAGCTACACTGGCCGCGTGCAACGGTAACACCGTCGCCCCCATTCCGGGAACGGCCGTCGCAAAAGGCACGATGACCGAATTTGCCGGCGGCTCCGCACCAATCTCGATCACACTCGGACCCGACAGCTCGCTTTGGTTCACCGAGTCAGGCTCAAACAAGGTCGGCCGCATGACGACGCTTGGGGTGCTTACGAACGAGTTTCCGGTGATCACTCCGAGTGCCGGACTCTTCGGCATAGTAACCGGTTTGGACGGTAATCTCTGGGTGACGGAAGGCAGCGCAAGCAAGATCGCGCGACTAACACCGGCGGGAGCCGTGACGGAGTTCACCGTCCCAACGGCCAACGCGGCGCCGTTTTCGATCGCGCTTGGTGCCGACGGTGCGCTCTGGTTTACTGAGTTCAACATCAATGCCACTGCGAAGATCGGGCGCGTCACGACGGCTGGCGCCTTCACGGAATTCACGATCCCAACAGCCGGCGCGACTCCGGAAGGAATCACGGCCGGTCCCGATGGCGCACTCTGGTTCACAGAGGCCAACGGAGTGAAGATCGGACGGATAACGACCGCCGGCGTTATCACCGAGTTCTCCACGGGACTTACGAGCGCTCCGAGATTCATCACGCAAGGTCTGGACGGCGCACTCTGGTTTACCGAAGCGGTCGGAAAGATTGGGCGGATTACGACGAGCGGCTCGATCACCGAATTCTCGGCCGGCATCTCCACGGGCGCTTCGCCCTTCATAATCGCGCCGGGACCCGACGGAGCATTGTGGTTCACCGAGCCCGGCGTCAGTAAGATAGGGCGTATCTCCCTTGGCGGCGCGGTGAGCGAGATTTCAACTCCGACGGCCAGTTCTTCGCCATTCGGAATAGTTGCAGGACCCGACTGCGCCATGTGGTTTGCTGAAAATGCAACCAATCAAATCGGGCGCGTCGTAGCCTGCCCGTAGCATAAATCGGTCTGCGGCCGGGAGCTCGGGGCTCCCGGCCGCAACTGCCAAAAGAGAGAAAAGAGCCTCACCCGGAGAAGGGCGGTTTTAACACTACCTACGTGAGGTGCTTATGTCTCTCTCGAGGATTCTTATTGCGGTATGCGTCTTGCTGCTCGGTTTGAGCGGAAGAGCGTACGCGCAAGCCACCGACGATTTCAAGGGCTTCTACGTGGGCGCAACCGTCGGCGGAGCTCAGATTCACTCCAACCCTTCCACGACGACAACCTTTAGCCCGACGGGCTACTTTGCTAATTCAAGCCCGGTGGCCATCGGCCAAATCGGCCAGCAACCAGTAACGGCCACCGGCTTTACCGGCGGCGTGCAGGCCGGATACAATTTCCAATTCAGTCACTTCGTTTTCGGGCTTGAAGCAGACTACAATACGATGAACCTTTCCGGCACCAAGACCGCCACGAATTTCTATCCTTGCTGCCCGCCTCCCAACAACACGTTCACCATAACTCAAACCGTCTCGACCACGGGACTGTTTACGGGACGGGCAAGGCTTGGAATCGCGAACGGACACTATCTTGCCTACATAACGGGCGGCGTCGCGTCGGCTACGGTCAATTACACGGCCGTGTTTACCGACACGTTCGCGACCGCGCATGAAAACGGCGGATATAATGCGACGCGGTCCGGTTCGGTCTTCGGCTTCGGCGCGGAAGACAAGATCAATCCGAAGGTGACGTTAAAAGGTGAATACCTCTTCGCCAACTTCGGCACTTTGTCGTCCACGAGCACGAACTTGACGGCGTTTACACCGCCGATTGCGTTTCCGACGAACGTTTTCACGCACTCGGCGGGTCTGAGCGCGTCGCTCGTCCGGTTCGGCGTAAACTTCCACTTCTAGGAAACAACCAGCTCGAGAAGGAGCCTCACCATTCGTGGTGGGGCTCTTTTACATGCTGGCGTCGTGGCCGTGATCGGAAACCTGGGCCGCGAACCACCTGTGCAGTGCAGCAATCAGCCTTGGATCGCTTGTGCGAAACGTAACCGTCGCACCGTCTTCGAGAATCCCGTAGCGAACGCGGATACGCTTCGCACCCGCACTCAGGGTCGCGAGTCCCGGCATACTCTTGCCGTGGATGTAGGCCGGGTCACCATAGTCTCCGCGCGCAAACGCCGCCGCTTCTTTTTGAAGGTGCGCGCGGACGAGCGCAACTTGGGATGCGTCGCCGTCGTGCACGATTACGGTCATCACGCCGCCGGTTTGCGTTGGTTCGAACCGGTGCATCGTTGCATCCATCGAAAACGGCATGACGTGCGTGCTTCGTTCGCGGATCGTCTGCTGGCGAGTCTGCGCGAGTGCGGGCGCCGCGGCGAATACGGCTAGTAGCACGGCGGCGGTGATTTTAAGATTCATCGATAGCCTCCACAAGGGCGGAAAGCGAAGCCGCCACGGCCGTGCGCTGCGAGCGCGGAATCGCTTGAAAGATGCGCTCGAACTTCGCGCGGCGCGACGATGCAAGATTTGCATTCGCCTTTGTGCCTGCGGCGGTCAAGCGCAGGTGATAAAAACGCGAATCGTTGCGGTCGCGCACGCGCTCGATCCACGAACGCCGCTCCAACATGCCCACCAAACGGCTCACGGTACTCTTGTCGAGATCCAGACGTTGTGCCAAACCGTTTTGCGAGATTCCGGGCTCGCGTGCGATCTCGAGGAGCGCCTGGGCTTCGCCGACTGATAGCGGCTGACCGCACGGCGTCGTGTCAGGTTTGTGCAGACCCAGAGCCCGGATG
The DNA here is from genome assembly GCA_035710515.1 of Candidatus Rubrimentiphilum sp. Lineage (NCBI taxonomy): Bacteria > Bacillati > Vulcanimicrobiota > Vulcanimicrobiia > Vulcanimicrobiales > Vulcanimicrobiaceae > Candidatus Rubrimentiphilum > Candidatus Rubrimentiphilum sp. Next base: position 173,190 of record DASTDE010000001.1, on the reverse strand, counting down.
ATGCCTATCATCGAGTCTTGGAAGTCTGCAACCGGGTCCGCCCGCCGGGAACGGTTTAAGTTGTCAACCACAACAGTTGTATAATACAACCATCGCAGCAGTGAGTCAAGTGACCGGTCGCAGGTCCGTCCGGAGCAAACCATATGGGATCAAATTCTTGTATTCGCCTGTCACGGCATCGCGGAAGCCGTCGCGGTGGAGTCCTTCGGCTCTAAAACCGAGCCGCTCGCACATCGCGCGAGCACGATCGTTGTCTTCACGGATTTCAATGGAAATACGGTGCGCGCCGCGCTTGAACGCCTCTTGCACACCCCAGCGCATCGCGAACGGCCCGGCGCCAAGTCCTGTGTTCGTTACGACTAGCACGCCGAGTTCTACCAGCCAGCCGCGATCGTGCATCGTAAAGTAGCCGAAATCCTTACCATCGGCCTCAACAATGAACGCTTCGCTTTGCGGATCTTCGATCAAACCCAAAATCGCATCGCGGCCCGGCTCGTTAAGGAATTCGCGCGCATGCGGCAGCTTAAAGAGGCTCGCGATAAACCGAACGTCTTCTTCGCCGGCCTCCCGCATCGCAAGACTCATTGAGCTGCTAATCCGTGTAAAACCCGCCGAAGAAACGTGTGAGCTTCCCGGATTCGTAGGTCAGCACCAAAACATCGGTGACAGAACTGTAGTAGTACTGAGGCTTGCCGCAATGGTCGTTGCGATAGCCGCGGCCGAGCACATGCTCGACCTGCGCCTGCGGCTCACCAATCCAAAGGCCCTTGATCGGAATCGCCGCTGATAGGTCAGCGCTGGGAAGACTGTACAGCCGCGCCGCTGCGACGACGACTTCTGCGTCCTCATACATGTCGTGCTTCACAACGACCACGCGTCGGACCGGATCGTACTGCCCTCGAAAAACTTCATACTGCCCGTCGTTCGGATTCGCGTGAAGGAAATCGGCAGCTCCAGCTTCCCAGTATTGCGGGCTGTCCCACACATGCCGACGCCAGGCGTTCCGGAGGTTTGCTTGTGGGTACTTGTCGATGTCTTTAAAAAGCGATCGCCCGTTGCAAGCGGTCAAATTGTCAAATAGCTTCTCGATTGGGTGCAAAGGCTTTCGTGAAACTGTCAATTGAATTGACTGGAAAGCGATAATCCCAGCCATTGCCGCTTGAGCGAATCCCGCCAGCAAAGTCACGCCGGTTCGGGGCCGACCTGCTCGGTGATCTCGGAGGCATGCAGCATCTCGCCTATTACGGCATCCAAGGATTCAAATGTATAAATTCCCGAGAGCATCGCGAGATCGCCGGTTGGATTTCGCACGATATACGAGGGTCGTTGCGGCAAATGAAGGTTTTCAAACTCAGCCGTCGTGCGTTTGATGCGTTCCGTCGTCGCCGGATCGCGCATGACCCGATCGAGCTCAGCACGATCCAAACCTGACAGGCGCGCGGCTTCATCGAGTGCCGGCTCACGGCGCCCGAGCGGCTTGCCTTCGATGACGTTCGCATAATTGAGCGCCCGCACCAAGCTCATATCAGTCACGCCAAGCGTGCGCGCAGCTTCCGCCGCCACGTTCGCATGAAGCGTCGTTGCCTCGGGCGTGTCGACCCAAGCTGCATTCATCTGCACGCCACTTATCTTTGCGGTGCGCGCATAATACCAAGTCAGCTGATCGCGCGTGTACGGCAATGGCCCGAAATCGAAGAGCTGAGCGATCTTCCATTCGACGCGGAGGCGATCGCCGTACTTCTTTTCGATTTTCTGCAACGCCAGATCGCCGACGTAGCACCAGGATGAGAGGACGTCGATGTAGGCCGTGAGCTCGACAACCGCCATTTAATCGTCAACCTTTTCTTTGAGCGCGGGGACGTCGCCGGCCAGAAAACGCGGCAGGCCCGCAATCGAGAACTGTAATCCGCTCCAAAACGAACCGAACACTGCGTAACGTGCGCTGACTTCGTCAAAACGCATTTCGTAAATGAGCTTCTTAAAAACGAGCGGATCGTCGGCGTACAAGTCAACGCCCCATTCGAAGTCGTCGAAGCCGACGGATCCCGAGATAACCTGCGTCACCAACCCGTGGAACGTGCGGCCGATTTTGCCGTGGTCGACCATCATCTTGGCTCGCTCGGCATACGGCAAGGTGTACCAGTTTTCGCCCTGCGCGCGCTTCTTGTCCATCGGATAGAAGCAGACGTAGCGCCGCGGCGGGATCGGGGCCCAGAGGCGCTCGGCGTTGCGGGGGTTCTTCTCTTGCTCCACGAGCAGTTCGTCGAAGGCGGCGTTCCATTCGGCCGAATGCGGCTTCAGATCGCGCTCTTGGAGAGTCGCATGAATCTTGGCGGTCGCATCGTACAGCCCGAGTTCGAGCACCGAGACATACGAGTCGCGTGGTTCGATGTAGGCGCGCAGTTCCAACTGATCGACGTCAGTTTGCACTTCGGCTAACCCGTCGTAGGTTTTCGCATAGTGCGTGAGCATGAGGTCGGCTTTGTGCCCGAGGATCTGCGCCAGCCCCAGATCGCCGCTGCCGTCCTTGAGGCTGGCGAAAAAATCGGTCGCTTCGCCGGCGATGCGTTCTTGTTCGTCCGGTGGGACGAGCGCCCAGCCGCGCCGGTCGAACGCGAACATGCGGTGGAGAATCCACCAGCCTTCCAGCGATTCGGGAACGTCCGGATGGCGCATCAGGTTCGGGCGAGCGCGCGCACGCGCTTCACTTCAGCCGCGACTTCAGCCGCCAGCGTGTCCGGGTGCTCCCGGTATTTGGCCCACAGCTGCGGCATGTGCGCGATATCTTCCAGCACGCGCGAATAGACTGCGTTCACCGGTGTGCGCACGCCGTGTTCGCGGCCCGCTACCGCGACGGCACCGTTCAAAAAGTCAACCTCCGTCTGCGCCTTCCCCGCGCGCAGATCGAGTAGCAGCGAGGGCGGTTTGGTTCCACGGGCGCCGGCCACCCGGCTCGAAAGCAGTTTGCGCGAGACCGGGCTCGGCAGCGTGGCGATGCCCTGCATCGCGCGCACCGGGTAACGCGGGAGATCGATCGGCGAGATGTTCATGGCGTGCATGACTGCGCGCACTTCGCGAATCGCGCGGATCTCCAGCGTGAAGATTTCGTCGTAATGAACGAGCCGGTTCGGCAGCACGTTGAGGATCGCGCAACTCGCATTGGCGACGATGTTCAGCGCGAGCTTGGACCACTTTAACGCGCGCCAGTCCGCAACGACTTGCACTTTGAGCCCGGTGCTGGCGAAGGCCGCGGGGAGCCAATTATACGCGTTCTTTCCCAGCGGCGCGAATGCGAGCCCGCCCTCTTTCATCGCCCGGCCATGACCGTTTGCCCGGTCGCGATCGACGGGAACGGTGAGCGCCGCCGCGACGACGTTGTCTTCACCGAACGCCGCAGCCAACTTCTCCTCATTGCCGATCCCGTTTTGCGGGCTGACGAAGACGCACTTCTGCGGATAAGCGATCGCCTTGCGCAACGTCTCGATCGCACCGTCGGTGTCATATGCTTTTACGGCGACAATCGCAACGTCGGCGTCGACCGGCGTCACCGCCGCCAAATCGCGCGGCGCATAGGTCACCTCAACGTTCACGCTCTGCAGCAGATCGCCGAGGTATGTGCCGACGGCCCCGGCGCCGACGATATAGACTTTCATCCGGTGCTGCCGAAGCCGGCGGCGGCGCGTGCGGTCTCCGGCAACTCTTCGATAAGATCGAAGCGCGCTTGCGCGACCGGCGCAACGACCAGCTGCGCGATTCGATCGCCACGGCGCACGACAAATGGTTCAGTCCCAAGATTCGCGAGCACCACGCAGACCGGACCGCGGTAATCGGAATCGATCGTGCCGGGCGAATTCAAACAGGTCACACCGTGACGCATGGCCAGGCCGCTGCGCGGACGGACCTGACCTTCATATCCGTCGGGAAGCGCGATTGCAAAGCCGGTTGGAATAAGAGCGCGAGCACCTGGAAGCAACGTCAGCTCCTCGTGCACCGCGGCGCAGAGATCCGCGCCCGCGGCTCGGTCGCTCATGTACTGTGGAAGTGGGAGTCCTTCGCCTTCAGGTAATCTCTTGAGAGCGACCGTGACCGAAGCCATGGTCGCTCATTTAGCAAGCAGCGATGCCAACTCTTCCTGAAAGCTTTCGACGTCGCGAAACTGGCGATAGACGCTGGCGAAGCGGATGTACGCCACCTTGTCGAGCGTGCGCAACGCGTCCATGAGCTTCTCGCCGATCAGCGTCGCGGGAACTTCGCTCTCGCCGCGCGCGAAGAGATCGCGCTCGAGGGCCGCAGCCACGGCTTCCATCTGCGCCTCGGAGACGGGGCGCTTTTCACACGCGCGCCGCAGGCCGGCCAAAATCTTTTCGCGGCTGAACTGCTCGCGGCGCGAGTCTTTCTTGACCACGAAAAGGCGCGGCGCTTCCATCCGCTCGTAGGTGGTAAAGCGGTGTTTGCAGCGCGGGTCCAGACATTCACGCCGGCGCCGAACCACGCTCTCGTCGTCGCGGGAGTCGACGACGCGCGTTTCGTTTTTCCGGCAAGTAGGACAGATCAGCGGCAAGCCCTCACGGGACGACCCAACATATTGTGGGTCACCCCATTATAAGCCACTATCGGTTGCGGTGCAAAGCGCGACCTTAATGTCCCTAGTGGGTGGCAAAGAAAAACCGGCGAGCAATGCTCGCCGGTTGGGTTCGTGCTCGAGGCTCGGTTAGCTCGATGCCCCGATCTTGAACATCTTCGTCCCGCAGACCGGGCACTTGCCCTCAGTCGCCGGGCGGCCGTTCTTCATGGTGATCTGAACGGCGTCTTTCATTTCACGTTTGGTCTTGCATTTCACACAGTACGCTTCAGCTGCCACGTTCGATTCCTCTCAAAACCTTCGCCGGCTATGGGAAGCCTGCCGGGTTGGCCCCCCTATTCCCAAGCGTACCCGACTTTCCCCCTCGTGACGACGAGGGAATTGCCCCTGGGCGGCAGGACCACCCTTTCCGCCGGCCCCCTCGCGCGTGAAGGGGCGGTATGGAGAATCCACTCTGGCGGCCCCGTCCGGATTTCGAAGCGTTGCGCCCGGAGCGATCGCTGGCAGCCATCTTCGAAGGGCTCTGGGTTACCGGCGAACTCGACGGATTGCGCCGGCCGACGATTGCAATTGTCGGCACGCGCGCCGCATCGGCCTACGGACGCGCGACCGCCAAGCATTTTGCGAGCGAACTCGGCGGCGCAGGGTGCTGCATCATCTCCGGACTCGCTCTGGGCATTGACGCAGCCGCGCATGAAGGCGCGCTCGATGCAAAGGCGATCACGATCGGCGTGCTCGGCGGTGGCCATCATCACTTCTTTCCGAAGCGCAATCAGCAACTTGCGGAACGCATGCTGGCAGCAGGCGGCGGCGTGCTCTCGCCGTTTCCGCCGGACCATCCCGCGTTTCCGAGTCAGTTCTTGCAACGCAACGGAGTGGTGGCCGCACTTGCCGATGCCGTCGTGGTTATTGAAGCGCCCGCGCGCAGCGGCGCGCTCAATACAGCGGGTTGGGCGGCGGGCCGAATTCCGGTCTTCGCCGTGCCGGGCGACGTCGATCGGCGGCACGTCGCCGGCTGCCACGCACTGATTCGCGACGGCGTCACGCTCGCACGCAATGCGCAAGACGTGCTCGACGATCTGCATTTGGTGAAACTGCCACTCGCGCCGCTCCCGCAATGCGCAGAACCCGATAACCCGCTGCAAGCCAAGATCCTGCGCATTTTAAAAGCCGGCGAAACGACACTCGATGAATTGTGCTTGCAGTCGGGTGAAAATGCGGCACCGCTGTTGTCGGCGCTTTCAATTTTGGAGCTGGAGGGCCGGATCGAATCACGCGCCGGCTTGCGCTACGCTATCGCTTCTGCCGGAAAGTGATACTGATGCGCGGCGTGACCGGCTGCCGCAGCTTTGGAATGTGGTGCTCCCAAAACTCTTGCGCGCGCCCGGCCATGACGAAAAGACTGCCCGGCTCGAGCAGGCACGTAAACGTGCGCCGCGGCCGCGACTTGCTACGCACGCGCATCTCGCGCACTGCGCCCAGACTCACGATCGCGACCATGCCCTGGTCGATTAAATCTTCGGTGTGGTCGCTATGCCACGAGACGCTGTCATTGGCGTCGCGATAGTATTGCAAGTGCACCGAATTGAAGCGGTCGTTCAGGCGGCGCTCGACACGCGCGCGGGCCTCTTCCACGTGCTCCGGCAGAGATTCGCCTTCGGCAAAATGCGCGTGCAGACGCGGAACGGCGACGGTGTGGTCGTACATCCACATCGAGTCCTGACTCCACGTCAAGCTTTGCGACAGGTGCTCGAAGAGACGCCGGCTCTCGGCCGCGTCGAGAAGCGCCGGGTAATACGCAAACGTCCCGCTCTCGTCATCGGCGAAAACGCGCTCGCCCGCTCCGAACAAGGCCAGCTGCTGCATGACAGCTTTTAACACGGAGCCGTCGAGCCGCGTTGCGAACCCCCGCCCATGCATCTGCGCGTCGTCGCGGTCGGCAAGCTTCGCGACCCAGCGGTCGCGGCGATCTGCCGGGAATTTCAAAAGCGCCTCGCGGCCTATCACCGGCTGGAGATCGTGGAAGTGCGGTCTTCGAGCGGTTCCGATCCGGAAAAGGCGATCGGCGAGGAAGGCGAGCGCATTCTGCGCGCGCTCGGCAAAGGCTCGCTCTGGCTGCTCGATCGGACAGGGACCGAATTAACCAGCGAAGCGCTCAGCAAGAGAATCGTCGGACTCGAGCGCGACTCAAACCATCTGACGCTGGTCGTCGCCGGAACCTTCGGAGCATCTAAAGCCGTGCGCGATCGCGCCGGTTTCGTCTGGTCGCTTTCCAAGCTGACGTTTTTGCACGAGTGGGCGCGCATGCTCGTGCTGGAACAGCTCTACCGGGCGGCGAAGATCGCGCGTAGTGAGCCGTACCATCACTGACGGGGGTCCGGTCCTTCCGGACGCCGCGCTTTCGATTTTCTCCAGCGCCTTGAGCGAGGTCATTACCGCGCGTTATACCGACGCGCCCGGAACCGACATTAGCTTCGAAGCGCCGCGCCGTCCCGAGTTCGGAGATTTTTCGACGAATGCCGCGTTTTCGTTGGCGCGCGTCGCCCGCAGCGCGCCGCAGCAAGTCGCAACTGCGCTCATCGCCGACTTGCAGACGCGAGCGCCCAAGCTCGGCGAACTCTTCGCCGAAATATCGGCTACAGCCGGATTCATCAACGTTCGGTTCCAGCCGGAGATCTGGCAGGCGGCGGTCGCGCAAATCGTGCGCGAAGGGTCGGACTTCGGCCAAAGCACGCCACAGAACGTTCGCATCTCGCTCGAGTTCGGAAGCGCCAATCCGACCGGCCCGCTCGTCGTCGTGCAGGGACGTACGTGCAGCATCGGCGCGACGCTCGCCAACACGATGAAGTTTTGCGGCTACGACGTCTTCACCGAATGGATCATCAACGATGCCGGCGGGCAGCTTGAGACGCTCGGCCGATCGCTATACGCGCGCTACCGCCAGATCTTCGATCCGGCGTTTCCGTTTCCGGACGAGGGTTATCCCGGCGAGTACCTTGTGCCGGTCGCACGCGCCATCGCGGACGCCGACGGAAAACGCTGGATTAACGAGCCCGAAGGCGCGTGGCTTCCCTACTTCTCGCAAAGCGGGCGCGACACGCTCGTCGCGGAGCAGCAGGAAACGATCGCGCGTTTCGGCGTGCACTTCGATCGCTGGCAGAGTGAGAAAGAACTGCACGACACGGGCCGCGTGCAAGCCGGCTTGCAGCGCCTCATCGACGACAAGGTCACCTACGAACAGGACGGCGCCATTTATTTTCGCGCGACGCAATTCGGCGACGACAAGGATCGCGTGCTCGTCCGCAGCGACGGCCGGCCGACCTATTTCTGCACGGACGTGGCTTACCATTACGACAAGTTGCAGCGCTCCGATCGCGTCATCGACATCTTGGGGCCGGATCACCACGGATACATCGGTAGGCTCAAAGGTTTAGCCGAGGCGCTTGGGTACAGCCGCGACCGCCTCGACGCGCTCATCGCGCAGCAGATCACGCTGATGCGCGGCGACGAGCAGGTGAGCATGAGCAAGCGCGCGGGCCAAATCGTTACGCTCGACGACATTCTGGACGAAGTCGGACTGGATGCCGCGCGTTTCTTCTTCGTGTTGCCCGCGCCGGAGTCGCCGCTGACCTTCGACCTGAAGCTCGCAAAGGAAGCCAGCAACGAGAATCCGGTGTACTACGTGCAATATGGTCACGCGCGCATCGCGTCGGTCTTCAGAAACGCGGATGCCGCGGACGTGACGGCCGCGCGAGCGGGCGGTTCGCTCGCGACGCTCACGCATTCGGCCGAACTGGCGCTCGCGCGCCGCATCGCGGAGCTGCCGCGTCTCGCGCGCAACGTCGCCGAGCAGCTCGCGCCCCACCGGCTAACGCGGTATGCGCGGGACGTTGCTTCAGACTTTCACCAGTTTTATACGGAGTGCAAGATCCTCACCGAGGATCGCGACGAACGCATTGCGCGTCTGAGCCTATGCATCGCAACGCAAACGGTGCTGGCGCGGGTGCTGAGTTTGATCGGGGTGAGTGCGCCGGACAGTATGTGAGGCCCCTCGTTACCTCGGGGTGGTTCGATACCTCACCATGACAACCCGATACCTCAGGATGACAACCCGATACCTCAGGATGACAAAGCGTCAGGAGACACAGTGTAGAGCCACCAGCGGTGTTTGCCTGCTTTGGCTTGGCGATCGAAATAGATCGTGCAGTGCCGGCCGTCGGTTGTTTCTATTTCATACCAGTGCCGGGCCAGATAATTATCGCCGCGATCTTCTTTGGTCGAACGCCACACCTTGAGAACGGCTTTTATTTCCAGCGTCTCGGCGCGCCACTCAAAGGCCGAAGGCAGGCCGGGCTCGCCCTGAACCATCGCTCCCGCATCAAACGATTCGCTTAGTGCGCGCAGCGGCTCAGAAACGAATTGCTTCGTCAAGTCGGAGGCGGCGGCGGGGAAGCTGCGGGCAACGGCGTGGCCAGATCGGCGAACTCGATCTGCGCGTGCAGCCACGGACCGATGAAGTATCCCCAGATAAGCTTGAGGAGCGCGGCAGCCGGAATTCCAAGTATCAAACCCGGCAGCCCAAAGAGCTCGCCGCCGGCAAAGACCGCAAACATGACGCCGATAGGCGAGACGCCGATGCTCTCGCCCATGATCTTCGGCACGAGAACATTGTCGCTGATGCGCGCGACGATGAACGTCACGACTTCAACCCAGACGATCATGCCGACGCCCTGCGGTGCGGCCAGAACAAGACCCGCGAGATGCGCGGCGATCATGCCGACGATCGGCACCGCGTACGAGATGGCGCAGATCAACCCGAAGAGCAGCGCGAACTTGAAACCGAAGATCGCCGTTATCGCAGCGATGACGACGCCGGTGATGGTGCAGACGATCACTTCGCCGGAGATGTAGCTGCCAAAAACGTGCGCCGCCTGGCTCGCTAGAGTCAGCGCGGTCTGGCGCCGCCGGGTCGGAAAGAGCGCTGCAAATCCTTGCGCCAACTGGTTCTGGTTGAGCAGCATGAAGACCGATAAGATTAAAGCGGAGATAGCGATGAACGCGGCCGTGGCAACGTTGAGGGCCATCGCTCCGACCGAAGCTAGCCCCGTGGTAAATATAGCCGTCACCTTGTCGACGCTAAATTGCTGCACGTTGAACACCTGGGTCGGAATATTTACACTCGGAAAGCGCTGTTTGACCATCGCTTGCAGATCGATGGTCCACTTTTCAGCCTGTTGAATGTAACCCGGCGTGCTGTTGAGCAGCACCTGCGATTGCGCGAACAACATCGGCATGACGACGACGATGCCGACGACTACGACCACCAGCAGCACCGTAAAGACGATCGTAATGGCGAGCGGGCGCGGAACCCGCCGCTGCTCGAGTTTCTTGGAGATTGGGTGAACTGCGGACGCGAGGAACGCCGCAATGACGAAGATCGTGATCGTCTTGGGAATCCGTGCGGCAAACCACAGCGCCAGCGCAAAAAGGATGAGAACGCCGGCAACAATGGCGATGCGACGCCAGTTCGTAGGACTCGCGGTACTCTGAATCACTCGATCACCTACTACGCTTGCCCTGTGCAGGTTCCTAGCTGCGGCGCGATCCGGGATCGGCGATAGGCTCGCCGGCCCGGCACTGCGGACACGCGGCCTGGTCGTAGGAGACGATCGGCATCTCGAGCAGCGCGACCGCCGGCACGCTGAAATCGGCATCGCCTCGCCGCACAATCGCGCCGACGCCGACTATCTCCGCGCCGCTCGCGCGGGCGATCGCTAGGATCTCCTGAACCGAACCGCCGGTCGTGATCACGTCCTCAACCACAAGCACGCGATCCGACGGCGTCAGCGCAAATCCGCGGCGCAAGACGGCCGTGCCGGCCTCCTTTTCCGCGAATATCGCCTTCACGCCAAGTGCGCGCGCAACTTCGTAACCCAAGATGATTCCGCCGACCGCGGCGCTCAGCACGACGGTCGGACGCGTTGCGGCAAACGCATCGGCAATGCGTCGCGCCAACGGTTCGACCAGCCGGGGATCTTCCAGAATGCGAAACTTCTGAATGAAGCGATTGCTGTGACGCCCCGAACTCAGACGGAAATGACCGTCGAGCAGCGCGCCGCGTTCGCGAAGCTCGCGCTCCAGGTCCAGCGTCAACGCATCTCTTCGAGGATGGCTTTGGCGGCCTCGAGCGGCTCGGACGCTTCGGTAATCGGCCGGCCAACCACCAGATAATCGGCGCCAGCGGCGACCGCTTCGGCCGGCGTGGTCACGCGCTTCTGATCGCCGTGCACGGCGCCGCCGGGACGAATTCCGGGAGTGAGCGTCAGAAAATCCTCGCCGAAATAGCGTTTGAGGTCGCGCACTTCGTGCGCGCTGCAGACCACGCCGCTGCATCCCGCGTCACGTGCGAGTGCGGAGAGGCGCATGGTGTTCTCGCCTATTCCGCCATGAAACCCCAATTCGTTGAGATCTTCCGCGCCGATGCTCGTGAGCATGGTGACGGCAAAAACGTGCGGCTCAGTTATGCCGAGTTCGTCCGCGCGTTCACCCGCTGCGTCGACGACCGCGCGCATCATGTCGTTTCCACCGATCGCGTGCACGTTGATGATGTGCGTGCCCGGGCGCACCAGCTGCCGCGCGGCGGCACCGGCCGTGCGCGGTATGTCGTGCAGTTTTGCATCGATGAAGTGCCGGACGTCGCGCGCCGCCATGTGCGCGAAGATGCGGTCGCCGTATCCGTAGAGCGCCTCGAGTCCGACTTTGAAAAGCACGTCGAGTTCGTACAGTTCGTCTATAAGGCGCTCGGCGTGGCCGGCGGTCGGGACGTCCAAGGCCACCACGAGTTGCGCCATTATCCTTCGCCGCCTTCATATTGAAACGGCGTCGCAAACCCGACGTTCGCCTTACCGACGATCTCGCTCAACGAACTGTGCCCGCGAGCAGTCAGATAGTCTCGCAGCTCGTCCACGATCCGGACCGGAATGCGCGGATCGGTGAAGTTCGCCGTACCGATTGCGATCGCGCTCGCGCCCGCGAGAAAGAATTCGAGCGCGTCGCTGATGGTTTCGATTCCGCCCTGCCCGATAATCGGAATCGCAACCGCGCGCGCGGCCTCGTAGACTGCCAGCACGGCGACGGGCCGGATAGCCGGCCCCGAGAGCCCCCCGGTAACGTTTCCGAGACGCGGCTTCCAAGCGTTCACGTCGATGGACATTCCACGCAAGGTGTTGATGACCGCCAACGCGTCGGCGCCCGCGGCCTCCGCCGAGGCGGCGATGGCCGCCAGGTCGGTGACGTTTGGCGAGAGTTTGACGATCAGCGTCTTCCCGGTAACGCCTCGCACCGCGCGTACGACCTTGGCCGTCAGATCCGGATCGCAGGCGAATGTTTCGCCCTCCGAAGCGACGTTGGGACACGAAATGTTGAGTTCGATCGCCGCGATTTCGTCGCGCGCCGCCAGCCGTTCGGTGACGTAGGCGTAATCGTCCACCGAAAACGCCGCCACGCTGCCGATCACCGCGGACGGCCGCTTCGCGAACTTGGCCACCTCGTGCTCGAGATACCAGTCGATGCCCGGATTCTGTAGTCCGATCGCATTGAGCATGCCGGCCGGAGTCGCCACCAGCCGCGGCATCGGGTTGCCCAGCCGCGGCGCCCGCGTAACGCTCTTCAAAACGACCGCGCCGATCTGCGCGAGGTCCACAAACGGTTCGAACTCCTCGCCCGATCCATAGCACCCGCTCGCCATGAGCGTCGGATACGGCAGCTGCAATGAGCCAATCGTTACCGATAGATCGACGGAGCCGCGGCTCATAGCGGCTTCCCGACGCGGCACATGCCACCCTCACTTGTTCGCAGGTTAATCGTTCGGGCGGCATGTGCCGCGTACGGAAGCCACGTCTCGATATCGTTAATGTCTTGCGAGCCCTTTGCCGGCCGAGCGATTAACCATGCAAAAAGCGAGCGTCGGTAAAGGGCGAGCGCTACCATCTCAGCTCGTGGGCCCAGAAGACTGGGCCTTCCTTGCAGACGCGCGCGTAAACGAAGTCGCCGCCGTTCGCCGGCGCGGGAAATCTCGGCGCTTGTGAACTCTTGCGATCCAATGGAACGACGCAGCCCCAACAGCCGCCGACTCCGCACGCGAATGTCTCTTCCAGCGAAAGCTGCGCACGCACGCCGAGCTCCGATGCAACAAACGCAGTGGCGCGCAGCATGGGCGACGGACCGCAGGCGATGATGAGATCCGGTTTGTCTTCCGCAGCGGCGAGCAGTTCGGTGATGAATCCGGCGTGACCGAACGATCCGTCGTCGGTCGCGCAGCAGAGCTCGCAACCGGCGCGTTCGAAACGCTCGCGATCGACCAAGAAGTTTTCGCTGCGCGCGCCGTAAAACAACCGCACGCGCGCGCCTTGTTCGATTAGCATTTGCGCAGGAAGCAATACCGATGCGATGCCCACGCCGCCGGCTACAATTGCAACGTTGCGCGCGCCATTCACGTCGAAACCGTTGCCCAAAGGACCGGTGATTGAAAGCGTGTCGCCCGTTCGTAATTCGGCCAATTCACGCGTCCGCGCGCCGCAGATGAAAAACAGCAAACTCGCGCGCTCTCCTTGCGCCTCATAGATGGCGAGCGCCGTCGCGGCGCGTTCGCCGCTTGGCGGTATTGCCATGACGAACTGGCCCGGCCGAGTCACGGCAACGAGCTCCGGAGCGTAAAAACCAAGGAGGACTACGCCGGGCGCAAGTTCTGTGCGATCGAGCACGCGGACATCACGTACCGATGGCCCGTTGGGCATCGCGGCACCATTCTCGCAACCGCCCGGACATACTCCCGTTACAGAATATTTAATCAAAATTGCGACGTTTGACTGAACCCACTTGCGACAAAAGCCGTTATAGGGTATAGAACGAAAAAAAGAAAGGAGGGTCCAGGTATGGCAGGTCTTATGGTCTTCAAATCGCTAGCCGACGCGCTAAGAGCGGGCTACCAGGTTTACGACCGGACGTCTGACGGTTACCTCGTCCGGACGAGAACTGCGGCTGGATGGGCAATCGCCCTGGTATCCTGTAAGTAAAGCCACAGGCTAACTTACAAAAGAACCGCCGGCTTGCCGGCGGTTCTTCCTTTATCTACTGCCTTATGTCAGGCGGACGGACGGGCGGTTCGAGCTCCGTCGTTTGTCCTGGCCGCCAAGCGTAGGGTCCGGGCGGAGGCGCCGGCGTCTGTCCCGGCATGGTGCCACGCTGCACCGGCTGCGGCCCCTGAAGCGTCCACCCGCCGAAGTTTGCGCCCGACATCAACGCCAAAATAATCTGCGCAAGGCCCACGAACAGCGGAATCAATCCGCCCAGGAGCCACGGTCCCGGACGTCCTGGATTGATAAACGACAGACCGATCAACAGCGCCAAACCGACCATTGCCACCGTCACGCCTTTGCGCAACATGCGATCGGGATAGTAGCACGAGTTCGGGTCGTTGGAAGCGTAACTCGCGTAATTATAGCCGGCACGTTCGGCTCGCCGCGCCTCGCGCGGATCGAGCGGCGGCGGCATTCCGCGCTTAATCATTTCCAGCCGTTCTTGATGCGACCACCAACGGTGCGACATTGCGAATGCGAGCGGCATTCCGAAGACGACGAGAATCGCGATGACCGCGACAAAAGATTCAGAGAACTGCATTTAATTCGCTCCGTTCGTGTAAACGCGGATGCTGCCGTCTTCCGTTGAGACGTCCAGCGAACCGCCGCCGTTTCCAAGTTTGTAGTCGCGCAGCGGCGAGTCGCCTTGCCGCGCTCCGTTAATTCTGATGCTGCCGTCGCCGGTGCGCGCCTGCAGCGTAAGATCTCCCGCGTCCGCAAATGCCAGCGTGACCGAACCGTCACCGGTATGCGCGCTGCCCTGGCGAACGCGCAGCGACGAAGCCCGGATAGAACCGTCCTGCGTGGAGACCGCGAGCTTGTCCGCGTCGACGTTGTCCAGAGTAATGTGTCCGTCGTCCGTGGTCAGTGCGACGTCGACGCTCTTGACATTCGTAGCCGCAATGTGTCCGTCGTCGGAATGGACGTTGATCGTGCCCGTGAGATCGCTCACGTCGGCGCCGCCGGCATGCGTGATCTCAAGCACTGCATCCGCCGGCACAGCGACTTCTGTGCGGCTCGATTCAAAGCCGAAAATGATGACGCGATTTGCTATCGTGGGCCGTGCGATGACAACTCCGTCCGCAGTCTTGCGCACTTGCAGATGTTGCGGACGCGAACCCCAGCCCCAGCCGCCGATGCTGGTAGCGTCGGTGATGTGGACCTGGCCGTCGGTGGACGGCGTGACGACGACGCGCGAATCCGGGTCGTCGATCACCACATGCGGACGCGAACCAACCGCAACCGCCGGCAGCGAATAGGGAGTGTAGTTGAAATCGCGGGCGTTCCCGGCGTCCGAAAACGTCTTGAGGCCGCCGGCCGAGACCACGATGACGCTCGCGATAAAAACCTCGGCGGCGATGAGGACGGCGATGAGGACGGTTCGTGTGTAGCGCATTCTTCCCCAGGTACGGGCCGGGCCGGGGGAGTGTTTCAGGGCGGCCGAAACAATGCTTCGCGCGCGCGTGTATGACGAGCGTGGCTGCAGCCGTACTGGAGGCCCCTGCTATCGACCTCGCGACCACCGTCGATGACCAGACGCTCGTAACGCAAGCGCTGGCGGGCCGGGGCGAGGCTTTCGGCACGCTCGTCGAGCGATACGACCGAGCGGTCTACCACTTGGCCTACAGGACGCTGCGGGACTCCGAGGAGGCCCGCGACGTCGCGCAGGAGGCGTTTTTCAAGGCCTACCGCAGCCTGCGCACCTTCCGGCCGGGCGCCAAATTCTCGACCTGGATCTTCTCGATCGCCTACCACGCCTGCTGCGACCGATTGAACCGCCGCAAACGTTACTCGAACGAGGAGCTTCCGGATCGGGCCGACCCTGGGGCCGGGCCGGAGCAGCAAGCCATCGCCGGGGACGAAGCCCGGCGGCTGCGAGCCGCGATCGCGCAGCTCCCGGAGAAATATCGCACCGTGATAACGCTCTACCACCTGCAGGGCAGCCAGTACGACGAGATCGCTCAAGTGCTGGAGATACCGATCGGAACGGTGAAGACCCACCTGTTCCGCGCAAAAGAACAGTTGCGGCGAATGCTGAATCAAGCCGCAACGGGAGTACCGGAATGAAACACTATAGCGACGCCGATCTGGACCGCGCACTTTTCAACCTCCCGCTCGAGGAGGCTCCCGCCAACCTGCGGGCGTCGATCCTGGATCGTACAATCTACCGCCATACCCTGGCGGTCAAGCCGTGGGAAGGCTGGCTCATGGGCGGCTGCGTCGCCATGATCGCTTGGCTGCTCGTGCTGATCTTGCGCGGCGGTCCGGCTCCGGTCGTTTCCACGCTCGACGTCGTTGGCGGCGCAATTCTGGCGGTCGTTTCACAACCGGCAACGTTGCTTTGGATCGCGCTGGGAGGTGCGGCCGCGATGTGGATTTCCCAGCTGAGTCCGGCTGTCGCACCCGCGCGTCGAGGACCGGTGCGCCGTTAACCGGCGCTTTCGCATCCTGGTCATCGAGGATGACGCGGCGATCAGCCGCGTCCTTCAGCTCGAACTCGAACACGAAGGTTACGAAGTCGAAAGCGCTCGCGATGGTCTCTCGGGCTTAGAGCGCGCACTCAAAGAACCTGACCTCGTCGTTTTGGATCTCATGCTGCCGAAAATGGACGGCTTGGAAGTTTGCCGCCGGCTGCGCGCCAAAAGCCGCGTGCCAATCATCATGCTGACGGCGAAGGATCGCGTTCCCGAACGCGTCGCCGGCCTGGACATGGGCGCGGACGATTACATGACCAAGCCTTTTTCAACCGAGGAACTGCTGGCGCGCGTTCGTGCCCGCCTGCGCGATAAAGAACCAGCCAGCAATGTCATCGTCTATCGCGACCTCTCGATGGATCGCGACCGCCACGAAGTCACGCGGAACGGCAAGCCGGTCAACTTGACCGCCAAAGAATACGCGCTCTTGGAATACCTGCTGCTGCATCGCAACAAGGTCCATTCGCGCGACGAACTCTTCAACGGCGTTTGGGGAAGCGACTTTCTGGGCGACTCCAACCTGATCGACGTCTACATCCGCTATCTGCGCGGAAAGATCGACGACGGCTTCGACGACAAACTGATCACGACCGTGCGCGGAGTCGGTTACACCATCAAGGATTAGTGACTTCCCTACGGTGGCGAATCGCCGCCTGGTATGCCCTGCTGCTGATCGCCGCCATCCTCGCGCTGGGGTTGATCGTCACCTTACGTTTCGAGCAGATTCTCTACGACCAGGCGCAAGGGCATCTGGCGTTAACGATGCAGGACATCAAGCGCGTCGCGCTGCCGCCTCCCAACCAGTTTTCGATCCAGGATACGAGCGGCGATGCGCTGCTTACCCTTGAGAGCACGGACAATCTCGAACGCTGGGCGGCCGCGGGAACGTATTTGGAAATTGAGGATACGAATGGACACGACGTGGCCAAGAGCTTCAACATGGGAACTACGGAGTTTCCGCCGGCGCCGAAGCTCACCGCCGCCAAACCATCGGCGGTTCAAGACGCCGACTTGCACGGCACACCATTCTTGGTTCAAAACGAGCTGATGAGCAGCGGACGGAACGCGCTGATCGTTCGCGTCGGTGAGCCGCTCGACCAACTCTATCGAGCTTTCAACGAGACGCGGCAGGCGATCGTCGGAATTCTCATCGCGTCGGTTCTGGCCGTCGGCGGACTGTCGCTGGTGCTGGCTTCACAAGCGACCAATCCAATCAATCAACTCGCGCTGGCGATGCGCGAAATCGGATCGGATCGCCTCAACCGCCGGCTGCGCTGGAAGAACCGCAACGACGAGGTCGGTAAACTGGCCGCCACCTTTGACGACTTGCTCGCGCGTCTGGAAGAATCGTTTGCGCGCGAGCGCCAGTTTATCTCCGACGCTTCGCATGAATTGAAGACGCCGCTTACGTCCATTAACGCCAACGCACAGCTGCTGGCGCGTTGGGGCGACCGCGACGAGCAGGTCCGCCGGGAGAGCTTGGAGACGATCGCCACGGAGAGCGCCTCGCTCGCCGGCATGGTCGCGGGCATGCTAACGCTGGCGAAAGCCGACTCCGGTGAAGCGATTCCTAAAGAAACTGTTCCGCTCGGCGTGATCGGCGCGGAGGCGGTTGCCGCCGCGCAGCCGCGCGCGCATGGCAAGGGCCTGCGCTTGACTTTCGACGGCGGCAACGAACAGCCGCAAATTCTGGGCGACCCCTCACTCATTCGGCAGCTTTTCAGTAATTTGATCGACAACGCCATCAAATTCACCGACGCCGGCAGCGTCACGGTTCGCGTACGCGCCCAAGATGGTAAAGCTAGTATCGAAGTTGAGGATACCGGCCCCGGCATCGATCCGGCCGACGCGGCCTTCGTTTTCGATCGGTTTTATCGCACCGACAAGTCGCGCAACCGGGCCGTTCCCGGCACGGGGTTGGGCCTAGCAATCGTCCGATCGATAACACGCGTGCACGACGGAAGCGTCGAGGCGCTCCGATCGAAGACGGGCGGCGCCCTCTTTCGTGCTTGGTTCCCGCGCATCTCATAGTATTCTCATGTACGGGAGCCGGCGGCACGTACAATAGTAAGGTGACGAACCGGGTGAGGGGACGGGCGGCCGGACTCCTCATTTTCATATGTGCCATACTGAGTGCGCAACCGTCGTGGGTGCGTGCTCAGACTGCGCCTATTGTCTTGCCGGCCGGCGACTCGCCGGTCGTGCGCGTAATGATGCGCAGCGGAACGCTGACGGTGCGGATCTGGAACAGAAGCGACGTCCAGGTGAGCTCGCCGCAACCTGTGAGTGCGCGCAGTTTCCGGCCGGAAGCCGTCGCGCAGGCGCTGACCCGCCCTATCCCGATCTTCGCGACGACAGTTCTTACGCCGGATGGCACGATCGTGTTGCCGCCGGAAGAGTTCGCACTGCCTGCGTTGACCGCAGCTCCGCATGCCGGCATCTTCATTCAAGCTGTGGATGCAAACGTGCTCGTGATGTTGCCGGCCGGTACTGCGCTTTTGCTGGGTAACGTGCAGCGCGGTCTCATCGACGTGCAAGATTACCGCAACGGCGCGTTCGCGCTGCTGGTTCACAACGGCGGAGCTCGGCTGCATAACGTCGGCGGCACCGGCTTCGTGCAAGTCGCGCGCGGGCAGATCATGACGGACGGTTCGTCTTTCGATCGCTTTCGTGCGCGCACGGCCATCGGTAACATTTTGTTCGAGAACGTCATGTCGCGGCAGATAGACGTTTCAAGCTACAACGGCACGATCGTGTACGACAACGGCGGCTTCCAGCCGGGCTTGGCCCGTTTTGAGAGCACCAACGGCAACGTCGGGATTGGCGTCGGCGCGGGTAACGTGCAGATCGGCGCGCACAGCTCGGTCGGCCGGATCTATTCGACTTTCGGCGGCGGAGCGGTTCGCGCCGGACAGACCGACGCGCAGCTCGGCGGCAACGGCTCGGTCGTTACGGCGAGCTCGTCGCACGGTGCCGTGTACTTGTATAATGGCGCGCTGCGCGCGCAACGCCGGCTGCCGGCGGAGTGGGCTCCGATGACGGGCTTCATCCGGCGCCCGGCGCCCAATCAACCGGCGCGCGGCCGGCGCATTCACTAGCTAGAGCAAAAACCGCCGCATCATGGCCATGTCCAGCTTAAACGTGTGCTGCGGCAGCACAGCTTCTTCTTTATAGCTGCAGCGTTCCAAAAATCGTTGGGCGCCGCTGCGGTGTGGAACGAGTGCGCTCATCTTATGGCAGTTGGAGTAGTTCGCCGCCTCCGCCGCGCGCTCCAGAAGCGCGTGCCCGATGCCCTGCAGGCGCCGCTCCGGTAAGACGAACACGCGCTCGACGTGCGACAGGGACGCCGCGATGCGGATCGTGGCCACGCCTGCAAGTACGTCGCCGTCCATAGCGGCAAAGTCATGCCGCTCCTCGTGCCACACAACGCTAAAATTGAAGAGCGTCTTGAGCGCTTCACGTTCGTTGCTTCGGACGAAGTCTTCGATCGCGCTGGGTTCGACTCGCAGAATCTCAACCGGCAACGGCGGACAGTTCCGTATCGGCGTCGAGCAAGAGGCCGTCGTACGCGGCAATCACGCGCACGCCCAACTCGCGCTCCAACTCGCGGGCGAGCCGCGGCGGATCCTGCTCGAGCATCTGCGTACCGAAATGCTGCAGCACGGCGACTCGCGGATGCACGCCGCGTATCACTTCGCGGGCCTGATCGAACGTGAGGTGATCCACATCCATACCGTCGCGGTAACGCAGAACGTTTACGACCAGCAGATCCGGCGAGTGCGCACGGTAGTCGTCGATCAGGCCGTCAAAAAACTTGCCGCATGGCAGATACGAGACGGTACGGCCCTCGTACCTGAAGTGCAGCCCATACGTCTCGACCGCATGCACGTGACGCATCGACGTGAACACTTCGACATCGCCGATCGCGTACGGGCCATGACTCGCCTTCAAGACTTCGACGCGTTCCACGAACTTCTGCGCGTAGGGCAAGACAACGTGCTCTCCCTCGAGCGCATCGATGGGCGCCAGCACTGCGCCGCGCTTCCGGAATCCGCCGGAGGTCATGGCTTCGATCATGACGTTCACGTCGCTGGAATGGTCGAGATGCTTATGGGAAAGCACGATCGCCTCGAGCTCGCGCGGATTGCACGGAGGCACGCGTGAAAGCGCGCGCACGAGCGCGCCGGGGCCAGGGTCCACATGAATCTGCGTCCGGCCAAAGCGCATCCACATGCCGCCCGACGCGCGAATCTGCCGCGCGACGACGAAGCGCGCGCCGCCGGTGCCCAGAAACAGAATCTCGATCACTCCGGCGGGTTTCGCCGGAAACTGCGAATGCCATCGCAATTTTCGGATAGCCGGACCGGTTCATCGAGCGCTATGCTGAAGCCATGAAACAATTCGCGAACGAACCGGGTTCCAGGAGCCGTGAGACCGGCATGAGGAGCGGCATAAGCGCAGCGTGCGAGTACGCGGAAGCGCACCTCGAAGAATCGCCGAAGCTCGATGTATTGGCGCGCGTCGCCGGCATGAGCCCGTTTCATTTTCTGCGCAGCTTTAAAGCGGCAGTCGGCGTAACGCCGAAACGCTATGTGGACGAGCTGCGTCTGCGACGCTTAAAAGCAGATCTAAAAACTTCGCGGGACGTTACCGCCGCGGTCTACGACGCCGGCTATGGATCGGCGAGCCGCGTCTACGAACGCGCGGACACCCGGCTCGGGATGACGCCCGCACAATACCGGCGCAGCGGCGAGGGCGTGACGATCTCGTACGCCACCGTCGAGACTCCGATCGGATTGATGATGGTGGCCGCAACCGATCGCGGTCTGTGCTTCGTGCAATTCGGCGAGAGCGCGCACGCGCTGCTGGAACAACTGCGCCGCGAGTATTCGAAAGCCGATATTGCGCCGATGGACAACGCGAACGATCCGCATCTAGCCCAATGGGCCGATGCGCTTAGACGGCATTTGGAAGGCGGTGTACCGGACTTGGACCTGCCGCTGGACGTGCGCGCGACGGCGTTTCAGATGCGCGTCTGGGCCTATCTGCAGTCGATTCCGCGCGGACAAGTGCAATCGTACGGCGAGGTGGCTGAAGCGATCGGACGGCCGGGCGCGGCGCGCGCCGTGGCTCGCGCTTGCGCCTCAAATATCTGCGCGATCGCGATTCCATGCCACCGCGTCATTCGCGGAACGGGCGAGCTGGGCGGCTATAAATGGGGCCTCGATCGCAAACGCGCGCTCATCGACCGGGAGCGCGCGCTGCAGAGCTAATTAGCCGAGCGCGGCGATGGTCGGGAACTGGCCTCGCAAGATCGTGGCCGACGGACGTCCGAGCCAGCGCTCGAGCACCGTTGCGTACACGCTGCGGAAATCCGTGTCGAACTTCAGGTTGCCCATGTTCGTGTTGGCGAGATCGGGATACGCTCCGTAAATCCCGCCTTTCACGCCGCCGCCGATAAGAAAGAGCGGCGAAGCTTCACCGTGATCGGTTCCGCGGCTCGCGTTTTCGGCGACGCGGCGGCCGAACTCGGAGAAGGTCATCGTGAGCACGCGATTATCGTTCCCGTGCGCGCCCAAGTCGTCGTAGAAGGCTTTGATCGCATCCGAGAATTCGCCGAGCAGGCGGTCCTGCGTCGCTTTCTGGCCGATGTGCGTGTCGAACGAGCCGTGCTGCACGTACAGGACGCGCGTGCCGGTATTGCTTCCGATAATCTGTGCGGCCAGCGCGAGGCTGCGTCCCAGCGGCGTCGCCGGATACGACGCATCCGTCTTGTAGCCCGCGATTAGTTTCGGCAATTCTTGCGAGCCCTTTTGCGCGTGATCTTCGATTTCGGCAACGTGGGCCAGGTATGGTGAGCTGAATGGGAAGCGATTGTCGGTCAGCAGTTTGCTGTACGCCATGCTCGCCGAGCTGTTGCGATCGCTGATCAGCCCGTAGCCGTTGATCTGCGCGATGGCCGGCACGTCTGTCTTATTAGCGACCATAACTTCAGGTAGAACCTGCGCAATCGCCACGCCGTTAAAGAGGTTGTCCTTGGGCAGAGCAGCTTCGTCCAGATAGCGGCCGAGCCAACCGGTGTGCTCGTACTTGGTCGGCGCCGCGGTCTGCCAGATCTCGGTGGAGCGGAAGTGCGAGTGATCCGGGTCCGGGTAGCCGACGCTCTGCACGACCGCAACATTGCCCTTGTCGTACATGGACTTAAACGACTTCATGTTCGGATTGAATCCGAGGCGGTCGTTGATAGTCAGGACGTCGCCGCGCGCAATCCCGATCGTCGGGCGCACCTGATAATACTGCGCGTCGCCGTGCGGTACGACGCAGTTCAGCCCGTCGTTTCCGCCCTGCAGATTGATCAGGACGAGGCACCGGTTCGCCGTTCCGGGCAGACCCGGCAGCGGCGTTTGCGCCAGCGCCCGGGCGAAGACGTGGTCCGCGTTTGCGACCACCGCGATCCCGCTGATCGCTCCGACTAAAAAATTACCACGTTTCATGCATTGTCATCCTGAGGTATCGAAGGACCCTGAGGCATCGAAGGGTTTCTCATCAGTTTAGCTGGTACGCAGGCATCGCCATCGTCAGATAAGCGGCTCCGCGGACACGTTCGGGATAGTTTTCTCCGGAGAGCATGCCGAGTGCGGAAGTGTTTACGCCGTTGAGGTAATCCGTGACTTGCGCGATGCCTTGCGGCGACGCGTCGCCGTGTAAAACGGTTTGCACCAAGTCATGCGCGGCTTGCGAGGCCTTCATAGGCACTTGCTGCATCCAGCCTACGTCGTCCATCATCGGCGAGTTGACCATCGATGCGAGGAAATTCTCGCGCGCGATGACGGTTTGGCTGGTGAGCCAGTTCGCGCCGCCCGGCCAGCCGGCGACGTTGGGCGGATAGAACAGGACTTGCCCCATCGCAAAGAGCGCGCGCTGGGCGCGATCGTCAACTTGCTTGGCGTCGAACTGCTTGTACGTTCCGATGACGAACTCCACGGGGCTCTTCACGAGCGCCCGGTAGGTCCGGTTGGAAAAAAAGACGTTGCTGCGAAGCAGCGTGGACATGACCGGCTTGAGATTGTAGTCGTTCTTGCGGATCAGCTTGGCAACAGCCTCGACCAGCTCCGGTTCCGGCCCGTTGTAGACGAAAAAGTTCAGCAAACTGTTGGCAAAGAACATCGCGGCCGCCGGCTGCTTGTAGATGATGTCGACGATGTCGCGTCCGGTAAAGTTACCGGTCTGCCCTAAGAACGTTTTGCTTCCGTCGTCGTGGCGCGAGGCGACGAATTGCACGTCGCCGACACGCGGGCGAAGCACGTAGCCGGTCCAAGCGCGGGCGGACTCGCGCACGTCCTGTTCGCTGTAGTTGCCGACTCCGAGCGTGAAGAGTTCCATCAGCTCGCGCGCATAGTTTTCGTTTGGATGCTGCGGATCGCTGCGGGCATTGTCCAAATAGATCATCATCGCGGGATCGATCGAGACTTGCCACGTCAACTCGCGCAAATTTCCGAGCGCGTTGTCGCGGAAGAGTTGGTTCTGGTTGTAGGTCATCACCGGCGTGACGCCCTTTTGAATCGCCGCGGACGTGAAGTGGCCGTGGAAATAGAGCGCCATCTTCTCTTGCAGCGGCGCGGGCGTCGCCAGCATCCGGTTGAGCCACCAGCGCTGCAGCGCGATTACGGATTGCCGTTCGTTCTGACGAACTTCTTGTCCGATCTTGCGCTTGGTCGTATCGTCGACCATTCCCGGCCGCACACCCGACTGGAAATACTGCATCAGCGTCGCGCGCGGATCGTACAGATTGTCCGGCGCGGGCAAGCCGGCGGTTGACGGAAAGTTTATCAGTGCATCCACCGCCGCGTGGACGCCCATGCTGCCGTAGCGCTTGGCCTCGTCCGGCGTGGACCCGAACCCGGCGCGGCGCAAGAGATGCGCGGCCATGCGCTCGTCCCAGGGTCCGCTATAGGCTGCGAGCGCAGTGCTGATATCGAGCTGCCCGGAGGGCCGGTACATGCCGGCGACGTCGGTGCGGGGCGTAAGTGCGGTTGTCATACTCTTGCCACATTGTAGCGGATGAGCGCGGAAACGGGGTTAAAGGACGCTTAACGAAAACGCGCTCGCATGGCTGTACTCCAGACCCGGCTGAACCTTCAGACCGACACCTATAAACGTAACTTCGAAAACATGACCCGCTTGGTCGACCAGCTACGCGAGGCGCTGGCAGCCGCGCGCTCGGGCGGCGGGCCGGAAGCGATCGAAAAACATCGCAAGCGAAACAAGCTGCCGGCCCGCGAGCGCGTTGAGAAATTAACCGATCCCAAATCTTTCTTCTTGGAGTTCTCGCCGCTGGCAGCCAACGGCATGTATGACGGCGAGGCGCCGGGCGCCGGGATCATCACGGGGATCGGCATCGTGGAAGGCCAGCACTGCGTAATCGTCGCCAACGATGCAACGGTGAAGGGTGGAACGTACTATCCGATCACCGTCAAGAAGCATCTGCGCGCGCAAGAGATCGCCGAGCAGAATCATCTGCCGTGCATCTATTTGGTCGATTCCGGCGGCGCGTTCTTGCCGCGGCAAGACGAAGTCTTTCCGGACCGCGAACATTTCGGACGGATCTTTTACAATCAAGCACGCATGTCGGGTAAACGCATCCCGCAGATCGCGGCCGTGATGGGTTCGTCAACGGCGGGCGGCGCATACGTGCCGGCCATGTCCGACGAATCGGTGATCGTCAAAGACAACGGCACGATCTTCTTGGCCGGGCCGCCGCTGGTCAAAGCCGCCACCGGCGAAATCGTTACGGCGGAAGACTTGGGCGGAGCGGACGTGCATACGCGAATCTCCGGAGTCGCCGATCATTTCGCCGAAGATGACGCGCACGCGTTGACGATCGTGCGATCGATCGTCGCCAACCTGCATCGCGAACTGCCTCGTCAGTGGGACATGGTCGAACCGCAGCCGCCAAAATACGATCCGAAGGAGCTGTACGGCGTCATTCCCTCGGATACGCGCGTCGGGTATGACGTGCGCGAAGTAATCGCGCGTTTGGTTGACGCGTCGGAGTTTCACGAATTCAAGGCGCGTTACGGCAAGACGCTGGTCACCGGCTTCGCCCGCATCGAAGGCCACCCGATCGGCATCCTGGCCAACAATGGCATTCTCTTCAGCGAGAGCTCGCTCAAGGGCGCGCACTTCATCGAACTCTGCGTGCAGCGCGGCACGCCGCTGCTCTTCCTGCAGAACATCACCGGCTTCATGGTCGGCAAAGAATATGAGAACCGCGGCATCGCTAAGGACGGCGCCAAGCTCGTTACCGCCGTCGCGTGCGCGGAAGTGCCGAAATTCACGATCATCATCGGCGGGAGTTTCGGCGCCGGCAATTACGGGATGGCCGGACGGGCGTATTCCCCGCGTCAACTGTGGATGTGGCCAAACGCACGCATCTCGGTGATGGGCGGACAGCAAGCCGCCAGCGTGCTCTCCACCGTTAAGGGCGACATCAGCGCGGCTGAAAAAGCGAAGATCGAAGAGCCGATCCTCGCCAAGTACGAACACGAAGGCAGCCCGTATTATTCGACCGCGCGCCTGTGGGACGACGGCATCCTCGATCCGCTCGAGTCGCGCCGAGCCATCGCCATGGGTTTGGAAGCGGCCGCCAATGCGCCAATCGCCGAAACACGTTTCGGCATATTTCGAATGTAATTGTCATGGTGAGCCTGTCGGGATGTCATCCTGAGTCTTGTCGAAGGGCACGCCCGAGCCTGTCGAGGGCCGCATGAGCCCTGAGTGGCTGACCGCGATCGGAACGCTCGGAACGTTCGTTGTTATCGCCGCCTCGGCGATCGCGGCGCTCATGCAGCTGCGGCACATGCGCGGCAGCAATCAAATCATCGCGCTGAATGAAGTCCGCGAAACAATAGAATCGCCCGCGTTCCAGGCCGCTGAGAATTTCGTCGTCCGCGAGTTGCCGCCGCGCTTCCAGGACCCGGCAGTGCGCGAGGCATTGACGACGCCGTTCTTTCCGCCTGAATACCAGCCCGCCCGAACGGTGGCAAATTTCTTCGAAACCTTCGGCGCCTTGGTCAAGAACGGAATCATCGATCAAGAGATCGCCTGCGATTTGTGGGGTGGCGTTGCCACACGGGCCTGGGAAGCGCTGGCCCCGCTCACCGCTAACCGGCGCGCGATAATCGGGTCGGCCGCATTATGGGAAAATTTCGAATATCTGACGATATTATCTAAACGCTACGCGGCGCAGCACCCGAACGGCGCGTTTCCAAAAGGAATGGAACGTCTGCCGCTTCCGGAGATGTGGCCGGAGACAAAGGCGAAGGTTTCCGATGTCTCCTGAGTGGCTGACCGCGATCGGAACGCTCGGAACCTTCGTCGTTATCGCTGCCTCGGCAATCGCGGCGCTCTTGCAGCTGCGCCACATGCGCGGCGGCAACCAAATTGTGGCGTTAACGGAATGCCGCGAGAAACTCGAATCCGAGGAGTTTCAAAACGCCAGGCGATTCATTGTCGCCGAATTGCCGAAGCTTCTGCAAGATCCGGAAAAACGGCTGAAACTTCAAACGAGCCCGTCGGCGCCGCTCGAATTCCAGCAAGCCACGAATATCGCCAATTTCTTCGAATCGATGGGTGGATTCGTTCGCTTTGGAATCATCGATCGCAAAATTGCCTGCACCTTATGGTGCGGGGTTGTCGTGAGTTCATGGAACAATTTGCTGCCGATGATCCGGCTACGGCGCAAGACCACGCCGGCGGTTTGGGAGTACTTCGAGTACTTAGCGGCCATTTCGAAGCAGTTTATGGAAGAAAACCCGACGTCGTATCCTTCGGGCGTGCCGCGCATGCCGTTGGGGGACGACTCGGACGTCGCCTGAGTGGCTGACGGGAGCCGGCCGGGCCTGCCCAGCCGGCTTCCCGCGATTGCCCTTGGACGAGTCGCTACTGCGCGATTAGCCTTACCGGTGAATCGTGAAGTAGTTCGGCGTAACGCTCCAGCCGCGTATCTGGCCGGAGTACGTGAGCTTGGCGCTCGCCTTCGGTTTGGTCGGGCAGCACATAGCCGCTTTCGGACCGTAGTACGGCCCAGTCAGTTGCACGGCTTGCATCTGTCCGTATTTTACGATTGACGCCTGCAAGTCGCATCCGTTCGTCACGGTGACGCGCGGACCGACGGTCATCGCGCGACCCGTCGCCCCAAGCACCGCCACCGTCGAACCTCCGCAATCCGCGGCCGATTCATGAATTTGCACAACTGCGTCTTGCACCGCCGGCTGCTCGAGCTCCGCGCCGCCGACAATTCTAACGGATTGCATCGGAAAATAGAGCTGCAGGCCATTCGCCTTGGTGACCTTGGACAGCAGCGTGCTGTTGCCCGGCGAACGCCACTTCAGGGTCCAGCCGTTTGCGGCGGGTGCGTAGACCGAAAGATACCATTGATAGGCGATCTGTTTGCCGTTTTGCCGTCCGACGGCCACGCGGCTCGAGACGACGTGCCACCGCGAACTCATGCCTTCGCCCGACAGATAGGTCACCACGTCTTGAACGACCATCCCCGGAGGCGGGTTGCTGTACATCGACTTCGCGCCTACGCTCGATGCGGCCGTGAGTAAAACCAAAGAAAGCCCGGTTAGTAAAAGCTTCATCAATAAGAACTCCTTATAACGGGATGAACGCGGGGAGTTCAACCAGGCGTTCCGCTGCTCCCTTAAAGCGCGGTTAGATGCCGGCGTACCATTCGTAGCCTTGGTCTTCCCAATAGCCGCCTTTGCCGCCGAAGAGGTGCGCGAGCGATGCGACCACCTCGATATGGCGCACCCATTTGGCGCTCTTGTAGCCTAATTGCGTCGGAACTTTCAGGCGGACCGGGGCTCCACGATCGGGCGGGATCGGCGCGCCGTTCTGGCGCAGCGCCAGCAGCGCTTGCGGGTGCATGGCCTGCGCCATGTTCAAACTCTCGTAATACGGCATTCCCCCCGAATCCTGATCGAAGGTGTAAAACACCACGAAGTTCGCGCCGGGGCGCGGAGACGCCAGCGCCAGCAGATCGCGCAGTGCAACGCCGCTCCATTGCGCGATTGCGCTCCAGCCCTCGACGCAATCGTGACGGGTAATCTGCGCGCTCTGCGGCATCGCGTTGAGTTGTGCCAGTGAAAGCGTCTGCGGCCGCGCGACCATGCCGGTGAGCGTGAGCCGGTACGGACGGAATGCGGCACCCACGAGCTGCGTGTAGATGCGATCGGTCGGCGTGTCGAGCGAGTTGATTGGAAAATCTTTCGAAATATCGGACGGCGCATATTGCCGCGCCAGTCCGTGCGTACCGATTACGCGTAGGTTCAGGTCTTCCGCACTGGTCAAGACCGAGTGCGCTGCTTGGTTGTCGTTAAGCTTCGTGCCGATCGCCCCGCAGCCGGCCAAGGCCGCCGAAATGCTAGATGCAATAAAGAGTTTGCGCTTCATACGCCCACTCCGTCATGCGCACCCAGTTTGTAGCGACCGGTAATCATCGACGCAATGTGGTTGCGCAAACCTGTGGTAGCTACCAGCATGATGTGGGTTGCAAAAAAACCGCACAATGCGATCATCAGAACGAAATGCCACAGCCGCGCGAACTGGCGGCCACCAAACATCGTCGTTACCCAGGGCATGGCAGCGTCAAAGCTCGGTGACAGCGCGAGTCCGCTTATCACGATCAGCGGCGCGAAGACGAAGAGAACGAGCGTATACGCCATCTTCTGCAATGGATTGTACTTACCGTGCGCCGGCGGCTCTTTTCGCAAGCGGAAGTAATAGAGTTGCATCGGCAAGAGTTTGGGTATGTCCGACGGGCGCAGAACAAGTTCGCGCAGATCATGCCGGCCGGCTCCCCACACAATGTAGACAACGCCGCAAATAACCATTATCCAGGCGAAAAACAGATGCCAGCGACGGCCGTCCGCGAGATCTTGGTACGACGGAATCGTAATCCAGCCCGGAAATGCCCGGCCGGTCGTGCTGCCCATTCCATCGTCGGTCCACCCCAGCCAACCGGTCGTCGTGAACGTGCGGCCAAAGACGATCGTCGTGCCGACGCCTTGGCTCGGAGCCGTAATTTGCAAGACACGGTGCGCGGGATCGGTTTTATCCGAGGCGTCCAGATACGGCGCTGCGTTGAATATCTGCAGACCACTGCTAACCAGCGCCAAGAAAGCGATGAAAAACAGCCAGTGCGTCAGGCGCGTGACGGCGGAATGGCGGTAGACGATCTTGCCGGTTTGCATCCGTACACTCAACGCGTGCGAGGCGGCCACGGATGGGAGCGAGAAAGCCGCCCGGATGGCTGCGGTACTCCGCTATTCGGCCCAAGGCCCGGTCGCGCAGGTTCGGCTCGACCGGCCCGACGTTCGCAACGCACTCGACAACGATTTGATCGAGCAGCTTCGTTCCACCTTCGAGCAAATAGCGACCGATCCGGAAATCCGTGCCGTCGTGCTCTCGGGCGAAGGCAAGGCCTTCTGCGGCGGAGCCGACGTCACCATGATGCGCGACTCGCTCGAGCTGACGCGTAAGCAAAACGTCGCCGGCGCACGGGCTCTCTCCAAAATGTTTCGCGCGATCGATCGCTGTCCGAAACCGGTCATCGCAAAGGTTCACGGCGCGGCCCTGGGAGGCGGCGCCGGTTTAGTGGCGGTCTGCGACATCGCGATCGCGGCTTCCGACGCTGTCTTCGGATTCACCGAAACCAAACTTGGGATTATTCCGGCCGTGATCTCGCCGTTCGTGCTGGCGAAGATCGGTGCGTCGCATGCGCGCGCATTGTTTCTGACCGGCGAACGGTTCGAGGCGCGTCGCGCGCAAGCGATCGGCCTGGTGCACGAAGTTGTCGTAGCCGACACGCTCGACGTCGCGATCGAGCGCGTCACGAGCGAGGTCTTGAGCGCCGGCCCTTCTGCAATTTCGGCTGCCAAGAAATTGATTGCGCGCGTGCGCGAAACGTCCTACGGAAAGTCGCTCGATATCACCGCGGAAGCG
The DNA here is from genome assembly GCA_035710515.1 of Candidatus Rubrimentiphilum sp. NCBI lineage: Bacteria > Bacillati > Vulcanimicrobiota > Vulcanimicrobiia > Vulcanimicrobiales > Vulcanimicrobiaceae > Candidatus Rubrimentiphilum > Candidatus Rubrimentiphilum sp. The sequence continues at coordinate 142,987 of DASTDE010000001.1, read as the reverse complement.
ATTGCCGACCAGCGCACCTCGCCCGAAGGGCAAGAGGGCCTTCGCGCTTTTCTTGAACGGCGTCCGCCGAACTGGAAATAGCATGAGCATCCCGCAATTCGTGCGCGTCTGCGAGATGGGGCCGCGCGACGGTCTGCAAAACGAAGACGAGATCATCTCGACCGAAGACAAAGTCCGGTACATCGATCTGCTTAGCGAGACGGGCCTGACGCTGATCGAAGCGACCTCGTTCGTTAGCCCAAAAGCGATTCCGCAGCTGGCGGATGCGACCGAGGTTTTTACGCGCATCCACAAGCGCCCCGGCGTGCGCTATCCAGTGCTCACGCCCAATGTGCGCGGCCTCGAACGTGCCAAAGAAGCCGGCGCGAATGCGATCGCGGTCTTCACGGCCGCGTCCGAAGCGTTTACGAAGCGCAACATCAACATGACGATCGACGAATCGCTGGAAACCTTTCGCGACGTCGTGCGCAACGCCAAAGAGAACGACTTCTGGGTGCGCGGGTATGTCTCGACTGCTTTCGGCTCGCCTTTCGGCGACAAGGTCGTGCCCAGCATGGTCGTGGACGTCACGCTCAAACTTTTCGAGATGGGCTGCGACGAGGTTTCGATCGGCGATACGATCGGCGTGGGAGTTCCCAGCCAAGTGGACGAGCTCGTGCCGCTGCTGTTGCGCGAAACGACGACTGAAAAGATCGCGCTGCATTTTCACGACACGCGCGGCACGGCGCTCGCCAACGTGTACGCAGCGCTGCAGCACGGCATCGCGATCTTCGATTCGAGCAGCGGCGGCCTGGGCGGCTGTCCATACGCGCCGGGCGCGACCGGCAACCTGGGAACGGAGGACCTGCTCTACATGCTCCACGGAATGGGAATAAAAACCGGCGTGAATCTCGACAAGGTGCGTGCCGCCTCGCGCTTCATCGCGGGCGTAGTGGGCCACGATCTCACAAGCAAGGCCTTTCAAGCTTTGGAACGAGCCAATTCGACTCACTCGGGGCAGCCTGCTCAATGATTATTCGCGCCGGAATTCTTTACGACGGGTCGCTGGAGGCGCCGCGCAAGAACGTCGACCTTGTAATTGAGGGCGGCGTCGTGCGCGAGCTGCGCGATGCGAGCGGCGATTGCGATCTGCTAGGCGCGTGCGTCACGCCGGGGCTCGTGAACGCGCACGCACACCTGGAGATGAGCGGCGAGGCGGATCCGATGACGGCAATCCAGGCCATGCCGCCGCTGCTGCGCATGCTGCGCGCGATCGAAAATGCTGAGAAATCGCTGCGCGCCGGCGTCACGACCATTCGCGAGCCCGGCGGCTCGGAAGCGATCTCGATTCTTATACGCGACGCCGTCAACGAAGGCCGAATTCAGGGCCCGCGCATCGCCGCGGCCGGTTTTGTGTTATGCATGACCGGCGGCCACGGCTGGTTCATCGGGCGCGAAGTTGACGGGCCGTGGGACGCGCGCAAAGCTGTACGCGAGCAGCGCAAAGCCGGCGCCGACTGCATTAAACTCATCGCCACCGGCGGTGTGCTTACGAAAGGCGCAGTTCCCGGCCTAGCGCAGCTGCACGAGGAAGAGATGCACGCGGCCTGCGATGAAGCGCACCGCCACAACATGCGCGTCGCCGCGCACGCGATCGGGACTGAGGGCATCAAGAACGCGCTGCGCGCGGGTGTTGATTCGATCGAGCATGGTCACATGCTCGACGATGAAGCCCTCAAACTCTTCAAAAAAACGGGCGCGTATCTCGTGCCGACGCTGACAGCGCCGACCTGCATTCTGGAACACGCCGAAGAGGGCGGCCAGCCCGAGTACGTTGTGCGCAAAGCGCGCGAAGTTAGCGAGCACATGCTGCGCAATATTCGGCGCGCCTTCGAAGCCGGCGTAAAGATCGCCGGCGGCTCCGATGCCGGCACGCCGTTCAACTATCACGAGAATTACGCCGAAGAAGTGATTCTGATGCAGCGGCTGCTCGGCATGACCGCCCAGCAAGCACTGCACGCAGCGACTGCGACGGCGGCGGAACTCATCGGGCTGCATCGAGGACTGCTCGAGCCCGGCGAGCCCGCGGATTTGCTTGTGCTCGATCGCGACGCGGGCAACGACCTCACGGCTCTGCGCGCGCCCACCGCCGTTTTTAAAGCCGGCGTTCGCGCCGGCGCATGAACCTTAAAGGACTGCGCGTAGCCGTACTCGCGTCCATTACGTGGCCGTCCCCGCCGCCGGGATACGGGCCGTGGGAGCAGGTTGCGTTCAATATCGCCGACGGCATGCGCCGCCGCGGTCTCGACGTGACGCTGTTCGCGACGGGCAACTCCAAGTTCGAAGGTAAGCTCGAATCGGTAGTGCCGATCGGACTCGGCGAAGATCCGAATCTGAACGGCGAGGTTTTCTCCGCTCTGCATACCGCCAATCTCTTCGAACGCGCCGGCGACTTCGATCTGATCCACAACAATTTCGACTGGAAGCCGATGACTTACGCGCTCAGCAGCAAAGGCCCACCGCTGCTGACGACGATTCACGGCTTCTCGAGCCCGCAGATTCTGGGCGCATACTACGCGTGCGCTTGGCGCAGTTTCTTCTGTTCCATTAGTGACGCCGATCGCGATCCCGGCTTAGGTTATCTCGCCACCACATACAACGGCATCGATCCGAGCGAGTTCACTTTTAAAGACCGCCCGGGCGAGTATCTCGTTTTTCTTGGGCGCTTTCATCCGGAAAAAGGCGCGCACTTGGCGATCGAGATCGCCAAGAAAAGCGGCAAGCAGCTTAAGATGGCCGCGATACCTCAGGACGAAGAGTATTTCCGCACGCAGATCGAGCCGCACATCGATGGTGAGCAGATCCAATTCCTGGGCGAAGTGCGGCGCGAGGCGCGCGACGAACTGCTAGGAAACGCTCTCGCTGTCGTGCATATGAATACGCGCCCGGAGCGGTTCGGGTTGACCTTGCTCGAAGCGATGGCGTGCGGCACGCCAATTCTCGGCGCAAACAGCGGTTCGATTCCCGAGATTGTCGTGGACCGCGTGACCGGTTTTCTGTGCGACGGAGTCGACGACGCCGTTGCGGCGGTTCCCAAACTCGAACCGCTCGATCGACACGCGTGCCGGAAGCGGGTTGAAGACCGATTTACGGTCGAGCACATGATCGATCGATATCTAAAGGCTTACGAGGCCGCGGTCGAACAGGAACTACCGCCGGCTCCAACCGCGGAACAGCTACGCTGGCGCAAACACGACTGGTGGGACCGGCCGATGGCGTTCACCGATGTTCCGCCAAAACCGGCAAGCAATCTAGGGTGAACTTCTATCGTCGTATGGGGAGCGCATAGACCGTCGAGTCTCCCGCAACGAGCACGAAGTTACCGATGACAATCGGAGGCGACGTCGTGAATGGTTGTTTGAAGAGCCGACTTGTGCGAATTCGCCCGCTGCGTGCATCAATCTCGTAGAATAAGCCTGCCGTATCGCCGACGTACACACGACCGTCGCTGACTACCGGGCTCATTTTAATCGGCGCGATGCTGGTCATCGTCCAAAGCAGCCGCCCGGTCTTACCATCGAACGCCACGAGCTCGTCGTGCGTCGGGATCGCTTGGTAATACACACCGCCCGCATAGGTCCCGGCAATCGCGCGTTCGGCCGATCCAACTTGGGTATACGGGCCGGCCTGCTTCGTCATATACACCCAAGCTTTGCGTCCGGTTCTTGCGTCAATTGCCGCGACAACGGCGCGCCCTTCTCTCAATGCTCCGGTTGAAGCGTCCTCGATGCCACTGACAAAGACTTGCCCGTCACCGTAAGTGGGCGACGAATCGGAATTACCGAACGGCGCCCGCCACGCTACCGACCCCGTAGCTGCATCGACCGCGATGGTTTCACAGTGGTATGGTTCTTCAACGCAATCAGACAAGAACACCCGATCGCCGGCTGCTGTGGCGGACGCCATTGTTGCAAGCCCCGGCAGAGCGTGCAGCCATTTGACGGCGCCTGACGCCGCGTTAATACCGTACGAATGCAGATCGCCGTTTGCGAAGACCAGCACATCATTCACGTACGCCGCAGACGGCATGTCTTCGCCCACCGTCTTGTACTGCCAGCGCTTTTCACCGGTGCTGACGTCATACGCCAATAATGAATCGCCTGCGGGCTTGCCCCAAACGGGCGACAGATGCAAGCCGCGCGGCGGCGGATTGAAGGTTGACGCGCCGGTTTGCCCCTGCAGTCTCGTATTGTCGCCCGAGCCCACGTATACCAAGCCGTCTGCGACAACCGGCGTCGACATCAGAATATTGTCTGCGCGCGCACGCCATAGGACGCGGCCGCTGCGCACGTCTAAAGCAATGAGCTCGTTTCCGAATGTGTCGAGGAAAAGTGTATTTCCGGCGACGGCGAGCCCGCCGTTTATTTTTGCGCCCGCCTCAAACTTCCAAGCCGAAAGCCCGCGAATGGGCGGCAAAACGGCGTTGTGGCTGGGAACCTTTTGGTACATCGGCCAAGAACCGGACGGCGAGGACGCCGCTAGGCTCGCGCTGCAGCCAGCCAATAAACCGGCAAGGCTCAGCAAAACAGCTCGCGCGTTGACGAACATAAACACACCTATCCTCTTCCCTAGACGATAACCTGGGCTATTTCGTCGGCTGAGTCAACCCATCGCAGTAATTTGCGGGCTTCCTTCGCGCGCGCGATCTCGCGCTCCGTAATCGGTCCGTCGACGAGCATGGTAAAGTGGCCCATTTTGCGGCGGTTCACTGCGTGTTTCTTGCCATAGACGTGCAACACGATTGAGGGATCTTTCAGAAGCTCGGCGGTGCCTTCGAGCTGATTACCGGTACCGGTGCCTAGGATGTTCACCATAATCGCGCTGCGCAAAAGCGACGGCGGCGAGAGCGGCAGGCCGCAAATTGCACGCACGTGCTGCTCGTACTGCGAGCAGGGCGTCGCGTCGATCGTGTAGTGGCCGCTGTTGTGCGGGCGCGGCGCGATTTCGTTCACCAGCAGCTCATTACCGGCGACGAAGAACTCGACGCAGAACGTCCCGACGATCTCCATGGCGTGTGCGAGTTTTTTCGCCAACTCTTGTGCCCGCTTCGCCAACGAGTCGTCAATGCGCGCCGGTACGATGGAAACGCTCAAAATGCCGGCGTCATGCTCGTTCTCTCCCGGCGGATACGTCACGGCGTCGCCGCTAGCGCTTCGCGTGCAAATCACGCTGATCTCGCGATCGAATGGAACGAGGCGCTCGAAGATCAGCTCCGCGCCGTCCGCCTCCTTTCGCGCCGTTAGCGCATCGCCTACATTGCTGGCGCGCCACTGACCTTTGCCGTCGTATCCGCCGCTGACGGTTTTTATGACCGCCGGAAAGCCGATGCGATCGCTTGCGGAGCGAATGTCATCGTCCGAATTAATCGCTGCAAACTCCGCGACAGCCGCGCCGCATTCGCGGGCAAATGTTTTCTCGGCGATGCGATTCTGCGTGATCTGCAAGACAGAGCTGCTCGGAGCCACCGGCACGCCGAGCGCCTCCAGTCGCCGCACCGAATCGATCGCGATGTTTTCAAACTCATACGTTACGACGTCGCTGCGTTCGCCCAGCCGCTCGATGGCTTGCAAATCGTCGTATGACGCCACGATCTGTTCGTCGGCCACTTGCCCGCACGGCGACCGCGGCTGCGGATCGAGCGTGATCACGTCGTAGCCCATGCGCTTCGCGTCCAGCGCAAACATGCGGCCGAGCTGGCCGCCGCCGATCACGCCAAGCGTGCGAATCACAATTCGGTCGAAGCGACCGAATCGTGCATGCGTTGCACGAATGTAGCTAAGCGCGCCGCGAGCTTCGGATCGCTCAGCGCCAGAATGCGCGCCGCGAGCAGCGCAGCGTTGGTCGCGTTGCCGATAGCCATCGCCGCAACCGGCACGCCGGTGGGCATCTGCGCGATCGACAGGAGCGAATCCATTCCGCCCAGCGCCTTCGACTTGACGGGCACGCCGATCACCGGCAGCAACGTCTTGGCTGCAGTCATTCCCGGCAAGTGCGCCGCGCCGCCGGCGCCGGCGATGATCACTTTTAGGCCGCGCTGCGCGGCGGTCTGCGCATATTCATACATCTCGTCGGGCGTCCGGTGCGCGGAAACGACCTTCATCTCGAATGGAATTTCGAGCTCTTGCAGGGTATCGCGCGCGTCGGCCATCGTTTCCATGTCCGAGCTGCTTCCCATGATGATGCCGACCAAGGCCGTTTCTGCCATTGGCGCGGCCTTCGAGTCACCCCCGGAAGCGCCCTCGCATTTTTTGGAGAAAGGCAGGGCGTGGCGCAGTTTCTGTTAGGCATCAACTATTGGCCGCGGCCGAGCGCGATGTACATGTGGCAGCGCTTCGATCTCGGTGAGATTCGCGAAGACTTCGCGCGCATTCGCGGCCTGGGGCTGCCAGTCGTACGCTTCTTCATCAGATGGGACGAATTCCAACCCGCGCCGGATCGCGTGGACGGTGCGATGCTCAAACGATTAGACGCGGTAATGAACGCGCTCGCAGACGCGAATCTGTCGGCGATGCCGAGCTTATTCACCGGACACATGAGCGGCGTCAACTGGCTGCCCGCGTGGGCGCTGGACCGCTCGCGACCCGCCGGCCGCTTCCGCACCGTAAGCGACGGGCGCGAGCTTCCGTGGGGCGCGGGCGATATCTATTCCGGTCCGATCTTCGAAGCATCGCGCCTGCTGGCGCGAACAATCGGCGCCCGCTACCGCAATCATCCCGCACTTTTGATGTGGGATCTCGGCAACGAGTTCAGCAATCTGCGCATTCCGTCATCGCCGAAAGTTGCAGACGAATGGTGCAGGCGTTTGACGAGCGATTTGATTGAAACGTCGGACGCCGGCGTTACTGCGGGCAATCACTCCGAGGATCTCTCGCAGGATCGCAATTTTCGCTTCGCATCGTTTTGCGAACCGCTGGTCTGCGCGGTGATGCACGGCTACTCCGTCTATGCTGACTTCGCGCGCAGCCGCACCGATCCGAACGTCGTGCCGTTTTTGTGTCAGCTCATGCAATCGCTTTCCGGCAAGGCCGTGCTCTTCAACGAGTTCGGCAATCCCGCGTGTCAGCGCGGCGCCGAAAACACCACCGGCTACGCCTGTTTGAATGAAGACGAAATGGCGACGTACGCGTACGCTGTGCTCGACCGGCTGCATCAGCGCGGTGCGCTCGGCGCGTTTTGGTGGTGCTGGGCGGACTACGTCGAGGAGATGCGCATGCTTCCGCCGTGTGACTACGCGCCGCACGAGCTGAGCTTCGGTATCATTCGCAATGACGGCAGCGAGAAGCCGGTCGCGCGCGTGCTCAAAACGTTCGCGAGCGAGAACCGGCACGCGATTGCGCCTCCGCCGCCCATCGTGGATCGCGAATCGTGGTTTGCCGGCCTGCCGGGCGGGGTGAAGACCGCCTACGACGCGTACCTTGCGACCCATGGCTGAGACGGATTTCGAACGCGCGCTGGAGCCGGTCGCGCGCCGCATGGAACGCGTGAAGTTGCCCGCGAGCTTTCTGGCCGAGCTCTTGCGGGAGGGCGGGGAAATCCACCTCGGTGATGCGGCGATGCGTTGGGCGGGTATGCCCAATAAGAACGAGCGGACGGCGCTGACCGAGGCGCTGGACGCGCTGGCTGCCGCCGGTTTCGTGGAGGCATCCGGAAAGGAAACATGGAGAGTCGTACGATCCGGGGATTAATGGCGCTCGCGCTCATCGCGGCCGCAACCATCGCAGCACGCGCTGCCGTCGTTCAGCAAACCGGGCAGTACGCGGCCTCGCAGGGTAAGCCACAGATCGTTTCCCGTCTGACGCTGACCAGCGGCCGCAACCCTGAAGACACGCTATTGTTGGTACAGTATCCGCTCAAATCAAAAACGCCGATTACGAAATACGGCTTGACGCAAGGGCAGCCGCTGCACGTCGTCATCGTGCGCGATGATTTTTTCGGCTTCGGCCACCTGCATCCGCAGATGTCGCCCGGCGGCGTCTTTCGCCTTCCGGTTTCGTTAGAGCAAAACCACCGCTACTACGTCTATGTGGAATCGCAGCCCGCAGGTTTGAGCGAACAGGTCTTCCGCTACGTTCTGCAAGTCAGCGCGCCACCGGTGCATCTGGCGACCACGATCGTTGCACCCAGAACGCGCGCGGCAGTCGGTCCCTATGTGGTCTCGCTCGATCGGCAGAAGCTTCATGCAAACCGCGCGCAAACGTTCACGGCCACCATCGACAGGAGAGTGCGCAACCCCGGCATTGCGCCATTTCATGTTCCGTGGGTGCAAGCTGTGTTGGTGAATACGTCAACGCTCGCGTATGCCGACGTCGACAGCGCGGCGAACAAAGGCATCTGCTGCGAATACGCGCTGCACCTGTCGGCGCTCACCCGCGGGCTTTACCGGATGTGGCTACAGTTCAACGACGGGCAGACGACGTACACGACGCCGTTTACGTTCGCCGTGCAATAGCCAAGCGCAACTGTTTGCCGCCGAGCGCCGCGAAAAACAGCAGCGTCGCGAGTAGAACGATCGTGGCGCCGCTCGCGCTGGCTAAGTAATACGAAAGATAGAGTCCGCCGACGGCGCAGAACGCGCCGAAGCACGCCGAAAGCGCCATCATCGGCGCAAAGCGGTTCGTTAATTGGTAGGCCGCCGCCGCCGGCGTCACCAGCAACGCCGCGACCAGTATAATGCCAACGGCCTGCAGCGAGATGATGATCGTCAGCGCGATGAGCACGAGCAAAATATACTCGATGGCCCCTGCATTCATGCCGCTGGCCTGCGCGACAACCGGATCGAACGAGGTGTAGAGCAAGGCCCGGTACAGCAACGCGGTCACGACTACAACCAAAAGCGCGAGAGCGACGATCATCAGCACGTCCTGCGAACCGACCGAAAGAATGTCGCCAAAGAGAAAGCTCTGCAGGTCAACCGAGTACGACCGCTGGCGGCTCATCAAAAAAATGCCGAGTGCAAACGCGCCGGTGAAGAGCACGCCGATCGTGGTGTCGAGTGAAATGCGCCCTCGACGATGAACAAAGCCGATGCCCAAGGCCGTTATGACCGCAACGACGCCGGCGCCGAGGTAAAAATTCGTACCTTTTAGATACGCAATCACGATACCGGCGAACGAGGCGTGCGCGATGCCGTCACCGATGAACGCCAGCTTCCGCAGAATGACGTACGTGCCCATCGTTGAGCAGAGCACCCCAACCAAAATCGCCGTGAGAAATGCGCGTTGCATGAACGCGTAGTGGAACGGCGCGATTAAATGATCGATCACCGGGCGGTCTCCGGGTGCGCCGCATGCCCCGCGTGTGATTCGTGGTCGGTGCGGAGATGGCCGTGCGTGTGCGTGTGCTCGCGGATACCGGCATACGCGCCGCTCTTCAGCACTTCATCGGGCGTTCCGATCGCCAGCACGCGTCGATCGATCACCATGATCCGGTCGAACCAGTCGGCGGCGCGTTCGAGGTCGTGCGTTGACATCAGCACCGGCATACCGCCCGCAACCAGTTCGCGCACGACCTTGCGCAGCGACTCTTCGGTTTCGTCATCGACGCCGGTCGTCGGTTCGTCGAGCAGCAGCACTTTGGGCTCTTGCGCGATCGCGCGCGCGACGAAAACGCGCTGCTGCTGACCGCCGGAGAGCGCCGAGATGTGGCGGCGGGAGAGTTCTTCCATGCGCAACAGCCCGAGCGCATGACGAACCGCCTTGCGATCATGCGCGCCAAACCGCCGGAACAACCCCAAACGCGGAAAGCGCCCCATCGCGACAACGTCCCACACCGTCGCCGGAAAACTCCAGTCCACCGCTTCGACCTGCGGCACGTAGGCAATCGTGCCGGGCAGCAACTCGCGCGGCTCTTTTCCGAGAACGCAGACGCTGCCGCTGGCTGGCTTCAATAGCCCCGCCATCGTCTTGAGCAGCGTGGATTTTCCCGAGCCGTTCGGCCCGACGATTCCCAAGGCTTCACCGCAGCGCGCCGTCACCGTGGCGCGGTCGAGCGCCGTGAAGTTGTCATAGCGAACGACCAGATCGTTGACGACGATCGCTTCGTTCATTTGAGCGCCTGGACGATGACGTTCGTGTCGTAGCGCAGCATGCTGATGTAATCGTGCACCTTCGAATTGCTGCTGATCGAATCGTCGTAGAGATCGCTGACGGTGCGAATGCCGGCGCTCTTGGCCAGCGTCTGCGCGATCTTCGGGCTGTACTCGGGTTCAGAGAAAACCGCGCGGACGTGGTACTTGCGCGCCAAGTCTACGAGGGTGCCAATGTATGAGGGGTTGGGTTCTTGCCCGGGGGCGAGTTCGATGACGCCGACTGTACGGATGCCGAAGCGGTCGTTGAAGTACTGCCAGGCGTTGTGAAAGACGATCATCGTGCGTTGTTGCGCGGGAATCGTTGCAATCTGTTTTGCAATTTCGGCCTGCAAGGCAACGAGCTTCGCGTCATATGCGGCGGTGTTGCGCTCGTAGGCAACCTTGTGCGCCGGGTCGATCGCAATGAGCGCGTCGCGTATCTTTCCGACATAGGCTTGCGCCAGGACCGGATCCATCCACAGGTGCGGGTTGCGATCGATATGCCGCAGCCCATCGGAGAGTACGACAGTGCGGAGGTTCGCATTGCCGGCGTTCGCGATCGTGTGCTGCAACCACACTTCGATGCCGGTGCCGTTTTCAACCAGCAGCTGTGCATCGGCGAGCTTGGCGATATCTTGCGGCGTCGGCTGATACGTCTCGGGCGAGGCTCCGACCGGCACGAGATTGTGCACGCTCACATACTTACCGCCGGCACCCTCGACAAAGGAATTTAGCGTCGAAAATGTCGTTACAACGCGAATAGTGTCATGGTGAGCACCAGTGTCATGGTGAGCCTGTCGAACCACGGCCGAGCCTGTCGAGGCTCCGCACGCCGACAACGTCACAGCAAGAACGAGAACGGTGCCCTTCATCTGCATGCCGAGCATTTGCCAAAGAATTCGATCTCATGATCGGCGAGCTCGAAACCATGGTGCGCGCGTAGCGCCGATGCAACGCCCTCGAACGCCTCGCACGATACGTCCTGAACTTTGCCGCATTCGCGACAGACGGCGTGATGATGATGCGTGGTATCGCACAGCACGTAGGTGGTGTCTCCGCGCTCGTCGACCCGCGCGCTGGCCTCGCCCTTGCTGGCCAGCAGGTCCAGCGTCCGGTAGACGGTCGAGAGGGAGACCTTGGTTCGGGATTTGCGCAGAAGGCCATGGATTTCGGCCGCGGAGAGATACCGCTGCTCGCGCTTGAGAATCGAAGAAACCTGCTCTCGGGGCTTGGTGGCGTAGCGGGCTCGCATCCAGCCCTAATTTGCGAACCATTCGCAGAATCATCTTTCCGGCAATTTGCTTTGACAGGCCTCGCGCCACGGCCGTATAATCACGCCCGCTGCCCAATCATGCAAAATCGTGGGGATGTAGCTCAGCTGGTAGAGCACTTGCTTCGCATGTAAGGGGTCGGGGGTTCGAGTCCCCCCATCTCCACAAATAAACGCCGTCGCGTCGGAGGTAGCAGTTGTCACGCCGTTTAGACTCCCTCTCGCGAGCGCAGCTAATTGGCGGCATGGTTGCGACGGGCGCGCTGGCTGCGTGTGGTCGTGTCGCGACCCCGAGTTCAGCGCAGGTTTCCCCGCATTGCGTTTTGACGCCGATGAACCCCATCGGTGCGAACGAGATTTTTTCCGATCCGGTTTTCAAGGATTTAGACAAAGCGGCCGTCACACAAGCTTTTGATCGATCTAGCCAGATAAAAGCGCTCCACCAAGGATACCTTGCTCAATCAGGCCAGCAGGTACAGACAGCCAACGTCATCCGGCAAATTCCAAGCGCCGGCATCGTGATCCAAACGCCGGGGACGTACACGTTCGGCAATGACATCCTGTGGAGTCCAAACAACGTCCAGTGTTCAGCGATCACGATTGCATGCAGCAACGTGACGCTCGATTTGGCGGGGTTTACGCTGACGGCATCGGTCTCCGACAAGAGTCAGCACATTGCCGGCATACTGGTAGCCGGGCCGGCCACCAACCCCGTACTCACCGACATAGCGATTACCAACGGCACTGTGGCAAATGTCCCAGAGTATGGGATCCTGGCCAAAAGCGTCTGCGGGCTGGCAATTTCGCGCATCACCGTTACCGGCGTGTGCATGCAGAACCTCGCGACCCGGTTTTTGACACCGGCCGGAATCGAGGTCAGCGAATCGCTGGAAGTGGCGATCTCCAACTGTAGCGTTACGCAGCAAAACGTCACAACTGATTCCAGCGCCGGCATCTTTTTGCTCAGCACGCTCGATGCCGCAGTGACCGACTGCCGCACCAGCGGGTTGGTGAATAATGATGGAGCCGTCATAGGTTTCAGCTGCATCAAGTGTATCAATGTGACGACTACCGGCTGCAGGGCGGAATCCATTCAATCACATTTCAATGGGAACGTGCTGACGACCGGCCATACCGTTCTCGGTTTCTGTCCGATCTTGTCGTGGAATCTCAACTACGTCAATTGCTCGGCCTCCGGATTGACCGGATGCTGCGACGACTGTCACGGCATGTCGGTGTTCCTGGACGGACAGGTGACGGTCAGTGGATTCCAGGCGGACCACATATTGGACGGCGTTTCGCCGTCCAATTCCGGCGCAAAAGCCACAGGCCTTGAAGTCTATGGAGTGGGCGTGACGGTGACGGATTCAGCGGTGAGCTTCATCAGAGCAATCAATCCGCAAGACAAACAGGCCACGGGATTCAGCGCGTGGGGACTCGGTATCCAATTCGAACGCTGTACGGCCAGCAATGTCACGGTGCAAGATGATTTCGGCACGGGCTCTCATGCTGAAGGCTTCGGCTGGGCACCCGACCCGCGAGCGATGTTCGCGTATATCGGCGCGGTCGACGTGACGTACACCGACTGCACTGCAGATCAGTGTCAGGTTGGTTTCGATACCTGGTACCACGTAAACTCAAGCTGGATACGCCCAATCCACACCAACTGCACGATTGGATTCCTCGTCGAGCCCGGAGCGACGAGGACAATTTCTTGTAATCCGTGTTCCGAGTGCGACCCGGCGATTTCGGTAACGTTGACGAACTTCGAAAGCGGCAACAGCTTCCCGCCGTAGGCCTGCCGGTGTTGTCGCGGGAAAGCGATCCCTATTAACAGAAACCGATCGGCGTGAAACTTTCCTCCGCCACCGCAATTCTTGCCGTCGTCAGTGTCGTAATACTTTTTGGCGCGCCGGTAAACAGCGCTAAAGCATCTCCTCCAGCATTGAAATCGGCCAGCCCATCACCCGCAAATGCCGAACTCGCACAATGGAAGAGTTTCTTCGCACTCGTCCTTCCGGCAGCGCTTCAAAACTTCTCGTCGATGAAAGGGGACATGAACAATCTACCCTTCGTCGAGACTTATGCAGTTACGGCTTCGTTTCCGGATATTGTTCGAGGCTGCGATATCGACCACGGCCGCCGTCCGCCGACATTTTGGTCACTCGGATGTGCAACCCCCTCGTATACAAGGTCGCGATCCGGGGACCTCGTTCGCGACATTTCCGCCTCGTTGCCGGCATCTTTTGTAAGAAGTACCAATGCTCAAGGAAATCCAGTTTGGAGAGATTCCTCGATTACAATTTCGACGTTGCTGGTACTCGACAATGACGCTGCCTTCACGATCCTCGTTTGTCACGACGTAGATCCTGATGGATGCATCAAATAGGCTGGAAGTTCAGGTCTGTCAGAACGTCACCGTGGCGCTATCATTGCCTGCATTGCAATCCATGTTTCCCGGCGGTGACGGCTGACGCATCGTGAGTTTGAGCGCAAGGTCCGTGGTGCCCGCGCCGGCGTCGGCCGAGCGCTGATACATATATGTAAACGAAGTGGACTGCCCGGCTTTGAGCGGCGGCAAGCCCTTGACATCGAGTTTGACACCGTCTTGCCAGATCTCGACGGATTGCAACAGGTTTGACGGCTGGTTGCGCCGGCCTAAATTGGTAACGCGAACGGTCACGGCGTATCGGTTTACCTGGCCGTCGGACGTCATGCTTTTCGCCGAGGCCGAAACGATAGCCGGGTCCGCACCGGTGCATGCGGCGGGCGCCGAAGTTTGAGCGAGCGCGACCAGCGCAAGCATTGCTAAGACGATCTGTCTCATCATGGCTCCTTTCCTACTTTCATACCCGCTTCCCCAAATTTCACGAGGGTGCGCCTGCCCGCTCCGAGCAGGGGGATTCCAAGCAAGCGCCACAAAATCGAAAATTACGGGTAATCGCCGCGGAGGAATTTGAGTGAAGAATCCCTTGGACTCGTTGTGGGGCACGATCATCTGCGGGGTGATCCTGACCGCCATACTTTATTACGCTGCGGAAGCGATCGTCCGCTCCGCCGCCGGGGCTGGTTCATAAGATGGAATGGAATGAAACTATCCTACGCTGGCTGCACGTGCTGGCCGGCATCATGTGGATCGGCCTGCTCTACTTCTTTAACTTCGTAAACGCCGCTGCGACCAAAGAAGCGACGGCCGCCGGCGAAGCAGGTCCGATTAGCAAGTACATCATGCCGCGCGCGTTGCTGTACTTCCGTTGGGGCGCAGTCGCGACGTGGCTTCTGGGTGCGGCTCTACTCGGCAGCTACAACTACGACGGCATGAATGGCTTCTTGGCAGCGTTCGGCTTGCGAGGGGCATATGCGCCAATCGGCATCGGCGCGTGGCTGGGTACGATAATGCTGCTCAATGTTTGGGGCATAATCTGGCCGAATCAAAAGAAATTGCTCGGCATCGTTCCGGCCACAGATGAAGAGAAAAACAAGGCGCGCCGCTTGGCGTTCCTAGCCTCACGCTTCAATACGATGCTCTCCATCCCCATGATCTTCTTCATGGTCACCGGGCCGCATCAAAGCATCTACCACTAAACATCGCGCGAACAAGAAAAAGCCCGGAGCGATTCGGGCTTTTTTGTTTGCGTCCGATGTCAGCTAATGCGCGTTAAGTACCCTTTGGGACAGAGCATTGTATCCTCTGGAGATTCCGCCGCAAAGGCGGTCGCCGAATCATCGATGTTGATCTGAAACCCGTTCGGCCAGGCGTAGCGCCCCGGCTCGATCTGCCAAGGCACCCGCAGGTAGTGATAGCCGCCGCTGGCATCTTTGAGCTGCAGCGCCACCGTCACGGACTTCGGGTCGCGGTACAACGCGGGCGTGCGCACCGTGGCATAAAAGGCGTCCTGTTCGATCTGATTGTCAATGCCGGACGGCGACGGATCGCTGACCTTGCCGTTGCACGGTACCTGTGGCGAAAATGTAACGACCGTAGGCTGCACATACGCAAACGATATCGGCAGCGAACCCATCACCAGCGCAATCGGAACTTGCGTACTAACGACATTGGAGAGCGCGACGTCGATGCTGCGATCGTGATCCTGCAGCACCCACATGAAATCCGCTCCGCCACACTTGTATTTTGGAGTTGCGAAGTCGATGCGGTAGAGTCCCCAGGACGAATCGAATTCGACCGGCAC
Organism: Candidatus Rubrimentiphilum sp.; assembly: GCA_035710515.1. Lineage (NCBI taxonomy): Bacteria > Bacillati > Vulcanimicrobiota > Vulcanimicrobiia > Vulcanimicrobiales > Vulcanimicrobiaceae > Candidatus Rubrimentiphilum > Candidatus Rubrimentiphilum sp. The sequence goes on along the minus strand of DASTDE010000001.1, from coordinate 127,422 downwards.
GTTGTCGGCGGTTCCGCGCTGGACTTGGACGACACGATCGAACTCCGCGCGGCCCGTCTTGTCACTCACCACGACGTGTATCGCAACGGGCGTGCTCGGGGCAAGCTTCGCAACTGCCTTGCATAAGGCGACGTGCATGACGATGTGCTCAAGAGCCATGGATAACTCCTATCCGACCGACGTACCGTAGTATTTCGGGCAAAGCAATACGTCCTGAGTCTTCTGCGCCACCCAGCCGATGATCGAGTCATCGATGTTGAGCTCTCCGACGGACGGCCACGTATAGCCTGACGAAAATCGAAACGGCACGCGGATATAATGAAATCCGCCGCTGGGGGCGGTAAAACGCACGGCGAGCGTCACTGCGATCGGTTGATGATAGAGCGACGGCGTGCGCATCGACGCGTAATACGCGTCCTGCTCCACTTGATTATCGACGCCTTCAGTTTGCGGATCGCGGGCGAGGCCGTTACACCGCAGTGTCTCCGGAAACACCACCAACGTCGGCTGCACGCTCGCAAAGGATTTCGGCAGCGAGCCGGCCAGCAGCACCGGCGCAGCCGGATCCGCCGGACCGTCCACCAGCGCTGTGTTCATGCTGCGATCGTGATCCGGCAAGATGTCGATGTAGTCCACGCCGTTGCACCCGTACTTCGGCGCGCTCATTTCGATCCGGTACGTTCCCCAGGATGAATCGAACTCGACGGCGGTCTCGTTTCCCGTGCCGCGAGCAAACCGAACCGTTTTATCGTAGGTAACCCGCTTGACGCGGTCGGTCAGAACCACGCGCATGGGCACCACCGTCTGCGGAGCAAGCCCCGCCACGGCTTTGCATAACCCGACGTGCAAGATAATGTGTTCTAAACCAACCACGATCAGTGGATTCTCGGACGAAAGCGGTAAGCCCGCCTACGTGCGGCGAAAGGCCGCCGCATGAAGATGCGCGGTATCCGCGGCGCGATCACGGTGGACGCGGACGAGCCTCAAGCGATACTCGACGCGACCAAACGTCTGCTGACGGAGATGACCAAGCGTAATGCGGTCGAGCTCGACGACATCGCATCGGTCCTCTTTAGCATGACGCCGGATCTGCACGCCGCCTTTCCGGCGCTCGGCGCGCGCGAGATGGGCTGGGTCTACGTCCCCATGCTGCACTTCACCGAAATCAACGTGCCGGGATCGATGCCCCATTGCATTCGCGTGCTGATGCACGTCGAAACCGAGCGCTCGCAGCAAGAGATCGAACACGCCTACCTCGACGGCGCGCGCGAACTGCGCCCCGATATCGTCGCCAAGAATCCGCAATGAAAGCCTTTGTTACGCTCGGAGTCATCGGCACCGGCCTGATCGGCGCCTCGATCGGTCTGCGCGGCCGCGATCTGGGCTGGCGAGTCGCGGGGTTCGATACGAACGCAGCCCAGGCCAATGCCGCGTTAGATCGCGGCGCCATCGACGAGATCGTCGGGCACGACGCGATTTACGAACAAGCCGACACGGTCGTCATCGCTGTTCCGCCGCGCGCGACGGTCGCCGAACTCGAAGCGCTTCGCGGGCTTACGCTCCGCGCACAACTCGTGCTGGACGTCGCTTCGATAAAGGCGCCGGTTGCGCAAGCTGGGCGCAGCGTTGCAAACTTCGTCGCAACCCACCCGCTGGCGGGATCCGAACGCAGCGGACCGGGCGCCGCGCGCGCCACGCTTTTTTTCGACAAGGCCTGGCTCTACGTGCCGCCGCTCGCGGACAAGGCACTCGAGATGCGGGCGCGCGATTTTATCGGCGCGATGGGAGCGCGTGCGGTACCGGCCGACGCCGGCACGCATGACGACCTCCTAGCGCTCACCTCGCACGTCCCTCAACTGCTGGCGACGCTCTTTAGCAAGACCGTTCGCCAGCAAAAGGTCGAAGAGATCGAAGCGTTCTGCGGACCGGTTGCCAGGGAACTTATGCGCCTCGGGAACTCGAACGTCGAGATGTGGCGCGAGATCTTTGCGTATAATAGCGCGAACGTTGCAAAGCACGCCCGCGAGCTGGCGTCAAAGTTGAACGCCGCCGCGGAGGCGCTAGTGAGTAAACCAGCCGAGGGCGAAAAAGACTAACCCAACCGCCGTCGCGCCCAACGCGACCATCAGCATGGCTCGTGTACGCATCAGTGCGGTGATCGAAACGAGGACGATCGAAACTTCGAAAAGCGTCGTCGCCACTTCGAATTTCTCGTAGGCTTTCATATACGTTTCAGAGCTTTCGAAGTGGTCTTTGGCCTCGACGTCGTCATCCTGCGCGACTTTAAGAATTCTGCCGGCCTTTATCTGCTCGCGGCCGATGGTGCCCTGCATCTGCGTCTTGGAGGCGGCGGCGTTAACCACGCCGCTGCTCAAGATCGCTTGATAAACATGCGTTTTGATGCGGCTCGCTTCGTAGTAATTGTACTGGTCCGCCGATTTAATCTGATAGAGGATCGCCGCGTTTTTCTCGGCCAGCCCCGCGATCGAGTTGTGATTCGCAAAGAGCGTTGCCAGCGCCGCGAAGACCGCGATGACGGCGGCGGCGACGGGAACGAGTATCCCGCCCTGCGCGACTTGTTCGTGGCGTTCCATCGCTTCGTCCAAAGCGTGGCCGGCGTTGAATTCGGGCATGCATTCTTAGTACGCCGCAGAACCGTCGCCTCATGCAAGAGGCGCTGACGTATCACGAGCGTCACAAACCGCAGGCGCTGCTGGTCGCGCGCGACGGCAAGCTGGTGGTCGAAGCGTATGGCGATGGCTTTAGCGCGGACAAACCGCACGCGCTCTACAGCGGGACGAAAAGCTTTTGGGGACCGCTCGCGATCCTCGCCCAGCGCGAGAAACTACTCGAGCTTGATGAAACCGTAGGCGCGACGTTCCCCGCTTGGCGCGACGATCCGGTCAAGAAAAAAGTGACGCTGCGGATGCTGCTGTCGTTGACGGCCGGCATCGGCTTCGGCGGGTTGGGCAGCGCGGTTCCGGTGTACGAAAAAGCTCTGGCGACGTTACTTCGCGATCCGCCAGGCACGAAGTTCACCTACGGCGGAATTCCGTTGCAAATTTTCGGGGCCGTGCTAGCGCAGAAACTCGCCCCGCAGAAACTCACTCCGCACGAGTATCTGCGCGAGCGGATTCTCAACGAAGCCGGCGTCGAGATTGCGTCTTGGCGCAAGCTGGCCGATGGGACGCAGCCGTTACCGACCGGCGCGTTTCTCACCGCAACGAACTGGTTGCGCTACGGCGAGTACATCTTGCAAAGGCTCGATGAGTTTGCCGAGTGCTTCGAGGGCACGGCGGCCAATCCGCGCTACGGTTTATGCTGGTGGCTTGCTCCGCCCGGTGCTCCAGCAGATACGGTGTACGCCAGCGGCTCGGGCGGCCAAGCCTTGTACGTTATTCCTTCGCTGCGTTTAGTCGCCGTGCGTTTCGGCAACGGCGGGTCGTACAATCACGGGGCGTTCTTAAAGCGTCTAAACATGTGATGCGTTGCAGCGAGTTCGCCTTCGGCATCTCGCTCGACATACTCAAAACCTAGCCTCTCGTACATCCGGATCGCGCGCAGATTGTTCTTTTGGACGAGCAATTCGAGCCGTTCGTGACCTTGCATGATGTGCCTCAGCAGCGCAGTGCCGCACCCCTTATCCCGATAACCGGGCGCTACGGCTAGCGAGCGAATTCGCACGGGCTCTGCCTTGACGTCGAGTAGGGCATAGCCCTCGATAGCACCGGCCTTTTCCGCGACGATTGCATGCAAACGGTCACCGGTCAGCATGGAAGCGTAGACCTCATCCGCGTATTGTTCTTCCTGAGAAAAGGACACGCGGTCGATCTCTTTGATCGCCCGCATGTCCTCACTCTCAAGCGCCCTGATGCGATAGCCTTGCAACGCAAGTCTCGACTACGCTCGACCGTGGTTCGACAGGCTCACCATGACACACTAATCACGCTGCACGCTAACAGCCCTGCACGCTAACAGCGCCGCGGCGCAATGCTAGTGCACTTGCGTTGCGCCCGCGATTGTGCCGGCTCCGGCCGTTTTTAACGCAGCCGACAACGGCACGAGCGTACCGCTGACGAACGCATTATAACGAGCCATGGCCGACGCGTATTCGCGGTCGTACCGGGCCGCGTATTCGAGTCTGGCCGGTGTCGGCGGAGCTCCCGCCGCGCCAAAGCCGCCCCCCGGCAGATCTTCACGCAATGCTCCCGGCCACTGCAGCGAATCCTCGCCGTTCTTGTAGTTCGCGGTGAACACGCTGAAGATCGCGTCGCGGGCCTTCATCGCATCGTTGACTTGCGCCAGCAGTGCGGTATTGCCGCTCTTCTGGAGAGCCGCTTGCGCGTCGGTCAGCGATTTTTTCTGCGCGTCGAGGTTGTTGAGCACGGTATTGATCTTGCAGCCCAACACGAGGTATTTCTTCGCGAAGTTATACGCCGCTTGAAAGTCCGATTGGGAGAACGGACTCAGCGGATCTTTCTTCACTTGGAAGCTCTGCGTATATGTGCGGCCGTTCAGCGTAACGCGCGCAGAGTAGGTGCCGGGAATGGCCGCGACGCCGAGCGCTGCTGCTCCGGCGTTTGCGGCGGCTCCCGGCGGAAGCTGCGGATTGCCCGTCCACTGCGTGACGCCGTCTTCACGGAAATTCCATGTGACGCGGTTGATGCCCGGATAATCGGTCGGTCCGCCCCCGGCTCCAAAAAACACCGGTACATCCTCGCCTGTTCCGACATTGGTTACGCGAAGCGGCGGACGAATGTGCCGAATCACTTGACCCTTCGCGTTCAGAATCTCGATCGTCGGCGCGGATTTCTGCGCCGCGCCGAGATAGTAATCGATGATCGCGCCGTTGGGCGGATTATCGCCGCTGAAGCGCGTGTAGAGTCCCTCGTCGTTGGAATGCGTGATGTATTGATAGGCCGTACGCGGCTTGAAGAGCATCGAGCCTTGACGTTGCGCCTGCGGCAGTTGCTGCAGCGACGTCAAGTCGTCGAAGATCCACAGAGCACGCCCGTGCGTCGCAATCGCCAAGTCGTTGAAGTTCGACTGCTCGCGAATGTCGCGCACAGAGACCGCCGGGATATTCAGTCTGAAGTCGTTCCAATTGGCTCCGCCGTCATACGAGACCCACAAGCCGTTCTCCGTGCCGGCGAAAACCAGGTTCTTGTTGTGACCGTCGGGCCGTACTGTGCGCACGTACTGATCGGCCGGCAATCCGTTGACGATCTTCGTCCAGCTCGATCCGTAGTTATGCGTTACGTAGATGTACGGCGCGTAATTGCCGGAGCGATGGTCGTCGAAGATCGCGTACGCGGTGCCGGCCACGATCGGCGACGGCGCCACGGTTTCGACGCGAGCCAAATACGGAGGACCCGCAGGGGTGACATTGCGCCAGTGCTTGCCACCGTCGCGCGTCATCTGCACCAGGCCGTCGTCAGTTCCCACCCAAATCTCGCCGGCGCGCAGCCGCGAGCCTTCGATATAGAGCAGGTTGTCGGAAAACTCCGCGCTCGAAACGTCGGTTGCCAGCGGTCCGCCCGCCGGTATCTGATGTTCTTTGATGTTGCGCGTGAGGTCGGGACTGATAGGCGTCCAATGCACGCCGCGATCGGTCGATTGGAAGACGACGTCGCCTCCGAGCCACAGAACTTTGCTGTTCCACGGCGCAAATGCAATCGGCGAATCCCAATTGAAGCGGTACTTGCGGTTTGCCAGATTGAACGAGTTGCGATCGAAGTCAAAATACGGAATTACTCCGCGTCCGCCTTGGATAGTCTTGTTGTATACCGTGATGTTGCCGGTCTGCGAGTCGGCCATGATGTAGTCGCCGTTGCCCGGATCCGGCACAGCCCACATGCCGTCGCCGCCGACAACGTTGCGCCAGTCGTCATCGAGGATTCCCGAGCGGTTGCGGGAGTTCGAGGGCCCGCAGAACGCGTTGTTGTCTTGCAGCGGAGCGCAAACCCAATACGGGTTCTCGTTGGAGACGCCGACGTGATAGACTTGGCCGATCGGGATGTTCCGCGAGAACGACCACGTGCGGCCGTCGACGGTGATTGCATACCCGCCGTCCTCGCCCAGGATCATGCGGTTCGGATTGTTGGGCGCGATCCACATCGCGTGAAAATCAACGTGCACCGCGTTCGCGATCGCGCGCCAGCGGCGGCCGCCATCGCGGCTCTCGGCCATGTCGTTCGAGACGGCGTAAACGTGATTCGCATTACTCGGATCGACGTTGATGTGCGTGAAGTAAAATGGCCGCTGGTCGACGATCGTGTTGTCGCTGACCATCTCCCAGGTCGCGCCGGCGTCGTCGCTGCGCCACAGGATGCCGCCCTTGGCTTCAATGACCGCGTAGACGCGATTGCTGTTGTTGGGAGCGACCGCCACGGCAATACGGCCCATTTCGCTTGTCGGCAGTCCGTTGCCGGTCAGTTGCGACCAGGTCTTGCCGCCGTCGATCGATTTATAGAGTCCGTCTTGCGGACCGCCGCTGTGAAACGTCCACGGCAGGCGCCGGAACTGCCACATGCCCGCATACAACACCGCCGGGTGATTCGGATCCATCGCGACTTCCGATGCTCCGGTCTGCGGACCGATGTAGAGCGTTTTGTCCCAAGTCTTGCCGCCGTCGTTCGTAACGAAGACGCCGCGTTCGGTGCTGTCGCGGAACGGATCGCCGCTGGCGCCCACGATCACGTGATTCGAATCGCTCGGGTCGACGATGATGCGCGAAATGTGGCGCGTCTCGACCAGGCCCATGTTCGTCCACGTCTTGCCGCCGTCGGTAGTCTTGTAGACGCCGTTGCCGTAACTGACGTCGTTGCGCGGATTCGATTCGCCGGTGCCCACCCAAACGGTGTTTTCATCGTTGGGGTCGATCGTCACGGCGCCGATGGCCGAGACGGGCTGCTTCTCGAAGACTGCGGTCCACGTCGCGCCGCCGTTCTCCGATTTCCATACGCCGCCGCCTGCGGAGCCGATGTAGTACAGATTCGGATTGGATGCGGTTCCCGCCACCGCCGGTACGCGTCCGCCCGAGACGGCCGGGCCGATAGAACGCCATTTTAAGTGAGAGTACGCCGGATCGGCGGCAAGTGCGTGCGCCGCAAGCTGCGGGGCGAATAATAGCGCAAAAATACATGCAAAGAATCGCGTTGTGATTCGCATTTGGGCTCCTAGCTAGATGCCGGCTGCGACCGGCGATGCATCCGTGATCGGTTTCAGTCCGGCTTTCTGGAGTGCTGCACTTAATGCCGGAATAGTCGTTCGTACGAAAGTGTTGTAGCTTCCAACTGCCGCGGTATAGTCCACGTCAACCCGCTTGCCATATTCCGCAACCGCCGGCGTGATCAGGCCGAATCCGAAGAAGAATATGCCCTGGATGTCCTCACGCAGCTCGCCGGGCTTCTGAATCCCGTCTTCATCGTTGTGATAGTCCGCAGTCAGTTTGTGGAAGATCGTGTCGCGGGCGGTCAGTACGTCGGCGATCTGCTGCTGCAAGGCCGAATCGGCTTTGGCCTTCGGATCGGCATTGGCCGCGTCGAGCTGCTTCTTGATCGAATCCAGATTATTCAACATCGTATCGACGGTCGAGAACTCGCGCGTGTACTTCTTCACGAACTCGTAGCTGCGCACGTAATCGGTTTGTTTGAATTGCGATTGCGGGTCGGGCTTGACCGTGAACGGCTCCGTGAACGTCTTGCCGCCGACGGTCATGCGTACGAAGTACTTGCCGGGCGGAACGTACGCGCCTTCTTCCGGTCCTTGATACGAGACTTTGGCGGCGCCCAGCCACTTCACGGGCCCGTCGATCTGAAAGTCCCAAACGTAGCGGTTGATGCCCACTTTGTTGGTGACGCGCGGAATGTCTTTGCCGCTGTTGGTGTGCCGCGATCCCGATACGGTGCGGATCACTTGGCCGGCCGCGTTCAGGATTTGAACGGTAGGCGCAGTTTTTGCGGCCGTCTTCTGATAGAAGTACGTCACGGCGCCATACGGTGGATTGGCCCCGGCGTAATCCGTGTACGTTCCCTCGTCGTCCGAGTGCTGCGTGTATTCGTACGCCGTGCGCGGTCCGATGACGAGCGCACCCAGTGCAACGGCTTTCTGCAACTGCTGGATGACGCGCATGTCGTCCATGATGTACAGCGAGCGCCCGTGCGTGGCGATCACGAGATCGTTGAATTGCGGCTGGAAGCGAATGTCGCGCACCGAGACCGCCGGAATGTTGTTGCGGAAGTCTTGCCACGATTTGCCGGCGTCGAAGGAAATCCAGACGCCGTTTTCGGTTCCTACGTACAGGATGTTCGGATCGTGGATGTCCTGACGGACCGAGCGCACGTATTGGTCGACCGGCAGATTGCTCGTAATCGACGTCCACGTTTTGCCGAAATTGTTTGAAACAAAAAGGTAGGGCTTGAAGTCGCCGGACTTGTGCCGATCGATGTTCACGAAGACTGTACCGTCGTGCAGCGTTGAGGGCGCCACAGTTTCGACGCGGCCGTACGGCGGCACGCCGGGCGGCGTGACATTATGCCAGCTCTTGCCCCCGTCGAGCGTCATTTGTACCAGACCGTCATCGGTGCCGACCCAAATCTCGCCCTTGTGCAGCGTCGAGCCTTCAATATAAATGAGGTTGTCCGAATACTCCGCGCCGGAGACGTCGTGCACCAGCGGTCCGCCCGTCGGCTGTTGATGCGACTTGTCGTTAAGCGTCAGGTCCGGGCTAATGACGGTCCAATGCCGGCCGCGATCCATCGTTTGAAAGACAACGTTTGCGCCTACCCAGCCGATGTGCGGATTCCACGGTGCAAATGCGATCGGCGCGTCCCAGTTGTACCGGTACTTGCTCTTGGAGAGATCGTAACTCTCGATCGAGTTCTGGATGTACGGCATCGCAAAGATCGTGTCTTTGGTCTTCTTGTTGTAGACCGTCACGAAACCGTTTTCGGAGTCGCCCCACAGCCAGTTCGGATCGGCCGGATCCGGAACGACCCATTCGCCGTCGCCGCCGACAGCTTGAACCCAATACTTGTTCAGAATGCCGGACGGATCGAGCGAGTTGGAAGGCCCGCACCAGCCGCTGTTGTCCTGCCATCCGCCGCAGACCCAATACGGATTTTCGTTGGACGTCGCAACGTGATAGATCTGGCCGATTGGAATGTTGCGATCGAAGAACCAGTTGTCGCCGCCATCTACGGTGCGCGCGATCCCGCCGTCCGCGCCGATGATCATGCGGTTGGGATTGTCGGGTGCGATCCAGGCCGCGTGGTAATCGACGTGCACCTGCTGCGCGGTCTCGGTGAATTTCTTGCCGCCGTCGGTGGAGACGGCCAGAAACTCCGAAATGGCATACACCTTGTCCGCATTTTTCGGATCGACGATCAAATGCGTGAAATAGAACGGCCGCTGATCGACCAGCGTGTCGTTGCTCACCATCGTCCAGGTCGAGCCGGCGTCATCCGAACGCCACAGGATACCCTCGGGAGATTCGATGATCGCGTAAACGCGGTTGCCGTCGCTCGGCGCGACCGCCAAGCCGATGCGTCCCGTTATTCCGCTCGGCAAACCCTTGGCGGCGCCGGTGAGCTTGGTCCACGTCAAGCCGCCGTCGCTGGAACGATACAAACCGTCATCGAGTCCGCCGCTGGTGAAATTCCACGGCTGGCGCAAGAAGTGCCACATGCCGGCATAGACGACGTTGGGATGCTGCAGGTCCATTGCCATGTCCGACACGCCGCTCTGATCGCTGACGTACAGCGTCTTACTCCACGTCTTGCCGCCGTCTTCGGTGACGTAGACGCCGCGATTCTCGCTGGGGCCGAAGACGTCGCCCAGCGCGCCGACGATCACATGATTCGGGTTGCGCGGATCGATCAGGATGCGCGAGATGTGGCGCGTCTGCGAAAGACCGACGTTGGTCCACGTCTTGCCGCCGTTGGTTGACTTGTAGACACCGTCGCCGTAGCTCACGTCGTTGCGCGGATTCGATTCGCCGGTACCGACCCACACGACGTCGTCGTTGGTGGGATCGATCGCGACCGCGCCGATAGCCGAGACCTTCTGCTTTTCAAAAACTGCCGTCCACGTCTCGGCGCCGTCGGTGGATTTCCAAACGCCGCCGCCCGCGGCGCCCAGGTAATACAGATTGACGTCGCGCTGCGAACCGGCAACCGCCGCAACGCGTCCACCCGGCAGTGCCGGACCGATCTCGCGCCACTGCATGTTCGAAAACGGCGGTCCCGGCGTGGGCGTGGGACTCGGCGCCGGAGTTGGATTCTGGGCCTTGGGCTCCAGGGTCGCAGCCGGCTTTGGGGCCGGGGTCGGCGTGGCTTGCGCCCGGACGGATTGGGGAGCGGCTAGCGCCGCAAAAATAGCAAAAAAGACGGCAATTGCAAGACGTGGCATCAGCCGCGCTTTAGGGCGCTGCGTGGCTTTTCCCTACGTGTTCGTAATAAGGAACGTTCTTGTTGTAGGCCCACCACTCGCTGAAGGCGATCATCCCGCACATCAGCGCAAAAAGCCCCGCGATGACATACAACCACACGCGCCGCTTCATAAGGGGCGTGTTCGGTTATTGTAAGGATCGTACCAGCAGGGGGGTCCTTTGGGGAGGGAGAGGGCTCCGTGGCGCGTATGCGGGGGTGATGCAGCGATTCCGCGCGTTCATGACCGCGTCTGTTTTGACGTTTTGCCTGGCGCAGCTGGGCAGTCTCGCCGCCTCCGCTTCACCCTCGGCCAACAACCCCGCAGCCGTCAGCGCTTACGCCCGCGTTTTGCGCAAATTCAACCCGGAGTTGCCCGTCTGGCAGAGTTCCAAGCTCGCCAAACACGTGCTGCAGAACGCCGTTCACTGGCGGGTCGATGCGAACATTTTGGTGGCGCTGGTGAGCGTTGAGTCGTCGTGGCACACGCACGCGCGATCCTACGCCGGCGCGATCGGCTTAGGACAACTCATGCCGGGAACGGCACGCTCGCTGCACGTCAACCCGCGCGACCCGTACCAAAATTTGCAGGGCTCGGCGCACTACCTTGGCGGTTTGCTGAACAAGTTCCGGAACAGCCCGCACCGCTACTCACTGGCCTTTGCGGCATACAACGCCGGCCCGCGGGCCGTCACGCAGTTCGGCGGCATTCCGCCGTACTACGAAACGCAGCACTACGTCGTGAAAGTTATGAAGGCGTGGACGCGCGTCCGCCACTTTGTGCACATTCAGCCCACCGTCGCCGCGTCACACGTTCGCGTGATCTACGGCTCGCCGGACGTTTCGTACTGGTCAGCCTCTAAGTAACGCTACCCTTCGTTACCTCAGGGTCGTTCGATACCTCACGATGACATGTTGCTCAGGATGACATTTATCGCCTGAGCTAGCGTCTGTTTTTCGTTTATCGCCAGCCATTGCGCGCCGGCGTTGCGCGCGGCTTCAAAGTCACTCTCGCTATCACCCAAGACAATACAACATTCCGGTTCCACGCCTAGCGCGCGCGCCGCGTCCAGAATCATCTTCGGCTTGGGCTTGCGGCAATCGCAATCTGCCGCCGGCTCGTGCGGACAATAGATCCACACATCGAACGGACCGAGCAATTCTTCCACGCGCCGGTTCACGGCTTCGGTTTGCTCCTGCGTAATCAGCCCGCGTCCGATTCCGCTTTGATTCGACACTACGGCAAGCGGAATATGCTGCGCGCGCAGGCGGTCGAGCGCCTCGCGCGCGCCTTCAAACGGGCGCACCGCCTCGGGATCGCCGTTGTACGGAACGTTTTCGATCAGCGTGCCGTCGCGATCGAAGATCACCGCGCATGGTTTCATCGCAGCGCGAACACCGACACGGCGGCCACGGACATCAGCAAGAACGTCAACCAGCCCCAGGCTTTCGCGATTATGGAGCTGCTCCACTTGCCCATCAGTTTCGCATCGCTCGCCAGCCGCAGGATCAGAAAGATCAGGGGAATTGCAACAAGCCCATTGAGTACCGCGGCATAATACAGCGCGCTAATCGGATCGATGCGCAAAAAGCACATGATAACGCCGACGACCAGACCGGCGGCCAGGACTGCGTAAAATCGCGGCGCGCGGTGCGGCGTTTCGTTCAAACCCTCGCGAAATGCGAACATTTCGGCAACCACATATGCCGAAGAGCCGGCCAGTGCCGGAATCGCAAGCAGCCCGGTTCCCACAATGCCGAGCGTGAAGATCAGCGAGGCGAACCTCCCCGCGAGCGGTGCAAGCGCCGCAGCTGCGTCCTGTGCCGTCGCGATGTGCGTCTTCCCGTGAATAAACAGCGTGAACGCAGTCGTGACGATGATAAACACCATAACGACGTTCGAAAAAATCATGCCGGTGTTGACGTCGAAGTGCATATCCTGGATCTCGGCTTCGGTCGCGCCGCGGCGCTCCGCGAGCGTCGTACGCCCCATGCTCTTCTCTTCTTCGACCTCGAGCGACGCTTGCCAGAAGAACAGATACGGCGTGATGGTCGTCCCTAACACGCCAAGTGCGGTCGTCATCCAGGTTTTGCTCAAGCGCACTTCCGGCATTGCAAGGCGTTTGAGCACCTCGGCCCAGTCCGTATGCACCACGAATGCGGTGATCATGTAGGCGAACAGCGTGATCGTCAGCCATTTAATCGTGTTGCACAGCACCCGGTACGAGAGAAAGATGATCGACACCAAGAGTCCCACGCCAAAAAACAGGACCCAAATGAGCACGTGAACTTTCGGCACGACCATGTTCGCCGATGCCGCCATACCCGCAAAGTCCGCACCGACGTTGAACGTGTTGGCTGCAACAACGGCAATGGCCATCGCGTACGCAACCGGAAGCGGTACCGATTTTCGAATGTTGGCAGCTAGTCCGCGCCCGGTCACCATCCCAATGCGCGCGCACATGCCTTGAATGACGGCCATCATCGGCGTGGTGATGAGTGCCAGCCACAACATGGAGAGGCCGGTGGTTGCGCCGGCAACGGAATACGTCGATATCCCCGACGGATCGTCGTCGGAGGCGCCGGTAATCAAACCGGGCCCGAGCGTTCTAAGGCGATAGAGCAGCGTGCGGTTCGGCTTGCCCTCAGGCTTCAATATAGATCTCGGAGCCTTTTTCCGCGAACTCTTTCGATTTTTCGGCCATGCCGCGCTCGGCGTATTCCCGGACTTCCTGCGTGATCTTCATCGAACAGAAATGCGGACCGCACATCGAGCAGAAGTGCGCGACCTTCGCGCCTTCAGCCGGCAAGGTTTCGTCATGGAAGTCTTGCGCGGTCTCGGGATCGAGCGAGAGTTCGAATTGGTCCTTCCACCTGAACTCGAAGCGAGCTTTGCTCAAAACATCGTCCCAATGGCGCGCCAGCGGATGCCCTTTGGCGACGTCGGCGGCATGCGCGGCGATCTTGTAAGCGATCACGCCGTCTTTTACGTCCTTCTTGTTAGGCAGGCCCAGATGTTCTTTCGGCGTCACGTAGCAGAGCATCGCGGTGCCGAACCAGCCAATCATCGCGGCGCCAATCGCGCTCGTTATATGATCGTAGCCGGGCGCGATGTCGGTAACGAGCGGCCCGAGTGTGTAGAACGGCGCTTCGTGGCAGATCGCCAGCTCTTTTTCCATGTTCTCTTTAATCAGATGCATGGGAACGTGGCCGGGACCCTCGATCATGACCTGCACGTCGTGCTTCCACGCGATCTGCGTGAGTTCGCCCAGCGTCTCGAGCTCCGCGAACTGTGCGGCGTCGTTGGCGTCGGCCAAGCATCCGGGGCGCAACCCGTCGCCGAGCGAGAAGGCGACGTCGTAGGCTTTCATGATCTCGCAGATCTCTTCGAAATGCGTGTAAAGGAAGTTCTCCTGGTGATGCGACAGGCACCACTTCGCCAGAATCGATCCGCCGCGCGAAACGATTCCGGTCACGCGCGTTGCGGTGAGCGGAATGTAACGCAGCAGTACGCCGGCGTGAATCGTGAAGTAGTCGACGCCTTGTTCGGCCTGCTCGATGAGCGTGTCGCGATAGAGTTCCCAGGTTAACTCTTCGGCCTTACCGTTCACTTTCTCGAGCGCCTGATAGATCGGCACCGTGCCGATCGGCACGGGCGAGTTGCGCAGAATCCACTCGCGCGTCTCGTGAATGTTTTTTCCGGTCGAAAGATCCATGACCGTGTCCGCGCCCCAGCGCGTTGCCCACGTCATCTTTTCGACTTCTTCCTCGATCGTCGAGGCGACCGCGGAGTTGCCGATGTTGGCATTGATCTTCACCAAGAAGTTGCGGCCGATGATCATCGGCTCGCTCTCGGGGTGGTTGATATTCGAAGGGATGATCGCGCGCCCGCGCGCGACTTCCGCGCGCACGAACTCCGGCTCGACGTTCTCGCGGATCCCGATGAACTCCATCTCCGGCGTGACGATGCCCTTACGCGCGTAATGCATCTGAGACACGTTGGCCCCCGGTTTGGCCCGCCGCGGCTTGCGTGCATTTTCGAAACGAATGCTTTCGAGCTCCGCCATCGCGTCGCGACCGCGCCGGTAGAGTGAGCTCGGCTTGTCGAGCTCTTCGGTATCGTTGCGCGCCTCGATCCAGCCCGAGCGCAACGGCTTTAGGCCGCCGCGAATCTCGACGGCAACTTGCGGATCGGTGTACGGGCCGCTGGTATCGTAGACTACGTGAGACTCGCCGTTGGTGAGTGCGATCTCGCGCATCGGCACGCGAATCGACGGATTGGATCCGGTCGCGTAAATCTTCATGGTGGCTCCCTTCCTACGGCGGCATTACCCGCATCAGGTGACGGCGGTCGGCACATCTGCCCTCTCAGCCCGAAAGCTCCCGCGTGCGGTACGACTACCCTAAAGCCGCGCTGATTCCCCCGCGTTGCCTGTATTATAGGATGGTGCGTCCGTATCTCGTGTTGGTCTTCGCACAGATCGCGGTCGGTGCGGCGGCGATCTTCGCGCGCTTTGCGCTGACCGGCGCCGGGCCGCTGGCGGTTTCGGCGTCGCGCCTGACGATAGCGGCGGTCGTTCTGCTGGCCGTTGCAGCTATTCGAGCGCCGCGCGGACAAACCACGACAACGCCCCGCGAGAAGTGGATCCTCGCCGCGGCCGGGCTCGCCCTCGCGATTCATTTCGCTGCATGGATTTGGTCGCTCGAATACACGACCGTCGCAATCTCCACGCTGCTGGTCGCTACGGTGCCGGTGTGGACAGCCTTCTACGATGCGATCGCCCGCGGCTTGCGGCTGACGGCGCTGGCCTGGCTGAGCTTCGCCTGCGGGGCTATAGGCTTGGTGATGGTGGTCGGATTTGTGGCGGCGCCGCCACCGGTTCCAGGGCATTACATTTTGGGAGCGCTTCTCGCGATCGCCGGCGCGATTGGCATCGCGATCTACTTCATCCTTATTCGCGAGGTTCGCGCGTCATTAGGAACGCGCGCAATCGTCACGCAGACCTATGCGTGGGCTGCGGTCGTGCTGATCGTAGCTGCGTTTGCCGCGCATCAGGCTCCGCCGCCGCTTACCGACGGCGTGGCGTGGGGCGGGATCATCGCGATGGCACTCGTCTCGCAGCTGCTCGGCCATACGGCGATGAACTCGGCGCTTCGCTGGTTCAGCGCCAGCGCCGTGGCGTTCAGCACGCTAGTCGAACCCGTCGTCGCGGCGTTGCTGGCGCTGGCGATCTTCGGGGAGCACCTCACCGGATTTGCGATCGCTGGGGGCTTGCTCGTCTTGGGCGCCATCGGCGTTTTCATCAGCGAGGAGCGGCGGGGAGAGGCCCGCTATGAGGTGAAGCTGGCCGAATGAGCACAACAGCGGAGGACCAGGCTGCTCCGGCGGCCTCGTCCGCGCAGTCCGATTCGCAAGAGACGCGTGAGTGGGTCGATGCAATTGAAGGCGTCATCGAGCATGAAGGGCCGGCTCGCGCACAAGAACTGATCGGCGCCGTCGTTGAAGCGGCGCAGCGCGGCGGCGCGCATGTGTCGCTCGGTTTCTCGACCCCGTACATCAACACAATTCCGGCATCGGAGCAAGAGCCGATGCCCGGCAACGACGAGCTCGAGACACGCATCCGGCACTACGTCCGGTGGAATGCGCTGGCGATGGTGGCGCGCGCCAACAAAGACTCCTCCGAACTCGGAGGACACGTTGCCAGCTTCGCTTCGGCCGCGACGCTCTACGACGTCGGCTTCAATTATTTTTTCCGCGCGCCGTCAAAAGAGAGCGGCGGCGATCTCGTGTACTTCCAGGGTCATTCCGCTCCCGGGTTTTACGCGCGCGCGTTTCTCGAAGGCCGCATCACGGCCGAGCAGCTCGAAAACTTCCGGCGCGAAGTTGACGGCAACGGCCTTTCGTCCTATCCGCATCCGTGGCTGATGCCCGACTTCTGGCAATTTCCGACGGTCTCGATGGGCTTGGGACCGATCATGTCGATCTACCAA
Source organism: Candidatus Rubrimentiphilum sp. (assembly GCA_035710515.1). NCBI lineage: Bacteria > Bacillati > Vulcanimicrobiota > Vulcanimicrobiia > Vulcanimicrobiales > Vulcanimicrobiaceae > Candidatus Rubrimentiphilum > Candidatus Rubrimentiphilum sp. The sequence goes on along the minus strand of DASTDE010000001.1, from coordinate 111,004 downwards.
GCGCGCTTCATGCACTATTTAAACGATCGCGGAGTCATCGATGCGGGCGATCGCAAGGTGTGGGGTTTCTTGGGCGACGGCGAGATGGACGAACCCGAATCGATGGGCGCGATCACGCTGGCGGCGCGAGAAAAACTCGACAATCTGATTTGGGTCGTCAACTGCAACCTGCAGCGCTTGGACGGCCCCGTGCGCGGCAACGGCAAGATCATTCAAGAGCTCGAGACGGCCTTCAAGGGCGCGGGCTGGAACGTGATTAAGGTGATCTGGGGCAGCAATTGGGATCCGTTGCTGGAGCGCGATCACAGCGGCAAACTCGTGCAGGTGATGACCGAGGCCGTGGACGGCGAGTACCAGACGTTCAAGGCCAACAACGGCAAGTTCGTTCGCGAGAAGTTTTTCAACCGCTATCCCGAGACGGCCGAGCTCGTCGCGCACATGAGCGACGACGACATTTGGGCGTTGCAACGCGGCGGTCACGACCCGCGCAAAGTTTATGCCGCGTACGCTGCGGCCGTGCGCCACAAAGGCCAACCGACGGTAATCCTGGCCAAAACGATCAAGGGCTACGGAATGGGCGAGTCTGGCGAAGCGCAGAATATCGCGCACCAAGCCAAGAAAATGAAGGTGGGCTCGATGCGCGCGTTCCGCGACCGTTTCCACTTGCCGATTCCCGACGATCAAATCGAGCAATTGCCCTTCTTCCGTCCGGGCGACGACACGCCTGAGATGCAGTATCTGAACGAACTCGTGAAACGGCGCGGGCATATCCCGACGCGCCGCCCGAAAGCCGCCGCGCTTGAGGTTCCGCCGCTCTCGGCGTTCGACGCGCAGCTCAAGGACACGGGAGATCGCGAGATCTCCACAACCATGGCGTTCGTACGCATACTCAGCACACTGCTGAAAGACAAAAAACTCGGCCCGCAACTCGTGCCAATCGTCGCCGACGAGTCGCGCACGTTCGGCATGGAAGGGCTCTTCCGTCAGCTCGGCATCTACTCGTCGGTCGGCCAGCTCTATCACCCGCAAGACGCCGATCAATTGATGTGGTATCGCGAGGACAAACAAGGACAGATTCTGCAGGAAGGCATCAACGAAGCCGGCGCGATCTCGTCCTGGATTGCGGCCGGTACGTCCTATTCGGTCCATGGCGTACCCATGGTGCCGTTCTACATCTTCTACTCGATGTTCGGTTTTCAGCGCATCGGTGATCTGGCATGGGCGGCCGCAGATTCACGCACACGCGGATTCTTGATCGGCGCGACCTCCGGACGCACGACGCTAAACGGCGAGGGATTGCAGCATGAAGACGGGCACAGCCAAGTCTTCGCGTCGTTCATTCCAAACTGCGTTTCGTACGATCCTACATACGCGTACGAGCTCGCCGTGATCATTCAAGACGGGCTGCGCCGTATGGCGCACGATCAAGAAGACGTTTACTACTACATTACGGTGATGAACGAAAACTATCACCATCCCGACATGCCCAAGGGCGCCGAGCAAGGCATTCTGCGCGGCATGTATCTGCTGCATGACGGTGGCACCGCGAAAAACGGCCGCGTGCAACTGCTGGGCTCAGGCGCGATCCTGCGCGAGGTTGAAGCCGCCGCCGGACTGCTCGCTGCCGACTTCGGCGTCGCCGCGGATGTGTGGAGTGTAACGAGCTTCAACGAATTGCGTCGAGACGGCATCGACGCCGACCGCTGGAACCTGATGCACCCCGAGGAGACGCCGCGGCAATCGTTCGTCGCGCAATCGCTGAGCGGACACGACGGCCCGGCGATTGCTTCGACCGATTACATCCGCACGTTCGCCGATCAAATTCGTCCATACGTCGGGCGCCGGTACGTTACGCTGGGCACCGACGGCTTCGGACGCAGCGACCTGCGCCGCAAGCTGCGCGAGTTCTTCGAAGTCAACCGCTACTATGTCGCGGTCGCCGCGTTAAAAGCGCTCGCGGACGAGGGCACGATCAAGCCGTCCGTCGTTAGTGCCGCGATCAAAAAATACGGACTCGACCCGAACAAGCCCAATCCGGTGACGGTGTGATCGAGCTCAAAGTTCCGGACATCGGCGACTTCAAAGACATTCCGATTATCGAGGTCTTGGTCAAACCCGGCGATACGGTCAAGAAGAACGATTCGCTGATCACACTCGAGTCGGAAAAAGCCGCGCTGGAAGTTCCGGCCACCGAAGACGGCGTGCTAAAAGACGTGCGCGTCAAAGTCGGCGACAAAGTTTCGAAAGGCTCGGTCATCGCAACACTCGAGCCGGCGCAAAGCGCGCCGGCTGAGGCAAAGTCCGACGGAGCGGCGAAAGCTGAAGCAACAAAACCGGAAGCGCCGGCTCCTTCGCAATCGGAAGCGCCGAAATCAGAAGCTCCGCAGGCGCCCGTCGCTGCAACCACACCACGGCAAGCGCCTGAGCCGACGCGCGCGAGTGAAAATGGTTCGGTGCACGCAAGCCCGTCGATTCGCCGGTTCGCGCGCGAGCTCGGTGTCGATCTGCACGCGGTCGAGCCGAGCGGGCCGAACGGGCGCGTGACCCGCGACGACGTCCAGAACTTCGTTAAACGCGCCGTCAGCGGCGGCAGTTCGGCAGGATCCGGCGGCCTATCGCTCGTGCCGCTGCCGAAAGTAGACTTCGCGCAGTACGGTGAGATCGAACGCAAGCCGCTGTCGCGCATCAAAAAACTCTCCGGCCCGATTCTGCACCGGAACTGGGTGACGATCCCGCACGTCACGCAAAACGATGACGCCGACGTCACCGATCTCGAAGAGTTCCGTAAAGAACTGAACGCCGAGCTTGTAAAGCGCAACATCAAAGTGACGATGCTGGCCTTCCTTATAAAAGCCGCTATCGCCGCGCTCAAGCAGTTCCCCGACTTTAATAGCTCCCTCGACGGCGACGAACTCGTCTATAAGAAGTACTACAACATCGGATTCGCCGCGGACACGCCGGACGGTCTGCTAGTGCCCGTCGTGAAGGATGCAGATCGCAAGGGCATCGCCGATCTCGCCAAAGAGACCTCGGAACTTGCCGCTAAAGCGCGCGACGGAAAGCTCGCGCTGGCGGAGATGCAAGGCGGGACATTTACCATTTCAAGTCTAGGAAGCATCGGCGGAACGTACTTCACGCCGATCATCAACGCGCCCGAAGTTGCAATCCTTGGGGCATGCCGCGCGGCGATTAAACCGGTTTGGGACGGCGAGCAATTCGTGCCACGCTTGATCCAGCCGCTGTCGCTGTCTTACGACCACCGCGTGATTGACGGCGCTGCCGCGGCGCGGTTTACGACCTACCTTGCGGCTGTTCTCGTGGACTTACGCCGCGCGCTCGTCTAGCTTCCACGTACCTGAACAGCAACCGTAAGAAGACCGCGTATGCGAGAATGATAAAGCCGATGTACTGGATTCCGCTCACACGCAATCCGCTACGCACCGTCACAATCGCCATGACCACAAATATGATGCCGATTCCGCCCAGCATCAGCCCGGCGCGCAAACCGCGGTCTGCAATATTCGGGGGCATTTGAGTGCGGCGCACGGTCCACCCGTAAAAATATTGTATGCCCAAAAGCGTATAAACGAAGGCCAGCGAGCCTTCATAAAAGGCAAAATCGAGCGCGCTGTGGCCCGGAATTGCCGGCTGGAATGGGTGTCCGGGCGACGCCGGAATTGCCGGCGTCCCGACATGAAACATGAGCTGCACGCTGTAAACTGCGAAACTCACGCCGGCCAATGTGACGAAATTCAACACCACCATGGGCGCAATGGGAACGAAGTAGTGCGCGAATAATTTGTGATGCGCCCACCACATTCCGCATACGAGCGTAAAAGTAATGACGAACGCGATCAGCGGACCCGGGTTCTCTCCAAACCCCAGCGCGCCGTTCCTTGGGATCACCAAGCTGAGCGCAAGCTGCGCCAGGCTGAAGCCGATGACGATATCGGAGAACGCTTCTAAGCGATGGATGAGCCGCTGATCCGATTCGTCCTTCGACTCCCTCAGGGCGACATGGTCATTCATGCCGATTGCAACCGCGCCGCAGCCCTCTTGAAATAGCGACCCAGCAGAACGCTAGCCACCCCCGCGGCGGTAAAGCCGATCATTACCGGCATCCCATAATTTTGTCCGGGCCGCAGAAGCGCCGAGGCGGCCAGCGACCACACGAACGGGAACGTCCAGACGACCATAAAAGCCGCGCCGCGCAAACCGCGCAAACGCGCGAGTTCGTCGTTCCGCTGTTTTGCATAGCCCATAGCAATTACGTTCTGTACGGCAAGCAGCCCATAGACGATGGCATAGCAGGCGAAGTACGCGCGGAAAGCGCTCGCGCTCGAGGTGTCCCGCATATACGCCTCTGCCGCAAAAACGAGCAAAACGACTGCCGCCAGCCACACGAAGTTGAGAATCACCGGCAACGTCCTCGGAACGAATATGTACGAGAACAGACGGTGATGAATGAACCATACGGAGCAGATAATAGCGAAAGGCACTAAGAAGCCGGCCATCTCTAGCGGATGGCTAAAAAATGTGCTTCCGCCGCTCGTTAGGGTGAGATTAGCACCAAGCTGCGCCAGACTAAAGCCAATAACGATGTCGGAGAACGCCTCGAGGCGGCGCGTGAAGCGCTCGTCATCCCTTGACAGCCCTTGGACAGTGCTCATCCTTCGACAGTGCTCAGGACTGCGGCGCTATGCGCCTTCGGCTCGATGAAAGCGTAATTGACGCAAGACGTACTGCAGCACACCGCCATGACGAAAGTACTCCGCTTCGTTGGGCGTGTCGATGCGCAGCAGCACTTGAATATCCAGCGAGCGATCGTGCGGGCCGGTTACGTGCACGTCCACGTGCATTCCCGGCTTGATGCCGTTTTCGTAGCCCGTAATGTCAAAGATCTCTTCGCCGGTCAGCGCGTAGGTCGAACGATCTGCGCCGCCGATGAATTCCAGCGGCAGGATGCCCATGCCGATGAGGTTGCTGCGATGGATCCGTTCGAACGATTCGGCGATCACCGCCTTGATGCCGAGCAAAGCCGGGCCTTTGGCCGCCCAATCGCGCGAGGATCCGGAACCATATTCCTTGCCCGCCAGCACAATCAGCGGCGTGTTTTCGGCCTTGTAGCGCATCGCCGCATCGTAGATCGACATTTGCTCGCCGGTCGTCAAGAAGCGCGTGTACCCGCCTTCGACTCCGGGCACCAGCAAGTTGCGCAAGCGCACGTTCGCAAACGTGCCGCGCACCATCACCTCGTGATTGCCGCGGCGCGCGCCGTACGAATTGAAATCTTGCGGCTCGATGCCGTGCTCCATTAAGTATTGTGCGGCCGGACTGGTCCGCGCGATGTTACCGGCCGGCGAGATGTGGTCGGTCGTGACGCTGTCGCCGACCATCACGAGCACTCGCGCGCCGCGCACGTCGGAGAGCGGCGGCGGCTCCGCCGGCATGCCGTCGAAATACGGCGGGAGTTTGACATACTCCGATTTCGGATCCCACGTGTAACGCTCGCCCTCCGGAACGTGTAGTTTCGCCCAGTTGTCGTCGCCGCGGAACACGTTGCCGTAGTTCGCCTTAAAGAGTTGATCGCTGATCGATTCGGCGACGACTTTGGAGATCTCGGCGTCGTCGGGCCAGATATCTTTCAAGTAGACCGGCTGCCCCGACTTGTCCGTGCCCAGCGGTTCGGTCGTCAAATCGATGTCCATCCGGCCCGCCAGCGCATACGCGACGACCAGCGGCGGAGATGCAAGATAGTTCGCATGCACTTGCGGATGAATGCGGCCCTCGAAGTTGCGATTTCCGGAAAGCACCGCGGCGACGATCGAATCTTGCTCGGCGACCGCCTCCGCGATTTCCAGCGGCAGCGGCCCGCTATTGCCGATGCACGTCGTGCAGCCGTATCCCACGAGATAGAAACCGAGCTCGTCCAAATACTTGTTGAGTCCGGAATTCTTCAAGTATTCGGTGACGACTTTAGAGCCAGGCGCCAACGACGTCTTGACCCACGGTTTGGTTTTTAGCCCGCGTTTGAGCGCGTTACGCGCAAGCAAACCCGCGCCGATCATTACCGTTGGGTTGCTGGTGTTCGTGCAACTCGTGATCGCGGCGATAACAACGGAGCCGTCCGCAATTTCGGTTTTCGGAGCCGAGATAACCGCGGTGCCGCCGCCGCCTTCGCTCTCCATGCTCGCGGCGTTGCTGCCCGGCTTCCCCTCGCGGATCGCCTGCCACTCCGCCAGCGCAACATTGAAGCTGCGCTTGACGTCGTGTAGAGGCACGCGATCTTGCGGGCGGCGTGGCCCGGCCAAAGTCGGTTCGACGCCGCCCAAATTCAGTTCGAGCGTGTCGCTGAAGAGCGGATCGGGCGTGTCGTCGGTGCGGAAGAGCGTTTGCGCCTTGGCGTACGCTTCGACCAGCGCGATCTGCTCGGCGCCGCGTCCCGTCAAACGCAGATACTCTAACGTCTGCGCGTCGATCGGGAAGATCGCGATCGTCGATCCATACTCGGGCGACATGTTGCCCAAAGTGACGCGATCGACGACGGGCAGATTTGAAAGTCCGCGCCCGTAAAACTCGACGAACTTTCCGACCACGCCCTTTTGCCGCAGCATGTGCGTGACGGTTAACACCAGGTCGGTTGCGGTGACGCCCGGATTCAGTTGGCCTTCCAAACGAAAACCGACGACGTCGGGAATGAGCATCGTGACGGGCTGTCCGAGCATCGCGGCCTCAGCCTCGATTCCGCCGACGCCCCACGCCAAGACGCCCAACCCGTTGACCATCGTCGTGTGCGAATCGGTACCGACGACAGTATCCGGGTAGGCCATGGGATCGATGGCGGTGGGTTCGCCCGAACGATTATCCTGTGCCTTAGTGAGGGCGGACCCACCGCCATCGATCCCCGCTCCACCGGCGCCGAACACAACGCGCGCCAAGAACTCGATGTTCACTTGATGCACGATGCCGGTGTCCGGCGGCACGGCGCGGAAATTGCGCAGCGCCTGTTGCCCCCATTTTAAGAAGGCGTACCGTTCGCGGTTGCGCTCGAACTCCAGATGCGCGTTTTTTGCAAAAGCACTGCCGGATCCGAACGCGTCCACCTGAACGGAATGATCGATCACCAGCTCGACCGGCTGCAGCGGGTTGATCGCTTTTGGATCGCCGCCCATCTTTGCCATCGCGTCGCGCATAGCGGCGAGGTCAACGACCGCCGGCACGCCGGTAAAGTCTTGCAGCAGGACGCGCGCGGGACGGAACGCGATCTCGCGATCGCTGCGCCGGCTCGGATGCCAGCGCGCCAGCGCCTCGACGTCCGCGCGTTCCACCGAAACGCCGTCCTCAAAGCGCAAGAGATTCTCGAGCAGTATCTTCAATGAAAACGGCAGTTGCGCGAGGTTGGCAATGCCGGCGTCTTGGAGCGCGCCGAGCCGGAAGTATGAGTAGGTCCGGTCGCCGGCGCGTAATTTGTCCAGGGCGTTAAAGCTGCCGGCGTGTTCAGTCATGACTGCACGGTGATTTTTGGATCGCCGTCCGCATAGCCTTCGATTCGCAGCGCGCCTTCGCCCGAAAGCAGGCGCCACAACCGCTCACCGACCAGCTGCATGCGCCACGACGAGAGACCCAGCGCGCGAGCGAAGGAATCCCGGTCGGCCGGAACCTCGCGCGCAACGCGCTCCAGCGAGGCGCGCGGCACCAGCAAACTGGGCGGAATCTCGTTTTCGCGCGCGACTTCACCGACGAGTACGCCCATTAGCGAAACGAGCGTTTCGCGCGCGTTGCCCATCTGGCGGCTGATGCGCTCCGGCAATTCGGCTTCCGGCAGCGCTTCGGCGCGCTTCACGGCATCCAAGATCGCGGGGCCCAGCGCGCGCCGCCCACCTGAATCGAACCGGCGCAGTTGCGTCAGATCCTCGATGCTGTGCGGGCGCAGCGTTGCAAGGCCGGCCATCACGTCGTCGGGCATGACGTACTTCAGTGGAACGTCCCGTTCGCGCGCGAGCCGGTCGCGCAGGAGCGCTAGTTCGCACAGCACGCCCAGTTCGCGGCGGTTCAGCCGGTTGGCGCCGGGTATGCGCGTGTACATACGCCGCTCGTCGGGCTGGTAACGGCTGATGTCGGAGAGCTGCCGGTTTTCTTCCATCGCCCACTCGTACCGGTTCTTCTCTTTCAGTCTACGGGTCAGGCGGTCGTGCATGTCGAGCAGATGCGCGACGTCGTCAATCAGGTATTCGAGCTGCCCGCTCGATAGCGGACGCGTGGACCAGTCGCTGACGGTGTGCAGTTTCTTCAAACGCACGCCTTGCAGATCGCGAACGAGATCCGCCAGGGAGATCGACAAGCCGTAGCCCAGAAACGCCGCGGCGATCTGGCAGTCGAATATCTGTTGTGGAACGATGCCGAAACGATCGGCGAATATCTTCAGGTCGCTGCTCAGCGCGTGGCCGACGACCGTCGTCTCCGTTAGCGCGCGCGCCAAGGGCATCAAGTCGGCCAGCGCCAGCGGATCCACCACCGCGAAGCCGTCCTCGAACGCCACCTGCACGACCATGAGCCGCGCCGTGTAACTGCGTTCGTTGTGAAACTCCGTGTCTATTCCAATGCGCGGCGCCTGCCGGATGCGCTCGCACAGCGCGCCCAAACCGCTGGGCGTGTCGATCGTTTGAATGTCCGTCACTGCGTCGGGCCGGAGGGCACGCGCGGGGCGCGCTTCCGGAAATGCATATGCCAATGCGGCCGGTGATGCAAGATGTACATGTGCGCGCGCGCCTCGGCGCCGTGCACCAGTCCCGTCACCTGATCGCCGAACAGCGTAAGCAGCACGCAGAGGGGGATCGCCACGGCCGACATCGTCGCAACGTGGATCCAGAGCGGAACTTTCATGGCGGCCGCCGTCGCGGTTGCGACCGTTCCGCCAAAACCCGGAATGATGCGCACGACGATCAGAAACATGGGAGAGCCCACTTTGAATCGCTTGACCCAGCCGGGCAGCCTGGCCAGCGCGGAGTGAAGATCCATCAGGTGCGTGGCATGGCGGTTTATCCAATAGCCGATGATCCCCGCGCCGATGATCCCGATGACGTCGATCACCGAACCCCAGAAACGCCCGAAGACGACGCCGTTCATGATAGCCAGCGCGTCGGTTACCGAGAACGGGGCCGAGGCCACGAACGCGAACAGAACGGTGGCCAGTGGAATTGCTACCTTGGGCCCGATGGGACGGAGGATGTGGTTTTCGACAAATGGCTGATAGCGAATCACCAAGGCCGCCAGCGCAAAGGAAGCCAGGAGCAATCCGAGGCCCGCGCCGCGGCGGGCTAGTGCTTGCAGACGGGAAGTAATCTGGTGCTCCTACGCTCCATCGTTTCGTTTTTATGCGCCGTAGGCTTGTACGCTTCCGTTTTTATGCTCCGCAAGAGCATCCGGGCGGAGCATGGCGAGGTGAAGGGTCCCAGCGTCGTCAAGTCGCCGCGCGCGAAGCTCTTCGCCGGTTTGCCGAACTCGCTGTTCGGGGTGCTCTACTACACCGGCGTGCTCGCGGTTACGTGGCTGGCCCACGCGCGGATTTTTTTCATTCTGGCCTGGATAGCGGCGCTGTTCGCCGCCGGCACGTCCCTCTATCTGGCGTACAGCCTACTTTTCGTAACGAAGCGCGAGTGTCCGTACTGTTGGACCGCGCACGCCGTCAACTGGTCGCTTGCTTTGATCTTGCCCTGGCTTGTTTAGCGCGCCTTGCATTGATATAATGCCCCTTGTCTCGAGTGTTATACGGGACTCTCACCGGAGTCCGGGAGCTGAGCCTACCGCCGGTGCTAAAAAAGAAACCGCGCAATGCGCGGCTTCTTTTTTTTTGCGCTCCAGCGTTTAGAGCATGTACGCGGCTTTCAGGTCCTTCATTGCCGTGGTGAGGATCGCGTGATAGTCCGCGTCCTTGGCGATCCCGTACTTGGCATCGATGTCCTTCATCACTTGAACGTGAATCGGGTGCGATACGGCGCGATCGAGCATTACCTCGACGCTCCAACCGCCCGGTAGTACACCGGCGCTCCAAAGCGCGGCGGCCAGCGCCTTACCGTTCTTCGGATTCGGCGACGGCGTTGAGGGAAGTTTTACTTTCTTGGCCGTGACGATCTTTAGCGAATCTGCAACGACGAAATTGAAGACCGTCAGAAAATTGCCGACTTTATCTTTGCCGTATTGTTTGGTGAGCTTGGCAACTTCGGCGTTGAAGTTCTTGCCGGCCAGAACCTTGAGCAGCGTCACGGTGTCGAAGTGCTGCGGCCCGCCGCCTGCGATGATCATTGAGAGGGTGACCGGTAATGCCGGCGGTCCATTGTACACGCCCGGTCCCGAGAAACGTGAAGGCTGCATGGTGATCATGGACGACGCCATGTGTGTGGCCGGTCGTGCCATGTGGGCCGGTTTTGCGGCCATGCCCGAGGCTAGCGCGGCGGTCGGCGCCACTAAACCACAGAGCGCCGTGACAGCCAGAAGATTGCGAAGATTAAGCATGTAGAAGCTCCTTTTCGCTCTACAGAACGGACGGGGGCTTCCCTTGGATTGCCCGTTTAACAGGCGCTCGCGCTGCGCGGCTCGCCGCCCCCCACCGTCCTGAGCCTGCCGAAGGGCAGCGGGGTCCCCCACGTACCTGCTACCAGATAGATTTCGTAGTTGGTTGCAAGGAGCGTTGCCGCTACGTTTCCGCAATCATGGCGCGATATTTGGGATCCGTCGTCGGACCGGTCGAAAACCACGCGTCCAGCATCGCTTTGGCGACCGGAATCGCCGTGTTGCGAAGGCTCAGCGCCAGGACGTTCGCGTCGTTCCACTCGCGCGCCAGCGTCGCCGTTTGCGGATCGTTGCAGAGCGCGGCGCGTACTCCGGGCACTTTGTTGGCTGCGATGCTGACGCCGGTGCCCGACCAGCAACAGACGACACCGTAGTCACACTCACCCGATGCGACGGCAGTGCCGACGCGTTTGGCGACGCCCGGCCAGGCGTCATCCTCGCCGGGCTGCAGCGCTCCAAACAATATGGGGTCATGGCCGCGCTCGCGCAGATCGCGCTCCAGCGCAGCGGTGAGTTCGGTGGCTTCGTCGCTCCCCAGTGCGATGCGCATGGGAAGTGATTATATGGAAGCGGCTTAGTGACCCTGTACGACGATCATGTCCGCGTTGAGCGAACCGTCGGATTGCGGGGTGCCGCGCACGTCAACCGTGTCGCCGGTCTTGATCGAGTACCCGCGCGGATTGATGACTGTGCCGCGATGCAGATGGATCGCGCGATACCGGTTGAGCTGCATTTTCAGCTGCATATCGTAGCCGCGAAAATAGGTTACCGTGCCCAACGACTCCGTGTCGTTCCATCCATAAGCAGCCTTGACCAATCCGCCCAACGCGTTGATCGCATCATTGACGATGCTGCCCGGAATCGTCGGAAGCGGATTCGGAGAAGCGGGCGGCGTCGGCGGCGGCGTTGCTGCAAGCAAGAGGACGGCCGTTAAGCAGGCGACAAATCGCGTATTCATATATTTGAAACGGTACCCAGATCAACACGGTTCCCTGTGCGTTTAGCGGCGACGGTCATGCTGGTTCGCCCGGCAGCGCCGTTCGAAGTCTTCATGTTGCGGCGCAGCGAGACGAGCCATTTCGTCCCGGACGCGTACGTTTTTCCGGGCGGAACGCTGTCGGAGAGCGATCTAAGCGAGCGGGCGCTCGCGCGCATGCGTCCGGATCCGCAAGCGGCGCAACTCAGAGCGCAGCCGGCACCGGGGCTTCCTTCTGTTCCGATTGCGTCGGCGCGAGAAGCCCAAGGCTTGTTGTTCGCCGCCCTTCGCGAGCTCTATGAAGAAGCCGGCGTCTTGCTCGCGCGCGACAAAACCGGCGCGGCGGTTCCGAGCGGCAGTGAATCGCGAACCGATTTTCTCGAACTGCTGGAGATGCGCGATCTTTATGCGGACGCGGAGGCGCTCACATTTTTCTCGCAGTGGCTGACGCCGCCGCAGTTTTCAAAACGCTACAATACGCATTTCTTTCTCGCCCGCGCGCCGGCGGATGCGGCCGCGGCGGCCGACGCGTACGAAACGCACGATGGGCTATGGATCGCGCCGGCCGATGCATTGTCGCGCAACGCGGCAGATGAACTGCACTTGGTGTATCCGACGATGAAGCACTTGCAAAGACTCGCGCGGTTTAACGATTTCGAGACACTGTTCGAGTTTGCGCATGCCAAACCGGTCCTCGCTATCACGCCGAACACCATCGATGGCGGTTTCGGACTGCCGCCTGAATTGGAAGACGCTTGGTAACTTCTCGCATTGCGCTCGTGCGGGCGCCCAATCCGTCAGCGATGACGCTGGACGGCACGAACTCATATCTGATTGACGGTGGGAACGGCGAGGCGATCTGCATCGATCCCGGCCCTCCCATTGAGGCGCACGTTGAAGCTCTTCTCCAGCGCGCCGCGCAGATGTGCTGCAAGATCGCGGCGATCTGCCTGACGCACGGGCACCCCGATCACGCTCCCGCCGCGTCAATGCTTCGCGAGCGTACCGACGCGCCGATCTTTGCGCACGAAGAGAGCCGCATCGTCCACGACTACAGCTTAAAAGACGGCGATGCCGTGATCGGCGGAGACACGCAATTGCAGGCGTTTACGGCGCCCGGCCATTCCTCGGATCATCTCGTCTTTTACGAAGCGCGCGAAAACGCGCTCTTTACGGGCGACGTCGTCATCGGCCGCGGCTTTGTGCTGATCGCGCCACCGGACGGCGACATGCGCGCATACCTTCGCACGCTGCAGCGCCTCATCGACGACTTCCCGAACGCTCGAACGATCTACGGGGGGCACGGCGAGCCGGTTCACGATCCGAAAGCTAAACTACAAGAGTATATCGAGCACCGGCGCGCGCGTGAAAACGAATTGGTTGCCGCCTTACAACAAGGCGAACGCAGTGTTCCCGATCTCGTTCAGTCGATTTATGCCAACACGGACAAGGCGCTGTGGCCTGCAGCGGGCGAGCAGCTCATGGCTTACCTGATTGCGCTGGAGCACGAAGGCCGCGTTCGCAGTCGCGATCTTGCCGGCAAACGAGTCTACTCTTTCGCCCTACGGAATTCTTAGAACGATCTTTCCGAACTGCAGCGCGTCGTCCATACGTTTCATCGCGCTTTCGATCTCGGCCAACTCGTAGACGCGATCGATAACCGGCTTAATGCGATGACGCGTAACGAACTCGAGCATGGCCTTAAAGTCGGCCGGACTGCCCATCGACGTTCCGAAGATCGAGAGCTGATGCCAAAAGACCGAAAACATTTTGAGCGTCACGTCGCCGGTCGTCGCGCCGTACGTTACCGCACGTCCTCCGCGGCGCACGACGGTCAGCGCTTTGGCGAGCGAGTCGCCGCCCGCCGAGTCGATCGCGAGATCGACTGCGCCGACAGCTTCGCGCACAGCCTTGTGCCAATCCGGCGTCGTCGCGTAATTGATTGCGACGTCGGCGCCGAGCGCTTTGGCACGCTCGAGCTTTCCATCGCGGCTCGACGTAACCACGACGCGTGCGCCCGTGGCTTTGGCGAAAAGTAGCGCAAACGTTTGCACGCCGCCGCCAACGCCGGTAATCAGCACCGTTTCGCCGGCTTGCAAAGCGCCGCGAGTGAAGATCGCGCGAAATGCCGTCACGCCGGCTAGCGGCAACGCGGCCGCTTCTTCGATTGAAAGATGTTCCGGCTTCGGATGAACGTTTTGTTGCGGCACCGCGACGTACTGCGCGAACGTTCCGTCGAGCGGTGTGCCGAGAATGGTGGCATCCGGCTGCCAAACGCGCTCATCCGGGCCCCAATCGATGGTTGGGTCGATGACGACCTCAGCTCCGCCGGTCTCGCCGCAACCGTCCGCGCCCAGGACGCACCCGGGACGAATATTGGGATAGAGACCCTTCGTAATAAAGACGTCGCGGTGGTTCAGGGCTGCAGCCCGGACGCGCACGAGGGCCTGACCGGCGGCCGGCTCCGGCTGGGGGATATCTTCGACCGAGAGCTTTTCCGGAGCGACCTGGCTTAAGCGAACCGCCTGCATGCGTGCGCCATGCGTTTCCGCTCCGCCTGAGCCCTTCTCTCTGTCCCACTCCATGTCTATTTACATTTAGACCTGGACGGTCAGCATTGTGAAGATCTGAGATGATCGCCGGGAACTTCGCCAATCCATGGCTAAAGTTGTTTCGCTATGGAATCACCCGCTTCACGCGCGGTCGTCGTGACGTTTTTGAACGCCCGAGAGGCCTTTGAGGATCCGGCTCAGGCCGCCGCGTGGTGGGGAGGCGTCCATCGTGAGGCAACCTCGGCCGTGCGCCTTCGGGCGAGTCCGAAGCCGCGCTTCGATTTCACCTTGACCGAGGAGCTCCAAAACCTCCGGACGGCGGCCGTACAGGCGCTGGACGCGGCCTCGCGGGGCCTCGAGCCGCCCGCGTCCTCCCTGGCGTCGATAGGCGAAGCCTTGGCCCGCGGAAGGCTTGGGCTCGACGGCGCGCCCCCCGCTCTTACGTATTCCGTAGCCGACGGAGCCGGAAGCGTGCTTCTTCCCCTTGCGTACATCGTCTGCGCCCTGCTCGAGGCCGATCTGCGGCGTCTGCGTCGCTGCGCGGACGAACGATGCGGCGCCTATTTCTGGGACACCACCAAGAACCGGTCGCGCCGCTGGTGCCGGCTGGCTTGCATGGAGCGCGTCCGCGCGCCGCGCCGCCGACTTCCGTGATAGGCCCTGGAAGCAAATCGCCCGTACTATAGGTGTCCGTGGATTTCAATAAATTTTTCAAAGGGCTGTCGCGCGTGACGCGCACCTTTCAGATCGAAGCCGGACCATTCCGGGCGCAGGGCGTCCCGGCGGTTCTCGTTGCCGTAACCGGCGTCGTCGTCGCGGCCGGCATCGCGAGCGCGCTGGCCAAGAGTTCCGACCGTTTGCCGGAGACGCTGCGCGAAGCGCGCGCCCTCGCGCAAACGCTGCAAAAGGAACCGGCGCGCCTGCCCGCATGATCGACAACGCTTCGCTCGCCCAACTGATTCGCACCGAGCTGCCCGACGCGCACGTCGAGATCGTCGATCGCACCGGCACGATGGATCACTTCAACGTGACCGTTCGCTCGGGCGGGTTCGCGGGCAAAACGCTCATCGAACAACATCAAATCGTCTACGGCGCGCTCAAGCCCGCGCTCAAAGACGGCCGCGTGCACGCGGTCGAACTCAAAACTCTTCTTCCGGAGGCCGACCGTGTCTGATTCGCTTCGCCAGGACATCAACAGCGACCCTTCGACATTGCTCAGGATGACATCATGACAACACACAATGAAATCGAACGTGAAATTGCTGCGAACAAAATTCTCGTCTACGGCAAGGGCACCAAGACGATGCCGCGCTGCGGATTCACGCTCGAGACGATTCAATTTTTCGATCGCTTCGGCTATCCGTTCGAAGTCGTGGACGTGCTCGAGGACATGCGCAAGCGCGACGAGCTGTCCGAGATGACCAATTGGCCGACGCTGCCGAAGGTGTTCATCAACGGCAAGTTTTACGGCGACACCGACATTTTGGGCCCGATGGCTGAAAACGGCGAGTTGCAAACGATCTTGCAAGAGGCGTTCGGATACGCGAGCGAACCCAAAACGACGATAAACCTGCACTAGTGTTTCGCACGATCGTTTCGGTCGAGGAACTCGCCGAACACATCGGCGATCGCGGCTGGGTCGTCATCGATTGCCGGCATTCGCTGCAAGACCACGGCGCAGGGGGGCGCGCCTACGGCGAAGGCCACATTCCCGGCGCGTTTTTCGCCAACGTCGAAACCGATCTGGCGGGCAAGAAAACCGGGAAGAACGGGCGCCATCCGCTGCCCGATCCGCACGAGCTCGCGGCATTCCTCGCCGAGCTCGGCGTCACGCCGCAAACGCAAATAGTCGCCTACGACGCCGGCGCCGACATGTTCGCCGCGCGGTTGTGGTTTTTGTGCAAGTACATCGGCCACGATAGCGTCGCAGTTCTGAACGGCGGCTTCGCGGCGTGGACTTCGGCAGGCAAACCGGTTGAGACAAAAGAGCCGGCGCGGCCAAAGACAGGGACGATCGCGCCGCAGCCGCGCCGCGAATTGACGGCCGATGCAGATGCAGTGCTGGAGTCGCTCGAAACGAAAGAACTGGTCTTACTCGACGCGCGCGCCGCCGATCGCTTCGCCGGACAAAACGAAACGATCGATCGGGTGGCCGGACATATACCCGGCGCATTGAATCGCCCGTTCAAAACGAATTTCAACGAGCGCGGAATGTTCAAGTCTCCGGAAGAGCTGCGCGCCGAGTACGCGCAACTCGGGGTCGAACCGCGACGGCTCGTGCATCAGTGCGGGTCTGGAGTTTCGTCAGCCGTGAATTTGCTGGCGATGGAGATCGC
This sequence comes from Candidatus Rubrimentiphilum sp., assembly GCA_035710515.1. Classification (NCBI taxonomy): domain Bacteria; kingdom Bacillati; phylum Vulcanimicrobiota; class Vulcanimicrobiia; order Vulcanimicrobiales; family Vulcanimicrobiaceae; genus Candidatus Rubrimentiphilum; species Candidatus Rubrimentiphilum sp. The sequence goes on along the minus strand of DASTDE010000001.1, from coordinate 94,571 downwards.
CGGCGTTGAAGGCTCCCGGCTCTATCCGGGATCGTGGAGCGAGTGGATCGCCGACCCGGCGCGCCCAATCGCTACGGGCTAAGCGTGTTCTAGGGCTCCGAGCCGGCGGTCTATTCCGTCAAGGCGTAAGTCGACCGAGTCGAATCCGCGCACCACTCGATCCTCGAGTCGCTCGAAGCGTCGATCGATTTCCTTAAAAAGGCCATCATGCTGCGCGAACTTATCCGCGACGAAGTCGCGGAACTCGAGCAGAAAATCCATTATCTCTCTCGTGCTCGGTTGGTCACTCATCATTGGCCCACGGTAACTGTTTGATATTTACCGCGTTGTTTCCGTCCTGTGAGGAAAAGAAACTGCGAACGGCTTGGCCACCTTGCCCGCCGGTGAGGCATTGAGCCGCGCGATGTCGTCCGCCGTCGGCTCCTGCGGAAAGTCCCGCACCGCATTGACGATGCAATAAAAACCGAACGGCTCATCGCCGCGGTTGACGAACTGATGGATCTCCAACGGCGCGACGTAGATTACGTCGTTGGCGGCGATCTCCGTCACTTCTTTATCGATGACCGCGTAGCCCAATCCGCGTTTCACGATGACGAAGTGTTCGTGCTCGTGTTTTTCGAGCCGCGAAACCGCGCCGGGCTGCAGCTCGAAGTAGCGCACCTCGATGCCGGGTCCGGGCGCGTCCGCCGAATCTTTGCGCCCGCCGACTATGGTGTGCCGCTCTACACCGGTCGCCGCTCCGGGCCGGTAACCCTCGACCTCGACGCCGGCCCAACCGCCGCCGCGCACGCGCGTGACGCGCTTCTGCTCCGTTTTGTCCATCGGTGTGGGTTTTCGCAGCGCGCTCACCGTACTCTTCCGGCGTGCCTCGATACTGGCTCTTCAAGACGGAACCGCACGCCTTCAGCTTCGAGCAACTTCAAAAGGACCGCACGACGCCGTGGAGCGGCGTGCGCAACTTTCAAGCGCGCAACAACATGATGGAGATGCGACTGGGCGACCTGGGTTTGTTCTATCACTCCAGCATCGCCGAGCCGGCCGCGATGGGAGTCTGCAAAGTTGTGAAAGAGGCGTATCCCGATTTCACGGCGTTCGAGCGCGGGGGCGAGTATTACGATCCGCGCAGCACGCCCGAAAAACCGCTGTGGCAGATGGTGGACGTCGAGTTTGTCGAGGCGTTCGCGCATCCCGTCACACTCGCGCGCATGCGTGCCGAGCCGCGCCTCGTCGGCATGCAGCTGCTGCGCAAAGGCTCGCGGCTCTCCGTGCAACCCGTGATGCCGCACGAGTGGAAAATTGTACTGGAACTTTCTAAGCGGGCGGAACAATAAGGTAACCCCTCGCATTCGCTCGGGGCCGCTCGCTCCGCTCGCGGTCGTTCGATACCTCACGATGACAATGAAAAAAGGCCCGCCGAAGCGGGCCTTTTCATTTGGTCTGTTCTTACGCTACGGAGTCGTACCCGGGCCGAAGCGCTTGATCAGTTGGAACTGCCAGCGGCTCGGTCCGAAGGCCTGTGCCATCGTGCCTGCAGCCTGGCCCAAGCCCGGCGGCGACGCGTTGACATTGGCGCATGCTGTCGGGGCCGCTGGGGGTGCCGGGTTTACTACGCCGGTGCACGGATAGCTGGCGATTGGAATCGGAACGCCGCCGCCAAAGGTCGGGAAGACGTTGTTGTAGGTGTTCGTCAGGTTGTATCCGTTGATTTGCAGTTGGACTCCGCTGCCGAATTGCAGCGTCGTGCCTGCATTCATGATCCAGAACGGCGGTAAGCCTGCCGAGTTGTTCTTGCCCTGATACTGATCGCCGATGTAGACGGACGAACCGCCCGGGAAGCGATAGTTGAGCTCGGCATAACCTTGCGCGTAGGGAATGGCGTGGTTGCTGAAACCGTTGCATCCGCAACCGTTACCACCCTCGCCGTTGCCCGTGAAGTTCTGGTTCGGAATGATCGCCAGGTTCGTGTTGAACGCGGTGCAATCGAGCGCGTGCGTCGCCGGGTTGATCGTCGTGCTGTAGAAGCACGCCGGCAATGCGTACGCATAGCCCCGCTGCAACGCGCCTTGTACCGTATAGCCGAAGCCGACCGGCGGACGGCTCTTGAGCGCGAGTTCGAGTCCGATGAACCGCGCATCCGCGAGGTTCCGATTCGAAATGTAGAACAGGGGCTTGCCGGCACATTGGTTCGGCGTCGCCTGCCCTGAAACCGGGTCTATCGCCGGGCAGACGGTTCCGCTGTCATACTCGTAGCTCAGGAAGTGATTCTGCAACGTGGTGAGATAGACGTCGCCGGAAAGCGTCGTGTATCCGTCGCGGAAACGATAGTCGCCGCCGACGTCATACCCGAACGCCGTTTCGGGTTTCAATCCGCCCGTGTTGATGCGCTGTGTGGCAACGCCCGTTTGTGTGCTGAAACTGATCGTGCTTGCAAGGCCCGAGAGCAGCTGCAGGTAGGGCGGGGCTATCGCGGTACCGGCCGAGAACCGCAACGCGAGGTTTGAGTTCGGACGGTACTCGAAGGCTAGGCGTTCATCCCAGTGGTTGTTGATCGCCGACGAAAAAACGCAGTTGTTGCCGTTGAATTGGCACGAGTTCAGACCCGATCCACCGTTGACGGATGCGGTGGGGAATGTGCTGTTGTAGATGTTGTAGTAACCCGCCAGCGTTGCGTTCCATTTCGGGCTCAGCTGCCATTGCAGGCGTGCCATCGCCGTGCTGAAGAGTTGGGACGAACCCTTGGGAAGCGTTACGCTCGGAACCACGGGTGCGGTGAACGTCGCGATGTTTACGTTCGCTCCCGTTGCACCAGTCGGCGTGTTCGCCGAACCGACGCTGTAGCTAACCGTTGACGAACTCGTTTGGTCGACGGCGACGGTCAACGAATTGGTTGCATTGAACGGATGGTTCCATTCAAGCGACCAGCCGTGCAGTACGTCGTCTTCGGCCTGATTGAAGTAGTTGAAGAACGCCATCGGCACCGTTTGGCCGCTGAAGTTTTGCGCCGTCGATGCGTCGTTGCCGTAAAGCGTGACGTTCATGATCTCCGGTACGCCCGGATTGTCCGAACCTTCAAACAGCAAGCGATGGATGCCGGCCGCGTAATAGCGGGCCAGAATCGTGTCGTTGCCGACCGAGGTGCGGATGTCGCCTTGCAGGATGGGCTCATTCTGCACTTCACGCTGTCTGCCGGGCCGTACGAAGACGACCGGCTGCAGCGTACCGTTCGGAATGCTTCCTGTGTAGCCCGCGTTGACGCAATTCGACGGGCCCGGCGAGCAGAAGAACGATCCAACCGTGAAGCTGCCCGTGTTGGCGTTTTGGTTGGCATAGCTCTGCGCACCGAGATACGTGAACGTCGCCGACGTCACCGGTGAAACTCTGTAACGAAGTTTCGCCAGGTACGATTTGCTCTGGTAGAGATCTTGAATCGGTTCGCAGCATCCGATCAAGTTGAAGTTTGCGAACGATGTCGAGATCGTACCGGGAAACGTAATCGACGCATCGTTGAAGGCCACCGATCGTCCGGTCGTGCCGTTCCAGTTCAGGATGCCGACGGTTCCGACCGAGGGTGAGAATATCGCTTGGTAGTTGTCGAGCCCGGACGACAGATTGTCGTTGGCCAATCCAAACGCGTATCCCAAGCGGCCGGCCGTGCCGGTAAAGGCGAAATGAATGAGTGTGCTGCCGCGGTTGTCCACGCCCAATCCGATGAAGCCTTGCGGCGTGTACGTCGGATCCTTGGTCGAGTAGTTCACCGTGCCGCCGATGGCGTAGTTCACGTTGGGTGCGGCGACGCCGGGGCCTTTGACGACTTCGATGTTCCCAAGCATGAATGCCGGGATGAACGTCGAGACGTAGTCGCCGAAGGTTCCGACTGAAACCGGGTGTCCGTCTACCAGCGAGGCCGTTTCAAACGACAGCGCGCCGCGGATGTCGGGGAAGGTAATCGCGCCCGGCGCTGCGCCGTTGGCGCTCGTCGACGGGAAGCTTGCGAGAATACCCGGAGTTTGGTTGAGCACTTGCATGACCTGCGCTTGACCCTGCTCTTGGATCGTTTGCGCGGTCACGACGGCGACCGATGCCGGCGTTACGTTAAACGTGCCGCGGCCCGTCGAACGCACCGATGCAATCGTGCGCAGCGTTGTGAACGTAATCGGCTGTATCTGACCGCTGATGTTCGGTGACGCGCCTGCCAATACGACAAGCGTATCCTGGGTCAGCGGGTTATAGCCGGTCTTGGTGATCGAAACAGAATAAATTCCGGGTGTGACGTTGGAGACCGAAAAACTGCCGGAAGCATCCGTCGTCGCTGTGTACGTCGACGGCCCTTTCAGCGTAACTGTCGCGTTCACCACGGGACCGCCGGTTTGCGAGTCGGTGATTCGGCCGGAAACCGTGGCGGACGTGGCCTGCGCGATCAGCGTCGGGCCGTTGGTGATCGTCGCCGCGCTTACGGGTCCGACTGTCACTACGGCGAGGGCTAAAACGCACAGGATGCGGATGAGATTGCTCACGCGTCCTCCTATGTGGAACAGTGACCGCGGCAATTACCGCCGCAGCTTTGCGTCTTCTAAACCATTTCATAATATTCGATTAAGAAACGATTAGACGACGGGGCACCCTTCGACCTTAGAGGGCCCGGGCCTGCCCCAAAAAGACCTGTTGCGAGTCAACCGGGGCGTCCCCATCGGGGCGCAGCCGCCGGTAGGTGCCGTCGGGCTGCAGTTCGCGACTCTTGACGTTGTCGGCGAACATCACCGCGAGGATCCGGGCATAGATGGTTTCGGCCAGGAACGGATCGAGGACGGGCACGATCGTTTCGACCCGGCGGTCGAGATTGCGCCCCATCCAATCGGCGGATCCGATGAGCGTCGTGCGATCGCCGCCGTTCTCAAAGACGAAGATCCGCGAGTGTTCCAAGAAGCGTCCGACGATGCTGCGCACGGTAACGCGATCGCTCACTCCGGGAACGCCGGGGCGCACCACGCACATCCCGCGCACGAGGAGATCGATCGGCACGCCGGCTTGTGAGGCGCGATAGAGAGCACGCGTCAATTCACCGTCGGTGATTGCGTTCAGTTTGGCGCGAATGCCCGCGGGACGTCCGGCGCGCGCGTGATCGGTTTCGCGATCGATGAGCGCAGTCAGATCGCGGCGCATATTGACGGGCGCGACGAGCAGATCTTCGTAATCGGTAACCTTCGAGAAGCCGGTCAGCGCGTTGAAAAGCTCGCTTGCGTCCGTACCGAGTTCGGGGCGGCACGTGAAGAGGCTCAGGTCCGTATACAAACGGGCCGTCTTTTCATTATAGTTGCCGGTTCCGAAGTGCATGTAGCGGCGGATGCCGTCGTTCTCTTGGCGCACGACCAGCGTGACCTTGGCGTGCGTCTTGAGTCCCGCGAAACCGTACACGACGTGGACGCCGGCACGTTCCAGCCGGCGCGCCCACTCGATGTTGTTCTCTTCGTCGAAGCGCGCTTTCAATTCGATCAGCACGGCGACTTGCTTACCGTTTTCGGCGGCGTCGAGGAGCGCGCCGACGATCGGCGAGTCCTTGCCCGACGTGCGATAGAGCGTCGTCTTGATCGCAAGCACTTCCGGATCGGCCGCCGCCTGCCGCATGAACTGCACCACCGGATCGAAAGACTCGTACGGATGATGCAGCAAGACGTCGCCGTCGCGAATAGCCGCAAAGAGATCGGCTGCACCAACGAGCCGCTTGGGAATAGCCGGAGTGAACGGCGGGAAGTGCAGCGCGTCGCGGCCCGGCAGATTCGCGAGCACGAGCAGATCGCTCGAACCCATGACGCCTTCGACTTCATAGCAATCCGTTATCGAGAGCGTCAGCGCATCCAAAAGCAGATCGCGGATGTACTCCGGCATGCCGCGTTCGATCTCCAACCGCACGGCCTCGCCGAAGCGGCGGCGCTGCAATTCGGATTCGATTGCGGCCAGCAGATCGTCGGCTTCATCCTCTTGCACGTCGAGGTCGGCATCGCGCGTCACGCGGAACAGATACGATTCGCGGACTTGCATGCCGGGGAAGAGCGAGTGCAAATGCTGCGCGATCAGATCTTCGAGCAGCACGAACCATTGTTCGCCGTCGGGCGAGTCGACCGGGACGAAACGCGCCAGCGTCTGCGGAATTTTTACACGCGCGAAATGCAGCTGCACGCCCTCGGCGGTAACTTCTTCCAATTCGACGGCCAGCGACAGCGACAGATTTGAAATGTAGGGGAACGGATGGCCCGCGTCCACGGCGAGCGGCGTCAGCACGGGGAAGACGCGTTCGTCGAAGTGGCGCTCGAGGTTAGCGCGCCGTTCGTCGTCCAGATCGCTCACGCGCACGATGCGTATGCCGTGGCGCTCCATTTCGGGCAGCAGCGTCTCGTTCAAGACGTGCATTTGACGCGCGAGCGAAACGCGCAGCCGTTCCGAGATCGCCAGCAAATGTTCCGACGGCGTGCGGCCGTCTTCGGAACGGCGGTGAACCTCCGCCTCGATCTGCTGCTTCATCGCGGCCACGCGGATCATGAAGAATTCGTCGAGGTTGGTTCCATAGATCGAGATGAACCGCAACCGTTCGAGCAGCGGAGTGCCTTCGTCCAAAGCCTCTTCCAGAACGCGATCGTTGAACTCCAGCCACGACAGTTCGCGGCTGAAATACAGCGACGGGTCATCCAAGGGGCGGACGCCCGGTTCGGCCGCCGTCTTCAGTTCGGGATGGGAGAGCATTGGAAGACGTGGGATTCGCCATGCGGCGCGGAAAGACCACCAGCATGAACTGGACCGACCTCGGCCAGCACGTTGCGACCTACCTGGAACTGGCGGCTGCCGCGTTGGCGGCCGGGACCCTGATCGGCGTGCCGCTGGGCACCCTGGCATCGCACGCGCGGGGGGCGCGCGTGCCGATTCTGATCGCGGCAAATATCGGACGAGTCGTGCCAAGTCTGGCGGTCCTAACGTTCATGCTCCCGCTCTTGGGCGTCGGTTTCACGCCCGCGTTCGTGGCGCTCGCGCTGCTGGCAATCCCGCCGGTTGCAATCAACACCGACCTCGGTTTTCGCACTGTTCCGGCTGCGGCCGTTGACGCGGCGCGCGGACTCGGCATGACCGAAGCTCAGCTGCTGCGGCGCGTCGAGTGGCCGCTGGCGTTTCCGATCGTCTTCGCCGGCGTGCGCACGGCGGCAACCGAAGTCGTCGCCAGCGCGGTGTTGGCCGCGTTCATCGGTGCGGGCGGATTGGGCGAATACATCACCACCGGTCTGCAGGCGAATGAGCCGCGGATACTTTGGCTCGGCGTCGCAACGATCGCGGTCATCGCATTGGCAACGGAGTTCGGACTGGCGTTCACGCAACGCCGTTTGGAGGCACACGTATGAAACTCACGCGCGGGCGCGCCGTCGCGCTGATCGGTTCGGCGATCGTCCTTCCGCACTGCGCGAGCGGAAACGCAAACGCTATTCGCGTCGGTTCGAAAAACTTCAGCGAGAACATCACGGTCGCGGAGATCTACGCGGGCGCATTGGAACGCGCGGGACTCTCCGTCGAGCGGCACATGAATTTGGGCAGCACGCAGATTGCGACCGCCGCCATGCAGCGCGGCGACATCCAACTCTATCCGGAATATACCGGCACCGCGCTGATCGACGTCTTGCATCTTCCGCCGCGCCAGGAAGCAACCACGATCTTTGCGACGATAAAGCAGGCCTACGAGCAACGCTTCGGACTGACGTGGCTGAAACCGGCGCCCGCGAACGACTCTCAAGGACTTGCCGTTACGCAAGCCGTCGCGAAAAAATATGGCGTGCGCACGCTCTCGCAGTGTGCGCGGGCAGCTCCGCAGCTGCGGCTGGCGGCCGTACCGGAATTCGTCGTGCGCGCCGACGCGCTGCCCGGACTGCAAAAGTATTACGGCGGTTTCAAATTCAAGAGCGTCCGGACGTTCGACATCGGATTGCAATACGAAGCGCTGCAGCGCGGCGACGCCGACGCGGCAACCGTTTTTACGACCGATGCGCTCATCGCGGCGAATAATCTGGTCGTGCTGCAAGACGACCGCCATTTCTGGCCGCCGTACAACATCGCGCCGGTCGTACGGCTCGACACGCTGCGCGCGCATCCGCAGATCGCCGCAACGCTGAACCGGATCGCGCCGCTGCTCACCGATTCTGCGCTGCGCGGATTCAACGTTGAGGTGGATTTGCGCAAACGCGAGCCGGCTGAAGTCGCCGCGCAATTCTTGAAAGCGCACGGCTCCTGACGCAAGCGGCAAGCGCGGGCGAGAGCGTCCGCTTTGAAACGGTTGTGGTTCGCTATCCCGGCGAGGATCGCAATGCCGTCGACGGCATCTCGCTCGAAGTGCCGGCCGGCAGCTTCACCGTGCTGCTCGGGCCGTCGGGTTGCGGAAAGAGTACGCTGCTGCGCACCGTCAACCGGCTGGTGGTGCCGCTCTCCGGGCATGTCCTCATCGGCGATCGCGACGTCGCGTCGATCGAACCCACGGCGCTGCGGCGCAGCATCGGCTATGTGATTCAAGCCGTTGGATTATTCGGACACATGACCGTCGCGCAGAACGTCGCCGTCGTTCCGGAGCTGCTGCACTGGGACCGCGATCGCATCGCGCAGCGCGTAGACGAACTTTTGGAGCTGGTCGGCTTGGAGCCGCGGCGCTATCGCGGACGCTATCCGCGCGAACTCTCGGGCGGCGAGCAGCAGCGCGTCGGCGTGGCGCGCGCCATCGCAGCCGAACCGGGCGTGCTGCTAATGGACGAACCATTCGGCGCAGTGGATGCAATCGCACGCCGATCGCTGCAAGACGAAATGCTGCGCATCGTCCGCACGCTGCGCACCACGATTCTGTTCGTCACGCACGACGTCGAGGAAGCCCTGCGCGTGGCCGACCGGATCGCCGTTCTGCGCGAAGGCAAGCTCGTGCAGTACGCCGCTCCGGAAGAGCTCTTGCGTGCGGCGGCCAGCCCGTACGTTGCGCAGCTCTTCGGCGTCGACGCCGATCTGCGGCGCTACGACGATCTGCGAGCCGCACTGGGCGCACACCGGTGACATTTCTCTTCACGCATTGGACTGAAGTCGGAACGCTGACACTGCAGCATCTGGCGCTCGTCTTCACCGGCCTCGGGATCGCGCTTGCGATCGCGCTGCCGCTCGGAATCTTCGCAGCCCGCGTGCAGCGCGCGTCCGCTCCGCTTTTCGGATTGCTGGCCGCAATCTACGCGATCCCGTCGCTCGCGCTGCTCGCGATGCTCGTGCGTTACTTCGGATTGGGTGCGGCGCCGGTCGTGATCGTGCTGGCCGCGTACGCACAATTCATTTTGGTGCGCAACATCGCAGCTGCCTTGCGCGCGGTGCCGGCCGCGCAACTCGACGCCGCGCGCGGAATCGGCATGTCGGCGTGGCAGCAATTCTGGCGGGTCGAGCTGCCGCTCGCAACGCCGGTCATGCTCGGAGGTTTACGTCTGGCGACGGTTGCGCTGATCGCGATCGCCATGCTCGGAGGTTACGTCGGCGCGGGCGGACTCGGGAACGAAATATTTTTGGGTCTGCAGCGACGCTACTCCGAGCAGGTCTTGGCCGGAAGCATCCCGGCCGCGCTGCTCGCGATCGCGGCCGACGCCGCGTTCCGCGGTTTGGAACGATTGGCGACGCGCCGGATTAGCGGCTAACGTCAACGTCGCGGCGAAAGCGCGCCCAACCCTTCCTACATTCTAAAAGGAGAACAGCCATGATATCGAGTTCGGATTTTCGCAAGCTCGCAAGCCGGATCGACCAGCTCGAACGTCAAGCCAAAACGCTCAAACGATTATTCGGATTCTCGTTAGTCCTCGGCTTCGCGCTTTTCGCAGGCGGCGTAACGGTCGCTCAGCAGCGTCAAGTGAGTTTTTCAGGTGCGAACGGAACGGTGCGCCTCAGCAGCGCGGGACTCGTACTCATCGACAAATCGGGCCGGCAGCGCATGAACTTAGGCTGGAACAGCGTGAAGCAGCCGGGCCTGTACTACTACGACACGAGCGGCACCCGGAGAATGGGACTGTACCTTTCGGATATGGTCAAACCCGTCATGCGTTTGTACGACAAGAGCGGGACGGTCCGGTCGGAGTATTCGGAAAACACCGAGGGCACGAACATGCTGGAATTCTACGACTCAAGCCACGTGCAGCGCGTCTACTTGGGCCAAACGACGACCGACGAGCCGATGGTTGAGTTCTTCGATGGATCGCACACGCTGCGATCCTATATGGGCTGGCAAACGAGCGGCACCTACGGCGCTTTCATTAACGACTCGGCCGGCACGACTACATGGTCGGCGCCTTAGAGGCGAACTAGGGGCGCAAGTACTTCGCGAACCACTGCGAGAGGATGCGCAGCCGTTCGACGCGATGGATCGGCGAGCCGACACGTGAGAGATCGTGATTCTCCCCCGGGACGATCACGTACTCGACCGTGCGGCCCAAGATCTTGGACGCGTTGAACCACTGCAGCGTCTGATCGATCGGCGTACGCGTGTCTTCCTCTGAATGCAGGATCAGCAGGGGCGTCGTGGCGTTGGCAACGTACGAGATCGGGGACTCTTGCAGATACAGGTTGCCGGGCTGCCATGGCAAGCCCCACGAATAGCGTCCGCCCAGCGCGTTGTCCGAAGCGAGATCGGCGGCGAGTTGCTCGGTCGCCAGATTGCTCACGACACGTTCCGCAATCGCGGCTTTGTACCGGTTGGTGTGACCGACGACCCATAATGTCGCGTAGCCGCCATAGCTGCCGCCCGAAACACCTAACCGGTTCGGATCGACGTCCGGCCGTTTGAGCGCCTCGTCCATCACGCGCTGCACGTCGTCGAACATCGCGGTGCCCCAGTGCTTGGCCAGCGCCTCTTCAAAAGGATAGCCGAAGCCGACGCTGCCGCGCGGATCGCTGAACACGACGTTGTAACCCAGGCCGGCCCAATACTGGAACTCGTGAAAGAACGTCTCGCCGAACTGGGTTTCCGGGCCGCCGTGAATATCGAGGATCGTCGGATACCGCACGCCCGGCTTCGCACCGATGGCGGGCATGAACCACGCGTGCACGGTGAAGCCGGCGTCGTCGGTAACCGTGAACGGCTGCGGCGTCGAGACTTGCAGCTGCGCCATGAGCGCATCGTTCATTCCGGTAAGACGTTTGCTTTGGCCGGTCGCGACGTCCATGAGATAGACTTCGCGCGGGTGCGTGAAGTCCGAGAGCTCGTAGGCAATGTAGCGTCCGCCTTCGTCCATCGAACAGTCGGACGCTTCGCCCGCGGTCGTCAGCTTCTGCACGGCGCCCGTCTTGGGATCGACTTTCACCAGCGCGCTGTAACCGGGTTCGTTGGCATTCATCAGCGCGAACGACTCGCCCGGCGCGAAGTAGGGTCCGCAGCCTCCGCCCGGCTCGCCCATATCCGCAAGCACGCTGTCGCCAAAATCAACTGTGTTCAGCGGAACGATCGTCTTCCGTTTCGAGCCGTCGGGGCGCGACCGGACCAACGCCGGCAGTTCGGCCGGATCGGCGACGCCGCCGCTAAAAAACCAAACCTCGTGACCGCGATCGAAATCCAGCAGTCCGTTCGCCGGCTGATCCGAGGCCAGCTTGCGCATCGTTCCGCCCGATGACGGAATCGTATAGATGTCGTTCGGGCCGAGGCTCGGCGAATGGTAGCGCAGCGAGTCGAACGCGATGAGCGTATCGTCGGGCGACCAACGCGCGTTGGTCTCAGCCCACGAACCGGAAGTCAGCGCACGCGCCTTGCTGCCGTCCGCGTTCATGACCCAGATGTGCGGATGACGGTCGTACGTGTAGCCGGCGCCGTTACCTTCGAAATGCATGTTGGTAACGATCCGCACGTCGCTCTTGTCCTGATCTTTCTTCGGTTTGAATCCTGCAGCGGCGAAGTTGATGTGCGCCGCTGGTGCCGGATCGATCGAGACGACGCGAAATGCGATGCGTTTGCCGTCGTGCGAATAGACCGGACCGCTCGCGCCCTGTTTCAAACGCGTCAGTTGCCGTACGGTTCCGCTAGCGACGTCGTATGCGAAGATCTGCGCGTGCAAGCCCTTCTTGGCGGGGCCGCGCGTAAACGCGATGGTGCGGCTGTCGGGCGACCATGCCGGGCCGTCGTCGCGTCCCGTGTTGGTAAGGCGTTTCGGCTCGCCGCCGGCCACCGGCACGAGGTACAGGTTGCTGTCGTACGTCTCTTTGGGACCGTTGAGCTTCGTCGCCACGAAAACGACGCGCGTGCCGTCGGGCGAGATATGCGCGTTGGTGATGAACGTGAACTTGAAGAGATCTTCGGCCGCAACCGGACGCGGCGCGGCCGCCGCAACGCCGCTAAGCGACGCGATAAAGGCGAGTGCGAGGCAAGATGAGAGCAGCCGTCTTATCATTTATGCACCTATCAGCAGGTTGACGCTGAACCGCTGCGCGGGATCGGTCCAACTGCGCGCGACGCTCAAACCGGCCGAGCTCGCCATCTCCGCAATACTCTGCGGTGAATACTTGTATGCCGACTCGGTGTGAATGCGATCGCCCGGCTCAAAGTTTAACTGCAATCCGATTTCGGCGATGTTCACGCTCTGCTCATTCGTCGCGGCCAAGTAGGAGTGCAACCCGCCGCGCTCCTCTTCGTACTCCACCACGTGTTCGAAGTTCTTCACGTCGAAATCGCCTCCGAGTTCGCGATTGATTCGCGCCAAGATGTTTTTGTTGAATGCTGCGGTCACGCCGGCCGGATCGTCGTAGGCCGACAATAACTCCCGGCGATCTTTTTTGAGATCGGCTCCGAGCAGCAGCCCGTCACCCGGTTTGAGCATCGCTGCGATCCGGCGCAGCAGCGCTACCGCTTCCGCGGGCTCATAGTTGCCGATGTTGGAGCCCATGAACATCACCAGAACTTTGCCGCTGCGCTGCAGATGCGGCGTATCCAACACCGAAAGATAATCTCCGACGTATCCGCTCACCCGCACGGCCGGATAACTGTCCACCAGCGAGCTGGCCGAGGCGCGCAGCGCTTCCGCCGAAATATCGATCGGCGAGTAGCGCAAGGTCAACTGCACGCGCAGCGCCTCTTCGATCAGCAGCCGCGTCTTCGTCGCGCTGCCGCTGCCGAGCTCGACGAACTCGACCGGATTTCCCAACGCCCGCACGATCTCCCAACCGCACTCGCGCAAAACGTCCGTCTCCGCGCGCGTCAGATAATACTCCGGCAAATACGTAATCGCATCGAACAGCGCCGATCCGACCGCGTCGTAGAAATACTTCGAGTTTAAACGCTTGGGATTCGCACCCAGCCCCGCGGCAACGTCCTCGGCGAATGTCGGCAGGCGCAGTTGCGGCACGGTGACGATCTGCAGGCGGTCCATAGGAGCTGTTGTAGCGGCGGGCATAAATGTGAGCCTCCCGGGGGAAGAGGAGAGCGATGATCAGTCAGGCTGTGAATATTTCTGTCGACGGCTCGCAGATGGATTCCTATCTTGCGCGGCCGCCCGAAGGTTCGGGACCGCACCCGGCCGTCATCGTGCTGCAAGAGATCTTCGGCGTCAACGCCGAGATGCGCCGCGTCACCGACCTGCTTGCCGGGGCCGGCTACGTGGGTCTGGCGATCAACTATTACCATCGGACCCACCCGAACCTCAACGTGAAATATGACGAAGCAGGCGCGCAAACCGGCATTCAGGCCGCAAAAAGCGTTTCGCGCGCAACGATCTACGCCGATCTCGGCGCGGCGATGGACTGGCTAAAAGGTCAAGCATTCGTCCGCGACGGCATGATCGCGACATGGGGTTTTTGCATGGGCGGCTCCGTAGCGTTCCTGAGCGCGACGCTGCCCGACGTGGACGGCGCGATCTGTTTTTACGGGGGCCAAATCGCGCGGCCGTTCCACAGCGGCGATCCCGAGGCGCTAGCCGAGGCCGATAGCATTCGCGCGCCTTTGCTGCTGTGTTTCGGCGCGGAGGATAAGGGAATTCCGCCGGACGCCATCGAGCGCATTCGCCGCGAACTCGACGCGCGCGGCAAGGAGTATCTGCTGGAAGTCTATCCGGGCGTCGGCCATGCGTTCTTCCGCGCGGTCAAGCAAGATCAATACTCCGACGAAGCGATCGCTACCGCGACCGCCGACTCATGGAATCTCGTTCAGAAATTCCTGGGGGACTGCTTCAGCCGGGGCTAAGTCGTCGTTTTTGCGGCGCAGAGCGAACGGATCGCGGTTTCGGCGGCCGGATCGGGCTTCATCGATTGCGGCCGGATGTACATCGCCAGAAAACTCTGGTCGCCGACCGGCGCCGAGATCATCTCGAGCGCTTCGTCACCGCCGCCGTTGCTGCTGGTTCCGACCGCAGTCACGTACTGCGCGCGCTGGTTCCCGCAGATCTTAATCGCGCTCATCTTCTGATTGCGAATAGAGCTGCCCGCCTGCGGAATCTGTTTGAAGTCCATCGTATCGGCCGTCTGACCGCGTATCAGAAAGACCATCTGCGCTTTGTCTTTCTCCGGGCCGGGTTTCATCCACATCTGGAAGCGTCCCATCAAGCTGAACGTCGTCCAGCCGGCGGGCGCTTTAAAGTCGATACCCGAGGTAACGCTGCCGCAACCCGCCAGGGCCGCACATGCAAAAAGCAGAGGCACGATAAAACGCTTCATGGCGCTTGTATTGGCGTTTCGGCCGCCGTAATCTTTGCCCAGCGGTCGATCACGTCGTTCACATACTCGCGTGTCTCCGCGTAGGGCGGAATGCCGCGATACTGCGCGACCGCGCCCGGGCCGGCGTTATACGCCGCGAGCGCCGCGGTCAGCGGATTGGCGTAGAGCCCGGCGTACGCTCGAGAATACGACCCCAGCAGCGAGGCGGCGCCCCCGATGGCTTGGACCGGATCGAAGGGATCGATCCCGGCGCCTCGCGCGGTATCGGGCATGAACTGCGCGATGCCGACTGCGCCCGCGGACGAGAGTGCCTGCGGATCGAAAGCCGATTCCTGAAGCAGCGTGGCGGCTAGAAACTCCGGGGACAGCGCTTGGGCGCGCGCCGCGCGCACCGTCGCCTCGGCTAATCCCAGAGCGTCCAGCGGCGCGAGTTTGGGATTCGTGCGCAAGACGACGCGCGTAATCGCAAGGGTCGCGCTGCGCGTCGGCGGCCCGTCCATCAACGGCCGCAGACCATACACGGCGTTAGCGTAGGCCGGATCGTGCCACGACAGCGCCATCTCGCGGACCGTGGGTATGAACACCGTGGTGTTCGGCGTTTCGTCGGGAAGCGGGGCCGCACAACCGCAGAGCGCCAAGCAAACTCCCGCGGCAACGCGAAGGCGGAACTTCGGTGGCACTACTCGCAGCGTTCTTCGTCCTCGTCGTCGGTGATTTCGGATCGACGTTCTTCTATCATGTGCCGCAGCACCTATGGTTCACGCTGCACCTGCGCACGCATCACGATCGCCGCCGGTCGTACTGGGATCACGCCGTGATTTCGCGCGACCCGGCCGTCTTGCTGGACGGGTTTCTCGGCGCGCTGCCTTACTTGGGCGCCGCCGCCTTGGTTTGGCACCTCTCGTGGCCCGGCGCGCTGGGGGGCTTGGCGCTTGGTCAGTTGCACGTGTGGTGGCGCCACGCGGGCGACTTGGGCTGGCGTTCCCCGCCTGCGCTGCGGGCCGCCTTCGGCACGCTCGGCATCGTGCTTCCCGAGGACCACGACGGCCACCACCGAAATCCAAGCACAGAGTTCGGCGACATTTTTCGCTTTTATGACGCCCCGGCGCGGGCGCTTCTGGCCGCACTCGCTCCCACCCGGCGGACGCGCACCACCGCGCGACCAGGAGTCAAAGCTTGAAAAAACGCGCGCTCTTCCTGATCTCCGATACCGGAGGCGGCCATCGCAGCGCCGCCAACGCGATCGCGATCGCTTTGGGAGAGATCCGCGAGCCCGAGTTCGAGTTTCGCATCGACGACGTTGCGGCGCATGCCGCCTTCCCTTTGACGCAGCTCGGCTGGGGTTACTCGGCCGCGCTGCGCTATGCTCCGCCGGTATACGGGGCGCTCTATTACGCGACCAACGGACGGCGCCGCTACAAAGCGCTCGTCCGTTTTTGCGAGCCGCTCTATCGCGAGCAGCTGCGCGATCTCTTTTTGGACTACAAACCCGACGTCATCGTTTCGGTTCATCCGCTGCTCAATCACGCCGCGCTGCGCGCGCGCGCGGATGCCCAGATGGAGCACATTCCGATCGTTACGGTGATCACCGACCTCGGAAAAGTGCACGAGTCGTGGCTGACGCCCGAAGCCGACGCGGTCGTCGTTCCGGCACGCGAAGTCTACGAGCGCGCGCTGTCGCGCGGCGTCCCGCCGGAACGGTTGCGCATGCTCGGCCAGCCGATTTCTCCCAACTTCGACGACGTCACCGGCAGCAAGCGCGAGTTGCGCGCGAGCTTGGGGTTGCCGCAAGACGGCTTCGTGACGCTGTTGATGGCCGGCGGCGAGGGCGGTGGAAAGCTGCTGCACGCTGCGCTTCGCTTGGCCAAGGCCAAGCTGCCGATGCATTTGGTCGTCATCTGCGGCCGCAACGACACGCTGCGCGCGAAGATCGAGGAGCTGGCTCCATCGCTGCCGACGCCGATGACCGTCTTGGGATTCACCGACAAGATTCCGGAATTGATGCGCGCCGCCGACTTGCTCGTGACCAAAGCCGGTCCCGGCACGCTGGCCGAAGCCAACGCCGCGCAATTACCGGTGGTCGTGTACGACTACGTTCCGGGGCAAGAGCGCGGCAACGTGGATTTCGTTCGCAACAACGGCATCGGCATCGTTGCCATTACCAGCATTAAAGAGATCGTGCGCGCGGTAGACGGACTGGTTCGAAATCCGCGCAGATTGGAGGCGATGCAGCACAATCAAGAGCTGATCGCCCCCAAGCGAAGTTCCCGGCGCATCGCCGCGCTGATCAAACAAATTACGCTGCAGGGCACGATCCCCGCCGACGACGAGTACGTGCCGCTGCGCGAGGCGATTAGCGTCTAACCTTACATCAAGTACGCAGGCCGCTTGCCGGACTTGTTTCCGCAGAACGTCATGTGCGCGCTGTGCGGTATGTACCACGCGTGAATGTCGTAGTGCGGAATCGTGTAGCCGGGATGGCCATGAGACTCATACCAAATGTCCACGTGATCGATTTTGTAGCCCGGGAGCGGTTTTAACAGCTCGTCCCAGCTCTTGCCCTGGGCAAACATCTTCTGATCGACCATGACTTCGGTAAAGGTCGCTTTTCCATTGTAATAGCCGTAGATCGGCCCGAACGGGAAGTTCTTCGGATTGGAAAAGTGATAGCCCATGGTCGGAATGCAGCCGGCGAATGGAACGGTGCCCGCGGGCATGGCGGCCGGGTGCGTTTTCAGGGGCGTATTCATCATCTGCATGATCGCCGGCGTCAGGCCGGGCGGAAGTTTCATCGGCGGCGTTGCCGCCAACAGCGACGCACACGAGAGCAGCGTTAGGCATGATAAAAAAACACGTTTCATAAGGCAACCTCCCATTGCCAGCGGGAAAGTTCGAACGATTGCCCGCGAAGCCTTTCGCGCTAAAGAAACGCCGGCCGCTTCCCGGAGGCGTTCCCGCAAAACTTCATATGCACGTTATGCGGAACGTACCACGCGTGAATATCGAAGTGCGGCTTTCTATAGCCGGGATGCCCGAACGGTTCGTACCAGATGTCGATATGATCGATCGCGTAGCCCGGCAGCGGTTTGAGAGCGTCGTCCAAACTTTTTCCTTGCAGAAAAAACGACTTCTCGACCATCAGTTCGGTGAAGACGGCCTTGCCGTTGTAGTAGCCGTAGATCGGGCCCATCGGCAAATCTTTCGGAAACGCGTAATGGTAGCCCATCGACGGTACGCACCCTTGGACCGGTATCGTGCCGGCCGGCATCGCCGCGGGATGCTTCTTGAGCGGCGTCATCATCGTCTTGATCGATTCGGGCGTTAGTCCGAACGGAAGTTTCATCGCCATCAGCACGATGCCGAGAAGAACGGCCGATTTCACGAATCCGTTAGACCGCCGCGAAACGCCATCGTGGCGGCGCCGACTTGTCCCGCGTCGTTTCCGAGTTTAGCGATCACGAGCTGCGTCGTACCGCGCGGCACCATCGTGGTTAATTCCGAGACGCGCGCGCGCACCGAGTCCAGCATGAAGTCGCCGGCGGTACTCACTCCGCCGCCGAGCGCGATCATCTCGGGGTTCACAAACGCAATGATGTTGGCCAGTCCCAGCGCAAGATCGGCGGCAAAATTTTTCCAGGCGGCAACCGCATGCGCGTCGCCCGCTTGCGCGGCTCGCCGGATTGCCTTCGATCCGAGTTTATCGCGCTCGCGATCGAGCAGTGTGCTTCGCGGAAACGATGGCGCAACCGCAAAGGCGTGGCGGATCAATCCCGTGCCCGACGCTTGCGCTTCGAAGCAGCCGATCTTTCCGCAGCCGCAGATGAATCCGTCGGTCGGGCGGATCTGGTGATGGCCGATCTCGCCCGCGCCGGCGCGATTGCCAATCAACAGCCGGCCGTTCGCAACGATACCGCCGCCGATTCCGGTTCCGAGCGTCAAGAGCACGAAGTTTTGCGTATTCACGCCGCTGCCGAACGCATGCTCGCCGAGGGTAGCGCAGCGCGCATCGTTGGCGACAAACACCGGCAGGCTGAACTCCTTGCGCAGCCGCTCCCCCAGCGGAATGTCCGTCCACATGAAGTTGGGCGAGTAGAGGATCGTTCCGGTGCGCAGGTCGATGTTTCCGGGCGAGCCCACCCCGATGCCGACTGCATTCTTGGCTTTGCCGTCTTTCAGCGCACTCGTTAGGACGGCTTGCAGCGCCGCAAACACCGCATCGAAAGAACGGTCCTTGATGTCCTGCTCGAACTGCCCGAGCAGAGCACCATCCTCGCCTACGATGCCGGCGGTAACATGCGAGCCTCCGAGGTCCACGCCGATAGCTGTGCGCACGATAGAATGCTTCTCTCGCCGGGGCCTTAAAAAACCTGCGTCGAATAACGCTGCGATATGACTACCATCGACCTGACCGCCCTGCGAAAGTATACGCGTGAGACCGGACAACCCACGCATCCGGAGATGCTCGACACGACGCCGATGGAGCGCGTGCAAGAGATCGAGATCGACCAAGAGCACATCACGATCACCTACAATCAAACCATCAATCACTACTACAACACGAGCGAGAACATCGAGCGCGAGTGGGTGTATAAGTACAACGACGACCCCGAGTTCGTGGCCGCCGTGGGAAAAGTGATCGCGCTGGCGCGCAAGCATTTGAAAGATCTGCCTGAGAACGTCGCCTGCCCGCCCGGATGCGCCGAATGCTGCAGCGGCTATGAGCCTTTCGTCAGCCAAGCCGACGTGGATCGCATCGCCACGCACCTGCAGCTGACGTCGCAGCAAGTTCTGGACGACTACGTGGTCCAGCGCGTATCGGCGGACGGCTACCATCTCGGCTACCTGCGCAAGGTCACCGACGACGTCGCCGATCAGTGCGTCTTCTTAAAGGAAGCCAAACCCGGACGTTTCTATTGCGGCATCTACGAAGCGCGGCCGGCGGACTGCCGCGATTTCACGCCGATCGGCTGCACCGACGTCAACGACAAACTTCCACGCGACAAACCGATCAAGTTCGGCGCACCGTTTGCGCCGAAGCAGCGCCACCGCAACGGCTCGCGCCGCAAGTGATCCGCGCGCTCACGCTGGCCACGGCGGTCGCCGCAATGGCGGTCTCGCCCGCGTACTACAGCGGCTTACAGTGGCGCATGATCGGGCCGTTCCGCGGCGGACGCACGGTCGCGGCGGCCGGAGTTCCGTCGCAGCGCGGCGTCTACTACATTGCGCCGAACAACGGCGGCATTTGGAAGAGCACGGATTACGGGCGCACGTGGGATCCGATTTTCGACGGTCAGGACACCGGATCGATCGGCGCGCTGGCGGTTGCGCCAAGCAATCCTAACATTCTGTATGCAGGCTCGGGCGAAGGTTTGCGCCGCCCCGACCTTTCGGTTGGCGACGGCATTTACAAATCAACCGACGCAGGCGCCACATGGACGCACCTCGGCTTACGCGATGGATTCCAGATTGCGGCACTCGCGATCGATCCGCGCGATCCGGACCGCGTCTTCGCCGCCGTACTCGGCCATCCGTACGGAGCCAATGAGGAGCGCGGATTATACCGCAGCACCGACGGCGGGGCCTCATGGCAGAAAGTGCTCGGCAAAGACGAAAACACGGGCGCGGTTTCGGTGCTCATCGATCCGCGGAATCCAAACGTCGTGTACGCGTCGTTATGGGCCTCGCGCAATCCGCCGTGGCGTCTGCGCGACGTCCTGCAACTCTATCAAAACGGCGGTCTGTATAAATCCACCGACGGCGGATCGACCTGGGCTCAGCTGCACAACGGCTTGCCTGCCGGCATAGGACGCATCGGCCTGACGATCGCGCCGGAGGACACGCAACGGCTCTACGCTTGGATTAACGACGACAAAGGCTGCGGCATCTACCGCACGAGCGACGCCGGCGCGAATTGGATCAAGACCAATTCCGAATCGCGGGTCTGCAGCCGCGGCAGCGACTTTTCCGGAATCGCAGTCGATCCGGTGGATCGCGACGTTGTCTACGCGGCGAACACGCAAACGTACCGTTCGACCGACGCCGGCAAGACGTGGGACGGGCTCAAAGGCGCGCCCGGCGGCGACGACTATCACACGATCTGGATCGATCCGGGCGATCGCAACATCATTCTGCTGGCCAGCGATCAGGGCGCAACGCTCTCGGTGAATTACGGGCGGACGTGGAGTTCGTGGTACAACCAGCCGACGGCGCAGTTCTATCACGTCATCACCGACGATCGTTTTCCATATCGCGTCTTCGGCGGCCAGCAAGAGAGCGGCAGTGCGGAAGTCTTCAGCCGCAGCGACGACGGCTCGATTTGGATTCGCTACTGGCATCCGGTCGGCGCCTCCGAGTACGGGTACGTCGCGCCCGATCCACTGCATCCGACGATCATCTACGGCGCGGGCGGCGGCACGGTCTCGCGGTACGACGAGACGCTGCAGCAGACGCAGGACGTCTCGCCGAGTTACGAGCGAGGCAAGTACCGCTACAACCGGACGAATCCGCTGGTCTTCAGCCGAGCCGACAACCGCACGTTGTATTTAGGATCGAACGTCGTCTTCGCGACGACCGACGGCGGACGGCGCTGGCGGATCGTCAGTCCCGATCTTACGCGCGAAAACCCCGGAGTACCGGCAAACCTCGGACCGTTCACACAGAGCCCGCTGGCGCAAGGCGTGCATCGCGGCGTCGTCTACAGCTTGGCGCCTTCATATATAGACAAGAACCTGCTATGGGCCGGCACGGATGACGGATGGATCTGGCTGACGCGCGACGGCGGCAAACATTGGAGCAACGTCTCGCCGCCTGGCTTGCGTGCCGCGAGCGGTTCGTGGTCGAAGATCTCGCAGATCGATTCGTCGCATTTCGATCGCGGCACGGCGTACGTTGCGGTGACGCGCTTACGCTTGGATGACATGCATCCATATATCTACCGCACGCACGATTTCGGCGCGCATTGGGATCTCTTGAACGCCGGCCTGCCGGATACTGCGCCGGTGGACACCGTGCGCGAAGATCCAAAGCGGCGCGGTCTGCTTTTCGCCGGCACCGAGAACACCGTCTACTTCTCGATCGATGACGGCGCCAATTGGCAGTCGCTGCAGTTGAATCTGCCGTCGACGTCGATTCGCGATCTGGTCGTGCACGGTGACGACTTGGTTGTAGGCACGCACGGCCGCTCGTTCTGGATCCTCGACGACATCGCACCGCTGCGAGAGCTTACGTCAAGTGCGCTCGGCGTCCATCTGTTTACGCCGGCGACCGCATACCGCGTGCGCCGCGACACCTGGACCGACACGCCGCTTCCGCCGGAGGAACCGGCCGCCAAGAACCCGCCCGACGGCGCGATGATCGATTATTACTTGCCGCAAGACGCGCAAGGGCCGGTAACCATCGGAGTGTATGACGCGGCGGGCAATCTCGTTCGCCAATGGGCGAGCACTGACAAACCGGAGCCGATCGATCCAGCTATCCGCGTGCCGACCTACTGGGTGCGCCCCACGCAAATTCCGTCGGCGGGCGCCGGCATGCACCGGCTCGAGTGGGACTATCGTTATGCCGATCCGCCGGCCGTTTCGCGCGACTACCCAATCTCGGCGATCGTGCACGACACGCCGATCGGGCCGCAAGGCGTGCTCGTACTGCCGGGAACGTACACCGTCAAGCTTTCGGCGGATGGCGTCACGCAAACGCGCACATTTCAACTCAAGATGGATCCGCGCGTCACTACTTCGCAAGCCGCGCTCCAAGCACAATTCACGCTGGCCGAACGAATCGTCCAAGCGATGGGCATGAGCTATTCCAAGATGAACCACGCCACGGCGATAAAAGATACGAAAGGCGCGCAGCGTTACAGCGACGACAACAGCCAACTCGCCTCGCTGCTCGACATCGTCGAATCGGCGGACGCGGCGCCGACACCGCAGACAATCGCGGCGGTCGAAGCCGCGGTGCGCGACGTTTATGCCGCGCGATAGCGCGGTCTCACGCTTCGGCGAACCGCCCGAAAGCGAGCTGCCCGCGGATATTCGCGAAGTCTACGAAAAGAATCGCGAGAAAATCGGTTTCGTGCCGAATGTGTTCTGCGCATATGCGCGGCGGCCCGAACACTTCCGCGCATTTATGGCTTACCACGATGTGCTGATGAAAGGGCCCGGCAACCTCAGCCGCGTCGAGCGTGAAGCGATCGTCGTTGCCGTTTCATCCGAGAACCGGTGTCAGTATTGCATGGTGGCGCACGGCGCGGCATTGCGCGTGCTCAGCAAAGACCCGGTTCTGGCCGAACAGATTGCCAACAACTGGCGCACCGCCGAGCTATCGCCGCGAATGCGCGCGATGCTCGAGTTTGCCTCGCGTGTGAACGAGCCGGGCTTCGCCGCGAGCGACGATGAGATCGACGCGATGCAATTGGCCGGCTTCAGCGACGACGACATCTGGGACATCGCCGCAATTGCAGCCTTCTTCGGCTTCTCCAACCGCATGGCCGGCCTCATGAACATGCGCCCAAACGACGAGTTCTACACGATGGGCCGCTAATCTCAGTGTCATCCTGAGTTAGTCGAAGGACGAAGGGCGGCCGAGCGTGGTCGAGGCCACGCACCGTCACGCCCGCATCGCCTAATTCGCTTTACGGCCATGACGAAGTTCGGCGCCGCTGCTCAAGAATCGACACTCCTCAGCGAGATCAACATCACGCCGTTCACCGACGTGCTCTTGGTATTGCTTATCATCTTCATGGTGCTGGCGGCACTGCTGACGCCGCCCGGATTCGAGCGGCAGTTTTCAAACCCGGGAAGATCGATCGCCGCGACGGTCTTCCAGCGCGTCATCGTCACGATCGATCGACACGGCCAAATCGCCGTGGGCGGCAAAGTGACGAGCGTGCCAGGGCTCTATGCGGCGATGTTACGCGCAGGATCGAAGGCGCACGTCTCGCTCTATGCCGACACGCGCTCGCCTTACGGCTTAGTCATTCGCGTGTTGGATGCGGCCAAGGCCGCGGGCATTCGCGACGTCGCGCTCGTTACGCAGTAGCGAGCAACTCGGCGAACCGGCGCGCGTCCACGTTGCCGCCGCTGATAATCACGCCAACACGCTTGCCCTTCGCGTCAACCCTTCGCGTTAGCACTGCCGCCAGGCCGGCCGCGCCGCTCGGTTCGATCGCAATCTTCATTCGTTCGAAGGCGAACCGCATGGCATCGCGGAGTTCATCGTCGCTCACAGTGACGATCGCTTTAACGTAACGGCGCACGATCTCGAAAGTAATCTCGCCGGGACCTTGCGTCTGCAGTCCGTCCGCGATCGTTTTCGGAACCTCGATGTTCACGCGTTCGCCGCGCTCGAGCGACTGTTGAAAGTCGTTGCCGGCTTGCGGCTCGACGCCATAGAGGGTGATCGTTCGGCCGCTGCTCTGCGCCGCAAGCGCGGTTCCGGAAAGCAGACCGCCTCCGCCGACCGGCGTGACGATCACGTCGATCTCCGGGAAGTCCTCAAGCAACTCGAGCGCTGCCGTCCCCGCTCCGGCGATGATATCGGGATCGTCGAACGGCGGCACGAGCGTGGCGCCGCGTTCCTTGCGGATATCTTCCGCGATCTCGGCGCGATGCGAGCGGTGACGATCGTAAAAGACGATCTCGGCCCCGTATTCCAGGGTGGCAGCCACTTTTGAAGCCGGTGCGTCGGACGGCATGACGATCGTGGCGGCAACGCCGAGTAACTTGCTGGCAAGTGCCACGCCCTGCGCGTGGTTACCGCTCGAGAACGCGACGACGCCGCCGGCGCGCTGCTTCGCGTCGAGTTGCACGATCCGGTTGTAGGCGCCGCGGAACTTGAATGCGCCCATGCGCTGCAGATTCTCGCATTTGAGAAAGACTTCGCCACCCACGAGTTCGTCGAGCGTGTGCGAGCGGAGCACCGGCGTCCGGTGCGCGACGCCGCGTAAGCGGGCTGCAGCGGCTCGAACCGCCTCAACGTCAGGCGTTCGCACCAGCAAACTCCAGGAAGCGTAGCTGCGGATTCCATTCCTCCGCGAGCTTGACACTCCAATCGGATTCGAAGAGCGCAACCGGTGCTCCATCCCAATCTTCCAAAAGCCTGGCGCTCGACGGTAACTGCGCGGTACGGATCATTTCCGCGTCGCCTTCGATTCGGCGCGCAACCGAAAGCGGCAGCGTCGTAAAGACCGTCTTCACGTTGTATTCCGACTCCAAGCGGTACTTCACAACCTCGAACTGCAATTCGCCGACCGCCGCGAGCACCGGCTCGGTGCGCATCGAACCCAAGGGGTACATCACCTGAATCGCGCCCTCTTCGCGCAGCTGCGCGATACCTTTCCCGAATGACTTATAGCCCGCGGTATCGATGCTGCGCACTTGCGCGAAATGTTCGGGCGCGAACGCCGGAAACCGCTCGAATTGAATCGGCTGGCCCTCGCTGAGCGAGTCGCCGATGGCGAAGACCCCGGGATTCGCGAGTCCGACCACATCACCGGCATACGCGGCCTCGAGCGATTCGCGTTCGCTCGCGAAAAGCTTCATCGCGCGCGACAAGCGTACGTCTTTTCCGGAACGCACGTTGCGCACGGTCATGTCGCGTTCGAATTTGCCCGAACAAATGCGCACGAAAGCGACGCGATCGCGGTGCCGCGGATCCATATTTGCTTGGATCTTAAATACGAACCCAGCGAATTGGTCGGAGGTGGGGTCGAGCAACCCTTCGCTATCGCTCAGGGCCGCTCGCTCGCGCTCGCGGTCGTTCGATACCTCACGATGACACTCTTGAAAGATGCGCCGTGGGGTCGGAGATGGTGCCATTTTTATGAAGTCGTCCAGAAACAGTTGCACGCCGAAGTTCGTCACGGCGCTGCCGAAGAATACGGGCGAGACGTCGCCGCGCAGCATCGCGGCCGGATCGAACGCGGCGCCGGCGCCTTCGAGCAATTCGATCTCCTCCAGAAACTGCGCGTACGAGCGGTCGTCCAGAAATTCGCGGATCTGCGGATCGTGCACGCCCGTCAGGTGCATGCCCGCGCGTTTCGCGCCGTGAACCGCGCGCTCGAAGAGGTGCACTTGGCGCGTCGCGCGATCGTAGACGCCCTTGAACGATGGCCCGTTGCCCAGTGGCCAGTTCATCGGAAAGACCCCGAGCCCTAACATGTTTTCAAGTTCGTCGAGCAACTCGAGCGGATCGCGGCTCGGGCGATCCATCTTGTTAATGAACGTAAAGAGCGGAATGTGCCGCGCGCGGCAGATTGCGAACAGTTTTTTGGTCTGCGGTTCGACGCCTTTGGCGGCGTCGATCAGCATGACGGCGCTATCCGCTGCGAGCAGCGTGCGGTACGTGTCCTCGCCGAAATCTTGGTGGCCTGGCGTGTCGAGCAAATTGATGGTGCAGCCGCCGTACTCGAACTGCAAGACCGTTGAGGTGATCGAGATCCCGCGCTGCTTCTCCAGCTCCATCCAGTCGCTTGTGGCCGCGCGCTGCGCGCGCCGCGCGGAGACTTGACCGGCGGTTTGAATGGCGCCGCCGTACAGCAGCAACTTTTCCGTCAGCGTGGTCTTGCCGGCGTCCGGGTGCGAGATAATCGCAAACGTGCGCCGCTCGCGCACGTGTTCGGCCACATCGCTCATCAAAGGCTCGGCGGCGCGGGTTGGTAAATACGCAGAACGGATCGCGCGCCTGCATCGTGGATGAGCGCGATCGACGAACCTTTTCTAAAGAGCTCAGATGGAGCGGACACGGAGAACCTGTCTTTGCCGCGGCGCACCAAAACGTCTTTTCCGCGCGCCGTGATGATGCAATCGCTGTACGTCAAGACCGTTCCCGACGGCTGCAATGTGTAGCCCGCGGGCAGATGCGCGGCAACGTACGCGTGCGATCCTCTGGCCTCAAACGTTTGCCGCAGACATTCGGGCAGCGCCGATAACGCCCACGGCGCCACGATCGCAAGATCGCGCGTGCTGCCGGGCTCCGGCGGATTGGCTTGCGCGGCCTTCGGGGGAACCGATGCGTAGACTGAGGCGATCTTCAGCCTGATGCGATCGCGGTTGACGTAGCTTGCAACGATAACCGCGACCGTGAAGACGATTGCCGCGGAGATCGCATAGTACCTAAGCAGTGAGCGTCATGCGGCCGGCGCCGATCGACCAGTCCGCCATCCCGTAGTAGAAATCGAAGACGCGCGGTCCCAAATCGGGACGCGGATCGATGCCCGTCGGAAACACGACGTTGTCCACGATGCCGTGCAGTTCCGACTCGTCTTCGGGCGTGAGAATCGGATGCGCCGACCGGTAGATGATCGTTTGCACGTCTTTGTAGTCGTGAATCATGATGCCCGCGCTGTACCGCATCTTGGGTTTGGCGGCGTCGTCTTGGATCACGTCGACTCCGTGGAAGATCGACATCCAGCCTTCATCTATACGTACGGGCGGCGTGCCGCACCCAACCTTGAGCGCCCCCCAATCGCCGTTGGGCGCCAAAAGGAGCTGACTCTCGCAGACGTCGAGCAGCTTCTGCCGATCCTTGAGGGCCGGCTCCAGCGGAATGTAGCCCATGCGGATCGATTCACGATCGCGATACGGCATGCGCTCGATGATCGGAATCGCCGCTCGTCCGTCGACCGCGGAGAGATGGAGCATCGGCCGGTGATAAAACGCGATCGACATGACGCCGGCCGGCGACAGAACGGGCTCGGGAAAGAACGCGCAGTCTTTGTCGTCGCCGATGTGCATGCCCGGCTTATCGAAGATCAGCTTGCCGAGGCGCGTCCACGTATAGCCGTCGTCCGAAAGCGCCAGCGCGATGCGCGGCCCTTGCGGCCCGAAGGCCGTGTAGGCCATCACGTATTGATCGAGAGCGGGAATGAACGTGGCGCGCGGATCTTCGCAGCCGTAACCCGGCTGCGGCCGAAGCTCGTATACCGCGCTCGGCTCGAGAGCGAACCCATCGCGCTGAAACGAAAAGCGATCGCCGTCCGCGGTCGACCTGACTCTTCCAACGCGCGAAATATTTCCGTGCGCGACGTCTCGCGGATATAAGAGAAGCTGCCCGTCCCGCGAGCGTGCGCAGGCGGGATTAAGCGTTCCTTCGGCTTCACTGGCATCGCCGTTTGGCTCCAGCGCCACTCCCAATCGCTCCACCGAAACGTCGATTTCGTGTGTCTTACGTGCCTGCATCAAACCTTTTCTCAACGCAGCCCGCACGGGCACAGTTTCCAAGCGTCGTAATGATCTCATGGACGGGGCGGCCGGCCGATCGCGCAAATGCGTCGAGATCGGACGACGGGTCAAGCCAAGCGAACTCGCGATCGGAGCCGGTCAGGCTTCCGGCGAGGACGGCTGCATACTGCATGCCGACCATCAACACGTCGCCGGTCGCTTGCAGACTCGAAGGCAGGCCGTCTCCGAATCCGCTGCGGAGCGTTGCGACGGTAGAATCCATCCCGAGCATGGTACCCCCATAACCCAAACGTGTCCCCGCCGAATGTCGCTCGATTCGCAGGACCGGAGCGCGCATACTAATTGCGCAGCGGACGCCCGGAATCGCCGCGCCGCCCGTCGCCCCGAAAAGGCCGGCGCCAATGCGAACCGACGTGCCGCGTTTGATGCTACTACCGGCCGGAAGCGTGCTGCAGAGATCGCTTCCACTCACCGTCACGCCGGAGCGCTGCAAGATTTCGAGCGCCGAGTCAAAGAGCGCCAGCTGTTCGTCGGCGACCGAGAGATCGGTAAGATGCGTCCAGAGTTCGATTTCGGCCGCCGCCGCCGCCAGCTGCGGAGCGAACTGCGCGAGTTCTTCCAATAAGAGTCCGTTCCACGCGGCTGCGGTTCGAATCCCGACGCGGACTCTAAGGGGCCGCGACTCCGCGCGCGACCACTCCGCCGCAACGTCCAGCTCCGCACGATTCGAAATCGATGGCTGACCGTTTGCAGCCAGCACCTCGCGCAACCGTTCGGACGGCACAGCGCCCAAAACAATCGCCGGCGCAGCCGTAAACTCTCGCAACGCGTGCAGCTCGTCCGCGTCCGCCACGCAATAGCTTTCAACGATGCCGTCGAGCGCGCGGACCACGATCTCTTGACCCCAACCGTAACCATCGCATTTCACAACGGCGCGCACCGGTACGCCGGCAAATGCGCTCCACGCGCGCGCGTTCGCCGCGACGATCTCCGAATCGAGGGAAAGACTGGGCCGCATCTCGCCTGCCTTGCTTCTTAAGGCAGGTCGGTTGAGGTGATCGCCTCGTCCGCCGGCGTCACGACTTCGATGTGCATTCCGCGGCGATATGCCGAGTTTGGCACGATCCAGAGTGTAAAAGTTCGGTATCGGTTGGAAGGCTCGCCGCCGTCGGCGGGCGCCGCTTCGAACGCCACCACCCGGAAGCGATCGGCGCGCGGACGGATCGCTTCGATGATCTGTTTGTAGCCGGAGCGGTCGTGCGGCCCCATGAGCAAAACGACGCCAAACTCCGCACGAAACCGCACCGGAGCGTGGATTCCCAGGCGTTCCAGGGAAGGGGTATCGCGAACGACCACGATCTCATTGCCGCCGAGCACTGGGGTTTCGCCCTGCCGAAAGGTCTGGACGCGGACGTCCCGGCAGCCGGCCAGGACGACGAGGGCAGCCAGGGCCCAGAGGCGCTTCACGCGCAAAGGCGTTCGAGGTATTGTCACGCGGCGCCCTGCGGGTGCATTCTATAGGATACAAGGGGTTGCATATGTTCCATCGTCTCGCCGCCATCGCCGGAGCCGTCGCGCTTTTGAGTCCGGCAGCATCCTACGCCGCCGCAGTTCCGGTCCCACCGGCGGCCTCGCCCGCACCGGCGCTCAAAGTGATCGCCAGCGTCCGCTCGACACCTCGCTGTGCCGAGATCGTCACGCATGCGAACAGCGCCATCGGCGCCGCGCTCAATAACGACGTCACGATTCAGCAAATGATCACGCGTTTGCGCGCGGTCAACCTCGACGACGGCAACTCGATCCATCGCCGGAACGGGCTTGCCGCGCTGGGCGACTTTGCAAAGAACGTCACGCTCGCATCGCGATCGGCCGACGACGAAGTCAAACGTTTGCGCGCATTGGCCGCGCAGTCCAAGGATCCAAACGAACAGAAAGAGCTCAAAGAATTTGCCGACGCGCTCGGCGGCGCGCTCTGGCGTCAACAGAAAGTCGCGCGCGATCTCAACGGATATCTAGCGTCGGTCGATTTCCAGGACATGGCAACCTTTACGGAAGCGCAGCAGCAAGCGAATCGCGCGACGCTCGGCGCCGCCGATCCATTGTCAAACTATCCGTATGACATCATCGCCCAGCAGCGGGCGGCGCAGGCGCGGGGACGCGGCGGCCAGATGGATGTGACCACCGGCCTGCAAGCCATGCCGAATCTCGGACACGATCCGAACCATCCTACCGCTACGCAGGAAGCGGCCGCGGCTGCCACCGACTTTGAGTCGCGGCTTCCTTCGATAACGCTGGACGAAACCGGCGCGGCACAGCACGTGGCCGGCGCCCTGGCGAAGTGCTAAGGTCGTTGTAGGGTCTGGGACTCCTGGGCTAAACTGAGGTCCTGTGAGGACCTTGGCGCGCCTGAGTTGGGCTGCGGTTGCGGTAGCCTTCGGCGAAGTTTTGCTCGGGAGTTGGACGCGCATCAACGGCGCGGGCATGACGTGTCCCGACTATCCGCTTTGCCGCGGACGACTCGTTCCGGCTTTCGACGGCGGCGTCGTGTGGGAATGGACGCACCGTTTCACCGCGCTGGCCCTCAGCGTACTCGTCATCTCCGTGATCGTGATCGCCTTTCGCCGTCGCGGCGAATCCGCGCGCTTCGTCCGCCCCGCGGCAGCTGTAACGGGCGCGCTGTTTGTTCTGCAGATTGCGCTGGGAGCCGCGACAGTACGGCTTTCGAACGTACCGGCGTCGGTCGTCTGGCATTGGGGAACTGCGATGGCGCTGATCGCGTCGCTGGCCGCGCTGGCGATCTTCGCGGCCGGCGGAGAGCTGCGCCGACGGCATTCGCAGAGCGCGAGCGTAACCGGCGTGCTTGCCGGCACGGCGGTAGTGGCATTCATAACGATGTGCATCGGCGCATACGTCAGCTCGAGCGGCGCCGGCTTGGCGTGCGTAACGATTCCGGGGTGCGCCGGCAACGTCGTGGTGTACAGCGACGGACAATTCGTCCAGATGCTCCACCGCGCGGCCGCGGCCGCAGCATTGCTGGCGTCGGTTGCGGCATTCGCCATCGTCTGGGTGAAACGATCGAGCGCGAGCGTCCGAATCTGGACGACGGCCGGACTCTTGCTCGTCTTCGTCCAGATAATTTTAGGCCTGCTGAACGTCGCGTTCCGTCTGCCGCTGGATCTGCGCGAAGCGCATGCGGCCAACGCCGCGCTGATCTTCCTGGCGTTCGTTTGCGCGACAACGCTGGCCGCAATCGAGTCGGCGCCTGTGCGTAAAACGGTTACCGCGACGTGAGCGTATACGCACGCGCCGAGCAGGTTGCGCAGACGCGCGTTGCCGCGCTCTTATCGCGCTTCGGCGACTACTACGATCTCGGCAAGCCGCGCATCATGTATCTGCTGCTCGTTACAACGGCGGCCGCGATGGTAATGGCCGCGCGCGGCCTGCCGCCGCTGCCGCTCCTCGGGTGGACGCTGCTGGCCGGCGCGCTGGCCGCAATGTCGGCCGGAACGCTGAACTGCGTCTACGACGCCGACATCGATCGCCTCATGCGCCGCACGCAAACGCGGCCGATTCCGGCGCAGCGAATCTCGATCTTCGCGGCGACCATGCACGCCATCGTGATGGGCGTGCTTTCGTTCTGCATCTTTTATTTTCGTGTGAACCCGCTGGCCGCATGGCTTTCGCTGGCGGGCAACGTCTATTACGTCGTCATCTACACGATGTGGCTCAAACGGCGAACGCCGCAGAACATCGTGATCGGCGGCGCCGCTGGCGCCATTCCGCCGCTGGTCGGCTGGGCGGCCGTCACCAACACGATCGGCGGACCGGCGATCGGCCTGTTCGCGCTCATCTTTCTGTGGACGCCGCCGCATTTCTGGGCGCTGGCGCTCAACTCGGAGACCGACTACGAAAAAGCCGCGATCCCGATGCTGCCCAACGTCGTCGGCGAGGCGCGTACGAAGCGCGCGATTCTCGGCTACACCTACGTGCTCGTCGCAGTCTCGCTGCTACTCTTCCCGCTGCACGTCATGGGCATCATCTACTTTGCGAGCGCGTTGGTATTGGGGGCACTGTTCATCGCGTATGCACGCAAGGTGCAGCGCGGAGGCGAAGCCGCCGCGCGCACGCTCTTCCGTTTTTCGCTGCTCTATCTGGCGTTGATCTGCGCCTTCATGGTGATCGACCGGATCGTTTCATGAACGTGAGGCTGCGTGCGGACGATCCGGATCTGCGCGACGCATTTCCACTGCTGCTGACGCTCGGGCTGGGCGTTTTTCTCGGCGCCCTCGACTTGAGCGTGCTCGCACCGGCCTTGCCGGCGCTGGGCCGGGACTTCGATACGGCAACCGGCGACCTGTCGTGGGTCTTCACCCTCTACTTGCTAATGAGCGTTCTGAGCATCGCGGTCACGAGCACCTTGGCCGATCGCTATGGGCGCAAGCCGATCTATCTGATCTGCATTGGCGTCTTTCTGGCCGGCAGCGCGCTGGCGATCGTATCGCAGGATTACACGACGTTCTTGATCGCGCGCGCGATTCAAGCGCTGGGCGCGGGCGGAAT
Source organism: Candidatus Rubrimentiphilum sp. (assembly GCA_035710515.1). Taxonomy (NCBI): domain Bacteria; kingdom Bacillati; phylum Vulcanimicrobiota; class Vulcanimicrobiia; order Vulcanimicrobiales; family Vulcanimicrobiaceae; genus Candidatus Rubrimentiphilum; species Candidatus Rubrimentiphilum sp. The sequence continues at coordinate 62,163 of DASTDE010000001.1, read as the reverse complement.
CTTCCCCGTTGCGACCGCTGCGATCGGCGACCGCGTTCCGCACCACCGGCGCGGCGCAGCGCTTGGTTTGATTGCGGCGACGTGGGGGGTCGCGGCCATCATCGGCCCGCTGTACGGCGGAATCATCACGAATCTTATCTCGTGGCGCTGGATCTTCGTGCCGAATTTTGCGATCGGCGGCGCCGTCATCGTTTTTGCGCTGCGCGTCCTCCCGTCGGGCGCCCCGCACCGGCGCGGCCCGCTGGACGTGCCCGGCCTCTTCTTTCTCGCCGCCGGTCTATTGTTCTTGATGTACGGCATTACCGGCACGCACGCCGTTCCGATCGTTGTCGGCATCTTGCTGCTGACCGGTTTTTGGTTCTGGGAACGATCGGCCGACTTTCCAATCGTGCCGCCCCGCCTCTTTCTCAACCGGCAGCTGGCGAAAACGTACGCTCTGGAACTCGTCATCGGCATGCTCGAGGGCTCGCTCTTCTTTATTCCGGCCGTCCTGATCGGCGCGCAACATATTTCGTATGTTGCAGCCGGCGCCATCGCGGCGGTCGGTGCGCTGATGTTCGTAATCGTCATCCCTGCGTCGGGGCGCGCGCTCGATCGCATCGGCAGCCGCAACGTACTGCTCGCCGGCGCGCTGATGACGGAGATCGGCTTGGTGATCTTCGCGCTCGGATTCAATTCGCTGGCGCTCGCACTACTTGCCATGATCGTCGCCGGGATTGGCTTTGGGGCCCTCCTCGGCGCGCCGACGCGGTACATCGTCACCAACGAGACGAGTGAATCGACCCGCGCGACTGCCGTCGGACTGCTCTCGCAATTCTTGATCATCGGACAGATTCTGGGCGGCTCGGTGGCCGGCGGGATCATGACCGGCGCCATCTCTGACGAGGCCGCCTACCGCTGGACCTACCTCACCTTCGCCGGCCTCGCACTGCTGGCGCTGATCATCTCGCTCTTTCTCCGCTCACGGAAAGCAGAGGTCGCCGCCCGCGCCGAATACTCGTTCTAAATGGGGTTCCGCGAAGTACGGCTTGGCCGCCATCTCACGGCCCGTCCGTGGACCGAACGCGAACGAGCGATTGTGTGGCGTGGTCTTACCGGGCGCTTCGCAATTGCAGTCGAGCCGCTGCTCGGCACCGTTTTTTTCGCACTGCTCACCTGGGGCATCGTCTGGCGCGCGCGCGTTGCCGCGCCGCACGATCTGTGGATTCTCGCGCCGATTTTCGGGATCATGGCATTCGGTTTCGCGATCTATCTCATCGCGCTGCTGGTCGCGCCGCTGATCGCGTACGCGCAAACCTTCAAGCCGATCTACATCGTCGACGGCTACGTGCGCTATCGAGGGCCGGACGATCTCTCCGAAATTGACTCCGCCGGCTACGTTGCGGTCTTGTTTGCGGATTCCGAGCTCTGCTGTGAGTGGGAATGTTTCGGCGACAAACCCATTCCAAACGCCACGATTCCGACGCTGGTCGAGTTCTCCGAATACGGCGGCATCCACAAAGTGGACGGCAAATCGACCGGCGTCGTTCCCGACGAGCTGCCAACGTTAGCAATCGGCATTGCGCAGAGAATGCGTAGGTAACTGATGGACCCTATAAGCTGGAAGCGTTTGCCGCTGCTTGCGGTCGCCGGTGTAGCAATCGGCTTTGCCGCCGCCTGGCTCGTCGAGCGCACGGACTGGCATCCGTTGGTTGCGCCCGCCATCGTCATGCTCTCGGCCGGTGGGTTGGCCGTCGCGCTGCGCAGGCTCGAGCTGTTGAACTTCTTACTTGAGGACGGAGTGTTCGTCTACTGTGCCTACATCGGCATGGCATTCGTGCGAGCGGTGGGGTTCCACAACTACTTAGCAGTTCATGTCGGCGATTTGCGCGCACCGCAGTTATTGGACGGCGTCAACGTCGTCGTCTTGGCTGCCGGAATTGCCTACACGCTGATGGTGGTCTTCATCATCGCGCTGCCGGCGTGGTCGCTCGCGCAGCGTTCGTCGCATGGAGCGCTAAAGCGTGATGAAGACTTCTGGTCGTTCGTGAAGGATCAGAACCGCTCGCGCTAGATCTAGCGCGGGTTGCTAAGCGGAACTCGTAAGGCTTTCTGATCGGGCCACCAGTGGCCGGAGCCCGACAACATTACTACGGCGCCGCCGATGCCGAAGATGCACAAAATGCCGATCAGCGTCGCGATGCGCACCACGAGCGGCACGCCGCGGCTCACGGGGACGCCGCGTTCATCTGTCGGGTCGTACATTAGGCCACGCCCTTTCCGATCAAGACGCCGAATGCGGCTAAGATACCGAGGACCGCGCCCAGCGCCAGCAATCCGAGCATGAGTTTGAAAACCTGATTCTCGATGCCCTCGCTCTTCCAATCGTTCTTCAAGGCGATCGCCGCCACGACGAAGACGACGATTCCGAAAATGACCGCCAGCACCCGTTCTACTAGAGCAATCTTAGCTTCCATCGCCGCGCCTCACAGTAAATAGAAGATCGAGAACAGTACCACCCAGATGACGTCGACGAAATGCCAATACAGCGTTCCCAGCGTCAGTCCGGTGTACTTCGTGAAAGTGTACTTGCCTTGCAGCGCCTGCAAGAGCAGGACCGTCAAATAGATGATGCCCGCAAACACGTGCAGTCCGTGCATGCCGGTCAGCGTGTAGAACGAGGCGCCGAAGATCCCGTCGCTCCACCGCGCGCCGATGTGAATGTATTCCATCACCTGGCCGGACAAGAAGCCCGCGCCCAGGATGATCGTCATCACGATCCAGTTTGCAAACTTGGAGAAGTTCCGGTGCTTCCAATTCTCCAGCGCAAAGTGCATCGTCGCGCCGGATCCGAAGAGCACGATCGAGTTGAGCGCCGCAAGTGCGATGTCGAGCTTCGGACCGCCCGCCGGCCAGCCTTGGCCGCTGTTGCGCATGTACAGATACGCAAAGATGAACGACGAGAACAGCACCAAGTCGCTGACCATGAACAGCAGGAAGCCTTGGATGCGCAGCTCGCGGGTCTCCACGTAGAGCTGATCGGGTTCGTGCGCTAGAGTTGCTACAGCCATGTCAGTGAGCCGCCGGAACCGGCGGTGGGCCACCCTTGAGTTCTTCTTCCAAACCTTTATACGGTAAGGGTTCGGCGAAGTCGTACGGCGCGGCAAAGACCGACGGTACGTGCTTGAAGTTGTAATAGGGCATCGGCGAGGGAATCTGCCATTCGAGCGTGCGCGCGTTCCACGGATTCGGCCCGGACTTCTTGCCCCTGCGGATCGACCACAACGCGTTGAACAGCACCAGCACCAGCGCCGCGGTCATCACGAACGAGAACCACGATGCGACTTGGTTCCAGCCTTGGAACTGCGGATCGTACACGGCGACGCGGCGCGGCTGTCCCCAGATGCCGAGCCAGTGCATCGGCAAGAACGTGCCGTTGAAGCCGATGAAAAACAGCCAGAACGCCCAGTGGCCGAGCTTTTCATTCATCAGCCGCCCGGTCATCTTCGGATACCAGTAGAACAGCCCGGCCAGCACGCCCATCAAGCTGCCGCCGACGAGCACGTAGTGCAGATGCGCCACGATGAAGTACGTTCCGTGCACGTGCAAGTCGAACGGCACCGCCGCCAAAAAGACTCCGGTGATTCCGCCGAGTGTGAACGTCGCGAGAAACCCGAGGGCGAACATCATCGAGGTCGTCATGCGGATGACCCCGCCCCACAGGGTCGCCACCCACGAGAAGATCTTGATGCCGGTCGGAATCGCGATCAGCATCGTCAGCACCATGAACGGCAGTTGCAGCGCCGGCGCCAAGCCCGATGTGAACATGTGATGTGCCCAAACCATGAACCCGAGGATCGCGATCGCGCACGACGAGAAGGCGATCATCTTGTAGCCGAAGATCGGCTTGCGCGAAAACGTCGGCAGCACTTCGGAGATGATTCCGAAGGCCGGCAAGATCATAATGTAGACTGCCGGATGCGAGTAGAACCAGAACATGTGCTGCCACAGCAGCGGACTGCCGCCGCGCGTCGGATCGAAGAACGCGACCCCGAACTGACGCTGCACGAAGAGCGCGGCCAGGGCTGCGCCGAGCGCGGTCGTGGCGATCATCAACAGCGGCGCCGTCACGAACTGGCCCCACACGAAGAGCGGCATGCGCGTAAACGTCATGCCGGGCGCGCGCATCTTTAAAATAGTCACCAGGAAGTTGATGCCCGTCATCGTCGAGCTGACACCGATCAGGAAGATCGCAGCCGCCCACATCGAAGTGCCGGCTGCGCCCTGCAGGGACATCGGCGGATATTCGGTCCAGCCTGCGGTCGGTGCGCCCATTAAAAAGGAAGCGTAAAGCATCAACCCGGCCGGCGGGAAGAGCCAGAAGCTCAGCATGTTCAGCCAGGGAAACGCAACGTCGCGCGCGCCGATCTGCACGGGGAAGATCAAGTTGCCGAAGCCGCCGGTAAGCAGCGGGATGATCACCAGCCAGACCATCGTCGAGCCATGCACGGAGTAGACTTCGTTGTACGTGTCCGGCGTCATGATGCCGCCGCTGGCTTTCATCAGTTGGACGCGGATGAGCTCGGCCAGCATACCGCCCAGGATCATGAAGAGAAACGCCGTGATCATGTACTGAATCCCGATGATCTTGTGATCGATCGAGAAGACGTACTTCCGGAAAAAGCCTTGCGGCTCCGGATGAATGTGGTCGGCGAGTCCTCCGCCTGCGTTAACCGATGCTGTTATTGCTGCCATTTTGCTCCGAGTTACTTCAGGGTCTTCAAGTAAGCGACCAAATTCACGATGTCTTTGTTGGTCAATCCGTTCTGCGCTTGGTTGGGCATTTGGCCCAGGCTGCCCTTAAAACCATTCTGCAGTATTTTCGCAACATTCTCCGGCGTGGCTTTTTGGCCGTTGACCAAGTCCGGGTGCGCCGGATCGTACAAGACGCCTTTGAGTCCGGGCCCAACGATGCGCTGGTCGAACGGGCCGATCGCGTGACAGGCGGAGCACTTCGCGGAGAAAACCGCTGCGCCCGCCTTCGCATCGCCGCCCGCCAAGTTCAATTGGCTGGTGCTCGGCACGCTGATCGCGTTGCTGGCAGTGGCCTGCTGACGCTGCGTGCGCGCGTACCAGGCGCTATACTGCGCCGGCGTGTCGATGTAGACGTAAGCTGGGTTTTGATTCGTTCCGCTGTGCATCTCGCCGTGGAACGTGCCGCAAAACTCGGTGCAAATGATCTCGTACTTGCCTGCGCGCGTCGGCGTAAACTCCAGCGTATTGATCATGCCGGGCACCATGTCGGCTTTGAGCCGCATCGCCGGAATCCAAAACGAGTGAATGACGTCGTACGATGAAACTTGCAGTGTCACCGCTTGTCCGAGCGGCAAGTGCATCTCCTTGACTTCGCCGTTGACGTTCGGATAGCGGAACGTGTAATACCACTGCCGGCCTAACGCTTCCACGACCAGCGTGTTGTTAGGCGCGAACTCGATGCCCGCCCAAATTTTGATACTGAAGAACGCCATGACGATTACGAAAACCGTCGGAATGATCGTCCACCACATCTCCAACTTGTTGTTGTCGTGGATCTGCACGCCCACGGCATTCTCGGGCGTACCCGCATGGCGGCGAAACTTCAGCGCGAAATAGAGGATGAATCCGCAGACGAAGATCCAGAGCGCCGTACCGGTTGCTGCCAGGAAGCGGAAAAGCGCATCGATCTGCTGCGCCTTATCGACCGCCTCGGGCATGAGGCCGGTGATCGGCACTTCGACCCAAAAGACGATCGCAAGGAGGGCCAAGACGCTCATGACCGTCGTGGCGATCCAGAATCCGCGATCGAGATGAACTACCGGATCCCTATTTTCTGGCAAAGGTTAACTCTCCAAGCGGGTCGGTTAGGCTATTTGTATTATAGGAAAGCGCGTCCTACGCGCGCGACGACCTTTTCAGGGCTTCGGCAAACTCTTGGGTCAGCCACTCTACATTTGTAATGGCCGTTCCGACGACGACGGCCTCCGCTCCGGCCTCCAGCGCCGCCGCCCCCTGCGCCGGGGAATGGACGCCGCCCTCGCAGATGACGAACACGTCGAGCTCGGCCAGCTCCCGCACCAGGTCCAACGCCGGAAGCACGCGGCCGTCCGTTTCCTTTGTATATCCGCACAGCGTGGTCGCGACGACGTCGGCGCCGGCCGCCTGCGCGGCCACCCCGTCCGCCGCCGTGGCGCAGTCCGCCATAGCCAGCGCTCCCGTCCCCTGAATCTCTGCGATGAGGTCCGCGATGCCCAAGCCGCCGGGCCGGGGCCGGCCTGTTGCATCGAACGCGACGATCTCGGCGCCGCAGCCGGCGATCTCGCGCACTTCTTGGAGCGTCGGCGTGATGTAGGGTTCAAAGCCCGGATATTCGCGTTTCACGATCCCGATGATCGGAAGGTCGACCCGCTTGCGGATCGCTTTGAGATTCGCTTCGCCGGCCGCACGAATGCCCACCGCTCCCGCTTCTTTGGCTGCAGTTGCGATCGCAGCTAGGACGTCTGGATTGTCGAGCGCGGAACCGGTGCGAGCTTGCACCGAGACGATCAAACCGCCGCGCAACTTGTCGAGGACGTTGCGATCGCTCATTGTTTGCGCGCCAGCAATAATGCGCCTTCGGCGGCGTCGTGCAGCGGTTCGATCTGCCGCGCCTCCGGCGCAGCTTCGCGCAATGCTTTCGCGATCGCGTCCTTCATGACGGAATTCTTCGAGACGCCGCCCAGAAACGCGACCGGCCCGGCCGGCAAGTCGATCCGCGCCATCGTTTTTGCTGCGAGCTCGGCCAGAGCGCGGGCGCCATCGGGCACAAAGTTCCCCGACTCGATGACCGTGCGGCCGAAACTCGCGAACTTCGTGCGCGAGATCTCGCCGGCGTAGAACGCGCGCACGAGCGCGTGCAGCGAGGGCGATTCAAAATACTGCAGCGCGATTTTTGTGAGCATATTCGTCTTGCCCGCATCATCGTCGCGGATCGCCTCGCCGAGCGCGCAGCGCGCAAACCAAAACGCACTGCCTTCATCGCCGAACAGATAGCCCCAACCACCGGCAGTAACGCTTTCACCACGCGCATTCACGCCATACGCAACCGATCCGGTTCCGGCGATCACGGCAACGCCGGGGCCGCCGTCGAATGCGCCGGCTTGCGCGATCACCGCGTCGTGCAGCAGCACGAGTTCGCCGCACGGAAATTCCGGCGCACGCCCGTAAACCCGCCCTTCATAACCGCTGATCCCAGCGACGATTCGCGCGCAACGTGCTTCCGGACCAAGTTTCGCCGCGATCGCAGCTGCGTCATAAGCCGCGCGCAAGGCGTCGCGCAAACGAGTGGACTGCGCGTCTTGCCCGATCTCGTCCGCAGCGCCGGCTTTTCCGCGTCCAAGAACGCGCCCAGTCTCGTCACCGATCACGGCGACGGTACCGCTCTGCCCCGCATCAATTCCGGCGTACAAGCTTGTCATCGTGAGGTATCGAACGACCGCGAAGCGCTAGCGAGCGGCCCTGAGGTATCGAAGAGTAAGGAAGTACCACAATCGGCGTACGCGTCCGCAGCGCGTTCACGTGCCGCGCGATGGGCAATCACCGGAATTGCACCGGTGTGCTCGAGGTGATGATAGTATTCATGCGCGATCGCGCGCGCGAGAAATTCGGCTTGCTCTTCCGGCAGCAGCCGCTCGAGCACCCGCGAGTTCACGCGAATTACGGGGCCGTCCGGATCGTACTCGGAACGCAAGACGGCCTCGCCCCAGTCGCCCAGATCGGCGATCTCAATTTTCATAAAATCACACCGTCCGCAACGAGCGCAGCACGGAGCTCCTTTGAATCCACGTCGCGCAGCCGCACGCTTTCCTTTTGCGCGAGCGCGGCGGCCGTGCCCGCAGCTTGACCGAGCGTCATCACCGTCGGCGTAAGCCGCGTCGATGCCAGCGCTTCGTGCGTCGTCGAAATGCAGCGCCCCGCGACCAGCAGCCGTTCGACCGTTGCCGGAACCAAACAGCGATACGGAATTTCATAGCTTTCTCCCGGACGCAGCCGGTGCGTCTGCGTTCCGGTTCCGGACGGATTGTGAATGTCGATCGGGTAGGCGCTGCGCGCGATTGCATCGTCGAAATGACGGGCCTCGAGCACATCTTCGCGCGTCAGCGTGTACGCACCGACGATCCGGCGCGATTCGCGAATGCCGATCTGTGTCGCGGTTGCGGCGATCCGCGAGTTCTCGAAACCCGGAACGCGCTTGCGGAAAAATTCAAAGAGTTGCATCGCTTGCAGACGCGCCGCCACTTCGGCGCGCGTCAAATCGTCGGGATCCAGCGGATCGATGTCGACAACGCGCGTCATGTTCACCGTCACCTCGTCGGGGTACGGCGTCATGAAAAACGACACGACCTCGCGCGGAACGTCAACCTCGCCCTTGCTCTGCGCGTCGTGCCAGAGATCGTAAAGACCGGCGACCGCGGTTAACGTCGACGCCGTGCGCTCGTGCGTTTTGAGCGACGTGCGCATTTGGTCGGGATGGTTGCGCAAATACGCGGCGGTTTTCGCTAAGTCGACGTGGCTCAGGCGAAAGATCAACGTCGCCGGCTGCACCCGCCCGCGTTCGTCGCCCTGCTGCGTCGCGACGCCCGCCGATGCCGCGACGTACGCATCGGCGGTCGCGTCGATCGTAACGCGCGCGCGATATTCGCGTTCGCCGGCGACGGTGGCAAAGACCGCGCCTTCGACAAATGTATCACCCTCCGCTTGCAAAGTGATGGCGCGCAAAAAATACGCGTGCAGCAATAAGTTAACGCCGGCTTCCTGCATCATTTCGAAGAGCAACGCTTTGTGAATCTCGGGATCGAAGGGCGTTATGGTCGGGACGTAGTCGGATGAATCGTGCAGATGGCCTGGGGAGCCACCCATACGCTTTAGGCGCTCGACGATCTCTTGCGCGATTCCGCCGACGATCCGCTTCTGGCCCGAGTGAAAGGTCATCCACGGTCCGACCATCGCCGCCGTGGCGGTTCCACCCAAGAATCCATAGCGCTCGACGAGCATCGTCTTCGCGCCATGGCGCGCCGCTGCAATCGCGGCGGCGCAACCCGCGTTACCACCGCCGACGACCAAGACGTCGTATTCTTTCACTCGCCGCGGCCTTCGACGCGAAAGCGCCGCCTCCGGCGACAAGGGAGTGGCAAGGCAAGGGGTAAACGGCTCCGGATGCTATCACGCGTTAAGCCTCTCGCGACCATTCTCGCCGAAGGCGCCGACCACGAACACGGACTAAAACGCTCGCTCGGCCCATGGGCATTGACTGCCATGGGGATCGGGGCGATTATCGGCACCGGCATATTTGTTTTGACCGGCGTGGCCTCGGCAACGCGTGCGGGTCCATCGTTGACGATTTCGTTCATCGTGGCCGGCATCGTCAGCGCGCTTGCCGCGCTGTGTTACGCCGAAGTCTCGAGCAAAATTCCGATCTCCGGCAGTGCCTACACATACACGTACGCAACGTTCGGAGAACTGTTGGCCTGGATCGTCGGATGGGGTTTGATCCTCGAGTATGCCGTCGGTGCAGCGACAGTGAGTGTCGGGTGGTCAGGATACTTCACCAACATCCTGCATCAGTTCGGGCTGATCATTCCGCAAGCGTGGCAGCATAGCCACTGGGATCCGACGCCGGGCATCGCAAACTTGCCGGCGGCCGCAATTATCTTATTGATAACTGCGCTGCTTGTGCGGGGCACGAAAGAATCCGGGACCGTCAACGCCTGGATCGTCACCTTCAAAGTGATCGTCGTGCTCTTCTTCATCGCGCTGGGCGTGAGCCACATCAACACCGCGAATTTCCATCTTCCGGCTGGACCGACGACGGGCGCGGGCGGGTTCTTCCCGTTCGGCTGGGGCGGTATGCTGGGCGGTGCGGCGTTCATTTTCTTCGCCTACATCGGGTTTGACGCAGTCTCGACCAGTGCCGAAGAAGCAAAAAACCCGGCCAAAGATTTGCCGTTCGGCATCTTGATGAGTTTGGCGATCTGCACGCTGCTTTACATCATCGTCGTGTTTATCCTAAACGGGATGGTGCCGTTCGATAAACTCAACGTTGCCTTTCCTGTAGCCTTTGCCATGAACTCGGTCGGACTCGCCTGGGCAGGTACGATCATTTCGTTCGGCGCCATCGCCGGCCTAACGACCGTCCTCCTCGTGATGATGTTCGGGCAGGCGCGCGTCTTTTACGCGATGTCGCGCGACAGGCTCATCCCGCCGAGCTTTACGACCATCCATCCAACGTGGCGCACGCCAATCGTATCGCAAATATTTTTCGGCGTGTGCATTGCCGCGGCAGGCGCGTTTTTTCCGCTCGGAATTCTGGGCTCGGTCACGAATTTCGGAACGCTGCTTGCGTTTATTCTGACCTCGCTCGCGGTGCCGATTTTGCGGCGGCGCCATCCCGAACTGAAAGGCGCCTTTACCGTGCCGCTGGGACCGTACTTTTTGCCTTACCTGTCAGCGGTGGCAGCGTTCGGGCTGATCATCTTCTTGAAGGTCGGTAACCCCGTGCTTTTCGGATGGTTCCCGATTGTCTGGTTCATCGGACTTATCTGGCTTGCCGGCGGGCTCTTGTTCTACTACTTCTACGGGCGCAAAAAGAGCACGGTCGCGCTCCAACTAGCCGAAGGCCTAGCGATAAATCAGCCTCGGGTGAACTAGTTATCTTCCAACCCGGCGATTGATCTCGGCGGCCACGCCGTCGGGATCGTCGTCGGTGTCGACGATCACGAACTTGTAACGTTCGTTCTGCATCTCAAGCACGACGCAGTTCCGTCCGGTTCCAAAATCCAGAAATGCCAAGCCGCCGTCCGCGACGAACGTGCCGGCTGTTTTTAACCCGGGCGCACTCGTACCGATGATCTTGCGCCACCAGTAGTCCCAGCCGTTCTCGTCTTCAACAACCGCGGACTTGATGTGCGCTAGCGGAATGCGTAGCGAGCCGTGCACCGACCAAACCTTGTCGAGATTCGACAGGTCGATGTGGACCGCGTTTCCTTCGATCGCGACGCTTGCCATACATAAAGTATCGTCCTCCGGCGGCCCTTCGTTACCTCAGGGTTCTTCGATACCTCAGAATGACAACGCTTGGTTAGGCCGGCCGCCGAGCGGTCAGAATGATCACCGGTGCGTCCGGCTCGCGCCCGGCGAGCTCTTCCTGCGCGAGCGCGACCGCTTGCTCTGCTGAAAGCAGCCCGCTGTAGTCGGCGATTCGCGCGCCGTGCAAAACGTAAAGATTCGGCATCGCCCGGCCAACGTCGCCGAAAGCCGTCGCATCTTCAATCGCGGCCGGAAGATCGTCCGCAGTCCGGCCGGCCGTTGTCAGTTGAACGGAACCATCGCGCACGATCAATCGTCCGACGCCTTTTCGATCGAGCACGCGCAGTATGCGCCCGTTTTCATAGACGGTTAATCCCGGCGTGCGCGCTACCGCGCGAACGTCGGATGCCGGCACGCGCATCAACCGCGCCGCTGCGCTAAGCCGCTCCGCTTCATCGAGAACGCCGTGCGCTGCGGTTTCGGCGAGTTCCGTCACCCCGGATGCCGTGGCGCGCACGATGTTTCGCTGCGAGTCGATCTCGACAACCGTTTCCACGCCGTCGGGCGACGCGCCGGCCGAGATAACGGCGTCTTGCGCCTCTCGCCGGATGCGCAAGATCTCGTCGGGTGTCGGGTCAACGATGGTACGTTCGACGACTTCGCGTACCAGCGCCAGCGCAACGCCGATCGGCGAGATGACTTCGGCGTCGCGCGCGAGACGAAAATCCAGTCCCGTTTTTTTCGCGGCATACGGAACGAGCGCAGCCGCGCCGCCGCCCCCTCCGACGACCACCAGCGTTTGACGATCGAGTTCGTAGTCGGCGATCAGTTCTTCGATAGTCTCAATCACTTTGCCGGAGGCGATATCGAGCAGCTCGCGAGCCAAGTCTTCGGGCGACGTGTTTAGATGTTGCGCAATAATCGCAAAGGCGCGCCGCGCCGATTCGGCATTGCCGCGCGCAAAAGCGCCTTCGGGCACGTAACCCAGCATGTTGGCGGCGCACGTCGGCGTCACGGCAATCCGCGTTCCGTCGCGCGCGCGCAAAGCGAGATAATCATCCGAATCGTGCGCCGTCGGCCGGAAACGCTCGACGGTTGCGCCATCCAGAACGTCCGCCTCGACGAAACTCGCGTACTTGAGGCCCGCGATATGCGCGGAGCGCGGACCAACGTCGGTAATTTTGTGCGCAGTCGCCCGAACGAGGCTGCCGCCCGCAATGCCAAGCGTGCGCACGTCGAGCGTTCGCAGCATCGTGCGATGTCCGCCGACGCGCGCGGGACGCATCTGCGGCATGCCGGCGCGGATCGCGGAGCAATCCGAACTCGTGCCGCCGACTTCGATAAAGATTCCGTCCGTCACGTTTTCGTACAGCAATGCCCCGGCCACGCCCGCGGCCGGGCCGGAAAGCAGCGTCAAGATCGGACGGCGTTCCATTTCGCGCGCGTCCATCACGCCGCCGTCGCTGCGCATGACCATCAGCGGCGAAGCGATCGCGGCCTGCCGAACGGCGTCCGCGGTCATGCGCGCGGTGCGCACCATCTTCGGGAGAATCGCACCGTTGATTGCGGCGGTTCGCGTGCGCGCGCGCAAGCCGTACATCGTGCTCACGTCGTGGCCGCTGGTCGCAAAGAGTCCGGCTGCGGTCGCCATCGCGACTGCCCGGCTTTCGGCTTGCGGCCGGTCGACCGAAAACGCTTGCGACGCCGCTACCACTTCCGAACCGCTTGAGCGCAGCGTACCGATCGCCTTTTCAACTGCGTTCGGATTGTGCGCCGATGCAAACACAAATGTTGGAGCGAACGGTAATCCGGGGGCGAGCTGCAATTGACCGAAACGCATTTGCCAGCGTGCGAGCGGAGCGAAACCGTTCAACAGGCCGAGCACTCCGACTTGCGCGACGTCGCCTTCGAGCAGCGCATTGGTCGCCTGCGTCGTCGAGTGCGCGATGAATGCCACTTCGCTCGGATCGATCGCATGTTCCAAGAGAAGCCGCTTTATGCCCTCGACGATGCCCGCGGCGACGCCTTCGGCCGCGCTGTGCGTCGTCGGGACCTTGATGCTCGCGACCATCTGACGCGTCTCCGAATCGATCGCCACGACGTCGGTAAACGTACCACCGACATCGACGCCGAGACGCAGTTTACGCATCGGCATAGAGGACGTAACAGACCATCGTCAGCGAGACGCGGCCGCCCTCGGCAAATCGTTCGAACAGCGCGACAGCCTCGCGGCGGAGTTCCTCCGCCTTCGCTCCGCCGTGCGGCAAGTACGAAGTAGACTCCATTCGTCCGAGCTGCTGTTGGAGATCCAAGAGTTGTTCGTACGAATGCTCGCTGCGCTTGCAACTTGCGCCGGCCAGCTGCGCGAACGTCGTCAGCGCTTGCGCGCGCCGCTGTTCGATATCCTCGATCGCGAATCGGCGAACGAGTTCTCCATACGCGGCCGCAAACGCGTGGCTCTCATCACGCTCGTACTGCACCAGCGCGATCCGCCGCCGGCTGATTCGCTTGAACTCTTCGACCGCGGTTTGCGCTTCGAACCAATGAAATGCTTGAAAGGCGCCCGCAATGTCGACGGATTTGGCCGGCAAGTGCGTATCTTCGCCCGTCCCATCGATCCACTCGATGCGAGGATCTGGTTCGGCCTGCTCCGCCATGGAATGATTGGGCTCGACCGCCAACACCGTCGCGCCGCGTTCTGCCAGCAAGCGCGCTGCGATCCCGGTGCCCGCGCCGATGTCGGCGATCGTCAGGTGCTCCGGCGGCCCTAAACCTTCGAGCAATGCGTCGAGTGCAGCCGGCGGATAACCGGGACGATTGGCGGCGTACGCACCAGCGCGTTCCGTAAAGCGCGCAGTCGGAAGATCGTTCACGTCGTGAACGGCGCGCCCAATTGCACGGCGATTATCGCGCCGCCTCGCTCCAGTTGAAAGGAGTGCGGTTTCCCATCGTAGGCGCGCGCTTGGGTTTGGTACGTGCCGTACATCCACCAATCCAAGCCGTCGAGCTTATCAACGATGTCGTTGGTGCGCATGCCGGCCGCATAGGCCGGCCCGCCGGCGCGCACATAGGCGCGCATATTCCCGTCAACGGTTTTGTACAGCGCGTAGTAATAACTCGCCGGATCGCCCGGCGCATAGGCTAACCCCTGTTGCTGCAGGTTTTCCCAGCGCTGCGGATTTGCGCGCGCCCACTCCAGCAACCGCGCGACGCCGGCGCTCGCCAGCTGCGTAACGTCTTGCGGCGATGGTTGCGCGAACACGGCATGATCGTGCCACTCCGCAACCTCCCAGCCGCCGCAATCGAAGAGCTGGACTCCGACGTCGACGTCCGTTCCTTCGGTCAGCGTGAATCGCGTGGAAGTCGCCTTCACGTAAGCGGCATACGTCTTTCCGCTGCAGTCGGCCGCGTTGGGATCGTCCTGCTGCGCAAAGACTTGCGCGGCCGCTGCGCTGCGCAGCGCGTCAACGATTGCCGGCACCGCCAGCTGCGCGTCCGCCGTGCCGTCGCTGCCCACGGCAAAGCGGCGAGCTGCGCTCGTTCCGACGAACATTCCCGGAGAACTCAACTCGGCTGCGCTGGCCGCCGGAACCACGGCCGCGAATGGCTGCACGCCGAACAGGCGCGGCGCCGACGTCACCACGACGATGCAAGCGACAATCGCAACCGCGACTTGGTAGGGCAGAGTGCGTTTGGTGATGTCGACGATCTGCACGCCGGTGAAGTTTGCAATCCAGACGTTGGCCGTATTCGTTGGGTCGCAAACATTTTGCACCTGAACGACGGCCATGACCGCGGCGACCAGAATTACGGGCGGCAGCACGTGGCCCGAAAGCAAGACCGTGAAAACCGCAATTCCAACGCCGAAAGGATTGAGCGGGCCGCGATACAGTGCGAGCGGGCTTAAGACACCGAAAATCACGACGTAGACGATCGGATTACGCAGCGCTTCCCACGTGGCGAGTGAATGGAGGGCCGCGACGAACTGCGGCTCCTGTGTCGCGTTAAAGAGCATGCCGATTCCAACGAACAACACTATCGCCGGCGCGACGTCCTCAATTCCCCGGATAGCGGCTGCGGTCAACGTTGAAATGGCTTGCGTGGGCCGGGTGGTGAGAGCGCCATAAACCGCGGATAGTGCAAACGACACGATCGGATCAACGCCCAAGGCGTAGTACAAAATGATCGGCAGAACCGGTGTTATGAGCGCGTAGAAAGGGACTCGATGTGCTTGCGGTTCATCTTTCGCCCGCACCGCCCACGTAGCGTATCCGCGCGAATTTCGAAATGAGACAAATGCGTAGATGAGCAGGGCAACGAGATCGATGACTCCCAGCACGATCGCGTATGCGTACATCTGCTGCTGGCTTACGCCGAAGAATTGCGTGTAGAACTTCCAGTTCACGATGTTAAAGATGAATCCGAGGGCAAAGGCCATCAAGAACATCGTGGCCGCAATCTTTCGCGGAACGCCGATTGTCATCATGATCGGCAGCACTATCGACCCTACCATGATGATGGCGCCCAGGCCGTTAAGCGAAACGAACAACAGCGCCACCACGGCGCTCAGCGTGAGCGCAACCGCCAACGGCTGCTCGCCGCCGAATTCGGCCGCGATGTTCACGATGCTGCGCGCGATGCCGGTGTCGAGCGTCACGCGTCCCAGCCATGCCCCAAAGATCACCGCGACGAAAACCAGGGAGAGCCGGGCGGAGCCCAGCACAACGACGGTCTTTCCGATCTCGGCGAGAGGCACGCCCGCTACCAGCGCCATGAGCACCGCCATGGCCGGCACGGCCAGAAGCGCAGGAATCTTGCGCGTGTACATCAGTGCCGCGAATATAAGGAAGACCAGGAGTATGAGCAGCGGTGCGATCATCGCGGGCCTCGACAGGCTCGGCCGTGCCCTTCGACAAGCTCAGGATGACATTTCGACAGGCTCACCATGACGCACCGGGGCTCAGGATGACACAGCTTATGGTCGCCATCACTTAGTCGTGCTCACAGTGGCACGCTCGGGTTCAGTATGACATCGAGTGGCGGCAGTGGTTTGCCCGCATTGTGGTCGAGCGCTACAGCATTAAAGCGGTCAGCGCGTTCAATATTCTGCTGCGCGGCCAGGTGGTAACGCTCCAAATTGCTTGCCAAGTGGCTCTCGCGGTTCTCATAGCGCCAAGCCGCTGCGTAGAGCGGCTCTAGCTCTTCGTAGCGATCGCGTAATTCCCAGAACCAATACTTGCACCACAGCAAGTCGCGGTCGGTGGGGCTGTGCGGTTGCCCGGTCCCCGCTTGCGCCTCGGCATAATAATCGCGAACCTCTTGCGCAGCCTGAAACTTTCGGCCAATGAAATCGTATTTTCGTGCCGCCAAGAACATGACTTGCGCCGCGTTCGCGTGCAACGGAGGCGTGTGTTGTAGCAAGTGCTGTTGCGCAACTTCCGAATCCAAACGAAGCGCGCGTATGTCCACCTTCTGCATGAAAGCGGCCGCGCGCGGGTCGAACGGGTCAGCCCAAAAAAGATAATCGCTCGAGTAACTGTACGGACCTGCCAAGCGCGCTTGGATGTCGGTGAGAGCGGCGATATCGCTTCCGTAACGCGCGTCATCCACTCCAAAAAACGCGGCCGGAAAGTCTTGTTGAAAGCGGACGGGGTCGACCGAACGGTGTTCCCAGGCATTGGCCGCGGAATAAAGCAGCGGATACCAGGTCGCTTCGAAGAGCGTCTCACCGTCGTCGTGCCAGACCGTTTGAAACAACCCCAGGACGTGCGCGTTCTTGCCTTCGTCGACGAACCGCTGTTCGTTCACGAGGGCACCGTGGATATCGGGATAGATCTGATTCCAGTTGTTCGCGCCGGGCGCGACCATCTGCTCGAGCCCGCCGGACGCAATCACGTTAATGTATTTTGTAAAGCTGTTGTCCGCCCCATAATGCCAGTTGATGATAACCGCACTTTTCGGAATCATCGACATGATCGCCGGATCTTTTTCTATCGCGTCGTCCCACAACATGACGCGCGCACCCGAAGGCGCAATGATGTTATTCATGAGCCGCACGTGCTCGGCGAACAGGCTACTGAGGCCGCGCTGCGCAGCCAGCGTTTTGCTTTGGCCCTGCCCTAAGGTTGACGTTTCGTCCGAGCCGATGTGAAAGAAGACCGGATGCGGCACGGCGGCCAGTTCGTCTTGAATCAGTTGCGTCAGGTATTCCAACGAAAGCGGCGAGGCCGGGCTGAGAAGAAAGTCGTGCTGGAACTCCGCCGCGGTCGCGTATTTCTCGAGCGCCAGCGCGCCGTGCATGTGCGCAAACGTTTGCTGCTCGGGGATGAACGTTACGTGGTAGCGCTTTGCATAGGCCGCCAACTCGCGTAATTGCGCCGGCGTAATCCCATCGAGCGGCGCGGCCAACGGGTTGCGCGGATCGACGAAGACGTGCTCCATGTACGGCGAGTAGCCGTTCATCTTAAAGGCGGCGATCGTGCGAATGCGTTCTTTAAAATATCGCATGTTCGGAAGCGGTCCGCGCGAGACGTCGTCACTCAGTACGCGCCATTTCAACGCTGGAGCATCCGTGATATCGACGCACGGCAAGAACCACTTCCCAGTGACGCGCTGCGGGAGCTGCGCGAGGGTCATCGCCGCATAGAACGCTCCATCCGAATCGCCGGCTTGAATCTCAATCGCACCATTGTGCGCGATGTGCAAGCGGTACGCTTGCGGCGGCAGCGCCGCTTGTTGGACGCTGACGTCGGATACATACGGATCGGAGACGGATCCCGGACGAATGACGATCCGAAATCCGGTGCCGCCCGTGCCTTCTTCCACGCGCCGGAACGACGGAATGCCGAGCGCTTTCCAGCGTTCGTTGATTTCATCCAGTGCCGCCGCATCGAAATCCCGTTCAACGCGCAGCGGCTCCGTCAGCGCGACGCTGCAGGGCCGCGTCTGAACCGATTGCGGAAGCGGAATTAAATGTAATGAAAGCGCCGCGGCCAGGACGAACACGACTACGGCGGCGACAGCATGGCGGCGTCGCGCTTGTCGAACGCCTCGTTAATCGCCTTCAAAGCGTCGCCGGTTTTCTCGCCGGATGCGTCGAGCAATTTCGAGGCCGCGATCAAAGCCGCGTCGGCGTCCAGCACGGCGGTAATCCGGCTTTCATCGCGATTTTCGTCGAAGATGCGAAAGGCTTCCTGATTCATGAACTCGCTGCGATACAGCACCGTGTCATACAGCTGTTTCTCGTCCGCGGACAACTGCTGGCTATCCAAGGCGGCAAGCCGTTCGCCGACATAGGAACGGACCTGCTCGTCGGAAAGCCGGCACTCCATTTCGCCTTCGCAGCCCGGAAAATCCGGAATGTCGGCGCGTATCACTTCCAATGCGCTCATCGCCCGGACCTACGACGTTCCAATCCGCAAGGCCCGCCGCGACGTTACCTGACCGGGGGAACCTCCCGATGAAGCGAAGCAAAAAGCCTTGGAAATCGCCGCCCGGCTCATGGCACGCGTGCGAACGCGCGATACAGCCGCGTTCGAAGCGCTCTACGACGCGCACCACCGCCTGGTGTACGGCATTGCCATTCGCATTCTCGGCGATGCCGGTGCTGCCGAAGACGTCACGCAGGCTGTCTTCCTTAAGATCTGGAGCGCACCCGAACGGTTCGAGAGCGGAAACTTCGCAGGCTGGATCGCGCGCGTCACGCGCAATCAGGCGCTCGACGTCCTGCGCCGCAAGTCGAATTCCGAGAGCGAGCTCAGCGAAGCCATGCCCAACAGCGATCTGCTCGAAGAGCAGGTCTTCGCCGACATCGACGCGGCCAGTGTCCGAAGCGCGCTTGAGAAGCTCCCGCCGGAACAGCGCGAGCCGATCGAACTCGGCTTCTTCGGCGGCGTCACTCACGCCGAGATCGCGCGCCGCACGGGCATTCCGCTCGGCACAATCAAGACTCGCATCCGCACAGGCCTTCGTCAGCTGCGCAGCGCGCTCGAGGGAGCCGTAACCGTATGAACGCCCACGACGTCATGCTCGACGACGTCGCGGTCTACGCGCTCGGCGCGTTGCCGCCCAAAGAAGCTGCCGCCGTGCGCGAGCATATTGCGGCCTGCGCGGAGTGCGCCGCCGAGTACCGGCGGCTTAAACCTGCCGTTGACGCGGTTGCGTATTCGGCCGAAGCCTGCCCCGACGCGGCCAGCGGCGCGGTCGTCCCCAGCCCCAGGCTCAAAGCGCGGATCATGGACCAGGTACGCCGCAGCGCGCCGCCGCGTCTTTCGAACGTCGGCGAAATGCGCGCGGTCCGCCCGATCGTATGGCCGGCCTACGCGGTCGCCGCGGCGTGCTTGGCCGTGGCGCTTATAACCACAGTTTTCAACATCTCTTTAAATGAAACGGTGCGTTCGTCCAAAGCGCAGATCGCGCAACTCGCCACGCAAGCCAAAATGCTGCATCGCGAGGTCGCCGCACAGCGCACCGAGCTGGCGGACCTCACCTCTACCGACTCGCAGCACTATGCGATCGAAGGTGGTGAAGTCGTCCGGCACGGCAACCGCCTCTATATTGCAATGGAACAGATGGGCATGCCGCCGCATGGTAAGGTCTACCAAGCTTGGGTGATGCACCGGGGCTCGGCGGCGATGGCGCCGTCGGTGACGTTTATGCCCGACCGCAGCGGTATCGCGGTCGTCCGCTTGCCCGTGCAAGCCACGAAGGTGATCGAATTGGCGGTGAGCATGGAGCCGGATGGCGGCAGCAAACAGCCGACGAGCAAGCCGACATTCGTAGTGAAGCTCAGCTGACCGGCGCGCGGCGCCTGCGGCGCGAGGACGATGCGGCCGCGCTCGCCTACCTTGACGCCTCGCCATACGAGAACGTTTTTCTGAGCTGGGCGATCGCGTCGGAGAAATTCGGATCGTACCGCTCATCGCTGTATGTGTACGCCGCCGGATCGCAAATCAGAGGCGTGGCGTTTTTTGGACGGCACGTCGTCCTGGCGGCGGATGACGGCGCGCCGGTTAATGCATTCGCGGAATTGGCGCAAACCAAAGAATCCGCGCGCATGATCGTCGGGCCGCGCCGGACTGTCGAGGCCTATTGGGACCGCGTGAAGGATCGTCACGCTACGCCGCGTCTCGTGCGTAAGAGTCAGCCGCTTCTGGTGGTCGATCGAAAAACATTACGCGGCGAAACACGCGGCGTCACGGTGCGCCGGGCGCTGCCGCGTGAATGGGAGTTGGTCGCACGCAACTCCGCTGCGATGATTCGCGACGAGCTCGGCTACGATCCGCGAGCCTCTTCGCACGAATTCGATTCGAACACGCGCACCTCGGTCGAGCGTGGCGTGTGGTGGGTCGGCGAACATGACGCCGCAATCTGCTTTTTCACCAGCGAAGGCCCGTACAGCGCGCGAACGCTCCAACTCCAAGGCATTTGGACGCCGCCTGAATTACGCGGGCGCGGACTGGCAACGGCATCGCTGCACGGTATTTGCGCCGCACTGCTCGACGAATACCCGACGCTCTCGCTCTACGTCAACGACTTCAACGCGCCCGCGCTGCGCTTGTACGGCCGCCTCGGCTTTACGCAAGCCGGCGAATTTTCGACGCTGCTCTTCTAGAGGCGCCGCAGCCGCCAAATCTGTTCCGCGGGCCACTTGCGCGCCCAGTCGCGCGACGCCGAGTCTCGATAGCTGGACTGCGCATCCGCGGGAGGGCGAAGCTCGATCAAACCTTCGATTGCAAACCCCGAACGGTGAAAAAGCCCGACCCACTCGCCATAAGGCAGCGAGAAATTGACGCTGCCGTCGGCATCGGTCATGCGGTCGTTAAAGTAATTCGCCTGCAGCTGCGCGCTGATGCGATCGTTCGCTTCGTCATAGCAAACGAAATGCAGCGGCGTCTCCGCATTAAACGCAAAGAGGCCGCCGCGCCGTAAGAGACGCGCCGCTTCCGGAACGCTTCGGACCGGATCGGTGAACGACATCGCACCGTGATCGCAAAACACAATCTCGAAGGATGCATCGGGCAAGGGGACGGATTCCGCGCTGGCGTGCAGCAGCGGGAAATCGACGCCCGCCGCGGCCATGAGCTGCCGCGCATGCGCGAGCTGCTTTTCGGAGTTATCCAATCCTACGCAACGCGCACCAATCTTCGAGAGTCCGATCGACCACCGCGCCGCACCGCAGCCGAACTCGAGAACGTCTTTTCCGCGCACGTCTCCGAGCACGCGCAGCTCGCTCTCCGGAATCGACCACACGCCCCAAGCGAGCGGCTCTTTTGCGAGTTGCTCTCCGTGCGAGGCCTCATATGAGCCGGCTTCTCGATCCCAATACGCACGATTCTTGCGTGCGTGGCCGGAGATTTCCATTACTTGGCGGCGTAGCGATATTGACCGGGCAGCCACTCGCACAGCGAGCCGTCCTTCATGACAAATGATTCGCAGCCGTCAACTTCGGGGTTGAAGTCTTCGTTGCGCTCCTTTGTCGCGGGCCAATTCACGGCCGGCTCGTTGCGGGCGGCCGCGCGCGCCTTGGTGTACGAGAACTGCGGCGTCTTCGTGAGCGGATTGAGCGCCTGCGCGAGTCGCTGTGCATCGGTCATGTAGGCGCTTTTCTGAAGCGGCGGCGAACGTTCCCGCGATGCGCAACGATCAGACTCGCCGCGTCATGTGGGCTTCGGGCTTGGGATGGGGCCTGGATGCGTTCGATTTCTATTTGTACGTCTACGCGCTGCCCGCCATTCTTGTCGCTTTCGGCTTGAACAAATCCGCCGGCGGACTGCTCGCGACGTACATGCTCGTGGCCAGCGCGATCGGCGGCATTACGATGGGAACGCTCGCGGATCGCATCGGGCGGCGGCGGGCATTGATGATCTCTATCGCATGCTATGCGTTCTTCACGTTTCTTTGCGGCTTCGCGCAGACGTACGAGCAGCTGGCGATCCTGCGCGGACTGGAAGGCTTTGGGTTCGGCGCGGAATGGGCCGTCGGTTCGGTGCTCGTGGCCGAATGGTCGCAAGCGCAGCGCCGCGGGCGGAACTTGGGCATCGTGCAAGGTTCGTGGGCCATCGGATGGCTGGGTGCGAACTTGGCATTTCAAATTGTTTTCTCGCTCAGCCCAGCGGCGGTTGCGTGGCGCTACTTGTTCTTCCTCGGAATTCTTCCCGCGCTGGCTTTGCTCTACATTCGCCGCGGCGTAGACGACCCGCCGCGCTTTCACGCGCAGTCGCAGGTTACGCTCGCGGAGATCTTTCGGCCGGCGCTGCTACGCACGACAATTCTCGCCTCGCTGTTGGCGGTCGGTGCTCAGAGCGGCTACTATGCGCTGTTCACGTGGATGCCGACGTACTTGACGACGCAGCGGCATCTGGCGGCGGTAACGAGCGGCTCCTATCTCTATCTCGTCATCGCAGGCGCATTTGCCGGCTACGTTAGCGCGGGTTATCTGAACGATCGCTTGGGACGGCGCCGCACGTTTGCACTGTTTGCAGTCTGTTCGGCGATCATGGTCCCGCTGTATCTGTACTTCGTAGCTGCGAACTGGCAGCTCATCATTGCCGGACCATTGTTGGGTTATTTCGCGTCGGGAATCTTTAGCGGCTTCGGCCCTTACTTGAGCGAGCTGTACCCGGACAGCGCGCGCGGCGCGGGGCAGGGCTTTTGCTACAATTTCGGGCGCGGCGTGGCCGGACTTGGACCGTGGCTGATCGGCTGGCTCGCGAAGGCTTACCCTATCGGCGCCGCAATGACGGTCGTCGCCGTCGCCGCGTATGCGCTCGTCGTGTTGACGCTCGCTTTCCTCCCTGAGACTGCCGGCAAGGAGCTTTCTCAGGATATTCCAGGAAAAGTGGCCTAGAACAGAGCTATGAGCAAACTTCTTATTCTCGTTGCCATGCTCGCCGCGATACCGGCGTTCGTGCTGGCGCAAGGCGCACCGCCGATGCCGCCCGGACCGAGCGGCGCGCCGTGGCCGCGTCCCGATTTTCAGATGATCCGCCAAACGATGCAACAGCGGGATGCGATGTACAAACAATTTCGCGCCAAGGTTTTGGGTGCGTTAACGCCCGCGCACCGCAATCAATTGGCGGCAGTAATCGGACAGCTCGCAATCGCCGCGAGTCCGGACCCGCAAGCGGCGATCAAGAAGATCGACGCCTTTCTTTCCAGCGGTGAGAAACAAGCGATCTTGAACGCCGAGCAATCGTTCAGAGCGCAGCAGGGGGCGCAGATGGAAGCGATGTTTGCGAAGTTCCGCGCCGCGAACCCGAATTTTCCGTCTCCGCGGCCGATGCGCAGCGGCGAGCCGAAAGAACGGCGCACGCCCGATGCCGGAGAGCTGCTCTTCAGACTCGCGACCATTGGGGGACCCGGCTTGGGCGCTCACGGCTTCATGCTGGAACGCGAACACATGGGGCCGCCCGGTGAGTTTGGACCACCCGGCGGATTTGGCGGACGCATGCGGCATCCGCGTCCATCGCCTATGCCCACGTAAGGCATCATCAAAGGGAGAGACCTCGAGCGCGCATCTTCGGATGAGCGCTCTTTGTTTTGACGAAGGGCACTCGCATGTCGGATGTTCGCGCGTTGCGGCGCGTGCTCGGCCCGTGGTCGGTGGTCGCGTTCGGCGTGACCAACCAAGTCGGCGCGGGACTCTTCTTCGTCTCGACGCAGGTTCAGCAAACCGCGCCGGGCGTCGGCGACCTTGTTCCCTGGCTCATGCTCGTCGGCGGAGCGCTCACGTTTCTGACCGTCATCGCGTACCGTTACTTCTTTTCGCACGGCTTGATCGGCGCGGGCGGCGAGTACGTGATCGTTTCGCGCACGGTAAACCCGTTCGTCGGGTTCTTGGTGACCTTTCTTGCGTGGTTCGGCATGACGGGCTCGCTCGGAACGCTCGCCTATGCCGCGCCGAAGTTTTTGGCAACCGCATTTGACGCGCCGTTTTTTTCTTCGGATGTCGGAACGCTCGTTACCGGCCTTGCCCTTTTGTGGATCGTTTGGCTGGTGCACGTGCGCGGCGTGCGTCTAGCGGCTGCGATTGCGGTGCTGTCGATGGGCGTCGTCGTCGTCGTAACGGCGGTCGTGATCGTCTTCGGTTTCGGTACCAGCCCGCAAGCGTTCTCGGCTGCGTTGACGGCGCACCTACACCTTTCGGCGGCCGGCATCACGGCGCAAGCACCCGTCCACACTGTGAATTGGGCGGCCGCGTTTGGAACCGCGCTGCCGGTTCTCTTCTTCGCGTACCTGGGACTATCGACCGCGACCCAAACCGGCGACGAGGCCGTCGACGCGCGCCGCACGTTAGGGCGCGGCGTGTTGATTGCGGTCTGCATCGTTACGGCGATCTACGTTCTGTTCACGTTCGCGATCTATCACGCCGTGCCGTGGCAAGTGATAGCGGGTCTGGCAGCCATGAAACTCACCGCCTACACGACGTCAACCGGACTGCTCGGGTTGGTCATGCCGGCTTGGCTCGCCTCGGTGGTAAATCTCGGCGTCGCCTTCATCATGGTCAAAACGTTCATCCCGCTTTTCCTGGCGCAGTCGCGCTGGATCTACGCGTGGGGCAAAGACGGCCTGGTACCCGACCGCTTCGCGCAAACGCACGAGCGGTATGCAACCCCGGTTCTGGCCTTAACGATCAGCGCGCTGCTCGCATCGCTCAGCCTGGTGGAGTCGCTGAAGCTCGGCTACGTCTTCGGCGTCGGCGTGCGCGTGTTTTCGGTAATGGGCGTCTTCTTTTTCGTCGGCTTGGGGATGCTGCTGTACTCCGCCAAGGATCGCAACCGGCTCGTGAACGCCGCCGTCGCCATCGCCATTATGGCTTTCGCGCTCTGGTTTGCCATCTCGATTGCCGTGACGACTCACACGCAAGCGTGGTACCTGCAACCGATCGTGCAGACGGCTATCGTCGCGGCGGCCGGCGTGCTTATCTATCGCTTCCGATCGCAATGGTCGCGTCCGGCGCCAGCAGCGGCAACTCCGGAACCATAACGTCGGGGTACTTCAGCCCCGTGCCGGTATTGATAGCCAGCACCGTGTCGTCGGGCTGAATCCAGCCTTGCCGGCGCAACTCGGCCGCGGCCACGATCGTCGCCGCGCCTTCCGGACACACGAACAGTCCCTCCTGCGCACCGATACGGCGCTGCATCGCGAGAATATTTTCGTCGCTGACCGCAATCGCGGCGCCGCCGCTTTCGTACAGCGCTTCAAGCACGAGAAAATCGCCCAGCGCTTTGGGCACGTTGATGCCGAAAGCAACCGTCTTTGAATCCGGCCAAAGGACGGATTCATTCTTGTGCTCTTTCCACGCGCGCACGATCGGCGCGCAGCCTTCGGCTTGCACCGCCACGAAGCGCGGCATGCGCTCGTCAAGCAATCCCATCGCCTGCAGCTCGCGCAGCGCCTTGTAGATGCCGATCAAACCGACGCCGCCGCCGGTAGGATAGAGAATAACGTCGGGAACGTCCCAGTCGAATTGCTCGACCAGTTCGAAACCCAGCGTTTTCTTGCCCTCGATGCGGTACGGTTCTTTTAACGTCGATGCATCGTACAGGCCGTGTTCGGCAATCGCCTTGGCCACAATCTTGCCCGCATCGGCGATCGAGCCGTCCACCAGCCACAGGTGCGCGCCCATCATGCTGCATTCCAGGCGGTTGATCGCCGGCGCGTTCTTCGCCATGACGATGTACGCTTCGATGCCGGCCAGGACACCGTAGGCAGCCCACGCGCCGCCGGCATTTCCGTTGGTCGGCATTGCAAAGGCTGAAACACCGAGTTCTTGCGCGCGCGAGACGCCGACCGCTGCGCCGCGGGCTTTAAACGTTCCGGTCGGCAGCAAGCCTTCGTCCTTGACGAACAGCTCGCCGATTCCAATCTCGGATCCAATCGCCGAAAGCGCTAGCATCGGCGTGAAGACTTCGCCGAAACTGATGCGGTGGTTGATGTTGCGCAACGGCAGCAACTCGCCGTACCGCCACAGTGACGGTTCGCGCCGGGCGAGATTCTCGCGGGTAAACGTCTTGGCGGCGGCCAGCAGATCGTACCGCGCCAGCAGCGGGCCGCCGCAGCTGCACAGGTGCTGCTGCTTGTCGGCGTCGTATCGGGCTCCGCACTTGGGGCACTCGAGGTGGGAGAGCATTCCCGCCATATTCAGCGAAGGGCGCGCAATGCTTTTGACGCCGCCTCGGGGGGAATCGCGCTACTTCGTTTTGGCGCTCTTCACGATCTCGATGGTTGCCGGCGCAATGCTGTACGGCGGAACGGGCGCCATCGTGCCGTACGTCGGTGGCGCCTTTGACTTGGGCCATTCGCAGCTCGGACTGATCGCGACTGCCCTCACGCTGGGCGGCCTGTTTACCGTTCCTTTAAGCGGAACGTTGTGCGATCGCTTCGGCGACAAAGCGATGCTGCTCGAAGCCGGCCTGCTGATGGGCGCCTCGATGATCGCCGCCGCGTATTTCCCGAATTATTTCTGGCTGCTCGCATGTCTGTTTCTCTATGGCGCCGGTTATGCGGCGAGCAATCCCGCAGGCACGCATGCGATCCTGGCGTTTTTTTCGCCGACGCAGCGCGGGCTGGCGATGGGAATCCGGCAAACGGGCATGCCGGTGGGCGGCGCGCTCGGCGGCCTGTTGTTTGCCGGCGTCGGATCGCGTTACGGGTACGGCGGCGCGCTGATCGCGGGCGGCGTAATCGTGCTCGTCGTTTGCACGGCTTCGGCGCTACTGTACCGTCAGCCCAAAGAGTTGTGCGGCGAACATGTTGCGGTCTCAAAGCTGCTCGAAGACATCGGGCACATCGGGAAAGATCGCCGCCTGATTCTGGTGACGCTTGCGTCGATGCTGCTCGTCTTCACGCAAACCGTGTTCATCGTCTTCTTTCCGATCACGCTAGTGCGCGGCGGCGGATACAGCCCGGAGTTTGCGGCGCTGATCTTTGCGGGCGGGCACTTGTCGGCGGGCGCGGGGCGGCTGGTTTGGGGCAGGCTGAGCGATCGGCGCTACGGAGGCAATCGAACCATACCGATGGCGTACTGCGCGATCTTCGGGGCGGGCGCGGCGATGCTGCTGAGCGGCATCGGTCACATCGGGCTATGGCTGATCTGCGTCGCCGCGGTCGGCTTAGGCTTCGCGGGCGAAGGCTGGTTCGCGTTGTCGCTTTTGGCCATGGCCGAAATCGGCGGCAAAGACCATGCCGGCGGCGCGCTCGGATTCGGAACGATGTGGATTTACGTCGCCGGCGCGATCGCGCCAATTGCTATCGGTCTGGTTATCGGTACGGCCGGTTACGCGATCGCCTGGCAATTGGCCGCGGCGGTCGCTCTGCTGGCAGCTGTGCCCGCACTCCTCGCTACAAAAGCGTTGCGAGTAAAAGCGCCGGCATAGTAACTAGTTGCTGCTGATTTTCGGGCCCCAGCCCGTAAACATTCCGCGCAGCAGTTTCACTTCTTTGAGTTCGATCGAGCTCGGCCGCGCATCGACGTCGTCGATGGCTACCTTTGTCTCACTCGTCTTTGTAATCACTTTCATGTGCATATCTTAACAGCACAAACTTAGCTGCGATATGCTTTATACCTCATGCGACAAACGTCCGATCGACGCTTCTCTTGGTTAGCAAGCGGGACAGCGCGAAGACGACCGGGCTGCCCATCACGAAGATCGCGATCAGCGAAAGGCTCGGTCCGAGCACCTGCGGCGCGCCGTTGTAGTTTGCCGGCGAAGCGTACGGATACTCAATTCCGCCGGCCAGCGGCGTGACGATGATCCCTAGGGCGAAAAGCGCATACAAGACGACCGGCAAACTCCAGAACGCCGTGGGATTGTTGGTCGCGTCGGGTTGCGGCTCTTCCGTATAGCGGCTCGCATAGATGAAGTACACGAGCATGAAAAGGAACACGGTTCCGAACCAGCCGGCATAGTTATGCAGCGGAACTCCGAAGTATGGCCCACCGGTATGCCAAATCCAGTCGCCGGATACGGTGGATTGATACGGATCCATCGCGACGTCCCAACTCACCATGATGAAACTTCCGGCCACGGCCGCGGCGAATATCGCCCACTGCCTCACCGGGGCGAGCAGCGACAGAATGATGCGACCCATCACCATGCTCGCATATCCGACTGCCAAATACCCAAGTTGGATCAGCGGCGGCACGCCGAGCAATTTTGGTCCCAGCAAGTCTGTATAATGGTAGGGACCGAAAACGAGTCCGGTGGCCACGCCGATAACTTCGGACGTGAAGCTGACGACGAAGGTGATTGCGATGAAGGCCGCGATATTGCGCCAACCAAACGCGGCCGACCCGTGCGCGACCACAAAGACCAGGCCCGCCAATAGGGTGAGCGTAGCGTTGGTGGACCCGCTTACGTGGAAGAGATTCCCGAAATCGAGGACTCCGATCACCAACAGAGCGGCAATCATGACGATGGACCGTATATTCATGCGAGCGCCTTCGAAACAGAAGCCGAAGGACCCCGCAACGGGGCCCTAGATAGCCCTAGTTGGAGACAGGGATGTTCACATAGCTATCCGTGAGCCAGCTGATTTTCAGCGGCGTCTTCGCATCCTTGACATCCTCACGGCTTACGTCACCGCCGGTCCCGTAGTTTATCTCGGCAAAAGCATTTTTGTTAACATCAAGCGTCAGCAGTAGGCGGCTTCCCTTGCTCAGTTGCCGGCTGACGACACGAGTTCGATCGAATGGAATGGTGACGACCTCTCGGGGATTTAGCAAGACACGCTTGCTCATATCGTTAGCGTAGCTCGCGCGCCCGATGAAGTACGAGAGCTGAAAGAGCTTATTGTCAGGCGTTACCTCGTACAAGACAACGCCAAAGTCGACGTCACGCTTATTAAGAATTGCGTTGATCTGTCCGCTGAACTGCCCATTCACGGAAATCGCATGATCGAGCGGGTCCGTGATAAACGTATAACCCTCGGAGAAGTCCACTTCTTTTCCGAGGATTGGAAATGGATACGAATCACCATTGTTCAGCGTTTTCCTGTCCGCAAAATCCACCGTTTCGGTGAGCGCTTCAGGTCGCACGGGTTTATTTTGCGACAAGGCAAGAAACCCCGACAGAGGCTGGTTGCTGAGATAGAATGTCATCGACGAAGTGCTCATGGCGTCTAGTTTCGGCGCGTGCCGCCACTGATTTGCGCCCATCACTTCGTAGTTGATCCGATCTGCGAGGATGGCCGGTTTGCTGCGCCCCCGCATGACATAGTCAAACCACTCAAAGGTAATTGCCGGCGTATCGATTTGAGCCACGGGATCGATCGGATAGTCTCTCAAGACGTCCTCTTTGTGAGAACGCTGCGTGCCGAGGTGATCGTAGGGCCCAATAATCAGGTAGTGCACGGCCCGGGGATTATAGGCATAGTGGTCGCGGAGGAATCCAATAGCCGAGCCCTGCCCGTCGTCGTAGTATCCCGTAAATGTCAAGACGGGAATGTTGATCTTTGCAAAATCGTCCTTATACGGGACCATCGATTGCCAGTAGGCGTCGAAATCCGGGTGACTCAGCCAGCGGTGAAACCACGGATTCGGAACGCCGGCAATAGCATCAACATCACTATATGATTTTCCCGAATGATACCACTTTGAATTCAGGCCGATAAAATGCGCATCGTTGTAGCCGGCGTCGTCGAGGTACCGGTTATTTGCGGCATAATAGATCCAAGCGTAGTTGACAAACAGCGGAATATTGTTTTCCATCGGCAATCCGTTGCCGGGATTGTTTGCCACGTAGGGCACGATTGTTTTCAGAGCGGGGTTATGCCATTTCGCAGCGGCCCACTGGGTGAAACCGTTGTAGCTTCCGCCGTACATGCCGACGCTGCCATTACTCCAGGACTGCCTTGCGATCCAATCAATCACCGCGTTGGCGTCGCGCCCATCGTATTCGTAAGGAGAGATAGGATCGGTGCTGTCACCCTTGCCCCTGCTATAGGCGGTGATGCCGATGTAGCCGCGCGCGGCAGCGTATTCGGCGTGCAGCACATCAATTGGGGGCTGCGCATAAATTGTGAAAATCAGCGCGGTGGGGCGGCGGGCCGGCCCGGCCTTTTGGCGCACCATAACCGCGCTTATCATGGCCCCGTCGCCTGTCCTAATGTGAACATGTTCTGAGATCACGAAACGACGCTCGGCATCTTGGCGCTGCAGGGGGGTCGTAAGGTCCCATATGCTGTTGAAGACCTGAGCCGCGCTGTACAGAGAGAGCAGCGTCACGACGTCGTCCGAGGCGAGCGCGCTCTTTGTCTTGAGCGAATTAATTTCATTGTGCAGGTCGAAATTCGCGACAAAATTCCAGGAATGGAGAGAGGTCACCTGACCGATGAGTTGGTCCGCGACCCACATCGCGTCCGCATCCGAGAGGGATTTGAATGTCCTACGGAACGCCAACGCATAGGCTTGGGCGAATGAGACTTTTTGCTGTGCTTCGATGAGCTTTGCGTCGACATAGAGCTTCGAAGGCGCGGCAAAAAGACTCGCGTTGCGCACGCCCCTCGCGGCCAGGACGGCCCTTAAGTCATCAATGCTTGTGCGAGCTCCGTCATAATCTCCGGCAACGATTTGGGCCGGAAACAGATTGGTCAGATAGGTTTGCCGGTCGGGTTCTTTGTACGACTCGATCGTTTGCCGCGCCAGAACAGGCATCAGTTGTGCTAATTTTGCCGGGTCCGCAAGCGAGTTGGGATCTGCGGCGGGAGCCCATTGCGCGATAAGCGTTGCGATCATCAAGAGGCGGGACAGCATTGCTTCACCTAATTCCTTAGGTCACAAGATACTGCTACAGATGCGCTTCTGTCAACAGGTCCGCTCCTCGATTTGCGCCGATGTAAAAGTTCTTAAAGCAACTTTAGAGATGAGGCGGCTTCGCGCTCGCGCTCGGGCGCGAGCCCCGCTTTAAGTGTATCAAGTTGCTTGTGCGCGGCTTGCGCCCACGCTAGCGTATCGCGCACTGTTTCAAACGGAGCGCGCGTGATGAATCCTTGGATGCCTGCGCGCGTCGTATCGCAATTCACAAGAGCCGCATACTCCGAGGAATTCGGAATCCACAAAGGCAGGTCGGCCCACGGCTCGATTCCATGGGACTCCAAGAACGCGTCCGGCGCATGCATGATGTCGACACGCGATCGGGCGGCCTTCTCGCATGCATCTAACAGTTCGCCGAAAGTTGTGCCGTCCGACGCTGTAGCGCAGTTGTACGCGCCGCCTATCCCTCTCTCGACAACGCGCACGGCAAATACAGCCAGGTCGCGGGCGTCAATGTACTGGATGCGATGCGTTCGTAGCGGCGCGAGCACCAACCCGCCCGCGTCGACGCGCAGCGGCCAGTAGGTAAATCGATCGGTCGGATCGTACGGCCCCGCAATCAAAGCAGGTCGTAATACCGTCGCGCGATGCCGGAACGTGCTGGTAACAACCGCTTCGCACAGCGCCTTCAACGCGCCATAGTGTTCGAGCGCAAAAACAGTCCGGTCGGCACCTTCCGGCAAACGCAGCAGAGGCGCATCCTCGTTTGGATGCTGTGTTTGCTCGTGATCGTAGACGGAAATGGTCGAAAAGAAAACGTATCTCCCCACCCGATCGGCAAGATAGCGCGTTGAAGTTTCGACTACATCCGGAGTGAAGCCGCACATGTCGATCACGGCATCCCAGTGGCGATTCTCGAGGATGTGAATATCGGTCGCGCGATCTCCCCGGATAGCCTCGACGCTTGCACGCGTTCGCGCCTCGGTCAGACCGCGGTTGAAGTGCGTCACGCGGTGGCCGCGCTCAAGAGAAACGTCCGTAATGTGACGCCCGACGAATTTCGTTCCGCCTACGATAAGGATATCCAGTTTAGGTGGTCCTATTTGACGCGGGTTAAGATACTAGCTCATTTCCCAACGACCGAAAACGCGGATCGTAGCGATCGAGTTCAGCGAGCCATCTGAACGGTTTGAGCTGAGCGAGCATCTTTTTCGCGCTCTTCCGCTCGCCCGCCGTAAGGTAAAAGAGCGCGGCTTCGAACGGATCGGCGCGATTGAGGGCAACGAGTCTGTCCATTCCGGCGATTGCTTCCGTGCGATGAGCTCTTCCCTCAATGAGGAATTCAAGTCGCGACCGGTCCGCGAGAGCATACGGCCGTTCCGACGGAAGCCGGGCTGCGAGCGTTTTCAGAGTTTGGATCGCATCGCGCAGTTTTCCGCGCTGCTCCTGAGCGCAGGCCAGCACGAGCCAAGCGGACGCGTCGTTAGGCTGCAGACGCAGCGCCTCGATCGCCAAGGGAACGGCCTCGTCGGGTTGCCGCGCGTACGTGTAAGCGCGGGCCAGCCATCGCGCGTAAACCTCTGAGGTTGGATCGAGCCGATGAGCCGTTTGCAGTTCCGTTATCGCATCGCGCGTCCGCCCATCGGAAAGGAGCACTTCACCGAGCCAGTGATGCGCCTGGGCGTTTGCCCCATCCGCAGCCAGCGACGCACGGAGGTCGCGCTCGGCTGCCGCTCGATCGTTTCCGAAGCGGTACGCGATTAGGCCGGATGCTGCCAGGCCTTGGGAGCTCCGCGGGTCGCGTTTTAGCGCTTCATCACGATAGGCTTTTGCCAAGGCGACCAAGGAGCGTTGCGCGCGCGAGCCCTCGGGCTTAAACTGCGCCAGCAGCGCATAGGCCGAGGCCACGGAAGCGTAGCCGATGGCGTTTTTCGGCGCGAGCCGGGCCGTCTGTTTGAAGTACGCTAGCGCATAATTCAAATTGTCTTCGGTGCGCAGATTGAGGTGATAGATCCCAAGCGTGTATGCCTCGCGAGCGCCTACCGGCAATCGCTCCTCACGCGGCACTGCCGGCAAAATCAGCGCGAGTAGAAGTACGGCGCCGGCAAAGAAGGCTGCACGCTTCCACGCCGCATCCCACGCGGCTACCGCAGGCTCTCGTACCGGCCGCACCTCTTTGGCAAAGCGATAACCGATTCGGGGAACCGTTTCGATGAAATCTCGACCGTCGCCGTCCGGATCGAGGATGCGCCGCAACAGGTAGATGTGTTGCGAAAGGTTCGCATCTTCGGTCTCACTTGCCGGCCACAACCGCTCAAAGATGCCCTCGCGCGTCAGAACGCCGCCCTCACTAGCCGCGAACAGCAGCAAGAGTTCGAACGTCTTGGCACTCAGCGGCAGCGCCTTACCATCCCGCAACAGCTGGCGCCTGCGTTCGTCCAGCACATATCGATCGAACTCGAGGCGCGACGTCATGGCTTCAATTTTTTCTCATCCTGCTTTTTGATGCCTGTTTAAAGACTTCGACGGGCAACTACGGCGAGAATGTTACATGCGCCGGACGGGAACCGTACAGGCTTTTTTCATTCTTGCCATTTTGTGTGGGTGGGTTACTCCGGCTTTCGCCTCGCTGCCACGGCACGGGCTACTCGGAACGGCCGTGGCAATGCAGAATGGCCGCGTGGTCGTCTCTGCTATTGTGCCGGGATCTTCTGCGGAAGCCGCCGGTGTCCAAAAAGGCGATGTGATCCAAAGCGTAGACGGCACCACAGTGTCGACCGTCGAGGATTTCTTGTCCAAGGTTAGACGGCCTGGAGGCACTCCCGTAACATTGACCCTCGAGCGCGGGACTCACCCGGTTACGCTAACGATAGTCATGCGCAGCGCGCCGGATGAAAACTTTCTCGACGTCCAGACGAGCTACCAAAGCGTGACAATTGACGGCACGCTGCGCCGAACCTTGGTCACATCGCCAATCGGTGCTCGCGGAAAACTGCCGGCGGTTTTTATGATCGGCGGGATCGGATGCTTTTCCATGGACACAACCAATACCCAAGACGGTTATCGCAACGTCGCACATGATTTAAGCGTACTCGGCTTTGTTGTAATGCGCCTCGAAAAGAGCGGCGTAGGCGACAGCCAGGGACCGCCCTGCGCGTCGGTCGATTTCAACACTGAATATCACTCCTACGAGATTGCCTACGCCGCGTTTTTGCAAAATCCGCTGGTGGATCCGGCACGCGTATACATCTTTGGCCATAGCATCGGCACCGTTGTCGCTCCCCGCCTCGCGCTGGAATTTCCAACGGCAGGAGTGATTGTCGCGGATGGAGTCGCCGTCAACTGGTTTGAGTACGAGCTCATAAATCTGCAACGCCAGGAAATTCTCAGCGGCTCGACCCCTTTCCAAGTCGATGAGTCGGTGGCCAAAAAGGAATATTGCATGCACCGGCTGCTCATCGAGAAGGCTAGTCCCGAGCAGATCCTTGCCGTTCGGCCGGATTGCAAAGACTACATTCAGTATCCGGCTCCGCCCGCTTATATGCAGCAGGTAGCAGCACTCAACATTGCCGAGGCCTGGATGAGCGTGCACGTGCCCGTGCTCGCTCTCTACGGCCAGGCCGACTTCGTCACCGCCGAGTCCGATCACAAACGCATAGTCGACATCGTAAACTCGCACCAACCAAATAGTGCGACCTTAAAGATCATTCCCGACATGAATCATTATCTTCAGATTGCTGCGTCGCAGACGGCAGCTATAAAACAGCTTACGGATAACACTCCAGGCGCCTACAACAAGAGGTTCAGCGGGGAACTAGCCGCGTGGCTTTGCCGGCGCGAACGTTGCCCTGCACTCAGCAATAACTAAAGATTCGTTCAAACGCGCCCTGGAGCAAATACCGAGCCGCTTGTCGAATGTGGCGTAAGCTCGTGAAGCCATGACACTGGGACTTATCGGCGGCCTCGGCGTTCCCGCAGGCATACATTACTATGAGAGCATTGTTCGCGCATCGCCGGACAAGAGCGCGGTCTTGCTGGCGGAGGCGGATTTCGAGACGGCGCGCGACTTCGTCGTGGCCGGAGATACAGAAGC
This sequence comes from Candidatus Rubrimentiphilum sp., assembly GCA_035710515.1. Classification (NCBI taxonomy): domain Bacteria; kingdom Bacillati; phylum Vulcanimicrobiota; class Vulcanimicrobiia; order Vulcanimicrobiales; family Vulcanimicrobiaceae; genus Candidatus Rubrimentiphilum; species Candidatus Rubrimentiphilum sp. Next base: position 27,235 of record DASTDE010000001.1, on the reverse strand, counting down.
TCTATCGCAATATCTCGCCGGCATGCTGACTTCTTTGTCACGCGAGGGCGCGACGATTGGCGCGGTCGCCGCGGTGACGCCGCATGTCTGCCTCGAGCAACTGCGCTCGGCCTCGCCGATACCGATCATCGACTTGCCTTCCGCTTTAAATGCGGCGCTGGCGGAACGCGGACTGCGCCGCGTCAGCCTGTTCGGCACCAGCTTCGTAATCGAAACCGATCTCTTTGGCTGCTTAGATGTGGAGGTCGTTAAGCCAACGCCGGAAGAGATCCGAGATATCGACGCGATTTACACCAGACTGGCCCGCGGCGGCGAGGGCACCATGAGCGATCGCGAGCGCCTCTCGGACATTGCGCGGAGGTTACTCGAGAAGGAACATGTGGACGCAATCGTACTCGCGGGAACGGACTTCGTCGCGCTATACGACGCACAACCACCTGACTTCCCCACGATCGACGCTTCGCGAGTCCATATTGACGCAATCATCAAGCGAATGGCCCAGGGCTAACGCGGCTGTTGCTGCGCGCCCGAACCAAATATCGCCCGTCTCGCGAGCTCAATCGAGAAAACGGCTAGGAAGATACAAATGCCGGGCAAGACGGCCGCCCACCACTGGTCCTGTAAAGAACTCTCGGCACCTGCGAGCATATTGCCCCAAGACGGCGTCGGCGCCTGAACTCCGAAGCCCAAGAAGTCGACAGTCGACAGAATCAGAATCGCACTTCGCCAATTTCGAGCGGTCTGGTTCATCAGTAAACGGTGACTCGCTGTCATCACTGCAAAGCGAGTTACTTGCGGCCAAACCACCGCCGCCAGCAGAATTGCCAGTTCCCACCAACTCGGCGCAAACAAACTATTGTGCCTAAACGACATGAGCGACACCACGGCCGCCGCTATAGGCCAAGCGGGAATGCATGCGACTGCGTCTGCCGCGCGCATGACAATGAATCGCACGATTGAGCCGCCATAACGCGCCGCGGCACGGAGAACGAACGCACCGGCAAGGGCGATAATCGCTGCCACAAAGCTGATCCACAGCGTAACCCAACCGCCGACCACCAAGCGCGCGAACTCGTCCCGGGCGTTTTCGTCGGCTCCCAGGGCGTGCCCGCCGCACGTTGCAGCATCTTGGAAGCATGGCGGTATCGGATTACCCCGCCAATGGACCTCGTCAATTTTGAAGGCGTTGTCTCTTAGAATGATGCTGCCGGCAAAAAACGCCGCGAGTATCACCGCCACGACGGTCGCCGCGATAACCTCGCGCTTACGCAACATCATTAGCGACTCCGAAGGGATCATCCGGAAGAAACGTCTCAGCGATAAAACGCAAAGTCAGCACGCAGAGCGCCGCAAGCAGCAGCACGCCCGAGAAAAGCCTGAAATCCCCTTGATCTGCTGCTATGAAAACCAAGCGCCCTGCGCCCGGCCATGCAAAGATCGGTTCAATAATAAACGTGGCACCGATAACTGCGGGCAATCTCCAAGCAAATGTCGCAAACGCGCCGGCAACCCAGTCTCTTGCCGCTGTCGAGCGGCCGGCGGCCGTCCGGCGGCTCCGAGCGTATTCCATCAGCGGCTGAATCTGGAAAAGCGCCAAAGTCACGGCTGGGAGGATCAAGTGTGAAAGGCGATCGTCTAAATCGAAGCGATCGGAGCTTGCGAACCTATCATATGGGAACCCATGCCCAAACAACGCGACAAGGACTTGCAGCATGAGTGCTAGCCAGAAAACCGGCACGGACTCCAGTGCAAGGACGACATACCCGGCAATGCGGCTAAGAACCGAAGAAGGCGATCGTGACGACAAGAAAGCTATTACGAACCCAACGGTCAGTGCGATCGCAAACGACACGACGATCAGTTCGAGCGAAAACGGTAAGCGCTCAAAAAAGGCCGCAACAACCGGCGCGGAATAGGCTCGCGAGTATCCAAAGTCTCCGGCGAGGATCTTGCCCAGCCAGGGCAAGAATTGCGTCGAAGGGATCGCGGCTTTTAAGAGAGCGAAAACGATCAACGTTATCGCGATCGCCGTTGCCAGCGCTTTGCCTAGATTTATGGCGGCGGCTTTGAACCAATCCCGCATGCGATTTGCCTTTTGCCGAGGACGGCGTATTGTCCCCGCCTAAAAGACGGCTATGAACCGGCGCCTCTTTGTGCTTTCGGGTTCGGCGGCTGCGCTGGCGGCGTGTTCGAGCTCGTCAGCTCCGAACGTGCCGTCGGGAGCGGCCTCAAGCACATTAGTGCGTCAAGAGGTCACCGAGTTCTCCGCAAATGCGGCGCTCGTCAAAGCGTTTCGCGACGGCGTCAAAGCGATGATGAACTTTGCCGATATCACCGATACGCGCAGCTGGCAGTTCTGGCACAACAGCCACTGGATGGCAACGGGAACGCCGCCCGCCTCGATGGCCGCGGTCTGGAACCAATGCCCGCATCGCAAGCCGTATTTTTATGCGTGGCACCGGGCGTTCTTGTTCTTCTTCGAAGCTGCGCTGCGCACGGCCTCAGGCAATCCGAACTTTGCGCTGCCGTATTGGGACTATTACAAACATCCGCAGCTGCCCGACATCTTCGCGCATCCGCTGCTCGCGGACGGCACGGCGAATCCGCTGTATTGGCCTAATCGCGAAGGCAGCGTCGTAACCGGCTTAACCTTTGAAGCTTTCGACCCGGCGCTCACGACATTCAATCGCGATCCGGCCAACGCCGATACGTTCGAGCAGGTGATAGAGGGCAATCCGCACGGGCACGTGCACGACATGGTCGGCGGAGACATGGGCGAAGTGCCCACCGCCGCAGCGGATCCGATTTTTTGGGTGCATCACTGTAACGTTGATCGGCTGTGGGCCGCGTGGATCAATGCGGGCGGCGGCCGCCGGCTGCCGAGCTCGGGCGACCCCTGGTATAACAAGTCGTTCACTTTTAATACGTCTGGCGCATGGACGCTCAGCGTACCGGGCGTGCTCGACACAACGCAATTGAACTACACGTACAGCGATCTGACGCTGCCGGTGGCGCCGCCGGGCTCGATCGTTCCGGAAGTTGCTATCGCGCGAAGCCTGAGCGGTCACGTTCAACAACTCACGCATGCGCAATCGCAGGTCGCCGGCGCGTTTTCGCTTGACTTGCGGCCGCTTCAAGTGACCATACCGGTCACGGCGTCGCAGATCGATGCAGCCGCAGTCCTCATTCTCGACGGCGCGCAGCTCACGGGCCAAGGTAATTTCAGCGGTTACAGCTACAACCTGTATGCGAATCTTCCCAGCGGCGCAGTTCCGGAGAATGAGGAGATCGATTTCAATCTCGGCCAGCTGGGCACGTTCGCGTTCTCAATCGAGTCGATGAACGCTGTCGGCGGAAACGTGCAGATCACCTATCCAATCGGCCGAGTCATCGCGCAACAGCTCAGCGCGGGGCTGGCGCCTTCCACGAACGTTACCATAACGTTCATACCGTTCGGCGATCCCAATAACGACGCGGCCACGACACCGATGATGTCGTTTAGGCAACTCTTACTGCAAGGCTGATTGAAACGGAGCCGTTTATGAAACGCATCGCGACGGTCATTACCATTTTTGCAAGCATGGCTTTCTTGCTGGGGCCCTTTCCGGCAGCACATGCGGGGACGCTTCCCAACATCAGTGGAACGTGGTACATGGGCGGCAACCACTCGAAGCGCTGTCACATCAGCCAGAGCGGCAACTCGATTACGCTTCGGAATGAACGCGGTGAAAACGCGACCGGGTCGTTCGTCGATCCCAGTCACATCACCACCAAGTGGCCGGAGTCGGCGTACACCCCGATGGGACCAAAGCTTCAAATCGACGGCCGGATCTCGGGTAATCTCAGCACGATCTTGTGGAGCAACTCCACCTACTGGACGCGTTCAGCGGAAGGTGCGCACGCGCTACCGGATATTAGCGGAACGTGGTTCATGGGCGGAGATCCATCCAAGCGCTGTCACATCCGCCAACGCGGCAGTGCGCTTACGCTAACGAACGAAACGGGTCAAACCGCAACGGGATCGTTTGTAAATCAGCGCCGCATTACTACGAATTGGTCGGGGCGCCAGGTCGAGGGCCATCTCTCGAGCGATTTTCAGCGAATCGACTGGAATAATTCCACGCGCTGGACGCGCGGCAGTTACTAGCGCGGCAGCAACGCGTTTGACTTACCAGTTCAGATTATTGTAACCTAACAGAAAGTAGACCTAAGAAATTAGGTCTAGGCGGCGCGACGCACCACTTCCATGGGAGCAGTCATGATGTTTCTGGCTTTGCCGCTCATTGCGGCCGTGTCGACCGCCCCGGCCTCGCCTAGCCCCGACGACACGCGTAACATCGCACTCAGTACGGCAATCGTGCAGCGTATCGGCGACCAGCTGTGGCCGAACTGGGCCCAAACCGAATTTGCGATCGACCTGTTGACCGCCAACGGTCCCGCGGCAATAAATTTTTCCAAGCCTATTGCGCCACCGGCGTTTCCAACGAACTTGGAGGCGACGTTTCCACTCTCCAACGGCGTGCCGACGATCGTCATCGGCGAGCCTCAGTTTACGCAGGCCAATACGCCCATACGCTGGAGCGTGACGCTCCTGCACGAGCATTTTCATCAATGGCAGTACACGTGGCCGGATTATCTCACCGCGATAAAGGCCCTCGATCTTGCTCCGCCTGGCGACACGAACGCCATGTGGATGCTGAACTATCCCTTCCCCTATAAAGACACACAAACGGACGCCGGTTACGTTCAGCTCGCCCATCAGCTCGCGGCAGCCGTGAGGGCTATAGGCACACCGGGTTTTCGCCCGGCTGCGGCCGCGTACATAACTGCGCGCAAGGCCTTCGCGTCGAAGCTGGCGCCCGCCGATTATAAGTATTTCGCATTTCAATGCTGGCAAGAAGGCGTGGCTCGCTATACCGAGATCATGGTGGGACGCCTGGCTGCCGGCGAGCATCAACGCGACCCTTCATTTTTGACGGACACGGAAGCTACGGCGCTGGCGCAGGATTCGTCGGCGACCTACGATCGGACACTCAAACGGCTGGAGACGAAGGCGCTCTCGGAGGACGAGCGCGTGAATTTCTATGCGTTTGGCGCGGGCGAAGCGCTCATACTCGATCAACTTGATCCGGGCTGGCGCACGCGCTACTTTTCCGCGAACCTCGATTTAGGCGCATTGCTTACGTCATAACGGCCCGCGGATCGGGGTACTAATGGGGCATGAAGACAATGCAATGCAAGGATCTCGGCGGTGTGTGTGACCAAAAATTGACGGCTGGATCGTGGGACGAAATGGTACAAACGATGACCAAACACGTTATGGAAAAGCATCCGGACGTGGCCAAGAAAATGGAACAGATGCACAACGAAGATCCGCAGCGATGGGGCAAAGAGAATAAGCCCAAATGGGAGGCGGCCCCCGACGTCTGACCTGGCCGCGCGGCTTACTTCAGCGCGTTCGTTGCAGCCTCGACGGCCGCGGTAAAGCGATCGACCGCGGCCTGTTGGGCTTTCGGATCATCGCCTGCGTACGTCACCTCCGGATAGGGGGCGAGCACGCGGTCAATCGTGTGATAGTACCTGTTGAACGACAGCCCCGACGGGATGTAGAACGCGTCGCGAACCGATTGCTCCTTTGCGCCGAGCTGCTGCATCGTTGCAACGTCGCCGGCGGCTTCGGCCCGCGCCATCGCATCGTCGGTCGACTTCGCCGCAGCTGAAAAATTCGCAAGCGCTTGCGCGAGCATTTGCACGTTGATTTTATTCGTCGCGATACCCGGCAACGACGCCATGTCTTTCGTGAACTGCGCCGGCATCTCCGAAATCCGTAGCGGATCGACCGTTGCCCCGGCCGCGCGCATCGCTTGAATGCCGGTGAGCTGCGCGCACGCGACGGCTTCCTTCAGTCCCGGATCGTAGGTGCGTATACCGTCGAGGTTGTCTTCGGCAGTATGGTGCGCGCCGAACGATCCATAGAAGCCGTTGGACGAGCTCGGGATGCCCAAGATATAGGCGAAGTTCTGATGATCGGATCCGCCGGTCATCGGATTGAGGAGCGGACGGCGTTCGGTCGCGCTGTGCGCGCTGAGCATCCGGCCGTCGGGTCCCGGGATGCCGTCCGCAATCTGCTGGAGGAACGCAAACAGACCGACCGTCGAGCTGATGACGAACGGTTTTCCCGTAGTGAGCTGGTCGGTGTTGATATATTGAAACAGGTTCGCGCGAAGCACGGGACCGGTCTGGTAGATGTAGGACGCCGATCCCCACAGGCCGAGCTCGTGTCCGTCCCACGACGCGATCTCGATGGTGCGCTGGGGACGATAGCCTTGCAGCACGAGCGCATGCAGCGCGTCGGCATCTTGCATCATCACCGTCGTGCCGCTGCCGGGATCGATTACTCCGAACGCCATGGCGTCGCGGTGGCTGCCAATCATAACGATCGAATTAGGCATCGAGCTGCCCTTCAGATCGCCGAACACGTTGTAAATCGTTGTGAGATGGCGCGTCATCTTCACGTGCACGTGCACGCGCTGATTACCGCCGACGTGCTGCACGAATTCATACATGGGGTGCCAGTCTTGCGGAACAACTGCGCCGTTCATGCCGGAAAGCAGCGCGCGTGCAGTGCTCTGCGTGATGCTCATCTCGGGCATCGTCGAGTGCGGCAATTGCGCATAAGGAATGTGCGGAATGCCGGGCAGCGGCGCTTGCCCCGGGAGTGTTGGATCACCGGGCGGCGCGCCGGTGGACAGGCCTTTGAGAGGCGACGGTCCGCTTATCCGTTCGGCCATGTTCGTATTTTTGTAATTGCCGTTCGGCCAGGTCTGGCCGCCGCCGTATCCGGTCGTGCCGGGGTCCATGAATTCGAGTATCGCTTTGACGCCGCGCGCCGCCAGCTGGTCATATTGATTGAACTTTGGATCGAATGGGCGCGGGGGGCCCGCGGCCGGCGGCGCCGACATCCGAATGATAACGACGGCGCCGCGCAGATTCACGTGCATCGCGTCGAGCAGTTCCAAGTCGTCTTTGGAGGCGGTGTTGACGTAATAGACCGGTCCGGTTACATCGCCGTCGCCGGAATTTTCCATAAATGGCGGGCCGGCCATGCGCTCCCACTTCGTGTGCGGCGCTGTGCCTTCGAGCAGATCAAACGCATGCGCGCGCGGTGAAACCAGCGCCAGCGATTGTTCGGTGGGGCTCGTGAACCACACGCTGTACCGGACGACCCGCGTCGTAAATCCGTCCCGAGCGAGCCTCTGCTGCACGAATTGCGCTGTCGCCAGGTCCGCCGCCGTTCCGGCACGATGGGGCAGCGACGAAATGTGCAACTCGATCGCGCGCGCGTTGGCGGCGCTGGGCACACGCATCATCGTGCGCTCGTATTGGAGCTCCTGCGAAACCGCCGGACCTTGCGCCCAGCCGACGATTCCGGGCGAAGCAGCCGGCGTCGCGAGCGGAGCTATCAATGCCAACGGAAGTATCAGAGTCACCATACGAAAATTGCGCATCGTGAACTCTTAGGCCGGTTAGCTCGTGACCTCCTTTGCGGCGCGCTCGCCCGATTGCACGGCTCCGCTGAACGAAGCGTAGGGATAGGTGGACGTGTCTACGCCGGCCCAGTGCACGAATTGAAAGGGCTCGCGGATCGCCGGTCCGTTGCCTAACGTCGTGTAAACGCCGGGGCCGGGCACGGCGGCGAAATCGCCGCGCGTAAATTCGTCCATCGCCCAATTCCATTCGAAATACGCATCGGGCTCCGGGTTCTGCGGCAGTACTGCCGGAAACGTGACCCGAGTCGAAAGGCGACCGGCCTCCTCGCCGAACCGGTGGACGAGCTCTTTGAGGACTTCCTTTTTTCGATCCGCGCGGCTCATTTTATCGAATTGGCGCGCGCCATCTCCGGCGAGAAACGCGTTCATAAGACCCGGCGAATCTTTTTCCACGCCCGCGTCGCGAGCATTCACGACCACGTCGCCGGGGGCAATCGAAACGGACTCTCCGTTGAAACCTTTGCTTCGCCAAAACGCCGTATCGTAACAGAGCCAGATCTTCCAACATTCGCCCTGCGGCATACGCTGCTGCAGCTGGGCGCGCGGTATCGGCAGCACCGGGTCGAAACGGATGAAACTCGCCATCGCCGTCCCGGTCGCCACGATCGCGCGCTTGGCGCGGACTGAAATCATCTCTGAACTCACGGTCACGCCGTTCGCATCCTGGGTGATCTGGCGCACCGGACAGTTCAAATGCAACGCATCACCGAGCTTGGCCGCCATGCGTTTGGCCATCTCTTGCGCGCCGTTATTCACTCGGAATTCTTCTGCTTCGCCCTCTCCCGAACCGATCGTATTCATAAAGCTGCCGTCGAATGTCCTGAGCATCCAAAGCAAATGAAGCAGCGACGCCGACGCCGTGCTTACACCAAGGATTCCTACAAAGGCGTTTGTTAGCAACGTGCGGGCTTCGGGCGTCGACATGTTGAGGCTGAGCCATGTTTCCACCGACATCGTATCGGCTTCGCGCGACGTTTTTGGGTTGAACGTCAGCGTGTCTGGAAGTTCAACGACGTCCCAGGGGCTTTCGAGGTGAACCGCCGCGGCCATATCGTTGAGCGCAAACACCGTAGTGCCAAGTTCGGCTTGCGCCAGCTCCCCGATGTTCGGCACGCCGGCAAGCCCGAGTATGTTGTCTTTGTTGAGCGGCTCGTAGAACGAAACTTTACCCTTTGCATCTACGAAAACGGTTTTGCCGTGCTCGCCTCCCGTGAACTGCCGGTAGGGCAGTACATCCAGCTCTTTCATGAGGCGCCGTATATCCGGTTGCACTTTTTCATTGCCTACCCACGCGCCGCCGATGTCGAAGTGCGTTCCGTCGGAGAGATGCTCGGACCAGACGCGGCCGCCAAAGCGCGGGGCAGCCTCGAGTAAAACCACAGAATGCTTTTGCTGTTGCAGCCGGTACGCAGCCGTTAAGCCCGCATATCCCGCCCCGACGACGCAAAAATCCGCCTCAAGCTTTTGAACTGCCATGGCAAAAACGCCCCTCTTCTTTGGTCGGGTTCACAGCAGGCGACCGAAAGCCTGCTCGCCTGGCGCTCGTGCGCGAGGGACCCGAACTTCACGTCGAACATGAAAATGATGCAAAAGATCGACCGCCGGCACTTCATAGAGGCTGCGGCGTCGGCCGCGGCCTTAGGTGGAATAGGTCTTCCGCTAAGCGCGCGTTCGGCAGCGCCTCTTGCCCAACTGCGCTCCGCCGTTCGCGGCCACGTCATAACGCCGGCGGATTCTGCATACCGCTCGAAGAGTGAACCGTGGAACGCAAGGTTTGCAAACGTGCTCCCCGCCGCGATCGTTATCGTCGCTGACGCACACGATGTGGGGCGCACGATCGCGTTCGCGCGAGAACATGGGCTGCCATTCGTGGTGCGAAACGGCGGCCATAGTTTTGCCGGGTTCTCCGCCAGTCATGGATTGATTGTCGACGTGAGCGCGCTGCGCGAGGTTCGCATCGATAGTAAGAACCAGCGCGCAACGTTCGGCGCCGGTTTTACGAATCTGGCCTTGTATGAAAGGCTCTGGCCTGCTCGCATGTCGCTGCCTGCCGGCACGTGTCCCACGGTCGGCGTAACCGGATTGAGCCAAGCCGGAGGATTCGGGCGCCTTTCGCGACTTTACGGGTTGACGTGCGACAACATCCTGGAGTTGAAGGTGGTCGATGCGTCCGGTGACGTCTTAACTGCGAGCGACACGCAACATTCCGATTTGCTCTGGGCATGTCGCGGCGGCGGTGGCGGCAATTTTGGCGCGGTCGTCGAGCTTACGGCGCGGATTCATCCAGTCGACATGTCCTTCACGGAGATCGCGTACACTTTTCCATTGTTGCATGGCTTGCGCGTTTTGACCGCGATGCAGGACTGGATCGAAACGTTGCCGCCACGCGGGCACGTTTGGGCTGAAATCGTGAACCGTGCGCCGTCGGAAGGCGCGAAAATCATCGTCGAGTTTACGTTAGCAGGATCGGAGAAAGAGGCGTTTGGGCTCGGACACGAGTTTCTTAGTGCAGCCGGCGTAAAGCCGAGCGCAACGTCCGTTGAAACCGGGCCGTACATCTCAACGCAACGCGGCTCCGTGTGCGCGGCGCTTCGCCTGGAAGAATGCGCGTATACGGGTGTTTCCGGCAGCGGCCGGATTCCGCGACCGGCCTTCTATGCAAAATCCGATCTCATTCGCAAGAAATGGCCGGCGGAAGCATTTTCGGCGCTCATCGAAGCGATTGCACGTCGTCAGGCCGATCGCGTGCTCACTCCTGCGAATTTCAATCCCGCGACGCAGATCGGCAAGGTCGCGTTCGAATCGGCGGGCGGCGCGATCTCGCAACCGGGGCTCGACGCGATGGCATTCGCGCACCGCGACATCCGGATCGTAACGCAGTACCAAGCGCGCTGGCAGCCCGGCTCCCCGGCATCGGTGGCGCGCGCCAATATCGCATGGACCCAAGCGATGTACGATTCCGTTCGGCCATGGCTTTCGGGCAGCGCATACCAAGGATATGCGGATCCATTTCTTTCAGACTGGCAACACCAATACTACGGCACGCATGTGGCGCGCTTAAACGAAATCAAACACAAGTACGATCCGGAGAATGTCTTTACGTACGCCCAGTCTCTAGGGCGGCATAGTCCATAGGACTTACTTCCGGTAGCGCATCCTAGGCTCGCGGAGGACCTTGGCGCCGTGGCATGCGAACTGGGGGCTAGTTACGTGAGGTCGTTATGAATCGACGTCGTTTTGTTTTTGGATCGCTCACCGCCGCGGCGGCGGGCGCGGTTCTGCCCTCCGACGCCTGGTCGTCGCCAATGCGTGGAGGTAAGGTTGACGCGTATACGATTCCCGTCCGCTACGCGACGACGCAGTTCGGCGAACGCGTTTTGCGTACGCGCACCTATGCGGGAAGAACGTACGGCCCGGTAATGACGACCCGTCCCGGCCATCTGCTGCGCGTTAGGATCGTCAACGAGTTACCGTCGAATCGACCGGCGGATCTGCCGGGGGAGCCGCTCGAGATTCCGTTCCCGAAAGACGCGAACGATATGTATCCGGTGGCTACGCGCCTCTCCGCAAGCAAGATCGATCCGATGAACAACCCGCACGAGTTCAATTCGACCAATCTGCACGTTCACGGCGTACAGACAATTCCGCATCTCTTCCAACCGCTCGGAACGAGCAACCCGCACGCGAAGATGATTGCGATCAGGCCCGGCGAGTCGTACCGGTATGACTTTCCGATTCCAGCGGACCACCCCAGCGGGTTGTACTGGTATCATCCACACCTTCACGGCTCGACCGACGTGCAGGTCAGCGGCGGTATGGCCGGCTTACTCGTTATCCGCGGACCGGTCGACGATGTTCCGGAGATCGCGGCGGCACGTGAGATCTTTCTCGTCGTCCAGTCGCTGCAGGTGAACGCAACGCCGAACAAGCCGGACCATTTTGAGCTGGAACCGATCCCGTATGAGTCCCCGAAAAAAGGCGGCTACAATCTGCACACGGATTACGTGATGTTCACCGTCAACGGGCAGGGCGTCACGTGGCTCGATCACACCACAGGACGTGACGGCACGTATACGACATTGCCGCCTCCCGAATTTACGATGCGGCCGGGCGAGGTCGTACGACTGCGGATGCTGACCGGGACCAACGTCATCGTATTGCCGTTGGTGCTGCCGGGCATGGACGTCTATCAGATCGGCGTCGACGGGGTCAACTTCTTGGAGCCCGCGCTCCTGAAACAAACGGGCACGACGATGGTCACTCCAGCCAACGTCTTCGACGGTTCGACGATCCTCGCATCGAGCGGAAACCGGAACGAACTGTTGATTCGCGCCCCGCAGACGCCCGGAACCTATACGCTTTCAGCGGCTGCCAACGATGGCATTTCGGTCAATCCGTATCCGAGGCTCGACTTGGCGAAGTTTGTCGTGAGTGGTACGCCGGTGCACATGGAGATTCCCAAACGTTTGCCGGTTCCCAAACGCGAGTACCCGATCATCACCAAGCAGCAAGTGGTGCGCAATCGCACGGTGACCTTCGATACGGGAACCACGACCGAAATCCTGACGGGGTTTTCCTTTACGGTCAACGGCCAGTTCTACGACGAGATGACCTGCTCGGCTTTTCCGAAAAACGGCACCGCCGAAGAATGGACGATAGAAGCCACCTCAGACATGTGCGGTCATCCGTTTCACTTACACGACAACTCATTTCAGGTCTTCGAAATCAACGGAGAGCCGGTCGATCCTCCGTTGATCTGCGATACGATCTTTGTCCCGCCCAAATACAATGGAAAGCCGGGCACGGTAAAGATGCGCGTGCGCTTTAAAGGATACAAAGGTAAGACCGTCTATCATTGCCACATCTTGCCGCACGAAGACACCGGAATGATGTCGAACATTCTGGTGACATAGCCAGCGAGCATTGGCGGGAAAGTGTAGGAATCGAACCTACCAGCCGGCTTGCGCCGGCCTCAGCGGTTTTGAAGACCGTGCGGGCCACCAGACCCGTACTCTCCCATAACCCTAATTACATCGGGATTCACCTAATTTAACGGCCTCGTTCGTTCCGCGAAAATCTATTTAATCTTGTCGAAATGCTCATATGGGATTCCGATAATGTCGCGTGCGATAGAATACCTCTCGCCATGTTTCTGCAGTCGGCAAAGCACAACATGCGTGCCCTTTGGATAACGTTCGCGTTCACTGTGCAGTACTATATCATCATGGTTTCTATAGAAGTGGCCATCGCTCAGTCTTATTGTTGCTACGTGCCGTGGAGCACTTGCGCTGACATCCCCTAACACCGTTTGCCTTGAACAGCCGGGAAAGGCCTGATTTCTGTAATCGAAGGAACATGCTGTACCTGTAAGGGCAAGGGCAATCGCTAAGCCCGCGAAACTCATCTCGCGCGTGCGAAGATTAATCAACGTTGTACTTGTGATCAACGAGTCAGCACGATCTCGATGCCGCAAAGATCTTCCTCACCATCAAGATCCAGTTTCACAATCGCTCCGTCGGGGGTTGTAAATTCGTCCGATCCTTCAATTCTGTCGATTTTTTTGAATCGGATGTAAAGAGCGTCACCCGGGTCAGCGTCTTGGTTTGGCAACCCCGATTTGCGCAGAAGTTCTACAAGGTGGTCATACCCAATTATCATTGTCTTGCGTTCTTTTGTTGTTAAAGCCGACGTACGACTGCTGCGCGTTCGCGATCGGAACGAGGCGCTTTCCTATGGCAAGTCATAAAGCTTCTGCAACCTATGGTCTCCGCTGATTGCTCGTGCGGAGTTTGTATGCAGATTAGACTCAATGAACCACCCGCGCGGGCGAGCAGCGTCCTGATCGCAGTAGCAGATAACGCGTATAGGATACAACTTTGGGTTTTCTGTGCCTGAGACCTCGGGGCATTTACCCAGTCGCGTGCAGTACATGACCACCTGCCAGCCAAAAGTTCCCGGATATTTTTCGAGCCGGTTTGCACCGGGAACATGTCGTGCTAGGTCAATTGCATGTGCATCTCCGGCCATGTATTCACTGGCGGCTCCGCACGCTGTTATCGCCCCAAATGACATCGCGAGTACGGCGAGCAGACGCATTGCAACGGAATGGTGCATTAACACTTCCCTGGGGTCCTGCCTCTGGCTCGACGATTCGTGTTCTGTAAGAACTTTCGGGCGCCGCGTATTGTAGGTCTGGCGTGTCACGGATTTGTCACGGACGGGCGCTGATTGAGCCCTTCTTGGGCGGACTAGTTAGGAGAATGAATCGCTGCTTGGGCGATTATATCGGGCTTTTCCGGAATTACGCGAGTTGGTCAGGAAACGCGTGGAGGCGTTTGAATACCGTGCGAGCCACCAGACCCGTACTCTCCCATAATCTTTGTCCGGATACCCGACTACTCTTCGACCACTGCGCACTTGACGGCGACCGACTTGCCCCCAAAAACGGGAACGCCTTCAACCTCTATCTTCCAATTGCTGGGCCTTCCGCCGAGGTGATCCTTGACGCAACGCACTGACCGGGAACCTCCGACCTCGTCGACATCAAGAACAAATATAAAATTTCCGTTCCGATCCAGCGCCGGCCAACTCGCTGATTCGTGGCCCCGAATTGTCTTGCTAAAGAGGGAGCCTCTGCCGCTGCGCATTTGAATTCCCGGAGTAATTCGCCACTGCGTTTGCGCCAGCGGACCGTCCGGATTGGCCAAGCGAATTGTTATATAACCATCGGCTCGACAAATTGCAGACGACATAACGAAAAAAACACACGTCGCAATAACGGCACTTCGAAATGTTTTCATGGGACGAGATTACCGATGCTTGTACGTTGCCCCTTCGACCGATATCGACGGCGATTGGAGGACGAACCCGCCTCCTCGTCTGCTTCCTGGACCGCGACAGGGTGCGCTCTGAAACGGCGGGAAACAAAAGGGCATGAAGCTCGCGGTTTTCCCTCTTGCCGTTTTGTTGTGCGCCGGTGCAATCACGCCCGTGCGAGCGGCCGAGGACATTCGGGTATACAACGCCCAGTCGTACGTCATTAGTGTGCGAATCGTCTACCGAATCGGCGTGACGCAGGACAAGAACTGGCTCTACGGCCATGAAACCGCGGAGTTTCCCGGCGAAAAATCGGGCAGCCGCGCGCAGCGGATCGCAGCAAATGCAACTGTCCACGTCCACGGCAAGCCGGGCTTTTGGCCGTGCAGTCTCGAGATCAGCAAGCCGGGCAACTACGAAGTAATCCGAGCCGGCGATTACTGCAAAATCCGCCGCCGCTAAATTTTAGGGGAGGTCCGTATGATGCCTCGCATTTTTGTCATAATTTTGACGCTCGGTCTGGCTGCGGCCGCGCTTGCGCCGCGTCCCGCTCTGGCGCAAAGCCAGCACGTTCACCTGACCGCCTGCAACGACACGACGTTTCAGATTTGGGTAGCCGCGGCTGAACCGATCGACCTCGACTCCGACGGCCTCGCAAAAGGCTGGTGGAAAATTCAGGGAGGCGAGTGCATGTACGTCGGCAGCTACTGGACGGATGCCGAAGGCTTCTAGGTCTACGCGCAAGCCGCCGACGGCACGAACTGGAGCGGAAGCACCGACGCTGATGACTATTACTGCGTGGATCTCAACAATGCGTTTTCGCTCGACGACGCTTGGCGCGCACATTCGTACGACAGTTGCCCCTCGGGCTTTACCAACAAAATGTTCCGCTTCGTGCATTCACCCAGCGGGTACGGCAACGACGAGAACTTTGACTACACGTACCGCTTTCACATGTAGCGCGTAAGGCGCTTGCGGATCGCCCAGGCGCCGCGTTCGAATTCGGCGCTCAGCGTCGCGACGATCGCGCTCTGAGCGGCGCCCGATGCACGCAAGTCGCGATAGCGGGCAGCAAGGCGCTCCGCCTCGGCGGGACTCCATGATTTCCCCCGATTGCGCACGACATGCGGCGCCGGCTCGGGCTGCAGCATCGAGCCCGGCGCGACTTTGCGTAACTCCGGCACGCGGCTGCGGAACGTTCGCTCCGAGATCTCGAAGCCGACGAACCGCCGGTTCATTCCGATCGCTACCGCGGCCGTCGAGCCGCCGCCCATGAAGAAATCGCAAACCAGATCGCCTTCCTTACTACTGTACGCCAGAATTTTTTGGAGCAGCGCCTTCGGGAGCTCGTTTTTGTTTTTCCGCTGGCCCGGCTTGTACTCGCGATTGATCGTCCACACGTCCTCGCGATCGCGATAGTTCAGCGAGCGGCCGTCGCCGGCGGTTTCATCCAACGCAAAGCGCGCCTGTAAGTTGAACGTCCGCCGGCCGCCCGGCTTCGCATAATACAGCACGTGATAATGCGACGAGACGAACTTCGCCGACGTGTACACGCCGAAGTTGTACTTCCAAATGAGGTGATTGATCTCGCGCAGCTTCGTGCGCCGCAAAGCGTCGAGCACGTCGTACAGATTCGTATAGCCGGAGACCACGTAGAGCTGTCCGCCGGGCCGCAGCACGCGTTCGGCCTGCGCGATCCAGGCGCGGCTGAACGCCTTGTATTTTTTCGCGTCGACCTCGACATAGCCGTCGACGACAAACCGCTCGTCCCGGTTGTAATGGCGGTGCAGGCGGTCGCCCTCGATTCCGTAGGGCGGATCGGTGACGATCAAATCGACGCTTGCGTCGGGCAGATGCGCGACCGCCCCGCGCACGCAGTCCGCGTTCACAAAGAGATGCTCGCCGATGCGTTCGACTTTTTTCACGGCCACCGACCAAGCTTACGCTGCCGCCGCCTCCCTCTCCCGTGGGGGCGGCTCCTTGCCGGAAGGCGAAACAGACCGCATGATCCTCACGCGCCCTGACATCCGCAACGTCGCAATCATCGCGCACGTCGATCACGGCAAAACCACGCTCGTCGACGCCATGCTCAAACAAAGCGGTATTTTCCGCGAAGGCCAGCAGGTCGCCACGCGCGTGCTCGACTCCAATCCGCTCGAACGCGAGCGCGGCATCACGATCCTCGCCAAGAACACCGCCATTAAGCACGGCGACATTAAATTCAACATCGTGGATACGCCCGGCCACGCCGATTTCGGCGGCGAGGTCGAGCGCGTGCTGCAGATGGTGCAGGGCGTTCTGCTGCTGGTCGACGCCGCCGAGGGCGTGATGCCCCAGACCCGGTTCGTGCTCCGCAAGGCGCTCGAGCTCGATCTGAAGACGATCGTTGTCATCAACAAAATCGATCGCAAGGATGCCCGCCCGAGCGAAATCGTCAACGACGTCTTCGACCTCTTCGTCGAGCTGGGCGCCAACGACGAACAAGCCGAATTTCCCGTGGTCTACACGAACGCCAAGCTCGGCATCGCCAAACGTTCGATGGACGATCAAAGCGAATCGCTCGAACCGCTCTTCCAGGCGATCGCCGACCGCGTGCCGGAAGCGCCGGCCCAAGACGGCCCGCTGCAGCTGCTGGTTTCGGCGATCGATCACAACCAATACGTCGGTCGCGTCGGAATCGGCCGCATCTTCCGCGGCTCGGCGCGCGTGAACGCGCCGATTGTCAAAGTCTCGCGCGACGGCACCGTCGAGACGGGACTGCGCCTTACGAAAATGCTGACGTTCTTCGGCTTGGAGCGCATCGAAGTCGAAGAGGCGATGGCCGGCGACATCATCTGCGTCTCCGGAATCGAAGGCTTGAACATCGGCGACACCATCGCGGACGTCCAGGCGCCCGAAGGCGTGCACGCCGTTGCCGTGGACGAACCCACCGTCTCGATGTTCTTCAGCGTGAACAACTCGCCGTTTGCCGGGCGCGAAGGGAAGTTTCTCACCTCGCGCCAGATCCGCGACCGGCTCACGCGCGAACTCGAATCGAACGTCGCGCTGCGCGTCGAAGAGACCGATTCTGCCGACACGTTCGAAGTTCGCGGCCGCGGCGAACTGCATCTTTCTATTCTCATCGAAACGATGCGCCGCGAAGGCTACGAACTGCAAGTCTCAAAACCGCAGGTCATCGTCACCGAACGCAACGGCCAAAAACTTGAGCCGATTGAGTACGTCGTCGTCGACGTGCCCGACGAGTACGCAGGTCCCGTGATCGAAGCGCTCGGCGCGCGAAAGGCGCTCATGTCGAACATGATTTCGATCGGCAGCTCGCGCCGGCTCGAGTACACGATGCCCACCCGCGCCATCTTCGGCCTGCGCGGTGAACTGCTGACGCTGACACGCGGCACGGCCATCATGTCGCACACCTATTACGATCACGAACCGTGGATGGGCGAGTTGCCCGGACGCAACGTCGGCGCCCTCGTCACCACCGACACCGGACGCACGACCGGCTACGCGCTCATGGGCGTCCAGCAGCGCGGGCGTTTCTTCGTCGGTCCGGGCGTTGACGTGTATGAAGGCATGATAGTAGGCCGCGCCAACGACGACAGCGACGTCGCGCTCAACGCCGTGCGCGCCAAAAAACTCACCAACATGCGCGCGGCTGGCTCGGACGAAAACGTCAACCTCGCCCCGGCGGAAGAGATGTCGCTGGAGCGGGCCATCGAGTTTATCGAGGACGATGAACTGGTCGAGGTGACGCCGAAGTCGATTCGCCTGCGGAAACGCATCCTGAAAGAATCCGAGCGCGTTCGCCAGCGCAAGAGGGAGAAAGTAAACGCATGAGTTTGAAGAGCACGGTTTTTGCCATTGTCTGCGCCATGTTCATCGCGGCACCGGCGCTAGCCGATACCTACAACGGCACGGTCTTTACGTCGTCGCCAATCACCGTGAAAGTCGGGCAAGGGTTTCTAATCGCGATCCCCGGTAATCCGACGACGGGATATTCTTGGACCGCAAAGAGCTCGAATGCAAACATCACCGTCTGGGGCTCCGCCTACCAAGGCCCATCGGCGTCGGCCAAGCCGATGATGGGAGCCGGCGGCCAGCAGATCTTTATCTGCAACGCCAACAAAGTTGGGCCGGGCGTACTCACGTTTTCTTACGCGCGGCCTTGGGAGAAAGGCGCCAAGCCCGCTCGTACCATGACGTTCAACGTCACCATAACCAAGTGAAGGCGCTGCTCACAGCGCTCTTCGCGATCGCGGCGATCGCGCCGGCGCTGGCCGATCCGGTGAACACCACGGTGTACACGGATCCGACGGTGCCCGTTACAATACGAGCGGGGCAAGAGTTTCTGATCGCGCTTCCCAGTAATCCAACGACGGGTTATTCGTGGACGGCTAAAGCGTCCAATCCCGACGTTGCGGTTTTCGGTTCGGCGAACGAACGCTCGGGCGTTCGCGGCCGCACGGTCATGGGAGCGGGAGGTCAGCAGATCTTCGTCCTGGATGCGCTGCACGTCGGCACCGCCAAGGTCACGTTCTCTTACGGACGTCCTTGGCTAAAAGGCACGGTACCCACGCGCACGCAGAGTTTTACGATCAAGATTACGCAATAAGACCGATAACCGCGGCGGCGCCAGCCAAAACCGCTGCGGTAAAGGCCAAGCGCTGGCGATAGAGCTTGATGTCCCGGATGTAGGCGAGCGCCATCATCTCGGTGGCCAGCTCTTCCTTCATGGTTTTTTGCGAAGTCGGCAGCGAGTCAATGTATTCATCGACGGTCTTCGACGACTGCACGCCCGGGCGATCGCGCAGCGAATCGCGCCAATTTAACGCGAACATGCCGCCCGCGTAAAACGTGTTCATCATCTTGACGCCGCGGATGTGCGGCGTGGCGTCGCCGATCCCGACCAGGGTTTTCACCGCGACGTACACCGCGAGGACGTACAGCAAGACCGCCAACGCCATGATCACGTGCGCGAACGAGACCGAGTATCCGCGCGCATGCCAATAGGCAAAGAAGACGGCGACCTGCGGCAGCGGAATCGCCAGAGCCGCCAGCAGGATGCTGACCTTTGTGTCGATCGCGCGAATCGTCGCTTGGATATCCTTGATCGACGAGAGCAGAAAGTACATCTGCTGGCCAAAATCGAGATCCATTCTACACCGCCACCGGAGCTGCGTTGAACGTCAACTCGCCGCGCTTCTCGTCATAATCCACGCGCACGCGCTGACCATCGGCGATATCGCCCGCCAAGATCTTGCGCCCGAGCGGCGTCTCCACTTCTTTTTGAATCGCGCGCTTGAGCGGACGCGCGCCATACACCGGGTCGTAGCCCGTCTTCACGAGATGACGCTTGGCGGTGGAGCTGAGTTCCAACTCGATGTGCCGGTCGGCCAACCGTTTGCGGACGCGCTCCAGCTGAATCTCGACGATCTTTTCGAGTTCTTCTTCGGTGAGTGCATGAAAGACGATAACTTCGTCGACGCGGTTGAGAAACTCGGGCCGGAAATGCTGGCGCAGTTCGTCGAGCACCGTCGCGCGCATGATTGCGAACTCCGCGCCGGACGTGTCGCCCTTGTAATCCAGAATGCGGTGGCTGCCGACGTTGGAGGTCATGATGACGATAGTATTGCGAAAATCTACCGTGCGTCCTTGCCCGTCGGTGAGGCGCCCGTCATCGAGTATTTGCAGAAAGACGTTAAAGACGTCCGGGTGCGCCTTTTCGATCTCGTCGAAAAGAATCACGCTGTACGGGCGGCGCCGGACGGCTTCGGTGAGTTGGCCGCCTTCTTCAAAGCCGACGTATCCCGGCGGCGCGCCGAGTAACCGCGCCACAGTGTGGCGTTCCTGATACTCCGACATGTCGATGCGGATCATCGCGCGTTCGTCGTCGAACATGTACTCGGCGAGCGCACGCGCCAACTCAGTTTTTCCGACGCCGGTCGGACCCAAGAAAATGAACGAGCCGATCGGGCGGTTCGGATCCGCCAACCCGGAGCGTGAGCGCACCACCGCTTCGGCGACCGCATCAACGGCTTCGTCTTGACCGATCACGCGCTTGTGCAACTCTTCGTCCAGGTGCAACAGCTTCTGCACTTCGCCTTCCAGCAGCTTGGTCACCGGAATGCCGGTCCAGCGGCTGATCACCTCGGCGATGTCTTCTTCGTCGACTTCTTCCTTTGATAGGCGCGTCTGGCCGTCGCGCTTGGCAATCGCCTCTTCCTCTTGCTGCAGCTGCTTCTCCAGCTCGGCCAGCTTGCCGTAGCGCAGTTCGGCGACGCGGTTGAGATCGTATTGGCGCTCGGCCTGCTCGATCGCCACTTTCGTCTGCTCGATCTCCTCGCGCAGCGCGCGCGCTTTCTGCGCGGCGTTTTTCTCGGCTTGCCAACGCGCTTGCAACGCGGATTGCTCTTCCTTGAGGTTGGCGAGCTCGCGTTCGAGTTGCGTCAGGCGGTCCTTGCTGGCGCGGTCCTTTTCTTTCTTGAGCGCCTCGCGTTCGATCTCGAGCTGCATGACGCGCCGCGTCAGCTCGTCGAGCTCTTGCGGCATGGAATCGATCTCGGTGCGCAGTTTCGCCGCAGCTTCATCGATTAGGTCGATCGCTTTATCCGGCAAGAAGCGATCGCTGATGTACCGGTTCGAGAGCACGGCCGCCGCCACAAGAGCGGAATCCTTGATACGCACTCCGTGGTGCGCTTCATATTTTTCTTTGAGTCCGCGCAGAATCGAGATGGTATCTTCGACGCTTGGCTGATCCACGAAGACCGGCTGAAAGCGCCGCTCGAGCGCCGCGTCCTTTTCAATATACTGACGGTATTCGTTGAGCGTCGTCGCGCCGATCATGTGCAGCTCGCCGCGTGCCAGCATCGGCTTGAGCAGATTGCCCGCGTCCATCGACCCTTCGGCTTTGCCCGCGCCGACGACGGTGTGCAGTTCGTCGACGAACAGAATGATCTGTCCCTCGGCGCTCTGCACGTCTTTGAGCACCGCTTTGAGCCGCTCTTCGAACTCGCCGCGATACTTTGCGCCCGCGATCAGCGCGCCCATGTCCAGCGAGACGATCCGTTTGTCTTTGATTCCCTCGGGCACGTCGCCGCGGACGATGCGTTGCGCCAGTCCTTCGACGATCGCGGTCTTGCCGACGCCGGGATCGCCGATGAGCACCGGATTATTTTTGGTGCGCCGCGAGAGCACTTGAATCACGCGCCGGATCTCATCGTCGCGGCCAATGACGGGATCGAGCTTGCCTCGCTCCGCTTCTTGCGTGAGATCGCGGCCGTAGCGTTCGAGACTCTTGTACGTTCCTTCGGGATTCTGCGTGGTCACGCGCTGATTGCCGCGCACTTTCACCAGCGCTTGCAGCAGTTTATCGCGCGTCAGCCCCGAGTCGCGCAGCAGTTTTCCCACCGCGCCGCTGCTCGCCGCCAGCGCGAGCAAGAGATGTTCGACGGAGACGTAGTCGTCTTGGAGCTGCTTGGCTTCATTGTCGGCTTGCGAAAACAACCGCGTGAGCTCGGGCGAAACGGTCACGCTGGCCGAGTCGGCGCCGGAACCGGTTAGGCGCGGAAGCCGGCCGATGGCCTCGGTCGTCCGCGCCTCCAAGGTCGCGGGATCGACGCCGGCTTCCCGTACGACCTCCGGCGCAATGCCGCCATCCTGGTCCAGAAGCGCGGCCAATAAATGCTCGGGCGCGGTCTGCGAGTTGTGCTCGCTCAAGGCCTTCGAGTAGGCCGAGTTGAGCGCGTCCTGCACGCGCTCCGTCATGCGATCTGCGTTCATCTCTGTATCCCCTTAGGGAGCCGCGGCCGCCAACCTGCCGATCTCCGCGAGGTAGCGCTGCTTGCGCTCGTCGTCGATGAACGAGGACTCGAAAGAGTTGCGCGCGAGCTGCACCAGGTCGTCGTCCGTAAGTTTGAGCGCGTTATAGACGGCGGTGAAATTGTCGGCAACGTACCCGCCGAAGTACGCCGGGTCGTCGGAGTTGACCGTGGCGCGCAAGCCGGCTTCCAACATGCGTTTCAGCGGATGGTCCTGCATCCGGTCCACCACGCGCAAGCGCACGTTCGACAGCGGACAGACCGTGAGCGGAATTTGCGTCTTCGCCAGATACTCGACCAGCTTCGGATCTTCCATGCTGCGCACGCCGTGGTCCACGCGCGAGACTTTCAACAACCGGATCGCTTCCCAAACATATTCGGGTGGCCCCTCTTCGCCGGCGTGCGCGACCGTCAGAAATCCGTTGGCCAGCGCGCGCTCGAAGACGGCTTGAAACTTGGACGGCGGGTTGCCGAGTTCGGCGGAGTCCAATCCAACGCCGATGATGCGATCGCGGTGCGGCAGTGCCAGCTCGAGCGTTTTCATCGCCGATTCTTCGGGCTGGTCGCGCAAAAAGCACATAATGAGCGACGTCGTGATTCCAAAGTCCGCTTCGCTGCGCTGCAGCGCCGCCCACAATCCGTTCAGAACCGTGTCGAACGATAGGCCTCGCTGCAAGTGGGCCTGCGGATCGAAGAAGATCTCGGCATGCTTCACGCCCTGCGCTTGCGCGCGCGCCAAATATGCAGTCGTCAGTTCTTCGAAATCGCGCTCGGTACGAAGTACGGCCATCGCCGCATAGTACAAATTCAGGAACGATTGGAGGTCCGTAAACTTATACGCGTCTTCAAGCGCCGCAACGTTCGGGTACGCCAGCTCCATGTCGTTGCGTTTGGCGAATGCGAAGATCTGCGCCGGCTCGAAGGTTCCCTCGATGTGCACGTGCAGCTCGGCCTTGGGTAGCGCATTAACATTTATCATGACGGAGTGCCGCTCGTAGCCGAACGCAGCATACGGTAGTCGCCGCTGCGCACCGTTACGCCGCGCGCGTCGAACCATTCCAAAAGCGGCACGGCGTACTTGCGCGAGGTCGCGATCACGTCGCGAAACTCGGCCATCGTCATCTGCCCGCGCTCGCGCAAGAACGCCTCGAGCCGGGCGCGGATATGCGCGATTTGGGTGCCTCTATACAGCGCCTCGTTGACCTTCACGAACGCACCTTTGGCAAGCAGCATATCGAAAGCCTTGCCCGCGCCGCCGACGTTCGACTGCCGTACGCGCGCAACGGCGGCGGCCAGTTCCACCGGCAGAAAGGGATTGGCCGGATCCAGCGGCACGAGGTCTTCGAAGAACGCCTTTTGTTCGGCGGTCAGTTGCGGAACGTGGTCGGTGCTCGCGTAGTACCCCGCGCGGTGAGCGATCCGGCCTTCATCGGCAAGCGCGTTCAGCACGCGCCCGAGCAACGCCTCAGGGACGTCGAGCGCGCGCGAGAGCGCCAGCGCCGTTGCGCCCATTATCCATGGCTCGCGCCGTTGCGCGTCGTTCAAGTGACGCAGCGTTCTTTCGAGCAGCGCTTCGGCGGCCGCGCTTTCAACGTATGCGGCGGGCCGCGCCACGCGCAGCACGTCGCCGCGCGCCACAAGCTTTTCCAGTGCGCTCTCGACGTGCTTCTCGCCAAGATTCGCTTCGCGCGCAATTTCGGTTGCATCGAGAGCCGCGAGCCCGCGCCGAAGCACGCCGAGGACCGCATCTTCCTCGCCGGACGTAGCGCTCTCGGTCGGTGCGGCGTGAGGTGCGGCGCCTTCAATGCGCCCGCCGCCGAGCAAGTCTTTGGGCGAGAGCCGGCGCACGACGAACGCGCTTCCGGGAAACGCTACCGTCGCGCGGCGCAGTAGCAACCGGCCGCGCACGGGCACTCCCGGATTTGCATCTTCATCCAGCACTAACGTACCGAGAATCTCGGCCGAGCCGATGTATGCACGCACCGCGTTACGGCGGCGCAGAATCGGCATCGCTTCGCGCAAAGCGTCGAAAGTTACGTTGAACGATTGGCCGGCCGCAAACTCCGGCGCCACCAGCATCTCGCCGCGGGCGATCTCCGAAACTTCGACTCCGGGCAGGTTGGCAGCGACGCGCGTGCCGCCTTCGACAGATTGCTGTTGCCGTCCGAAGCTTTGCAAACTGCGGATGCGTACCGTTTTGCCGCTCGGTTCGAGCTTCACGCGATCGCCGGTGGCAAGTTTTCCCTGCATCAATGTTCCGGTGACGATCGTTCCGTGGCCGGGCAATACGAAGACGCGGTCGATTGGCAGATACGCCGGCGCTTGCGGGCTTCGCGGCGGAAAACCGGCCAGCGCCGACTGCATGCGCGCGCGCAATTTGTCGAGCCCGGTGCGCGCCACGCTCGAAACCGGGATGATGTCCGCGTCTTGTGCGATCGTGCCTTTCAACGCGGTACGAATCGCTTCGCACGATGCTTTGAGCTCGTCGCTCGAAACGACGTCGGCTTTAGTCACGACGACGATCGTTTCGCGCACGTTCAAGTACCGCAGGATCTGCAGATGCTCCACGGTTTGCGGCCGCACGCCTTCATCGGCAGCGATCACCAGCAGCAGCAGCTCCATGCCGGCGGCGCCTGCCAGCATGTTGTGCAAAAACCGTTCGTGGCCGGGCACATCCACGATGCCGGCTTCCACGCCATCCTCGAGTTGCAGATGCGCAAAGCCGAGATCGAGCGTCATGCCGCGCAGCTGCTCTTCCAGCCAGCGATCGGGGTTAGTGCCGGTCAACGCGTTGACCAGCGAAGACTTGCCGTGATCGACGTGCCCGGCCGTTCCGACGATGTGCATGGATTAGAGCGCTTGCAGCGCAGCTATCGCAGTTGAATCTTCGGCGGGTTGTATCGTGCGCAGGTCAAGCAAAAGCCGGCTGTCTTCGATGCGCCCGATCACCGGGGGATCGTTCCGGCGCAGCTTGGCGGCTGAGGCTGTCGCGCCGTCAGCCGGCTGGATCGCGATCGCAATCGACGGCAATGCCGCTTGCGGCAGCGAACCGCCGCCGGCGAACGAAGTCGTTTCGACAACCTGCGCACCGTTGATAGCTTTTACGTACGCCGCAGCGCGGCCGCGCAAGCTTTCGGTCGTCGCTGCGAGCATCGCGTACAGCGGAATCTCCGCGCGACGTTCGGGTGAGGCCCATATGCGAAGCGTTTCAGTCAGCGCGGCCAGCGTCATCTTGTCGACACGCAGCGCGCGCAACAGCGGATTCGTGCGCAGCCGCGCGATCATCGTGGCAGACCCCACAATAATGCCGGCTTGCGGACCGCCCAGCAGTTTGTCGCCGGAAAACGTGACGAGATCGAGCCCGTCGGCGATCGCTTCCTGCACCGTGCGTTCGTGCGGCAAACCGTATTGCGCGAGGTCGGTGAGCGCGCCGCTGCCAAGATCTTCGATCACCGGAATACCCGCGCGATGTCCGAGCTCGACCAAGTCCTTGGGCGCAACTTCCTCGGTAAATCCGGTGATGGCGAAATTCGAAGGATGCGCGCGCATCAGCAGCGCGGCGTGCGGCGAGCACGCAGTTTC
Organism: Candidatus Rubrimentiphilum sp.; assembly: GCA_035710515.1. Classification (NCBI taxonomy): domain Bacteria; kingdom Bacillati; phylum Vulcanimicrobiota; class Vulcanimicrobiia; order Vulcanimicrobiales; family Vulcanimicrobiaceae; genus Candidatus Rubrimentiphilum; species Candidatus Rubrimentiphilum sp. Next base: position 1,473 of record DASTDE010000001.1, on the reverse strand, counting down.
ATAATCCTTGAGATAGGTCTTATTGGTGGCGCCGACTTCGACGAGCTGCGCGCCGCTGCGCTCGAGCACGTCGGGCAAACGAAAGCCGCCGCCGATCTCGATGAGCTGGCTGCGCGCGACGACCACGTCGCGGCCTTTGGCAAATGTATCCAGAATCAGCAAGACCGCGGCAGCGCAGTTGTTGACGACGAGTGCGTCTTCGGCGCCGGTCACAGCGCGAATCAGCGACACGGCGCGCCCGTAGCGCGAACCACGTTCGCCCTTGTCGAGATCGTATTCGAGGTTGGAGTATCCGGCGCTGATGCGTTGCACTTCCGCTGACGCCGAAGCGGCAAGCGGAGCGCGGCCGAGATTCGTGTGCAGCAGAATCCCGGTGCCGTTAATCACGGGCACCAGCGCTTCAAATTGCGCGCTCTGCAGCTTTTCGATTACACCGGCCGCCAGAGATTCAAATGTGTAGCCACCGTTTTGACGAGCGCGCCGCGCGTCTTCAAGCGTCTGCGCGATGCTGCGCTTCACGTTCTCTCTGCCGACCAGCGCCGCGAACGACGCGATCCGCGGTTCGTCCAGAAACCGGTTTACAGCCGGCAGATCCCTCAATTCAAATGTTTGCTGAGCATCGACGTGATCGTTTGCTCCGAAACGTATCCCACGATGCGATCGACGGCTTTGCCGCCTTTAAAGAGGATGAGGCACGGAATGCCCGAGACCTGATACTCGCCCGCGAGCTGCGGGTTCTCATCAGTGTTCAGCTTCACGAACTTCGCGCGGCCGCTGTGGCTCGCCGCCACTTTCTCGACCACGGGCGAAAGCATCTTGCACGGCCCGCACCAGGGCGCCCAAAAATCCACGAGCACGGGTTGGCCCGCGCCCAAAACTTCCTGTTGAAAATCGGTCTGCGTTACGTCGGCTAAAGCGCTCACTGGTGGTGTATTCCTCTCGAGAGTTATAACTGTGCTTCGTGCTTTTCGGTTGCGCCCCCGGGCCCTTCGTTACCTCAGGGTCCTTCGATACCTCAGGATGACAATCAGAGTTCCGTTTGCTGGGGTTCGCCCGTTATTTCGGTCAGTTGGGCGGCCTGCTTGCCCAGGTTGGTGATGGCGATGACTTCGTCGCCTTCGCCCAGCCGCTGCAGCCGCACGCCCTTTGTCGACCGGCCGGCCTTTCGAATCTCGCCGACTTTGATGCGGATCACCTGGTTGGCCGACGTGATCATCAACAGCTGATCGTCGGGCGCGACCAATATCTGATCGACGACTTGGCCGATGTCTTCCCGCTCTTTGGCAAACGCCTTCACGCCCGTGCCTCCGCGCGCCGAGTGACGGTATTCGCTGATCGGCGTACGTTTGCCGAACGCGCGCGTCGTAACCAGGAGCACTTCGCGGCGCTCGTCTTCGACGACGTCCATCGCGATCAGCGAGTCGCCCTTCTCCAGCGTCATCGCCTTGACTCCCCGGGCGTTGCGGCCCATCG